>JAUNHC010000003.1 GCA_030524175.1 Eubacteriales bacterium
GTACTTAGTTGAAGGGAAGCGAGTGTCTGCCTGAAGAGGACAGCGCCTGCCCCGGCTCCCTTTTGACCCCGACATCATCTTATATTAACACAAAGTAATAGTTCAGACAGGTGTGCCTATTTATTGCACAGACATCCATCCCCTCGCCGCAGAGGGCTTTCAACGGGCTGGATGCATAACATAAAACCATTAACTTATATCTTAGCATAAAATCTCTGCTTTGCAAATATGAATTTTTATAATGAACTATTTTTATCTAGTATATGGTAACATATTTCTTTCCCAAATTTGCCGCAGCATGTTCCTTGGCAAAAAGCCGGATGCCTGCTGCCGTCATGTTTCCGTACAGTCACCCCAGAATATGCCCAGACCTGTCTGAACAGTTACAGGGACTTTCGAAGTAAATTGTATATTTTATAAATAACCTGTACATCCTTATATTGAGGTGATGATATGGCATCCTATATCTCCCCGGAAATCCGGGAAAAATTTGAAACCTTGTCCATTGATCTAAAAAATCGTATCCTTGAAAAAGATGAAAGACTGGAAAATCTCCACGATCTCATCCGCGTGCTTGAGGATATTGTCAGGGAAGATGAGTAAAATCCCTGCACAAAAGAACGCAGTCCCGCAAAAATTAGAGGGGCTGCGTCTTTTTGTGCAGGTTTTAAGGACAGTAATGTCTAATTTAATCAGTTTTTGTCTAATCCTGTCTATTACCACACAATTCGGTCACCTTTGCGTCATAATAAGCTCGGAAGGAGGCATTATCATGACGCTGCAAGACGTTATAACCATCATACGCTCTATCTCAGGGCATCCCAGCAACAAATGCTACTATCATCTTGCGCTGGTAGTATACCATTGCTGTCAGATTCCTATTTATCAGGGATTCTGCCTTGAAAAGCAAATATATCCGGTTATTTCCTCAGAAATCGGTCTGTCTACTGTATCTATCTCCCGTAGCGTCGCCCGTGCCGCCCACGACTGTTGGGACTATGGGGACCGTAAAAAGTTGGAACACATTGCCGGAAGGCGGCTTGTCACAAAACCATCTCCAAAAGAATTAGTATGTTATCTTTGTGAATTTCTTAATGGCGGAATTATTATGGCACAGTAAGGCTCTCCCCGCCGAAAGATCGCAGGGCGGGGAGGAGAAGGAAACCTGGTGTGCTGACACATTCATGTTTAGCCTTACAGTGCTGCATATGAATGTGTCAGTGCACGATTGCAAGGTTCTTTCTCCTTACCTTCCTCTGGGCATTATGCACACCATGTCCGGGCTGCGTATCGGGGCTACATGTGTGGGCTGCGTGTCCGGGCTCTGTGTACGGGCTACATGTATGGGCTGCGTGTCCGGACTCTGTGTACGCTCTGTGTGTGGCCTGAAAAAAATATAAAAAATCACTTGATTTTTCAGGAAAATACGGTATAATATCACTTGTGTCCAACACAAGCTGGAATAGCTCAGTCGGTAGAGCACTTCACTCGTAATGAAGGGGTCGAGAGTTCGAGTCTCTTTTCCAGCTTATATGAAGCCCTGATATAGAAGGGTTTAGAGAATCCGCTTCCGGTCTCCGGAATGCGGATTTTTTAGATTAGAATGTGTTTAAAAATTGCTTTCGGCAAGATGTACGTCACAATTTGTGGGTTATTTGGCTCCGATAAGGAAGGCATAGCGGGCTGCGCTGATAGTACAGTTAACAGAAATATTGTTTTGTAAAGAGCTGGGAAGAAAGATTTACTTGGGTCACAGGATGAGAATACCCATAAAATTAGTGATCCAACGAATTTTATAGGTATTTTCATTCCTCAATTGAAGGGGATCTTTGGAAAAATACCTATAAAATTTGTAGCGGCGGCAATCTTATAGGTAAATCTAACCGCCATCCGAAGGAAATACCCTGAAATCACTCGGAAAATACCTATAAAATTTGTAATAGTGGCAATCTTATAGGTAAATCAATCCGCCATCCGAAGGAAATGGCTCAAAAATACTCGGAAATTACCTATAAAATTTGTAACAGCGGCAATCTTATAGGTAAATCAACCCGACATCTAAAGGAAATGCCCCGGAAATCCACGGGATTTACCTATAAAACTTATAGTATGAGAAGTATTATAGGTAAGTGAATCCAACAGGGCATTTCAAAATATATATCAATCTAAGGTGCTGTTTACTTTTTTTGTTCCGGCGCATCTTTTGTCTGCTTCGCCGTTGTTTTCCTGGCAGAAGCCTTTTGCTCTGCTCCGGCTGTGGACTTGGATGCAGTCTTCGTTATCTCCGTCTTCGTAACCTCCGTTTTAGACAAGGTTTCACCCTTTGACTTGGCTGCTGCCTTAGTTACCGTTTTTCCTCCGCGTTTTTTAACTTCCGGCTTGGCTGTTGTGTCAACTGCCGGCTTGGCTACCGACTTTGCCGTTGCTTCAGCTGCTGGCTTGGCTGCCGACTTTGCCGTTGCTTCAGCTGCCGGCTTTGTCGTTGTATCAACTGCTGGCTTAATTACCGACTTTTCCGTTGTTTCAGCTGCCGGTTTTGACGCTGCCTTTTTGACTGCTGTTTTTTTTCCGGCAGTCTTTTTCACGGTCTTTTTTGCTGTCTTTTCCTCTGCCGGAGTACAGGTGAATACTGTCACCCCAAGGGCAGGGACCTTCAGGCTGATGGAATATTCTCTCTCATCCCATTCTTCTTTTTTTGCTGTTTTCATACGGGTGTTCAGTGTTCCCCAGCCGCCGTATTTCTTCTGGTCGCTGTTAAATACTTCTTTGTACTTGCCGTAGAATGGGACACCTACCTTATAATCCTCGTGAGGTACGGCGGCAAAGTTACAGACTGCCAGAAGTGTCTCCTCCGGCTTATCTGTTTTTCTCAGGAAGGTGAGGACATTCTCTTCATATTTCATGAGCTGGATCCATTCAAAGCCGTCATAATCGTCATCCTTTGTATAGAGAGCCGGCTTAGAGCTATAGAGTTGGTTTAAATCCAGAATGCATGCCCCAAGCTCTTTGGGAAGCTGCGGGTCGGGAGCCATCATCTTACAGCCGGGATGAAGCATCATATAGGCGTAGGCCGCCCTCACCTGGGCAAGCTTCTGTTCATCGGAGCCGGGAAGCTTATTCATGAAGTTTTCCAGATTTCCCACGTCTCTCCGGGCCAAGGTGAGTACATAGTGTTCACAGTATGCATATACCGTTGACAGGGTGAGCTGGTCATGACAGTCTCTGCGGCGGATAGGGTCTTCTGACAGATAAGAGAGGAAATCTGCCGTCCACCCGCCGCTCCATTTATAATCAAAACCAAGGTGGTCATTCTCCACCGTGTCTGTCAGTTCCGGCCACAGTCCGTCCTCCTGGGCAATGAGAAGGACGCCCGGATTTCTTTTTTTCACAATGGAATTTAAGTGTTTGATAAATTCCACAGCAAAAAGATTCTCGTTAGATCCATAGAGATTAGGCGTCCATTCCCCCGGATTCCTGCCATAGTCCAGGTACAGCATGGCATCCACATCGTCCATCCTGAGACCGTCTGCATGATATACCTCCATCCAGTAGCAGGCATTGGCGATGAGGAAATCCCTCACCATAGGGCTTTCGTAATTGTAAAGCATTGTGCCCCACATAGGATGTACCGCCAATGCAGGATTCTGTACCTCATAAAGAGGCGTGCCGTCAAAGGATTCCATACCCCCGTCAAAGCGCGGAAACTGAGCAGGAGTCCAGTCAAGGATCACGCCCACGCCTGCCTGGTGCAGCTCATCCACCAGCTTCTGAAAATCCTCCGGAGAACCAAACCGGGTGGTAGGCGCATAATATGCAGAGGTACCGTATCCGTTTGTACTGTCATCAAGGTATTCCATTACAGGCAGCAGCTCTACATGAGTATATCCAAGGCCGGATACAAATTTTACCAAATCTGCCCCTGATTCCCAGTCTGTAAGGCTCGTCTCATAGATGGACACCGGCTGGCGGCGGTCCTGGTATTTCTTCCGTTCCTTCATCCATTTCTCATCATTCCAGGCAAATCCTCTCAGATCTGCCACCACGGATGCACAGGAGCGAGGCTGTTCTGATGCATTTGCATAAGGGTCTGCTTTCAGCAGGAGCGCTCCTCCCTTAATCTTGATTTCGTATTTATAAGAGGCACCCGCCTTTACGCCGGGTACAAAAATCTCAAAAATCCCTGACATGGGCATCTTATGCATAAGAAGACTGCGGCCGTCCCAGTTATTAAATTCCCCAACCACACTCACACGCATGGCATTGGGAGCCCAGACTGCAAAATGCGTTCCCTCCACACCGTTTACGGTCATGGGGTGCGCACCCAGCTTCTCGTAAGCCTTATAATAAACACCTGCGCAGAAAGCTTTTTCCTCATCTTCTGTAATCTGTCCCGGAAATGCGTATGGATCAGCAAATTCTTCTGTCCTCTCTCCCCATTTCACACGGAAACGGTAAGCCGGAACCTTCCTTCCAGGTATCAAAGCTGCAAAATAGCCTGCTTCATCCTGTCTCTCCATGGGATATGCCTTTCTTCCTGCCAGCACCTCTGCCGCTTCTGCATCGGGAAAAAATCCCTGTACAAGTATACCATCAGCTGTAAGTCTGGGGCCCATCACATCCTTAGGAGATGCTTCCTCCCCGTAAACCACCGCTTCAATCCTTGGCCAATCCATATAGCTGTAAATTTTTTCGTCCATAATAACTACCTCCAAAGCTAAATTATCGGGAACAGACTGGCAGTACTTCTTTCACCAATCTGGGGCGGACAAGCCCGCCGCAGGTATTACCTGTATGTAACTGTTCAGAACCATGAACAGTTACATCTGTATTTCATTTTATCATTTTTTTGGATAAAAATAAAGGAAATTGTTTGACAAAACAATGTTACTGCGATAAATTGAAATTAGCACCATACTTTATCCATGTTTGTATGGTTTGAGGAACCAAAGGAGGACTTTGATCATGAACAACAAATTATATGATGTGACAGCCATCGGTGAGCTGTTAATTGATTTCACGGAAAACGGGTCAAGCACCCAGGGCAATCCCCTTCTGGAGGCCAATCCCGGCGGCGCTCCCTGTAATGTGCTTGCAATGCTTGAACGTCTTGGAAAGAAAACAGCTTTTATCGGCAAAGTAGGAAAAGACATGTTCGGCGAACAGTTAAAAAAAGCTGTGGAAGAAGTAGGTATCGATACCCGCAATCTTATTATGGATGAAGAAGTACATACCACTCTGGCCTTTGTACATACTTATCCGGACGGCGACCGGGATTTTTCCTTCTACCGTAACCCAGGTGCAGACATGATGCTGACAAAAGAAGAAGTACAGGAAGACTTGATCTCCAATTCCAAGATTTTCCACTTCGGCACCTTATCCTCCACTCATGAGGGAATACGCGAAGCTACACGCCATGCCATCGAAACAGCAAAGCGTTCTGACTGTATCATTACTTTTGACCCCAATCTCCGTCCGCCCCTCTGGAAATCACTGGAGGATGCAAGGGTGGAAATAGAATACGGTATGACTAAGTGTGATGTACTGAAAATTTCTGACAACGAAGTTGAATTCCTGTTCGGCACCACAGATTATGACAAAGGGGCCGCTATGATCCGTGAAAAATATAATATCCCTCTGGTACTCATTACCATGGGCAAGGACGGCAGCCGTGCTTACTACAAGGATTTACGTGTAGAATCTGCTCCTTTCCTTCAGGAAAACACCATCGAGACTACAGGCGCAGGAGATACCTTCTGTGCAAGCGCACTGAACTACGTGCTGGAGCATGGCCTTGACAACCTGACTGAAGAGAATCTCATGGAGATGCTTACCTTCGCCAATGCGGCTGCATCACTCATCACCACACGCAAAGGCGCGCTGCGTGTTATGCCGTCCCGCCAGGATGTACTGGATTTCATCCTTTCCTGCGGACGCTGACAACTTCATACAGGCAGAATCTGGTCAGAGGGCTTGCTGCCCTCTTTCCTTTTGCCAAAAACAAAGGAGGTACCATGCACAATATCCAGATCACCAATGCATACGAAGGCAATCTGAAAAATGTTTCTCTGGAAATTCCCAAAAATAAACTTGTGGTATTCACAGGGCTTTCCGGCTCCGGAAAATCCACACTGCTTGTGGATGTACTTTTCAATGAATGCCAGCGTCAATATTTAGAGGCTATGGCCTTAGAGGGAATACATAAGCCAAAGGTGGACCGCATACAAGGGGCTTCTCCTGCCATTGTGATTTCCCAGACAGATGCAAATAAAAATCCTCGTTCAACAGTGGGAACGGCAACCGATATCTACACAGATCTGCGCATGATTTATGAAAAGCTGGGAGTCACAATTTGTCCTTACTGCGGCAGCACGATCTCATCAGCAGACTGCAAAGAAGAAACAGAAAAAATAGATTCTGATTTCCATGTATACATGTACTGCAGCCAATGCGGAAAACGGATGGATAAAATCACCCGGACCTTTTTTTCGTTTAACACTAAGGAAGGAGCCTGTCCGGTCTGTGAAGGATTGGGCAAGATCCATAGGGTAAATAAAGCCCATACTGTAGATGAAACGCTCTCTTTGGAAGACGGGGCTGTGCGCTATTGGGAAAAGCAGTATGGAAAGTACCAGATTTCTGTACTGTATGCGGCCTTCCGGCATTATGGGATCCCCGTCCCTGCCAATATCCCGGTGAACAATTTCAATGAGCTGCAAAAAGAAATCCTCTATCATGGCATTGACTGCGATCTGGCGGCACACACATTTCCTCACATCCAGCCCCCAAAGACAACTGCTGCAGGCAGGTTTGAGGGAGTCATCCCCATACTTATGCGCCGGCTTTCCGACAAAAACGGAGATATAAAGCAATTAGGAGCCTACTTCCATACTGAAGACTGTCCTGAATGTAACGGCGAACGCCTGTGTACACTCAGCCGGAATGTAACTGTAAACGGTCTTCGTCTGCCTCAGCTCTCCTTTTATTCATTAGAACGGCTATTCCAATGGAGCAAAGACTTAGAAGCATCTCTTTCTGACAAGGATTCTGAATTTATACAGGCGTATATCCTGGATATACAGACAAAGCTCAACCGTTTCCTGAGGGTAGGACTTGGCTATCTTTCTCTTGACCGGCAGATTCTCACCCTTTCCGGAGGGGAGTTTCAGAGACTGAGACTGGCTGCCGCTCTTGACTGTGACCTTTCCGGTATTATTTATATTTTAGACGAACCCACAGCCGGGCTTCATCCAAGAGACACTCAAGGCCTTGTGGCAATACTGCGCAGGCTGCGTGACCTGGACAACACAGTGCTGGTAATTGAGCATGATGAAGATGTGATGGCGGCTGCGGACTATATTGTGGATATGGGGCCTGGTTCAGGAAAATACGGCGGCAGCATCATTGCCAAGGGCACCCTGGACCAAATCAAAGGAAACAAAGCTTCCGTGACAGGTTCCTGGCTTAAAGAGCGTCATCCCGGCAAGCATACTTTCAGGCAAAAGAAAGGTACCATATGTATTGAAAATGCAGATAAATTTAACCTGAAACACATTTCTGCCCACATTCCCGCCGGCTGTCTTACTGCTGTCACAGGACCGTCCGGCTCAGGTAAATCCACCTTAATCTTCCAGGTACTGGCCCGGGGAGCATGTGGATCCACAGCCGGCAAAGTGTGGGGGCTGGAGCAGTTTGACAGGATCGTGGAAGTGGGACAGACACCTGTCACCAGGATGAAACGGTCAAATATTGCCACCTACTCAGAAGTGTATTCAGAAATCAGGGCTGTTCTTGGAAAAACTGACCAGGCCAGGTCTGCCGGCCTCACCTCAAGACACTTCTCCTTTAACTCCCCCGGGGGCAGATGTGAAAACTGTGAAGGACTGGGTTATGTGGAAAATAATATGCTGTTCTTTACAAATACAAAAATACAATGTCCTGTATGCCATGGGAATCAATTCCACAAAGAAGTGCTGTCAGTTAAGTATAAAAGCTTTTCCATTAAAGATATTCTGGATCTTTCCATCAGGGAAGCTGCGGAATTGTTTAAAGAGCACAGAAAAATTATGAAAATCCTCAATCTTCTTATAGAAGTGGGACTTGGATATCTCCAGCTTGGACAGAGCCTCACAACGCTTTCCGGGGGTGAAGGCCAGCGCCTTAAGCTTGCAAAGGAATTGATCGGGAGCAATCTGGCAAAGCCTTCCCTGTATCTCATGGATGAGCCTACCATCGGCCTGCATCCCAGGGATATTGAACACTTCCTGATCCTTCTTAACCGTATGGCGGATGCGGGAAATACTGTGATAGTTGTAGAACATAATCAGCAGCTTATCAGCAACTGCGACTGGGTGATCCAGCTTGGCCCTGAAGGGGGAGAAAAGGGCGGTAATATCATATTTACCGGAACACCTGCAGAAATGCTGAACCTTACTCCTCCCCTTTAAGTTCCGGTATAAAGCAAAAGAAAAAGGGCAAAATACGCCCTTTTTCTAATCCTGTCACAGACATGTTATTTCAAAGTCTTTTTTCCACAACCCGCCCCACGCTTTTTATCATATGAGCCAGTCGTTTACGGTTTTTATAAAATGGTTTCAGCATTTTTATTCTGCGCAGGGCTCTTTTGGCTTTTTTAGCCGGAGAGCCCGGCATTTTTTTCCTGCCCATAAAAACCTCCCTATCTCAATCCGTGCCGGGGGATTGGCGGCAGCCTTTATTTTACCACGCGTACCTTGGCAACGCCTTCGATGGCGCCCAATTCATCCAGGGCTTCCCTGGAGGCTGTGCTTTCTAAATCAATAAGGGTATATGCGTATTCGCCTTTACTCTTATTTGTCATATCAGCAATATTGAGGCCCTCTCCGCCCAGGATCTGGGTGATCTGGCTGATGATATTAGGAATATTCTTGTGAGTGATGGCAATTCTTCCCACTGCCACACAGGTACCCATGTCACAATTTGGAAAATTCACAGAATTCTTAATATTTCCATTTTCCAGGAAATCACGGATTTCTTTCACAGCCATGACAGCACAGTTTTCTTCCGATTCCTCAGTGGATGCTCCCAAATGAGGAGTAACCAGGATTCCTTCTCTGCCTGCCACAACAGGATTTGCAAAGTCAGTGACATATTTCTTAACCTTACCGGTTTCAAGGGCTTCAATAAGGGCTTCTTCGTCCACCAAAAGGTCACGGGCAAAGTTAAGAATGACAACGCCCTCTTTCATTCTGGCAAAGGCGTCCTTGTTGATCATTTTCTTTGTGCTGTCAAGAAGGGGCACATGGATCGTAATGTAATCACACTGGGTATAGATCTCGTCAAGAGATTTGCTGTGTTTGATGGTGCGTGACAGATTCCAGGCGGCATCAATGGAAATATATGGGTCATAACCGTAAACTTCCATGCCAAGCTTGGAAGCAGCATTTGCCACCATGGCACCGATAGCCCCAAGCCCGATGATGCCAAGCCTTTTGCCGCTGATCTCACAGCCGGCAAACTGTTTCTTCTGCTTCTCTGCCAGCTTATCGATATCATCTCTGTCCTTCTGCTGTGCCACCCATTCAATACCCCCTACGATATCTCTGGAAGCCAGAAGCATACCTGCAAGGACAAGCTCTTTCACCCCGTTGGCGTTGGCTCCCGGTGTGTTAAATACTACAACTCCCTTTTCGGAGTATTCCTTCACAGGGATATTGTTTACCCCTGCTCCGGCACGTGCGATGGCAGCAACAGTCTCCGGAAGCTGGATGTCATGCATCTTGGCACTTCTCACAAGTATGGCATCAGAATTTTCTATGGCGTCAGATTTCTTATAAGCTTCATCAAACAACTGCAATCCTGTTTCAGAAATAGGATTCAGGCAATAATACTGATACATTACGCATTTTCCTCCTCAAACTTCTTCATAAAAGCAACCAGCGCTTCCACGCCTTCTTTTGGCATAGCATTATAGATACTTGCACGCATGCCGCCCACACTTCTGTGGCCTTTTAAATTCACAAGACCTGCTGCTGTGGCTTCTTTGACAAATTTAGCATCTAAATCTTTGTCTCCTGTGACAAAAGGCACATTCATAAGAGAACGGTCCTTTGGCACTACAGTACCTTTAAACATCTTGCTGCTGTCAAGAAAATCATAGAGGATTTTTGCTTTCTCTTCGTTGCGTTTCTTCATCTCTTCCAGACCGCCCATGGATTTCAGCCATTTGAAAACCTTGCCGCATACATAGATACAATATGCATTGGGGGTATTGTAAAGGGAAGCAGCGTCTGAATGAGTCTTATAGGTCAGCATGGTAGGTGTTCCCGGAAGGACATCTTCTGTGATCAGGTCCTCGCGGATGATCACAATAACCATACCTGCAGGTCCGATATTCTTCTGCACGCCGCCGTAAATGATGCCGTATTTCTCCACATCCACAGGCTCGGAAAGGAAACAGGAGGAAACATCTGCTACCAATGTCTTTCCCTTTGTATCCGGAAGTTCTTTGAATTTTGTTCCGTAGATCGTATTATTTTCACAGATATATACATAATCCGCATCCGGGCTTATGGGCAGATCACTGCAGTCTGGAATATAGGAAAAGGTTTCGTCCTCAGAAGTGGCAATCTTGTTGGCCTTGCCGTATTTCTGAGCTTCCTGGTAAGCCTTCTTTGCCCACTGGCCAGTAACTATGTAATCAGCCACCTTGTTCTTCATCAGGTTCATGGGAATCATGGCAAACTGCTGGGACGCGCCGCCCTGAAGGAACAATACCTTGTAGTTGTCAGGAATGTTCATCAGATCTCTTAAGTCCTGCTCCGCCTCGTCAATGATCTGCTGGAAAGCAGCACTTCTGTGGCTCATTTCCATGACAGACATCCCTGTTCCGCCATAATCCATCATTTCTTCTGCCACTTCTTTTAAAACCGGTTCCGGAAGAACCGCCGGTCCTGCGGAAAAATTATATACTCTGCTCATCTTTTTTCATGTCCTCCTCGTCAAACACCTCATCAATATTTGCCCCTGCCGGCACCATAGGAAATACACTTAAATCCTGGTCGATCCAGCAATCCAGTACAATGGGGCCTTTTGCCGCCAGGGCTCTCTCCAATGCCGGCTCCACCTCTTCTATTTTTGTCACACGGATTGCCTCTGCTCCCAATCCTTCCGCCACTTTCACGAAATCCACCGCGTCGTTTAAGATAGTATGAGAGTATCTGTGATCATAGAACAATGTCTGCCACTGGCGTACCATTCCAAGAACGTGATTGTTCAGGATGATCTGGATCAATTGGTTGCCGCAGCGTACAGCTGTTGCAATTTCATTCATATTCATCCGGAAACATCCGTCCCCTGCTATATTTACCACTGTTTTCTCCGGCCTTCCCATCTTGGCGCCGATGGCAGCCCCAAGACCGTAACCCATCGTTCCCAGGCCTCCGGAGGTAAGCAGGGTTCTTGGCTCTTTAAATTTATAATACTGGGCTGCCCACATCTGATGCTGCCCCACATCTGTGACAACGATCGCATCTCCCTTTGTCATCTCATAGAGCTTTTCGATCACGTAGGGACCTGTGAGCTGTGTATGGTCATAATTCAGCGGATACCGCTCTTTTAATTCCTGGATATGGGCGATCCATTCCGGATGTTTTTTCTCCGGGATTTCTTCCAGAAGCCTTCTTAATGCCTCCTTGATATCACCTTCGATATAAGCATCCACCACTACATTCTTGTTGATTTCCGCTGCGTCGATATCTATTTGAAGAATTTTTGCATTTTTTGCAAAAGTTTGAGCATTTCCTGTAACCCTGTCACTGAATCTTGCACCCAGCACGATCAGCAGGTCACATTGGCTTACGCCTAAATTAGAAGTCTTAGTCCCATGCATTCCCAGCATACCTGTATACAGAGGATCCTCCCCGGAAAAAGCACCTTTTCCCATGAGACTGTCACAGACCGGAGCCTGGATCCTGTGGGCTAATTCCGTAATCTCCTTATATGCCCCTGAGATAACAGCACCGCCGCCGTTAAAGATAAAAGGCTTCTCCGCTTCTTTGATCATACGGACTGCATTTTCCACATCAGCCTTCCTGATCTCGCTGGTCTCACGGTTTATGGTAGCCGGACGTCGGGGTGTATACTCATAGGCTGCCCCGGTAACGTCCTTGGTCACATCCACGAGCACAGGCCCGGGACGTCCGCTTTTTGCAATATAGAAAGCTTTGCGTATGGTATCCGCAAGCTTGGTGATATCTTTTACAATGTAGCTGTGCTTGGTAATAGGCATCACGATCCCCGCAATATCAACCTCCTGGAAAGAATCCCTTCCTAAAAGAGCTTTTCCTACATTGGCCGTGATGGCAACCACCGGCACGGAATCCATAAACGCTGTGGCAATACCTGTCACAAGGTTCGTAGCTCCGGGACCTGAAGTAGCGAGGCATACGCCCACCTTTCCGGTGGCTCTGGCATAGCCGTCGGCTGCATGGGAAGCTCCCTGTTCATGGGAGGTCAATACATGGGTGATCTCATCCCTGTATTCATAAAGGGCATCGTAAACATTAAGGATAGCCCCTCCCGGATATCCGAATACAGTGTCAACGCCCTGCTCTTTCAGACATTCAACAATTATTTCTGCTCCTGTCAACTGCATTTATACCCCTCCTTATTTCGCTTTTGGTATCTCTAAGATAGCGCCTCTGTTGCCTGAGGTGACCATAGCTGCATATCTTGCCAGATATCCTGTTGTCACTTTCGGCTCCCTGGGCTGCCATTTTTCTCTTCTCAAACGCATCTCCTCATCTGAAACCTTCACTTCCAGTTTCAGCTCCGGGATATTGATACTGATAATATCTCCTTCTTCAATAAGAGCAATAGGACCGCCTACAGCCGCTTCCGGGGAAACATGGCCGATGGAAGCCCCCCTGGATGCACCGCTGAAACGTCCGTCTGTGATAAGTGCCACTGAAGAGCCAAGACCCATTCCTGCAATAGCGGAGGTAGGATTAAGCATCTCTCTCATGCCAGGTCCGCCCTTAGGCCCTTCGTAACGGATGACCACCACATCGCCTGCCGTGATCTTACCGCCTTTGATGGCTTCAATGGCATCCTCTTCACATTCAAAGACGCGGGCCGGGCCTTCATGTACCATCATCTCTTCCACAACTGCAGAACGTTTAACAACACCGCCGTCCGGAGCCAGATTTCCTTTCAGTACAGCCAGACCGCCGGTTTCACTGTATGGGTTATCAATGGGACGTATTACCTCAGGATTCAGGTTTGCACATCCTGCAATGTTTTCTCCTACTGTCTTTCCGGTCACTGTTATGCAGTCTGTATGGAGAAGTCCCTTTTTATTTAATTCGTTCATCACAGCATAGACGCCGCCAGCTTCATTTAAATCCTCTATATATGTGGGACCTGCCGGTGCAAGGTGGCACAGGTTAGGAGTCTTCTCGCTGATTTCATTGGCAAAGCTGATATCGAAATCCATTCCGATCTCATGTGCGATGGCCGGAAGATGGAGCATACTGTTGGTGGAACATCCAAGTGCCATATCCACTGTCAGCGCATTTAAAACAGCATCCTCTGTTATGATGTCTCTCGGACGGATATTCCTGCGGTACATTTCCATCACCTGCATGCCTGCATGTTTTGCAAGACGGATACGCTCAGAATAAACAGCCGGGATCGTTCCGTTTCCGGGAAGTCCCATACCCAGAACCTCGGTGAGACAGTTCATGCTGTTGGCTGTGTACATACCGGAACAAGAACCGCAGGTAGGACAAGTTTTTTCTTCATACTCGGCAAGGCCTTCTTCAGAAAGATTACCTGCCGCATAAGCGCCTACTGCCTCAAACATACTTGACAAGCTGGTTTTGTGCCCGTTGATATGTCCTGCCATCATCGGTCCGCCGCTGACAAATACAGTCGGTACGTTAATTCTGGCTGCTGCCATCAAAAGCCCCGGTACGTTCTTGTCACAGTTAGGCACCATGACAAGTGCATCAAACTGATGAGCCAAGGCCATGGCTTCTGTTGAATCTGCGATCAAATCCCTGGTAACCAGGGAATATTTCATCCCTACGTGTCCCATTGCAATTCCGTCACATACAGCGATCGCCGGGAAAACAACAGGAGTTCCCCCTGCCATTGCCACGCCCTGCTTCACTGCATCCACGATCTTATCAAGATTCATATGTCCCGGTACGATCTCATTATAGGAGCTGACAATACCCACCATGGGCCGTTCCATTTCTTCCTTTGTCATACCAAGGGCATTAAACAAGGAACGGTGGGGTGCCTGCTGTGCCCCTTTTCTTACTGCATCACTTCTCATTATCGATTCCTCTCCTTTATCTCCGTCGTTAAATCGCCTCTGCGATCAAATCTCCCATTTCTTTCGTTCCCACGAGCCTGCAGCCCTCAGACATAATGTCCCCTGTGCGGTATCCGGCTGTCAGTACCTTCTGAACCGCAGCTTCCACAGCATCTGCCTCACTGTCAAGATCCAGGGAATAGCGCAGCATCATGGCAGCCGACAAGACAGTGGCTATAGGGTTTGCCTTGTTCTGGCCTGCAATATCCGGTGCTGAACCATGACTTGGCTCATACAGGCCAAGCTTCGTCTCGTTTAAGCTTGCGGAAGACAGCATTCCGATGGAACCTGTCACCATACTTGCTTCATCTGACAGAATATCTCCAAACATATTCTCTGTCAGAATAACATCAAACTGCTTAGGATCACGGACAAGCTGCATCGCACAGTTATCCACCAGCATATGCTCCAGAACCACATCCGGATAATCCTTGGCAACTTCTTCCACCACGCTTCTCCACAGTCTGGAGGAATCAAGCACATTCGCTTTATCCACGCTTGTGACCCTGCTGCCCCGTTTGCGGGCAATGTCAAAAGCCTTCACTGCTATGCGGCGGATTTCATTCTCATCATAGGCAAGAGTGTCAATGGCTTTCCTGACACCATTCTCCTCCACAGTCTTTCTCTCTCCGAAATAGAGTCCTCCTGTAAGCTCACGCACAATGATCATGTCGAAGCCGTCCCCGATGATCTCATCTCTTAAAGGGCAGGCATCTCTCAGCTCATTATATAAATATGCCGGGCGCAGGTTTGCAAAGAGATTAAGTGCCTTACGGATGGCAAGAAGTCCTGCCTCCGGGCGTTTGGACGGTTCCAGCTGATACCATGGCGATGTCTTGGCATCCCCGCCGATAGATCCCATCAAAATGGCATCGGAAGCCTTCGCCTCTTCCACAGCTTCCTCTGTAAGCGGTATCCCATGTACATCTATGGAAGCTCCCCCAAGCAGAACCTCTGAATATGTAAAAGTATGGCCGTATTTCTCACAGACCTTATCCAGCACTTTCTTTGCTTCTCTCACAATTTCAGGCCCGATCCCATCACCGGGAATCAATGCAATCTTATAGTTCATAGTCCTCGTTCCTTTCATCTGACAGAGTATTGTTATTATAATAACGCACTTTTCGTCAGATTTCAACCTATTAAAGTGAAAAATCATTAAAACTCAAAATGGCTTATAGCAGTACAGGCCGGCCTGTCTCAACTGCTGAAGCGGGGTATATCAAATAAAAAAAGTAAGCACCGCAGTATTTGCAGCACTTACTTCTCTTTACAGTTTTTTAATTAAGCAGATATCTGTTCTGCTTTCTCTACTTCCGCAATGGCCTGTTTTCTCATAGGGATACGGCAATTCTTATTATTGCCGAATTCTACGATGACATCTTCGTCAGTCATGTCGATGATCACGCCATAGAAACCTCCGGTAGTAACAACACTGTCACCAACCTCCATGTTGCTGAGCATTGCCTGTAATCTCTTCTGCTCTTTTTTCTGCGGGCGAATCATTAAGAAATACATAATACCAAACAGGACAACCATCCATACGACGGTAAATCCTATACCCATTCCGCCTTCTGCGCTCATGTTAACTCCTCCTATAATGTCTTCTCTGCTGCTCTCGATGATGCAGAACCGCCACGCTTACACTGGCTCTGCACGCTAAGGCATTCCTGCCCTGAATTTTCCAGGGCACTATGGTATAGCATACACAATAAATGCAGGATTTTCAAGTGGTTTTCTTATTTTTGTGAAATTATATTATAGATATTAAAGATTAAAGATGCCGGAGTCAAAAGGGAACCGGGGCAGACACTGCCTCTCTCTTGCCCTCGTCATCATTTCATCATCTTCCGCCGTTGATCTTCCCGTGTTCAAACCCTTCCAGCCGCATCTTCTTATATTGTGCAAATTCCCCGGCGTCAATAGCCGCTCTGATTTCTTCCATCATATTATTATAGAAATAAAGATTATGGAGCACACAAAGTCTCATACCCAGCATTTCCTTGGCTTTCAGAAGATGCCTGATATATGCTCTGCTGTAATGCCTGCAGGCAGGACACTGGCAGCCCTCCTGGATGGGACGGGTATCCAGCTCATATTTTGCATTAAAAAGATTCATTTTTCCAAGATTTGTGTATACATGTCCATGACGACCGTTCCTGCTGGGATACACACAGTCAAAAAAGTCAACTCCGCGCTCAACGCCTTCCAGAATATTCGCCGGAGTACCCACGCCCATAAGATAGGTTGGCTTATTCTGGGGAAGATGAGGTACCACCTCATCGAGGATACGGTACATTTCCGCATGGCT
Organism: Eubacteriales bacterium; assembly: GCA_030524175.1. Lineage (GTDB taxonomy): Bacteria > Bacillota > Clostridia > Lachnospirales > Lachnospiraceae > Blautia_A. The sequence goes on from JAUNHC010000003.1 coordinate 16,668, forward strand.
CTCTCCTACTGCAAGACCGCCTACAGCGTAGCCGTCCAGATCCAGTTCTGCAATCTGCTGAGCATGTTCGATACGGATATCTTCGTAAACCGCGCCCTGATTGATTCCGAAAAGAAGCTGATTCTTGTTGATAGTGTCAGAAAGACTGTTAAGCCTTGCCATCTCTTCTTTGCAGCGCTTAAGCCAGCGTGTGGTACGGTCTACGGATTTCTGTACATAATCCCGGTCTGCCACACTGCTTGGACACTCGTCAAAAGCCATGGCAATGGTGGATGCAAGATTTGACTGGATCTGCATGCTTTCCTCCGGTCCCATGAAAATTTTATGCCCGTCTATGTGGGAATTAAAATACACCCCTTCTTCTTTTATTTTCCGCAATCCTGCCAGGGAAAAAACCTGGAAACCGCCGGAATCAGTGAGAATTGGTTTGTCCCATACCATAAATTTGTGAAGTCCTCCAAGCTCTTTCACAATTTTATCTCCCGGTCTTACATGGAGATGGTAAGTGTTGGAAAGCTGTACCTGTGTTTTGATATCCTGCAGATCCATGGTGGACACTGCCCCTTTGATAGCGGCAATAGTTCCCACATTCATAAAAACAGGGGTCTGGATTGTTCCGTGGACTGTATGGAATTCCGCGCGCTTGGCTCTCCCTTCTGTTTTCAGTATCTTATATTCTGCCATTTTCTGTTTTCCTCTTTTCCTCATAATTCAGGGTTTATTTTCCAGTCCGTTGCTTATACGCCCCGGGTCTGTGAAGTGTTCCCATTATAGCCTGAAATAACCTAAATTTCAACTCCATTGGAGAGAATCCTTGTTAAACTTTGACATTGTTATTTTCACAACATTGTCGTATAATATTACGGAAACTTTTATCGCACATTATAATAAGAAAGAAGAGGTTTTTATCCTCTTTTTTGTGAACATCATACAAGGAATATTGTGATTATTCAGTATCTTCATACATGAATATTTCCTGCTGAAAAATGCAATACCTTGATCCAATACACAGAACGAGGAGGCATAAATAAGATTTATGAATAATTATACACTAGGTATTGACATTGGCTCTACCACTGTCAAAATAGCGATTTTAGACGAAAAGGAAACTCTGCTGTTCGCAGATTATGAGCGGCATTTCGCCAATATTCAGGAAACCTTGGCACAACTGCTCCAAAAAGCACAGGCGCAGCTGGGAGAACTAACACTCTGCCCCGTTATCACAGGTTCCGGAGGACTGACTCTGGCAAACCACCTTAAAATCCCCTTTGTCCAGGAGGTGATCGCTGTATCTTCCTCCCTGCAGAAGCTGGCGCCCAAGACAGACGTAGCCATTGAGCTGGGGGGCGAGGATGCTAAGATAATCTACTTTGAAGGAGGCAATATCGAGCAGCGTATGAATGGTATCTGCGCAGGAGGAACAGGCTCCTTTATCGACCAGATGGCTTCTCTCCTCCAAAGTGATGCTGCCGGGTTAAATGAATACGCTCGTAATTATAAAGCACTTTATCCCATAGCTGCCCGCTGCGGCGTGTTTGCCAAAACAGATATCCAGCCTTTGATCAATGAAGGAGCCACAAAAGAGGATTTGTCTGCATCTATCTTCCAGGCAGTGGTAAACCAGACAATTTCCGGTCTGGCCTGCGGTAAACCTATCCGGGGCCATGTGGCATTTCTGGGCGGTCCTCTTCATTTTCTCTCAGAATTGAAGCAGGCTTTTATCCGTACTCTGAAGCTTGATGACGAGCATACCATCGCACCGGATAATTCCCATCTTTTCGCGGCCATCGGTTCTGCTCTCAACGCCAAAGAAGAGGTCACTGTCTCCCTCAATGAACTGAAGGAACGTCTCAGCAATTCCATCCATCTTGATTTTGAGGTGGAACGTATGGAGCCGCTGTTTCAATCCAAGGAGGATTACGAGGCATTTGATAAACGCCAAAGCTCCTACAAGGTAGAGACAAAGGAACTTTCTACATACAAGGGCAACTGCTATCTTGGTATTGATGCCGGATCTACCACCACCAAAACTGCACTGGTAGGGGAAGACGGTTCCCTGCTTTATTCCTTCTACAGCAATAACAACGGAAGTCCTTTAAATACAGCCATCCGCTCTATACAGGAGATTTATGAAAAGCTTCCTAAAGAGGCATCCATTGCTTATTCCTGCTCCACCGGCTACGGCGAGGCTCTCATCAAGGCCGCCCTGCTGCTGGACGAGGGTGAGGTGGAAACTGTCTCCCATTATTATGCTGCTGCCTTTTTCGACCCGGAGGTAGACTGTATCCTTGATATCGGCGGTCAGGATATGAAATGTATCAAAATCAAGAATCATACAGTTGACAGTGTCCAGCTCAATGAAGCCTGCTCCTCCGGGTGCGGCTCCTTTATTGAAACCTTTGCCAAGTCCTTGAATTACAGTGTACAGGATTTTGCCAAAGCAGCCTTATATGCTGAGAATCCTATTGACCTGGGAACCCGCTGTACCGTGTTCATGAATTCAAAGGTGAAGCAGGCACAGAAAGAAGGGGCCGAAGTGGCCGATATTTCCGCCGGACTGGCCTACTCAGTGATCAAGAACGCACTGTACAAGGTTATCAAAGTATCCGATGCCTCTGAGCTTGGGAAGCACATTGTAGTCCAGGGGGGAACCTTCTACAATGATGCAGTGCTGAGAAGCTTCGAAAAGATTGCGGACTGCGAGGCAATACGCCCTGATATTGCCGGAATCATGGGTGCCTTCGGAGCTGCCCTTATTGCCAGAGAGCGCTATGAGCAAGGCAAAGAGACAACCATGCTCTCCATTGATAAGATCAACAGTCTGAAATACACCACCTCAATGGCTAACTGCCGCGGCTGTACCAACAACTGCCGCCTCACCATCAATAAATTTTCAGGGGGACGTCAGTTTGTAAGCGGCAACCGGTGTGAAAGGGGAATCGGCAAGGAGAAAAACAAAGACCATATTCCTAACCTTTATGAATATAAATATAAACGCCTCTTTTCCTACGAGCCCCTTTCCGGAGACAAGGCAGACAGAGGCAAGGTGGGCATTCCCCGGGTTCTCAATATGTTTGAGAACTATCCGTTCTGGTTCACTTTTTTCACAGAGCTGAAATATGAGGTCGTGCTTTCTCCCACCTCAACCAGAAAGATTTATGAGCTTGGGATCGAGTCCATTCCCAGCGAATCCGAATGTTACCCTGCTAAGCTGGCCCACGGGCATGTAAGCTGGCTCATTAAAAAAGGTGTGAACTTTATCTTCTACCCTTGTATTCCATATGAGAGAAATGAGTTTCCTGACGCAGTCAACCATTATAACTGCCCTATTGTCACCTCATATGCAGAAAATATAAAAAATAACGTAGATGAGCTCAATGACCCCTCCATTGATTTCCGCAATCCATTTTTAGCCTTCACTTCGGAAGAAATCCTTTCAGACAGGCTGGTTGCTGAATTCAAGGATATCCCCGCTGAGGAGGTAAAAGCCGCCGCACATAAAGCATGGGAAGAGCTTTCCGCCGTCCGTGCAGATATGCAGAAAAAAGGCGAAGAAACACTTAAATATCTGGAGGAAACAGGACGCCGGGGAATTGTCCTTGCAGGCCGTCCTTACCACATTGACCCGGAGATCCACCATGGTATCCCGGACTTGATCAACAGCTATGGCATCGCCGTTTTCACAGAAGATTCCATCTCCCACCTTGGAGAGATCGAACGCCCCATCCGGGTCAATGACCAGTGGATGTACCATTCCCGCCTTTACGCAGCGGCAAGCTTTGTGAAAACACGGGAGGATCTGGAATTAATACAGCTTAATTCCTTTGGCTGCGGCCTGGATGCCGTCACCACTGACGAGGTATATGAAATTCTTGACGGCAGCGGTAAGATTTACACCTGTTTGAAGATTGATGAGGTAAACAACCTGGGGGCTGCAAGGATCCGTGTACGTTCCCTTCTGGCTGCCATCAGGGCCAAGGAAACCCAGAACAAGCCCCGCACAGTCAAAACAGCAGCTATTGATAAGGTGTCCTTTACCAAGGAAATGCGCAAAAATTATACGATCCTCTGCCCTCAGATGTCACCCTTCCATTTTGGTATCCTGCAGGCAGCCTTCAACACTTGCGGATATAACCTGGAAGTGCTGCCCAATGACAACAAAGGGGCAGTGGATGTAGGCCTTAAATATGTAAATAACGATGCCTGCTACCCCTCCCTGATCGTAGTGGGACAGATCATGGACGCACTTCTGTCCGGCAAGTATGACCTGGATAAGACAGCTGTCATCATGTCCCAGACAGGAGGAGGATGCCGTGCCTCCAACTATATTGCCTTTATCCGCCGTGCCCTGAAAAAAGCCGGAATGGAACAGATACCTGTTATCTCCCTGAACTTAAGCAAACTGGAGAGCAATCCCGGATTTAAGCTGACCCTGCCACTTATTAAACGTGCTGTTTACGCCGCTGTATTCGGTGATCTTCTCATGAAATGTGTGTACCGGATGCGTCCCTACGAGCTAGAAAAGGGAATTGTGAACCGTAAACACAAGATATGGGAGCAGCGGGTGATTTCCTTCATCCAGGGGAGCAGCGTGAGCCACAGCCAGTTTAAACGTATGTGCAAAGAAATGGTTCATGAATTTGACACCATTCCTATCAGTGATGAGAAGAAGCCGCGTGTGGGTATTGTTGGAGAAATCCTTGTGAAATTCCTCCCTGCGGCCAACAATCATCTGGCAGACCTTCTTGAATCAGAGGGAGCCGAGGCTGTAGTTCCGGATTTAATTGATTTCCTGTGCTATTGTTTCTACAACCAGAATTTCAAGGTAGAATATCTGGGCTTTAAGAAATCAAAGGCTACTGTTGCAAACTGGGGGATCAAGGGCATTGAATGGATCAGGAAAACTGCAAACGAAGCCCTCGCTGAGAGCCGCCATTTCGCCCCTTCCGCAGATATCCGCGACCTTGCAGAAATGGCCTCCCCAATCGTCTCTCCCGGCAACCAGACAGGTGAAGGCTGGTTCCTCACCGGGGAAATGATGGAGCTGATCCACGGCGGCGTGCCTAATATTGTGTGTATCCAGCCCTTCGGCTGCCTGCCCAATCATATCGTTGGAAAAGGTGCTATCAAAGAGATCAGGCGTACTCACCCTGAGTCAAATATTGTGGCAATCGACTATGACCCGGGCGCCAGCGAAGTTAACCAGCTGAACCGTATCAAGCTCATGCTTTCCACCGCCCAGAAAAACCTGGAAAAATATCCACAGTAAAGAACCGGGGGTTCCAGGATTCTGAACAAAGCAGAGTATTCCAGTATACAAATAAAATACCGCCGTACGGGATAGATCAATATCCTGTACGGCGGTTTTCTACTGTCCGGCAGCTATTTCGCCGGACATCAAATTCATGATCAAATCTATTCTCAAGACAAATGCAGCACCCTGGCAATCTTTTTCATATAACGGCCTCCGGGAAGTGCATTCATCTCCTCGGCAGAAGGCCTGCTCAAAAGCAGATATACCACAAAGTATACAAAAGCTGCCAAAATCACTGAAACACCAAGACAGAGCACATTGGAATGTACCAGATAATACATGCCGTAGTAAACTCCCCCGGCTACTACAGCCATGGGCACAGAAGCAAGAAGAGGATAAAGGTAAGCGCTCTTCCAGGGATTCTTATACCTCATATATTTCTTCATGGAACGTTCATTGAGAAGGCACATTACCACTGCATAAACGATCATGGCAATGACCACATTATATATCCCAAGATCAGTGAAGAACAGTAAAAGTGCGATCACGATCACATCTGCGACCAACGCAACAGCTGCATGGATCATGGGAATTTTAGGTTTTCCGATCCCCTGGAGCACACCGTTGGAAATATTGGAATTTCCATTGAGGATTATAGTGATGGCACCGATGATCAGAAGTTCTCCTCCCACTCCGTTTGTACTTGGGAATACCAGCCTGGTGATAGGGCCTGACAGCACTGCCAGTCCAACTGCTGCCGGAATGGAAATGAGCATACTCACCCAGGTAGCCCTGTGGATCTTAGCGTTTGCACCTGGAAGGTCACGCCTTGCATAGTGAGCGGAAACCTCCGGGATCATAGAGGTGGGCGCCGTGCTTGCAAGCGTCAGAGGAATATTGATCAAAGTCATAAAAAATCCCTGCTCTGCATACAGTCCCTGGATCACATCATCTGCCATGCCCTTGTATCCCATAATACCGGTATACATATAACTGTTCACATAGCCGTTTACATTATAGATGAACGCACTGAAAATAATCGGCATGACAATGATGATAATAGTTCTCATCACGCTGGAATAGCTCTCATTGACAGATTCCCTGTCCCGCCGTATTTTCCTGCTGATCAGCTTCTTGTTAAGCCCGTACACAATAAACATAAATATCAGGGCCGCAGCCACACCCGCCCCGGTACCCATGGTAGCACCTGCGGCAGCCCAGCGCTGCACTGTCTGCTCGCCCTGGCCGCTGAAATGACTGATCATCACATGGGACATTAAAAGGGCAAAAACCGCCACAAAAATCTGTTCGATGATCTGGGAGAGGGATGTGGGCATCATATTTCTGTATGCCTGGAAATAACCCCTAAACACGCCCAGAATCCCCGAAAGGAAAATAGTGGGGGCCAGCATCTGAAGAGCCAGCCTTGCGTCTGCCATATTATCCGGCACAAGAAGATTGGCACCGAACACACAGAACAGCGCCACGATCCCTCCTGCCACAGCAGCATAGATCAATGCACAGTGAAAAACTCTCTGTGCATCCCTGTACCGTTTAAAAGCAATTTTCTCCGCCATGATCTTGGAAACTGCCTGGGGAATACTGAAGGAGGCGATCATCAGCAGAATAAAATAAGCACTCTGGGCAAACTGGAACAGACCAAAGCTCTCTTTTCCAAGTGTTGTGGAAAGGGGACTCTTATACAGCATTCCGATAAGCTTCGATATCAAAGCCGCCACCATCAGAAAGGAAGCGTTCTTTACAAGTGTATTATCATTTTTCTTACCCATACTCATAACATTCCTTTATATATTTTCAATCTGCCAGTCAATGGGAGAAAGGCCATTCTCTGTCAGAAATTCATTCGTCCTGCTGAAATGTCTGCATCCGAAAAATCCGCGGAAGGCAGACAATGGGCTTGGATGGGGTGCTTCAAGAATCAAATGCCGGGGATTGTTCAGCATGGAGCGCTTCATCTGTGCCGGTCTTCCCCAGAGCAGAAATACTATAGGCCTGTCCTGTTCATTCAGAATACGGATCGCTGCATCTGTAAACTGTTCCCAGCCGATTCCCCGGTGGGAGTTTGCCTGGTGGGCACGTACTGTCAGCACAGTGTTCAAAAGCAGGACTCCCTGCTTCGCCCATTTCTCCAGATATCCATTGTTGGGGATATAACATCCGCAGTCATCGTGAAGCTCCTGATAAATATTCACAAGAGAAGGAGGGACCTCCACTCCTTTCTTCACGGAAAAACAAAGGCCGTGGGCCTGTCCGTCATTATGGTATGGGTCCTGGCCAAGGATAACCACCTTTACCTCATTTAACGGAGTAAAATGGAACGCATTGAACATGTCCTCCGCAGGCGGAAAAATCTTTCTCGTCCTGTACTCTGACATGATCGTTTTATATAATTTGGCATAATACGGCTGCTTAAATTCACTGCTAAGTGCTTCCAGCCAATCCCCTGCAATAGGAGCCATAATTATTCACCTCTTCTGTATATTGATTTGTAACAGTTCAGACCTGCCCTAACTGTCACATTAATTTTATCCCCTTATCTGCGCACAGAAACTCCCTGCTCTGCCAGATAGTCCTTCACCTGAGAAATCTCCAGCTCTTTATAGTGGAAAAGAGATGCCGCCAAAGCTGCATCTGCCCCGCCTTCTGTCAGCGCCTCATAAAAATGCTCCAGCGTACCAGCTCCGCCGGAGGCAATGACAGGAATGGATACTGCTTCAGAAACAGCTTTTGTAAGCAGGATGTCATAACCCGCTTTCGTACCGTCACAATCCATGCTGGTGAGAAGGATTTCTCCTGCTCCCAGGGCCTCTGCCTGTTTGGCCCATTTTACCGCGTCAATGCCGGTATCCAGCCTTCCGCCCTGCTTATAAATATTCCACCCGCCGTCCTCACGGCGCTTTGCGTCAATAGCTACCACCACACACTGGCTTCCGAATTTGTTAGATGCCTCCCGGATAAGCTCCGGCCTGTCAATCGCTGCGGAATTCACAGAAATCTTGTCTGCCCCTTCTCTCAGCAGCCTTTTAAAATCATCAACTGTGCGGATTCCTCCGCCTACAGTAAACGGAATAAATACATTTGCCGCAACTGCCCTTACCATTTCTACTACTGTATCACGAGCCTCATAGGAAGCTGTAATATCAAGAAATACCACTTCGTCAGCACCTGCCGCATCATATGCCTTGGCGATCTCCACCGGGTCACCGGCATCCTTTAAATCCACAAAATTCACGCCCTTGACCACACGGCCCTTATTCACATCAAGACAAGGAATAATCCTTTTTGTAAACATCAGCACCCCTCCTCCAGCTTGGCAAAATTCTCCAGTATCTTCAGCCCATAACGGCTGCTTTTCTCAGGGTGGAACTGGCAGGCAAAAACATTTCCCTTCTCCACTGATGCATGGATACAGGTACTGTAATCAGCCACTGCCTTGACGATCTCCGGTTCTTCTGCCCGGAGATAATAGGAATGCACGAAATAAACATATGTTTCTTCCGGGATCCCTTGGAAAAGTCTTCCGTTATTCTGCAAATGCAGGGAGTTCCAGCCCATATGGGGTATTTTAAGCCCTGGGGACGGGGGTATCTTTACAATTTTACCTTTAAGGATCCCAAGTCCTTCCACGCCCGGAGCCTCCTCACTGCTCTCAAATAAAAGCTGGAGACCCAGACAAATTCCTAAAAATGGTGTATCTCTGTTTATCATTTCCTGAATAACAGAAACTAATCCATAGGAATGAAGATGTTCCATGGCTTCTCCAAAGCTTCCAACGCCCGGGAGGATAACTTTATCTGCTTTCAGCAGCACTTCAGGGTCACGGGAAACCACAGTTTCCTCACCTAAAAAGTACAATGCTTTCTCTACACTTTTGATATTGCCTGCATCGTAGTCAATGATTCCGATCATAATCTCACATCCTTATGCTGTTTGTCTGATTTTGTCTAATTGCCATTTTAACAGTATAACGCAAAACCAGGCAGTTGCAAAGAGGTTTCTTCGCTTCTGCCTGTTGTTTCTTCCTGTTTTTTCCTTATTTTCTGTCCAAGGTAAACCAGAACTCCACTCCATTGTCATAATTCTGGACTCCATACTGCTGATTCATTCCGTCCATAACAGCTTTCACAATAGAAAGTCCAATACCGCTTCCGCCGTATTCTCTAGTCCTTGCCTTGTCAACCTTATAAAACTTACTCCACAGATTAGGCAGGTCCTCCTCCGGAATGGTTTTCCCTGTATTAAACACAGTCACCTTTACTTTATCTCCGTCAGGAATGATTTTTATTTCAATCTGCCGTTGGCCGTCCAAATGGTTCAGAGCATTGCTGGTGTAGTTGGTCACAACCTCCTCAGTCTTGAACTCATCTGCCCATACATAAACAGGCCCCTGGGCTTCAAATAAAACCTTGGCTTCTTTCTGCTGGATCATAATATCCATAGACTGCAGGACTCCCCGGATCAGTGACACAATGTCAAACCGCTCCATAACCACTGCATCTTTTCCTGATTCCAGCTGGTTCAGCGTAAGCAGATTCTTTACCAGCTTGTTCATCTTCGCTGCCTCATCCATAATAACATCACAGTAAAACTCCCTGCTCTCCGGATCCTCTGAAATATTCTCCTTCAAGCCTTCGGCATAGCCCTGCACCAGTGCGATAGGTGTTTTCAGCTCATGAGATACATTGTCCAGGAATTCTTTTCTCATCTCATCAATTTTTATCTTGGCGGCAATATCCTTCTGCAGCTCATTGTTTGCAGATTTTAACTCGGAAATAGTGATTTCCAGCTGACTTGACATTCTGTTGAAATTATCACCCAGCACATCGATCTCATTGCCTGAGCGGCTCTGGTATCTGGCATCAAACTCCAGGTCTGACATTCTCTTTGACAGTGCCGTCAGTTCGCTGATGGGTTTGGTGATCCGTTTAGTAAAAATCCAGATCAGCAGACCGCTGACACAAATAATGAACAGACCAACATAAAAATAAAAGCCATTGGAAATGGAAGCGCTCTCTTTGATACTCTCGAAAGGTGTCCTGATTATAAAATAATAACCTTCGTCCTCAAGGGAACCCCAGCATTCCACATAATCCATCCCTGTGAAACGGTCGTGAACCTGCTGGATCACACATCCGTCTGTCTGCTTCAGAACCCTGCTTCTATTTTTATCTGTATCCAGATCATATATATATCCAAAGAGTTTGGTGGCAAGCATTTCCTTGCCTTCCCCCCAGCCCTGATAATAATTATTACTGTCCATGATCACCCAGCTCAGATTATTCTGAGAACTGGCAATGGATAACACATCCGGTATATCGTCCTGAAACTTGTGCGTACTTGTATTATTCGTATCCTCCATCAGACTTTCTATATCCAGTTCCTCAAGCTTTTCCTTGGCATCCAGCAGCACGTCTGTCTTCTTTGAGACATAATAGCTTTCAAGGAACAGTCCGTTGACAGCAGTGATAGAAAGTATGGAAAGCAAAAGCAGGCCGATAAATACCGTTGCGATCTGACTTCTCAGGGTATGAAACTTCTTTGGCTTCTTCACCCTTTTATGTCCGGTCCACGGCTGCTTCTCAGTATTTTTCATTCTTCTACCTCAAATTTATATCCCATACCCCATACCGTCTTAATATATTCCCCTTTTTCTCCCATTTTGCTTCTCAGTTTCTTCACATGGGTGTCAATGGTACGGGCATCTCCAAAATAGTCATAATTCCACACAGAATTGAGGATCTTCTCCCTGGAAAGAGCTATTCCCTCATTCTCCAGAAAATATGTGAGCAGCTCAAATTCCTTAAAACTCAGCTCCATAGGCACATCATCCACAGTGGCAAGATGGGCAGCCTTGTCAATGACAATCCCTCCTGCACTTAATGTCTCCTCAGGATTACTCTGCCCTGTACGGCGAAGGATGGCCTCCACTCTCGCCACAAGGATCTTGGGGCTGAAAGGCTTGGAAATATACTCATCCACACCCAGATCAAATCCCAGAAGCTCATCCCTCTCATCTCCCCGGGCAGTAAGCATGATAATAGGAACCTTGGAATTCTTCCGCACCTCCCGGCACACTTCCCAACCGTCCATCTTAGGCATCATAACATCCAGAATAATCAAAGCAATATCCTTCTCCTGATAAAAAACATCCATTGCCTCCTCACCGTCTCCGGCCTCAAGCACCTGAAAATTCTTCTTGGCAAGAAAGTCCTTCACCAATTTTCTCATACGGCTCTCATCATCCACCACCAGGATTTTCAATGCTTCCATATCTATCTTCCTCCATTCAGTAAAGTTTCACTTTTCATTTCATAATGCTACTATATCAAAGAAATATGTCTCTTTTGTGAACGGAGGCGGGAAAATCTGTGTATACATGGAATTATCACATATATTGATTTATATGACCTGCTATTGTGGACAGCAGTACACAGATAATATGGGCTTTACACTTTCTTATACAAAACCAATGTTTATTATTTACAAAATTTGAAAGAACTTTATGTACAAAATCACAAAACTTACGACAAAATTAAAGGACTTCAAAGGACTTAAAATATTGAAAAAGGCCTTGACAGAGATAAGTTGGTAAGCATATAATGAAACTCAGCAGAGTTTCTGCTTCAATATCGTCTGTCCAGAGCCGGTTGGTTTTAGTTTAGCAGCCGGATTAAGAGCTTATCGGGGCTTGTACTGGTTTCGACGGGGGTTTTGAAGTTGAGGAAGCCATCCGCAGACTCCTGGACTGCGTACCAACCGGGAACCTAAATGTAAACGCAGACGAAAAGTTAGCGTTAGCAGCCTAGTTGCTGCTCGTCAGCCCTGATGCACTCGCACGTTAGGAATCTGGCGCCGACTATGTGAGAAACCTTACCGGGTAAGCTTTGCCCCGGTAGATGTATTATGAAGCTACTGAAGCGGTAAGCCTGTCGGTGGGCGTGCTGTAGAGGGAATGTCAAATCAGCGACTGTGATGGGAGATGCCTCAAGGGATAGGCTTTCGGACGCGGGTTCAATTCCCGCCAGGTCCACTAAAAAAATTCTTTAAAGCAAAAATATGTCATACTTCGTGTTAAACATGAGGTATGACATATTTTTTTGATAATAAACTATTTCTGGCTCTCAAAAAAGGAGAGCTGCTAACCGTACAGGTTTGTAAGCCATATATTCTGTTATAAACAGTAATTAAATAACAATAAATAAACCATGATCATCATTGTCTCCAAACCTCTTCCATGATAAAATATTTATGTGTAGTTGAACAGAAGTCAGAGGATAGTCTGGTGGTTTCCTTCGGAAAAAACCGAAGGAGGAATGCAGCATGGATACACTTGAAGTGTTGACATTAGTGCTGGTAATTTTCGCAGCACTTGCTTACATAGACAACCATCAAAATAAAAAATAGCTATCCTCTATGCCACTAGAGGATAGCCGGTAACTAAAAATTGCCATGACATCCGAAACGCAATCATCAGACGAGCAAAGTCTTTTGATCACTTCTAAGTAAATTATACATGGAGGGCTTGAATTTTTCAAGCCCTCTTTCAGAATAATTTTGTCAACACCAAGCGCCGAATCCCCCAAGTCGACCCCTCCCGCCCTATACCACGCAGCACTTTTCACCAAGCGCGAAGGGAGTGCAGAGGGTCCGGCGCCCGGACCCTTTGCGGTTTTAAAACTGAACCGTCTTATGATATTTCGCATTCTTCTCCAGCAATGTTCCCCATTTCTCCTCTTCCGGTTTGTTTTCGTTATTGCTGTACCGTTCCTCGCCTTTTAACTCATCCATGTACTGCATATAGTCCAGAATATAGATATCTACAGTTGAGATGTCTCTGTCCTGTATCGCAAAATTATTTATACCGTTGTTGGAATCATTGTATGGAAGTTTGTTTCCGTCAGCGTCCAGAGCTACAACGATATTATCACTGTCTGCACCTTCTTCATATAATTCCTCGATCGTCAGCTCATAAGGTGTCTTAATAACTGTTTCCAGTCCTATTCCTGCTTCGTTCGTCTCGTGAAGTTCAAGAGTCTCTGTCCTGCTTGTGTCTATTGTGACGGGGATGTCAAAGGACCATGGACCTTCATACCAGTAATTATTGTATTTATTAGGAAACTCACTGTATTCTGCAGGCTCCTGCAGCATTACATCCCGCCATTCTTCGTCCGACATTGCCTCAAGTTCTTCTCCAGTGTAGCCTGAATCCCAGATTTCCTGTTCTTTTTTGTCTCCGATAAATTGGCTGATTTCCAGATGGAGAGTAAAGTCATCAGGTACCGGAATCTGCTTGATATAGGATTTCAGATTTCCGCTCTGGCTGGATATATCATTATTAAATTTTTCCAAAACTGCATAGTCATCCTCATTGAAGTCATCTAAATTTTCAAATTCCTCTCTTGTCAGGCCTAATGAAGTGATGATCTGTTCTGTCAGTTCCTCATATTTTTTTGAATATTCACTCGTATCTTTTGTGTCCTGTGCAAGATCAATACGGAGAATACAGGAGAAGGTGTGGTCGTCCAGGAAGACTCCTTCCGGCTGGCTGGCACCGTAACGATAGGAATCATCTTCTGCATCTTCCATAAAGCTGTAATCTTTTGTATACTCAAGAGAAATTACAGGTCTGTTTACACCAAGCTCATTTTCATACATCATTGTTTCGGGAAATGGTTCATCGCTTTCTGCCTTCATAGTGAGGTAAATTGCCTGGTCATTGGCATAAACCTCTGAAAATGTGACAGTTAAGCCGTCTGAAGATTTTGTATATACACCCTCACCGGCGGGTGTTTTCGATGTGTTGCCGTCACCGGAAGCATCATCTCCCGTGGTTTCTGTACCTGAACTATCTTCTGAAAGAGGTGTTGCTTTATCAGCGAAATCCCCGAAAAAGCTCACCTTATCCTGAAGCTGTTCAAACAATCCGCCTATTAGCGGCAGTTCCTTTGCCATGACGGGATTTGTGACACAAATGATAAATCCCAAGCCTAAGGCTGCTGCAGCGCACCCGGCTGCTTTCATGGTAACGTTTATCCAACGCAATGGATTCTTTGGCCGTGCTTCCTGGGTTACTTTATGGTTTTCTATCATACGGTAGGCCTCCTGAACCTTATCTGTGACAATTGACGGGATTTCCACGTTTTCTTGTAACTGTCTGCAAATGAGTTTTTCTTTATCATTTAATGTTCTGTTCATGCTTGTCCCTCCTTGACTTTATATCGGTATTCCTGGGATACTTTCTGTCTTCCTCTCTGAAGCCTTGATTTAACAGTGCTCTCCTTAAGATTTAAAATCTCGCTGATTTCTCTGGTATTAAAACCTTCCATATAATATAGAAGCAGTATGGTACGGTATTTTTCATCCAGGGGAGCCAGCACATTGTTCCACTCAGCCGCCTCAAAGTCCTCATCATAAATCGGTGTCTCAGGCAGTGAATCCGTGTACATGACCCGGCTCTTTGACTGCAGGATATCCTTGCATTTATTGATAAGAATTCTGGTAAGCCAAGTTTTGAAATAGCGGTTTTGTTCCAATGTTGTAAGCTTTTCAAAACAACATAGGATGGTATCCTGGATTGCATCTGCCACATCCTCGTCATTTTTCAGGTAAGCTCTTGCAACCTTGTACATACTTTGCATCTGAATATCCATGAGACGGCAGAAAGCATCAGAATCTCCCTTTTTCGCTTTGCGTATTAACAGCTCTGTCATAAGTTCCCCCTATCTGTTTGTTGACCGGTCAAATGTCAATGGTTTTCTGTGCTTCTATACATTAGACGGCCGGATTCCAAAAAAGGACGCATGAAATTAAATAAAATTAATACTGGCCGCTGCTGTGAGTCTTGTCTTTAAAATTCACAATCAAAACACTCCTACATATAATATAATAAAAATTCCTGGTGGTAACTTTTTTATGAGCGATGATCAACGTGGAACTATCATTCGCCAGGGAAACGTTATGCGTATAAATAACGCTTTCGTGGAAAACGTTTCTTGCAACAATGGTTCCGGCGGAAATATATTGATTTCATATTCTGAGAGAGATGGAAATAATTCTGTTTCCATACAAAAACTGCAGTTAAACATTAACAGAAATACAACAGTGCTAAGTCCCTTGGGGCAAAGCCTGTGCTTATGCTGTATCCGGAAAGGGATGTGGGTGAATGTTATATTTTCCTCACGTATGACAATGAGCATTCCGCCTCAGGCGAATGCGTTTCTGGTTGCCATTCAAAGAAATCCCCAGCCGCCCCGTCCACCGTTCCCCCCTCAGCCGCCCCGTCCGCCTCAAGCTTCATCAACGACTACAGGAAGAATAGTCTTAATTGACTTTGACAACAATTTCTTTATAACAGAAGCTCCAAAGCATCCTCACAATCAAATCAGGTTCAACGTGACCAACACCACTGTTTTCAGAAACCGGTTTGGTATCCCTATGAGCTTCAGCAGCCTTCAGCCAGGGCAGATGGTCAAAGTCACCCACGCCGATTTCATGACAGCCAGTATTCCTCCGCAGACTACGGCATTCAATGTACAGCTATTATAATATCAGGTCTGGGGCTTTTGCCCCAGCAGACCGCCAAGGATATCTCTGGTATTTCCCATTGACAGTCTGAAATAAATCGTATATAATCCTACTAAATCAATAGGAAATATAGTCTAAAAAGGTGGATATGTACATGAACAAAAGAGCACTTATAGCCATGAGCGGCGGAGTAGACAGCTCAGTGGCTGCAGCATTGATGTGTGAAAATGGATATGAATGTATTGGCATCACAATGAAATTATACAATAATGAAGACGTAGGTGTATCAAGCGAAAAGGCCTGCTGCACTCTTTCCGATACAGAGGATGCCCGAAGCGTGGCTTACAGGCTTGGAATGCGCTATTATGTTCTTAACTTCACAGATGATTTTGAAGGACAAGTGATCCGCCGTTTCATCACCGCATATGAAAAAGGCGAGACTCCAAATCCTTGTATTGACTGCAACCGTTATATGAAGTTTGATAAGCTGTACCAGAAAGCCTCCATGCTGGGCTGTGACACAATTGTAACAGGTCATTATGCACGTGTGGTATATGATAAAAACCTGAATCGCTGGCTTCTGAAAAAGTCTTTAAACCCAGCTAAAGACCAAAGCTATGTATTATATTTCATGACTCAGGAACAGCTTGCCCATACACAGTTTCCTCTTGGCAGCTTCTCTGACAAAGAAGAGGTACGTTCAGCTGCACGGAAATATAATTTTGTCAATGCCGGCAAACATGACAGCCAGGATATCTGTTTTGTTCCAAATGGAAACTACAGTGATTTCATAGAACAATATACAGAGAAAAAATATGCTGAAGGAAATTTTGTAGATACAGAAGGAAAGATATTAGGAACTCATAAAGGCATGATCCGATACACCATCGGGCAGAGAAAAGGACTTGCCCTGTCTCTCCCCTCTCCCATGTATGTTTGCCGTAAATGTCCTGAAGATAATACTGTTGTTCTTTCAGATGAAACTAACCTTTATTCCAATGAGCTGACTGCCGGTGATTTCAACTGGATAGCCTTTGAAAAACCGGAAACTCCAATCCATGTCACAGCCAAAACAAGGTATCATGCAAAAGAAGCAGCGGCTGTGGCCACAGTACAAAAAGACGGAACAGTAAAAATAAGCTTTGAACAGCCGCAAAGAGCCATAACTAAAGGACAGGCAGTGGTTTTATATGACGGCGACACAGTTGTGGGCGGCGGCACGATCATAGCGTAGTTACAGCAGATATTCACTGCAGCCACGGTATATACAGGCACAAAAAAATGGAAGCAAGGGGGCTCGAACCCCTGACCTTTCGCGTGTGAGGCGAACGCTCATCCCGGCTGAGCTATGCTTCCATAAAAATAATTATAGCACTTTTGCTCTAAAACGCAAGTAAATATTTAAAGGAATTGTTACTGTTACCGACCAGTGAACAGTAATGACCAGTGAACAACAACAAACAAGAGCTGTGTCACAGTTCCCCGGACATGTGTGTCTGCGCCATATCTTCAACACGGCTGCACTGCTGTCTCTAAGGCCTGTGCCACAGCTCTTATTTTAACATTGGATTTTTATTCTCCAAATTCTCTTGCGCATTTCTTCAGCATTTCACGGATAGGAAGATGATAAGGGCATCTCTCCTCACAATCACCGCACTCCACACAGGCAGAGGCCTTCACAGGCATGGAGCTGTATCTGTCTCTTGCCCATGCTTCCAGGTTATATCTCTCCAGATAACCTGCAAACAAAAATGCATTGGCAATGTTGATGCCGGCAGTACATGGAGCACAATAATTACAGCGGCGGCAGAAGTTTGTACCCAGCTTCCTCCTCACCTCTTCCATAGCATCTGTTTCCTTCTGTGTAAGAGGGGACAGGTCTGAGCAGGCTTTTATATTCTGTTGGATTTCTGCTTCCTCTGCCATGCCCGGAATTACCACAGTTACATTGGGATTGGAGCAGATATAACGCAATGCCAGCTCTGCATCTTCGATCGCTCCCCCTGCCAAGGGCTTCATATCTATAAAGCCGATGTTCTTTTCCGTACATTTCTCAATAAGCTTCTCACCCTGGTTCTCCACAATATTATAAGGAAACATGATCGTCTCCACCCATTCAAGTTCCAGGGCACGTTCAAACACTTCAACGGAGTGTGCAGTAATGCCTATATGTCCTATTTTTCCTGCTTCTTTTGCCTCCAGAAGGGCGGAAAGTGCTCCCTCCGGGGCGATAACCTGGTCAAGCTGCTCCATATTAGGATTATGTATCTGGTACAGATCAATATAATCTGTGCGCAGGCTCTTGAGACTTGTCTCCACGTCGACAGCCATAGCCTCCTTGGTCCTAGCCATACTCTTGGTAGCCAGCACAAATTTATCTCTCATTCCTTCCAGGGCAGATCCCAAATACTCTTCACTTACCGTATAGCCTCTGGCTGTATCAATATAGTTGACTCCTGCCTCCGCAAGCCTCTCCATAAGCTTCTTTGTTCCCTGGGCATCTATTCTCTGGATGGGAATTCCCCCAAAGCCAAGCCTTGATATACGAAGCCCTGTTTTGCCTAATGTTCTGTACTCCATCTCTATTCTCCTCCACTTATACAAATACTGCCATCGGCATAAGCCGATGGCAGCACTGGATTGTTCACTACACTAATGATCACCTGTGATTTATTTATGCACTTCCAGAATCCAACAATTCAGGCAGACCTGAGCTGCACGGACCGCAGGAACCTTAGCCAGTCACCTGGCTGCATATTATACTCTGGACAGATAATCTCCGGTTCTGGTATCAATTTTCAGCTTATCACCCTGATTAACGAACAGAGGAACCTGTACCTGGGCACCTGTCTCAACCGTTGCCGGCTTAGTTGCACCCTGAGCAGTATTTCCTGCAAAGCCAGGCTCTGTCTCGATAACTTCCAGCTCTACGAATAACGGAGGCTCGATCGCGAACACATTGCCGTTGTGAGAGCAGATTTTTACCATTTCATTTTCTTTTACGAATTTCAGGGAATCTCCTACGTTCTCGGCGCTTAAGCCAACCTGGTCGAAGGTTTCTGTATTCATAAAGTAATATAATTCACCGTCATTATAAAGATACTGCATATCAACACGCTCAATACGTGCCTGCGGGAATTTCTCTGTGGGGCGGAAAGATTTCTCTAATACAGCGCCTGTGATGATGTTTTTGTATTTAGTTCTGACAAACGCAGCGCCTTTTCCAGGTTTTACATGCTGGAACTCAACGATCTGACATACATTGCCGTCAATTTCAAGTGTGATACCGTTTTTGAAATCACCTGCTGAAACCATAATTATATTTCCTCCTTGTTGTACACTTCACTACGAATCATTCTATAATACCTGCACACTTTTTTCAACTATTTTTTTCTATATGCTTCCAAATTTTGTTCAATCTCTTCAATAAGGCCTTCAAAAGGCTTTACTCCTGTCACCACTTCAATGTCCGCAAACTTGGCATATATAGGGTCGCGCTGCTTCAGAAGCTTCTTGATCTTCTCCTCACGGTTCTCACCCTCAAGAAGAGGATCTGTGCTGCTTCCCTCCAGCCTTTTTCTTAAAGTGTCCAGAGAACCTTTCAAATATACAACGGTTCCCAGCTGATTGATGTATTTTTGGTTCTGTTCCTGGACAGGCAGTCCGGCTCCCAGTGAAATCACTTTAGGCTCCTTGTCTTCTATCAATGCCTTGATCGTCATCGTCTCCAGTGCACGGTAAAAGGGTTCCCCAAATCTCTGGAAAATCTCCTTCACCGACAGATCCATTTTCTTGACTACCACTCTGTCCACATCTATAAACGGCATTCCTAAATCCTGGGACAGACGCTTTCCCACTCGTGTTTTACCTGAACCCATAAATCCTATTATAACGATATGGTTCATGAATTCCCCTCCTCTTTTTGGTAAAAGTATAATACAATTTTCTCAAGATAACGCTTCAGGACAATCTGTATTTCTTCCTTGGGATGTATGGGCTTAACCAGTATGTTGCGGATACCCGCTCTCTTTGCCCCATAAATATCCGTAAAAAGCTGATCCCCTATAAAAATAGTGTTGCCTGTATCTGTTCCCAAAAGCTCCATAGCCCTGCGGTAATTTGTCACAGAGGGCTTATGGGCATTCTCTATAAACTGCTCACCCAAAGAATCATTAAAAGAGGACACCCTCTCAATCTGATTATTTGACAGGAAGCAGCTCTTAAAACCTAATTCCTTCAGATGGGCAAACAGTGCTTTTGCCCGGTCATCTGCCGGGGCACCGTGGGGCACAAGGGTATTGTCAATATCAAAAAGCAAACCTCTGTAACCTTTGGCGTACAAACTGTCATAATCAATATCATAGGCAGAATCCAGATATTCATCCGGAAAAAAACATTTAAACATCTGCGTTCCATCCTTTATCTTAGCATTCGCATTCAAGATATTCCTTAAATGCCTGGAATTGTTGTTCCATCACATCATACCCATGCTGATAAAACTCCGTCAGGACTTTTGTATTCTGTTCTGTCCTGGATACTGTTTCCATCTGCGGCCGTATTACAAAAATATGGCCCTCTTTTTCCCATTTTTCTATTATTTCCAATGTCCTGTTGTAGACACGGTAACGGTTCAGCAGCGTGTTTAAGAGATTGGGATATTCTTTAAAAGCTGCCATGTAGAATGCCCTGCTTTTTCCGGGCCTCTTCTTGCGGTATCCGTAATTTCTGGTAAGGACCACCACATTCTTCCGATATCCCTTTTTGACAGCATGGATCACAGGAATGGAATCAGAAATGCCGCCGTCAAGACAGGGATGTCCGTCCACCATGACCATTGGGCAGGCCGCCGGTACACTGCTGGAAGCCCGGCAGATATCCATCAGCCGTTTCCTGTCACTTTTTTCTGTGAGATATTCTGCTTTGCCGCTCAGGCAGTTGGTAACCACAAGCTCACAGCAGGTATCTGAATTAAAATACGTATCAAAATCAAAAGGAAAAATCTCATTGGGATACCTGTCAAAGATCATATCCATGTCAAACAGACTTCTGTTCCTTATTGTCTTTCGTACACTGATGTAACGGTATTGCTTATCCTCAAGTATCATGCACTGCTTTGTCCTGCCAGGCTGCCGGGATACATAATCCACAGCGTTGCAGGCTCCTGCCGAAACACCTGTCACATAAGGAAACTCCGTTTTCATCTCCATCAGATAATCCAGTACACCTGCAGTAAAAACGCCTCTTGTGGCGCCGCCCTCCAGGATTAATGCTGCCTGATTCTTTTCTGTCATTTTCTCACCCGTCTTGTTTCAATTTATTACCGCACTCCGGACACTGGGCCTTCGAAGTGCGGCTGCTTCTTTCTGCTTGTTTAACGCTGATCTAAAGGTACATAATCAGCAGGCTCCAGCACATTCTTATATGCCGGACGTATGATCTTGTCGGTGTTGATCAATTCTTCCATACGGTGTGCGCTCCAGCCCACAATACGTGCAACTGCAAACATTGGTGTGAACAGTTCCAGCGGCAGGTCAAGCATACTGTATACAAAACCGCTGTAAAAGTCCACATTCGCGCTGACACCTTTGTAAATACGGCGTTCCTCAGCGATCACCTCCGGTGCCATACGTTCGATCATGGAATACAGACGGTAATCCTTCATTCTGCCCTTTTCTTTGGCCAGCTTCTCAACAAAGCCTTTAAATACTTCTGCACGAGGGTCAGATACGGAATAAATAGCATGTCCCATACCATAGATCAAACCTCTTCTGTCAAAAGCTTCCTTATGAAGAAGTCTCTTCAGATAGTCTCTTACTGCATCCTCGTCTTCCACATCTTTGACTTCCCTCTTCATATCCTGGAACATACTTACCACCTTAATGTTGGCACCGCCGTGTTTCGGTCCTTTCAAGGAACCAAGTGCAGCCGCGATGGCAGAATATGTATCTGTTCCGGAAGAAGAAACAACATGGGTGGTAAAGGTAGAGTTGTTACCGCCGCCGTGTTCCATATGAAGCACAAGAGCGATGTCAAGGATCTTGGCCTCAAGTGCTGTATATTTCTTGTCCGGGCGGAGCATACGCAGAATATTCTCTGCTGTGGATAATTCCTTCTTGGGGTTGTGAATATATAAACTCTTTCCGCGGATATAATGGTTATATGCCTGATATCCATATACGGACAGAAGCGGGAAAATACTGATCAAGTTAAGACATTGCCTTAATACGTTGGGCAATGAAATGTCATCCGGATTATTGTCGTAGCAATAAAGAGTGAGCACACTTCTTGACAAAGCGTTCATGATATCCTTACTTGGCGCTTTCATTATTACATCGCGCACAAAATTTCTTGGAAGGGAGCGCTGGTTACCAAGAAGTCTTGAGAATTCTGTAAGCTGGTCTTGGTTTGGCAGCTGTCCGAATAGGAGAAGATATGTGACTTCCTCAAAGCCAAAACGGTCCTCTTTAATAAAACCGTCTGTGAGGGTTTTAATATCATATCCTCTGTAAGAAAGGCTTCCTTCACAGGGAACTTCTTTGCCGTCCACCATCTGTGTTGCCTTGACATTTGAAACCTGGGTCAGACCTGCCAGTACACCTTTTCCGTTAATGTCACGAAGGCCTCTCTTCACATCATACTTGCCATAAAGAGAAACATCAAGACTACTGTACTCTTTGCAGATCTCTGTCAATTTTTCAATTTCCGGTGTTACTTTCGTGTTAAATCCTGTCATAAATTCAATCCCCTT
The DNA here is from genome assembly GCA_030524175.1 of Eubacteriales bacterium. Taxonomy (GTDB): domain Bacteria; phylum Bacillota; class Clostridia; order Lachnospirales; family Lachnospiraceae; genus Blautia_A. The sequence continues at coordinate 39,215 of JAUNHC010000003.1, forward strand.
TCATTTCATCATCTAAGCCGATAAAGGTCCCTCCTCATGCCTCTATGCTTTATTTTTTTACTTCTAATGGAATTATTATACCATTAAAATCCTTTTAGGTCTATATCTGAATATTCAATCTATTACTGCCGGCTTCCAAAGAATGACTGTTCACTCCCCAGCCGGCAGCCAAAAATCAATAAATGCGGCAGTTCAGGCCTTTCTGAACTGTTGCCAATAAATTGCACACCCTACTTCTGCCTGTATGTACTCAGGAAGTCTTTCAGCTTCTCAGCCGCTTTTTCCAATTGACGGGTATTCGGAAGATAAACCACCCTGAAATGGTCCGGTTCTCCCCAGTTAAATCCCTTGCCGGGCACCAAGAGCACCTGCTTCTCATGGAGGAAATCCAGGGCAAACTGCTCGTCATCCACAATATTAAATTTCTGTGTATCAATCTTAGGGAAAATATAGAAGGCAGCCTTTGGCTTCACAGCTGTGATCCCCGGAATGTCCGTCAGTGCCTTATATATAAAATCTCTCTGCTCATAAACACGGCCGCCGGGCTGTACATATTCATTTACACTCTGATATCCTCCCAAAGCAGTCTGCACAATAGCCTGAGCCGGAACATTAGAACAAAGGCGCATAGATGACAGCATGTTAATGCCTTCGATATAACCTTTTGCCCGTTCCTTCGCCCCGCTTAATACCATCCATCCGATACGGAAGCCTGCTATCATGTGAGATTTTGAAAGTCCTGAAAATGTGACACAGAATACATCCGGCGCCAGGGATGCAATGGATGTGTGCTGATAACCATCCATGATCAGCCTGTCATAAATCTCATCTGAAAAAATGATCAGATCATGTTCTCTTGCTATCTGCACGATCTGCTCCAGGACTTCCCTGGGATATACAGCCCCTGTGGGATTATTGGGGTTGATGATAACGATCGCTTTTGTCTTATCTGTAATCTTCTTCCTGATATCATCCAGATCAGGATACCAGTCAGACTGTTCATCACAAATATAATGGACCGGATTACCGCCGGATAATGTGGCTGTGGCTGTCCACAACGGATAATCAGGCGCAGGGATCAGAATTTCATCCCCGTTATTTAAAAGGGCCTGCATACATAAATTGATAAGCTCACTGACCCCGTTTCCCGTATAAATATCATTCATGGTCACATCCGTCATATTCCTGAGCTGATAATACTGCATGATCGCTTTTCTGGCAGAAAAAATGCCCTTAGAATCAGAATATCCCTGAGATGTCCTTACATTGCTCAGCATGTCCAGAATAACCTCCTGGGGTGCTGAAAATCCGAAGGGATACGGATTGCCGATATTAAGCTTCAGTATATCCATACCATCCTCTTCCATGCGGTTAGCCTCATCCACCACAGGTCCCCGCACATCATACAGTACATTGTCCAGCTTGCTTGATTTGTCAAATTTCTTCATAATCTACTCACTCCTCGTTTTACATGATCTATGCTGCTTTACGGTTTTTAATAAAAAGAATAAACAACAGACCGCTGACCGCCATCAGAATAGGATAAAAGCAATAAGGAATAATCTGGTAAGGCGTCAGGCCGGTCAGACTGGCCGCTGACAGCAGCTGCGCGCCATAAGGTATCAACCCCTGGCCCACAGAAGTAAACATATCCAAAAGTGACGCTGACCGCTTAGGACTGATATCAAACTCATCGCTGATCTCCTTGGCAATAGGCCCGGCCATTACAATGGCAACCGTATTATTAGCCGTACACATATCCACCAGAAGAGCCAGCGCCGCAATACCTAGTTCTCCGCCCTTCTTGCCGCTGATCCGTTTCTTTATGAACTCAAGAAGGAACTGGATACCTCCCATCTCCCTTACAAGGGATACGATACAGGCTACAACCATGGAGATCACAGTGATATCGTACATTCCCGTAATACCGCCTTTGCCGTCAGCTCCGGAGGCAACCACCTTGAAAATATCTCCCAGAGGTATGGTGCCTGATGCCACTCCCACAGCAAGAGACAGCACGATTCCGGCGATCAGCACCAAAAACACGTTAAATCCAATAAGCGCGCCAATAAGCACCACCAGATATGGAAGGACTTTCCAGATACTGTAGCTCAAAGGCTCATCCATTACAAAATTTCCGTTTCTGGTGATAACAAGGAAGATAACAATAGTAATAACCGCCGCCGGAAGGACAATGAAAAAGTTCTCCTTAAATTTATCCTTCATCTTACAGCCCTGTGTCTTCACCGCCGCGATCGTGGTATCTGAGATCATGGAAAGATTGTCGCCGAACATTGCCCCGCACACTACGGCACCGATACACACTGCCATTTCATATCCTGTTTTCTTACTGATCTCCACTGCAATAGGAGCCAGGGCCGCAATGGTTCCCATGGAAGTCCCCATTGACACAGAGATAAAGCATCCGATAATAAACAGTCCCACCACAGCTACACCTGAAGGCAGAATGGAAAGTCCCAGGTTCACAGTACTCTCCGCGCCCCCGGCAGCTGTCACAGCTCCCGAGAAACCTCCGGCCACTAGAAAAATCAGGCACATAGTTATGATGTTGTCATCGCCTACACCCTTGGCGATAATGTGTATTTTATCATTAAAGTTATGATGTCTGTCCTGAAGAAAAGCCACAAACAATGCGATCAGAAATCCCACGATCGCAGGCATACTGTAGAAATCTCCTGTTACAAAGCCTGATCCCAGGAAAATAACAAGAAACACCAGTATTGGCAGCAACGCCGATGCTTTCCCCTTTTTTTCTTGATTCATATCTCTTCTCCTCTCCTTCAAAATTCATTTGTATTCTTAATATAATCTCATATTTACTTCTGTTTCGCAAGACTTTGTGTATAATTTGTCTTGTTTATCCCGGTATTTGCCCCATGTTACCGTGCAAATAGCATAACATTAAAAAAAATATATTCACACTCTTTTCTTTTTTAACACTTTAGTGTATAATAACGGACATGAAAAAATTACATAAATAGATGAGGAGGAATTATGATGTCTTATACTGAAGAAGTTTACGAGAGAGTCGTAGCTCAGAATCCAGGAGAGCCTGAATTCCATCAGGCTGTAAAAGAAGTGCTGGATTCCTTAAAAGTGGTGATTGAGAAGAACGAAGAAGAATACCGCAGACTTTCCATCCTGGAGCGCCTGGTTGAGCCGGAACGAATCTTTTCATTCCGCGTTCCGTGGGTAGACGACAACGGCAATGTACAGGTAAACAAGGGTTACCGCGTACAGTTCAACAGCGCCATCGGACCATACAAGGGCGGTTTGAGATTCCACCCATCTGTAAACCAGAGTATCCTTAAATTCTTAGGTTTTGAGCAGATCTTCAAGAACTCCCTCACAGGCCTTCCTATCGGCGGCGGCAAGGGCGGTTCCAACTTTGATCCAAAAGGCAAATCCGACAGAGAGGTTATGGCATTCTGCCAGAGCTTCATGACTGAACTTTCCAAATATATCGGCGCTGACACTGATGTACCTGCAGGAGATATCGGAGTAGGCGGACGTGAAATCGGTTATATGTTCGGCCAGTATAAGAGAATCCGCGGACTTTATGAAGGTGTCCTCACAGGAAAAGGTCTCACCTACGGCGGTTCCCTTGTGCGTACCCAGGCTACCGGATACGGTGTAGTCTACATGCTGAACGAAGTAATGAAAGCACACGGAGATTCCCCTGAAGGCAAAACTGCTGTTGTTACAGGTTCCGGTAATGTAGCTATCTATGCAGTGGAGAAAATCACACAGCTTGGAGCCAAAGTAGTTGCCATGAATGATTCCAACGGCTACATCTATGATCCAAACGGCATTAATCTTGAAATTGTTAAAGATATCAAAGAAGTAAAACGCGGACGTATCAAAGAATATGCTGACCGTGTGGAAGGCGCCGCTTATACAGAAGGCTTAGGCATCTGGAATATCAAATGCGATGTTTATCTTCCATGTGCTACTCAGAATGAGCTTCCTCTGGAAGGAGCAAAAGTCCTGGCTGCAAACGGCTGCAAATATGTAGTGGAGGGAGCTAACATGCCTACTACTCTTGATGCAACCAACTATCTTATGGACAACGGCATTCTCTTCATGCCGGGCAAAGCTGCAAACGCAGGCGGCGTAGCTACCTCTGCTCTTGAGATGAGCCAGAACTCCATGAGAATGTCCTGGAGCGCAGAAGAAGTTGACGAAAAACTCCACAACATTATGAAAGATATCTTCAAAAAAGTGGATGACGCTGCAAAACGTTACGATCTCACAGACAACTACGTAGTAGGCGCTAATATCGCAGGCTTCGAAAAAGTTGTAGATGCAATGAAAGCACAGGGAATCGTATAATCAGCAAAAAAACAGAGCGTTAGCCCTGTACTTAACTAAGATCCAGCAAAAACCGAATCCGGGCCATACGGCCCGGATTTTTAATTATTGAATATTGGGGGAATTCCCCTTTTGATACCCGCATTATTTACTTAATTCATAAATTTTTTCAGTTCATCCATAAAGGTACTCACATCTTTAAATTCCCGGTACACGGAAGCAAAGCGTACATACGCCACAGCATCTAAATCTTTCAGATGTTCCATAACGATCTCCCCGATCTTGGTGCTGGCAATTTCTTTCTCTTCGGTATTAAAAATCTCACCTTCTATGGAATCCATCATTTCCTCCACCTTCTCAATGGGAATAGGGCGCTTGTAGCATGCCCGAAGGACTCCATCCTGGATTTTTGACCGGTCATACTGCTCCCGGTTCTGATCCTTCTTGATAACGGTCAGAGGTATTGTCTCCACTTTCTCATAAGTCGTAAACCTTCGCCCGCAACTATCGCAAAGCCGGCGGCGGCGTATGGAATTCGTATCCTCTACTGGCCTTGAGTCCACAACCCTTGTATTTTCCTGATTACAAAACGGACATTTCACAGCACTCTCCCCTTTCTATTTCCCTTACTATTGACATTATACTTTATTCTCATCTTATGTGTCAACAAAGGGACTTGCATATTCATGAATGAATCTGCATAAATCTTCAAAAAGAGCAGGCTTCTCTACTGCTGCAGGAATATGATCTGGATTATTTTATCCTGAACTTTTTCAGGTTTTTCCCGGTATTTTTCTATTTGACAGTGATCTTTCGTACCCCTGACCAATTAGTAAAGCTTTTGGTATATCCCTTCATGTACGCATGGCCGGCCAGATAATAGGTTCCGGGTTTTACATTTTTGAAGGTGATCTTTGTTCCCGTCTTATTTTTCTGTACATAAGCATAATCATAAACCTTGTCATAGATCCCGTTATTTGATATGGTTTTTCCAAGCACCCAGTCGGAACCTGTGGTTCCCTTGGGGCGGCTGATCACTGCGGTGACCGTATTTCCTGACACACTCACCTTTTGGATCACAGGGGAAGTGGTGATCCTTCCGTTTTTGACTGTCACCTTCATCAAATTAGACCAGGGGCTTAAAACCTTGCGGCCGTCCTGGTAGGTATAGGTGTGCACTGCTGCATAATAGGTTCCCTTAGCGGCTCCACTAAGCACAATTGTCTTTTTATCGGAGCTCTGGTTGATCTTTGTGATCACATAATCCTTGGGTGTCCCGCCGCTTTTTCCCTTTGCCAGCACAGCGTCAAAGCCTGCTGCCTTATCCGGAATGGAAACTGTGATACGCACATCACATCCGCTTACCGTAGCTTTGGTAATCTTAGGTGCCTTGCCTGTCACCACTTCGATGGTTACTGGCTTACCCTCTGACCATACACCATATGTAGTGCTGTCTCCGTCCTTTTTGTACGCACGGCAATGGAGATAATAATCTCCCTTTTGAATGGTTTTGATCGTCACAAAGGTGGCAGAACTATTCTGGGTTTTGACGAAATTGCCCTTTTCCAGATCTGCTTCCTTTTTCACAAGGACAAACTGATACCCGGAGGCTTCATTGCTTGTATCATATAAGGCAGCAGTTAAATAGTTGTCCCTCACAAGCAAACTGTCTATGACTGGCTGGCCTAACGGCTCATAGGCCTTCACCTGTACCTGAATCTCCACGGAAGTATCCAGATGCTTATTATTCTGTTCAGGCGCAACCCGCAGGCTGCCTTTTACTGTAAAAATCTGTTCCTCCTTTACTTCCGGGTCATAAGAACAGTCCTCAACCTTCCATTCAACTTCCACACTGAAGTTTTCACCTTCGTATCCCTTAACCTGTGCATAGTAAGGGAGCCGCAGCCCTTCTGCTGTTTTTTCCGCACCATTGGTAAGCCCTGTCACAGCGGGAATTTCTTCGCTGCCTTCATAATTATAGGGAGAAACATAAAAAGATACCATTGTGGTTAAATGTGCGGTTTTCCCATCATCCGACCGGGCCTCCACCCCGGCCGCCCAGGTATATTCGCCGGCTTCAAGCCCCAGAGCTGGCTGTACGCTAAACTTCGCGCTCTCTCCCGGCTCCAGTCTTGTTTTATCAAGCTTTCCTATCCTTAGTCCCACATCGCCCTGCTGAAATAAAGATACCGCCAGGTCGCTGTTGTTCTCTATGGTAATCTCACTGGGTTTTGGAGCTTCCTCGTAAAATACAAAGCTCTCCTCGTATTTCACACGCTTAGGCGTGATCTTCATCCGGTTGTATAAGTAATTCGGATCCTCAATCTCCTGGGTGATGGACACCGGGAATTTACTTCCGTCATCCGTAAATACGTAAAATTCCTCATGATAGCTCCCGTAATGATTAAGGGGCACAATGCATAACGTGATACTTTCCCCTGGTTTCAGCGTCCTGTGTACATCTTCGGCCTCGTCGTCGTCAATATTGATACTGTGATCATCCACACGAAAGTTTTCAAGCATGGAGGTATCCCTGGTTATTTTTGTCTCTTTTTGTCCGATGTTTTCAATCGATACAAAGGTTTCCACCCGCAGCTCAGGATCATCAAAATCCTGTTCATCAACCACTGCCGAATAAATCTTCAGGTCATAATCCTTACTGGATGCAGGTCCTATGTTGATCTTCAGGGTGATCGAGGCTGTAAGCCCTTCTTCTGTTTCTATACTTATCTGCTCTTCATAATACCCATCGGCAAGCCCTTCCCGGGAATATACACTGATATATGCATAGTCTCCCGGCTCCATGGTGCCATTGTTATCCTCGGCACCGTCATACCAAGACAGCTCAAAGTTCTCGCACTGCGGCAGAGTTTTCACATGGAGAGGATTCTGTCCTTTGTTGATCAGTTCGATCATGGACCCTCCACGTTTCCCGGAAGGAAGATTTCCCAAGTCGATAGTATCTCCTTTAACTTTCATCTCATAGGCCGGTATCACAGGGGCAACCGCAAGCACCAGACTCCGGGCTGCTACAGCCTCTCCGTTATCCGCAAGGACCTGTATGAGGAAGGAACCGCTTTCTTCCGGCGTTCCGGTGAGTTTTCCGTCTGTGGTAAGATAGATGCCCTTGGGAAGCGCATTCGCATCCCCCACGCTCCAGCGCAGGCCCTGGACAGAATTACTGATGCCCTCCAATTGAGCTGTATAGCTTTCTCCCTTTGTTGCCTCTGGCAGGTACCTTGTGCTGATATAAGGCACACATCCACCCGGCTCCGAAACCGTGTCAGAGGGTTCTGTATCGGCTTGCAGAATTTTGGAATCCGGAGCATCTGTATCTAAGTTTTCCTCATTGTCAGACTGGGCAACACCTGTTTCTGAGGAAAAAAGCTCCTCCCCCTCATTGGGTTCCATGTTCTCCTGCCCGGAAGAGAATATTTCTCCGGTCCTTGCCCCCTCTGCCGAGTCAAATTCCGCGGCGTATGTATATCCCGGCATACAAAGCAGCATAGCCGCAGAGATAGCCGCTGCGGTTAATTTCTTCCATAGTTTCCTTTTCCTTTTCATCTTCATCCTTCCTTTCCGGCGCCCCTATATGAAAAGCGGGCTGTTCCTCTAATTCTCTCCTTTTGTCAACAGTTCAGGCCGCCCTGGGCTATTGCAGATGTCTGCCCATAGACGTTCTATATTACTATAATGCGCCAGGTGCCTGTTTTATTGCAATCCTTTTTAAAGAAAGTTATGCAAAGAAAGCTGCTGCAGGAATATGATCTGCAGCAGCTTTCTGTATCGTTGTAAACTAACACCATTTTTTAGCATCTGATACTTAAATCAGGTCTCATCTAATGTGTCAACAAATGGACTTGCATATTCACGGATGAATCTGCATAAATTTACAAAAAGAGCAGGTGTGGCTATGCGAGTCTGTGAACTAAAACAAAAAGAAATTATCAATGCCTGTACCTGCCGGAGCCTTGGCTGTCCCATCGACGTGGAATTTGACTGCGTCACCAGCCGCCTTACTGCTCTGGTGGTTCCCGGTCCGGGAAGGTTCTGTAATTTTTTCGGACGGGAAAGTGAATACGTCATCCCCTGGGAATGCATCCGCCAAATCGGCGATGACATTATCCTTGTAGAAATACAGGAAGAAAACTGCCTTCACAAGGAACATACGTAAAACTCAGCTTTTAAAGTTCCCTAAGCCAGTGTGCCACCTCACTTAAGGACTCTGCCCTTCGGTCCAGAAAAGGTAGGATACTGTCAAAATCCTCAGCCAGATCCGGCACCAGCACTGTATACATACCGGCTCTGTGAGCGGAAAGAATACCATTAGGCGCATCCTCCAGGGCCATTGCCCTGGCAGGTTCTGTCTCTATAAGCTTACAGGCCCTCAGATAAATCTCCGGGGAAGGTTTGCCTTCTGTTACCATATCCCCCGTGAGAACCGCCTCAAACCGTCCGCGGATGCCGGCCCTCTCCAAATTAGAAAAAGCGTGATCCCTGCTTGACGAGGTGGCAACTGCTTTTTTGATTCCTCTGGCTTCCAGGACATCTAAAATTTCATATAATCCTTGTTTCATGGGAATCCCATGCTCTGCGGCATAATCATGGTAAACCAGGCCGTATTGCTCCTGGAAGCTGTCATAAGGAAAATCCTTTCCGTATTTATCCAGAAAATACTGTCTGCGGCGCATTCTGTTAAACCCCAGGGTATGACGGATATTGTCATCCCCAAGCCTGCCATACCCCATACGCTCTCCCACAATGTTCCAGGAATGCTGCACGACTCTCTCGCTGTCAAACATCAGACCATCCATATCAAACACTGCCGCCTCAGGATAAAAAATATTATCTTTCATATGTATCTCTACCTCTTCTGCATCATTTCAGTTATCCGTGTCACTCTTACCCCGCCTTTGTTTTTGACGGATGAAAGTGCTCTCATTATAGCATTGCTGACAATACAAGTAAAGCTGTCATACCCATCTCATTTCTCTATTATCGCACAACTTTGTCAAGGGCTTTTATTTTTTATATTTTTCCGAAAAAAGTATATTTATCCTCCGGGCTGAGAATCATTTTACTATGAAAGTCCCGGACGGCAGCCATGAGACAGTGCATGCCTGCATGCAGAGTCTCATGGATATCGGCCGGGCTGACCCGTATGAACAAGCAGGCCGACAGGCCGGATTGTGAATATGGGCGGCGATTGTGGGAGCGCGTAAGCGCGGAACAATCGACTTTCATAATTTGTGATGTCTGTGTCAGCAGACATGTCCGTTTTATTAGCAATAAAGATAAGGAGGATTCAAAAGATGGCGCTAAACAAAGTAGAAATCTGCGGAGTCAATACATCGAAGCTTCCAATTCTGAAAGCCGAAGAAAAGGACGAGCTTTTTCGTAGGATCAAGGAAGGGGACGAGGAAGCCCGTGAGCTTTACATTAAAGGTAATCTGAGACTGGTCCTGAGTGTCATCAAACGTTTTCAGAGCAGCAATGAAAACGCTGATGATTTATTCCAGATAGGCTGTATCGGCCTTATAAAGGCCATCGACAATTTCGACACCACACTAAACGTAAAATTTTCCACCTACGCGGTTCCCATGATCATTGGTGAAATCCGCAGATATCTCAGGGACAACAATTCTATCCGCGTCAGCCGTTCCTTAAGAGACATTGCCTACAAGGCCATCTATGCCAAGGAAAATTATGTAAAACAGCATCTGAAAGAACCTACCATCAATGAAATTGCAGAAGAAATAGGCATAGAAAAAGAAATGATCGTCTATGCCATGGATGCCATTCAAAACCCTGTTAGCCTTTTCGAGCCAGTGTACACTGAGGGCGGCGATACTCTGTATGTCATGGACCAGATCAGCGACAAGAAAAATAAAGAAGAACGCTGGATAGAAAATCTCTCCCTGCGTGAAGCCATGCAGCGTCTTGGTGAACGGGAACGCCATATCATTGAGCTCAGATTCTATGAAGGCAAGACACAGATGGAAGTTGCCGATGAAATAGGAATCTCTCAGGCTCAGGTCAGCCGTCTTGAAAAAAATGCATTGAAGGCCATGAAGAATTATCTGCGGCCGTAATACCGGTAAGGCTGTATCACCTGCAAAACTATATCATCTGCAAGACTATATCAACTGGAAGATAAAGAAGGCTGCCGGACAATGATATGCTCCGGCGGCCTCACATAAAATAGTTTATCAGGCCAGATATTTACCGATTTCTGTGCTGATTTCACTGTAGCTTTTTTGCTGTTCATTCAGATTATCTATTTCTCCTACAATACACTGGTCACGAAAAACTAAAATCCTTCTCGAAAGCTTCACCAGTTCAGGCATATCCGAGGATATCAGAATGATTGATTTCCCCTCATCCTTTGCCAGCTTCCAGATAAGATCATGGATATGTGCTTTCGCACCTACATCCACACCTACCGTAGGTTCATCAATGATCAGAATATCGCAGTTGGCAGCAAGCCATTTTCCGATACTTACTTTTTGTTGGTTGCCTCCCGAAAGATTACCGACGCGGCTTTTTGCTGAAGGAGTTTTTACTTCCATTTTATCTATCATCTTGTCTACAATGTTCTTCTCTTTGAAAAGAGAAATTTTATTGAACCGGTTACGTATTTTAGACCATACTGTAATACTGACATTGCTTCCCACATCCCAGTCCAGGATCAAGCCCTCTTCCTTTCTGTTCTCTGTCACATACCCGATACGATAATGATCAATACAGTCACGGATAGATTTAATCTTTGCCTCCCGGCCGTTTACCAACACTTTTCCCCCATCCATTTTATCTATTCCAATGAGGATTTTAGCAAGTTCAGTGCGGCCGGAACCTACTAATCCGTAGAATCCCAGTATTTCACCCTTTTTCAGATAAAAGCTGATCTTGTCAAACTGTCCGTAAGTAGTAATATCCACTGCCTCTAAAGCCTTTTCTTCTCGTATGTCCAGTGTACCAAGCGACTCTTCTGATTCTTTTCTGCCAATCATCATTTTTACAATATCCTGTCGGCTTAAATTTCTGCAGTCTCCGCTGCCTACATATTTGCCATCCCGCAGGACAGAGACCTTATCACACAGCTCCAGCACCTCTTCAATTTTGTGTGAGACGAAAATCACTGCAACTCCATCCTTTTTTAACTGTCTTACAATTTTCATGAGATTATTGCTCTCATAGGCAGTAAGTGATGACGTAGGTTCATCAAGAAGAATATATTTCGCCTCTGAGGATAATGCTTTTGCAATTTGAATCAACTGCTTCTGTGCTGCAGTCAACTGTTCTATCTTTTCTTCAGGAGAAATATCAAGCCCCACTTTCTTCAGATAGACTGCAGCTGTTGCGTTGATCCTTTTCCAGTCAAGGACTATGCCCTTACGGAAATGCTGGATACGGTCCAGAACTATATTCTCCGCCACTGTAGCATCAGGAATGATTTGTATTTCCTGACTTACCATATTAATATCATGAGAAACAGCATCCCGGAAATTTTTCATGACCACCTTTTGGCCGTCAAGGTAAATATCTCCCAGATCCGGCTGATAAATCCCGGTGATGATTTTTATCAGCGTAGATTTGCCGGCACCATTCTCTCCCATCAGTGCATGTATCTCTCCTGGTTCAAAAGATAAAGATACATTATCCAAGGCTTTGACCCCTGGAAAAATTTTACTGATATTTTCTAATTTCAGCATACGGCCTCAGCCCCCTGTAATTATTGTCCTATTTTGTCAGATAATCTGTGGTCAAACTTTCCAGAATTTCTTCAGTCACCTTTTCCAGATCTGCCTCATAATTTTCCATATTGTCCTTTGTCACAACAACATTACCTGCGTTAATAAAATACTGATCCTCTTTCACTTTATATCCCTCGGAAAGATACTGAAGGATTTTACAGGAAATATAACCGTGCCCTATAGGGTTCTGTGCGATTGTAGCATCAATAATTCCTTGTTCTATTCCATTCATAACGCCTTCGTCTGTGTCAATACCGATTGCGTAGATATGCTTGTCTGTGCCCTGTTTTTCATAGTAATCATCTAAGGTCTGTGTCATTCCAACACTTGTAACCATGCCAGTACAAATGATACCGTCTATTTTTCCGGCATTGGCAGAAAGTGCACTCTCGATTTTACTCACAGCCTCCTCCTGTGTCTTAATTCCTGCAATTTCCTGGATAATTTCAACATCCGGATAATTTGCGACTGCTTCTTCAACGCCTTCCCTACGGAGTGCTGTGTTGGGATCCTCTAAAACTTCCAGAACATTTAAAATTTTACCTTTTTCTCCCATCATTTTTATGACAGCCTCGGCAGCATCATAAGCAGCCTGTTTAACATCTGTCGCTACCGCAAAGGATGCCGGTGTGGGATGTGTGGTGTCTGTTCCGAAATTAATTACGTTTACACCTGCCTTTTCGCTGATTTCTTCATACAGTCCGTTGGCCCCTGATGCGTCGCAGGGATAAATAGAAAGTGCATTTACACCCTGGGCAACCAATGCTTCCACCTTTTCATTTTCACTTGCCTGTGTCCAGTCCGGTCCAATCTGAATAATCACCTCCACCCCTTCATCTTCCACATATTTCTCCACACCCTTCTGCACCTCTTCAAAATAAGGGTGGGGTGCAGGTGCATACCAAGCCATCTTTAAATCTCCGGCCTCTTCTGCATAAACAGTAGCTCCCCCTAAACCTGTAACCATGACTGCACACATCATCACTGCCAATACTTTTTTCTTCATCATTTTATTTTCCTCCATTTTAAATTTTCTTATAAATTTGCTTCCTTCTTCAGTTGATTCTTTTGTTTCTTCCTATTCCACATGTTTTTAATACTTTCCAGGGAAACTGCAAGGAGCAGGATTAATCCAAGATACGTCTGTTCAAAATACACGTTTGCATTTAACATAACCAGCCCGTTTTTAACCATTACGATCAGAATACTGGCAAAGAAGACGCCTATGGGATTAAACACACCGCCCTTCAATGCTGTCCCGCCGATAACTGCCACCGCAAAAGAGATAACCATCCAGTCCACACCTGTTGACGGCTGCGCTGAGCCTGTTTTGGAGATCCATAGAATTCCTGCTATGGCGGCAAACAGGCCAGAACACATATTCGCCAGTATGATCATTTTATCCGTATCCACCCCGGACATCCGAGAGGCTTCAGTATTTCCTCCTGTAGCCAGAACTCTCCGCCCTGTCACAGTAAATTTAAAGAAATACCCAAGAATAGCCAATACTATAACTGCCAGCCATACAAGAAGAGGAATACCCAGGAATCCTTCTCTTCCAATAAAAGTAAATCCATCTGGTATATCATTGTAGGGTGAACCTTTGGAAACCCCGTTGATCAACCCTGTATAGATAAAGGAAGTTGCCAGAGTCACCACAAAAGAATTAAGTTTCAGCCCAGTGATAATAACTCCATTTATAAATCCGGCAAGCAAGCCTGTAAGAAGGCCTACAATAATAGCCGCTGCCATTGGAAAATGCAATTCCTGTATACTGTATCCGATCGCCACCACTGTCATGCCGCCGATATATCCAAGAGAGAGATTCATTCCTCCGACCATAACGGCAAATGCCTGCCCTATGGCAATAAAAATATATATGGCCGCTGTTCTTCCTAAATTAAATACATTATATGCTGTCAAAAAGCTTGAAGAAAAGGTGGAGAAAATCACGGTTAAAATCAATACGGCAAAAATTACTGTTACTTCACTCCTTGCTAAAATTCCTTTTATGCCATTACTTTTTTTTATTATTTTGTTCACGCTGTCCTATCCCCTTTTGTTTCTTGTATCATTTCCTCGCATCTTCCACTGCCTTGTACATTGACATGATATTTTCCGGCGGTACATCCGGCAGAATATTGTGCTCTGTATTAAACACAAAACCGCCGTCCCTATAAAAAATATCAATCATACGCCGTGTATAATCATACACTTCCTTTGTTGTGCCCATATTAAGGATTCTTCGTGTATTACATCCTCCGCCCCAGAACGTGATATCTTTTCCGTATTCCTGTTTTAACTTAACAGGATCCATATCTCTGGCTGATGTCTGGACAGGATTGAGAATATCATATCCTGCTTCGATCAAATCCGGAACCACCGGATAGATGGAGCCGCAGGAATGGAGGAAGGTTTTCATAGAACTGTGTTTATGTACATATTCATTGAGTTTTGTATGATACGGCTTGAATAAGGATCTGTATTTCTCAAGACTCATAAACATTCCTGTGTCCATTCCAAGATCATCTCCGAACCGCAGGATATCTACCACATCTCCCACCGCAGCGCATACCTTCTCCAACATATGCAGGTGGCGTTCCATAAGCTGCTCATTAAGTTCAATGACACTTTCCGGCTCCGCATAAGTATCCATAAGAAAATTTTCCATTCTCCTCAGAAAAGTTCCCCACTCAAACAAATTACAGCCGCAGGTGATCATCAATGCACGGTCTGTACTGCCGCGCAGTTCAATGCACTTTTTTCTTAAGTCATCATAAAATGCATCCTCTGTTGCAAAATCTCCTTTATGGTCCCATGGACTATGAACCATAGCACTCCAGAGTATTTTACCCATCTGCCGGTCAAGGTCATCATAATTATCCGGATAATCCTCTTTATAAGGAAAATATGTCTGGTCAAAGCACATTCCTTTTTTCGGCATCTTTGCTATCAATGTACCTTCCTTATCATAAACATGATAGGAACCGTCTTCCATTTTCTGAGGCTTAAACCAGCTTGGCCACTGTCCCGTATTTCCGTCAGCCAGTACCACATCATACCAGTCTGTGTCCCTGGTATTATAAGCCTGTGCTATATCCAGCACATCAGCCCCTACAATGTCCAGGATTTTTTTCTCCGGCAGCGCTACCTGCTGCACTACATCATAGATGCGGGTATGCCCCTCTGTGATCCCCAGATATTTTTTCAAATTTGCGTAAGCCATTCCGGAAATCCCTGTGCTGACATTACTGCCTAAATCCATTGGCAGATAGTCCGGTTCCTTATGCGCTATAGATGCCATTACTCTTTCTCTTGAGGTCATGTTTGTCATCTCCTTTTCTCTAAACGTTTAGATATTTTAGTCCAGATGGTATACTTCCTGCATATCTGCCCACCATTCACCATCTGCCGCATCTTCCACGGCTTCCTGACAAGGATCTGTCTCCCTCCACCATCTCTGCGTTGCAGGATCCTGCGACATTCTCTCCATATCCTTCTCAAAATCTTCCCCCACATATTCAAAGTAGGCAAACAAATAGCCTCCTTTAAGAAAAATAGAGTAATTACGGATATTGCACTTATGAATCATGGAATTAACCTCAGGCCACGGATTGGCATGCAGGTATTTATAACGTTCTTCCATACCGGCCTTCAATTTGATAACCTGACCAAATCTTTTCATTTTTTCTCTCCCTTCACTGTGAGTTTTTCTGATAGTTCCATTATATTAAAATCCAATCATAATTCAATATGCATCTAAAAATATAATTCTAAACGTTTAGATTCATTGACTTGTACAACTCTATGTGATACATTCAATACAAAGATAACCGAAAGGGAGTGCTCTCAATGGCTACATTAAAAGACATTGCCAAAGACGCCGGTGTCTCCATTGCCACTGTTTCCTGCTGCCTGAGCGGAAGTAAGCCGGTAAAAGCCGAGACCCGTATGCGCATTATGGATTCCATAGAAAAACTGAAATACATTCCAAACTGGTCTGCCAGAAATTTGAAATCCTATCACTCTAATTTAATTGGGGTTGTACTGACCGATATTGACAATCTTTATCATTCAGAAATATTTAAGGGAATTTCGGCGTACCTGCAGAATCAAGATTTTACAGTCAGTGTTGCGTTTTCCAATAATTCTCCGGATATAGAATGTCAGAAAATTGAAGATTTTATCAGTCAGAACGCCGCCGGTCTTATTATCATAACCTGTCAGCCACAAAACACTGACTTTTTCCGCAGCAGGATTTTGAATTATCAGATTCCTACTGTTTTCATCGAGCGGGCCCCGGAAAACCTATTTGCTAATTTTACCGGTTTTGATAATTATCAGACAGCCTTTTATCTGAC
Organism: Eubacteriales bacterium; assembly: GCA_030524175.1. Classification (GTDB taxonomy): domain Bacteria; phylum Bacillota; class Clostridia; order Lachnospirales; family Lachnospiraceae; genus Blautia_A. Next base: position 55,662 of record JAUNHC010000003.1, read on the forward strand.
TGCAAAGCTGCTCAAAAAAGGCTATAAAAAACCAGCCTTAATTTGCGGGCCGGTTCATTTTTCTTCCGAGAATGACAGTATAAGAGGGTACAAGGATGCATTGTTTGACAGCGGGATCAAAGCTGATGACAGTCTGATCTGCTCCACCAATATGTCTAAAGAGGATGCTTTTAAGTCAGTTCTCACAGAAATCTGTACTCAGACTCCTGACTCTGTCATAACTACCTCTGAGAATATGGCGCTTGGTGCTATAGAGGCTTTTAATACTTATGGCCTGACGATTCCCGATTCTGTACGGATTATTACTTACAGCGAAGAATCCTGGAATAAAGCCTCTCGCATCCCAGGTGTTATCCATACAGAGCGTACTGCCTTCCGCCTTGGCCAGTCCGCTTCGGAATTATTACTGCAGAATATAAAATCTCCTGCTTTGTTTGAGCCGAAGATCATCAGTATGGAAGATCCCGTGATATATGGAGAGCTTCCCCTGCCGGGACGTGACAGTCTGATTGTTCCCGGCCCTACTGTTCACACAAATAAGCTGAAGGTTTTAATGGTGGACCTAGCCACTTCACGCTCTATATTTCTGCTGTCTGATTACTTCACACGTAAAACCGGAATAGCTTTGGAATTTGATTTCTATCCTCAAAACCAAATGCTGGACCGTATTTCCCATACCATTGACACAGATGCGGCTTATGATATACATATGTACGATGTTCCCTGGCTGAATTTTATGGTCCAGAACACCTTTGTATCAGATATCTCGGACTTCATAAACAGTCCTTCTTTTCATAAAAAAACAATATTTAAGGAAAATATGGATAATTGTAAATGTGAAGGCCAATATTATGGTATCCCTATTATCGGCGGTTCACAGATCATGTTCTACAGAAAAGATTTATTTGAAAACCGCCAGATAGTCAAGGCCTTTCAAAACCGTTATCAGATTTCCCTCCGCCCGCCTAAAACGTGGACCGAATTTAACGGAACTGCCCGTTTCTTTACCCGCAGTTTTAACCCTGATTCACCGACGGAATATGGAACCTCCTTTGCAGGAATCACCGATGAAGAGCTGGCACCGGAAATCCTGATCCGACTGTGGGCTTATGGCGGTATGCTCTGGGATGCTTATAACCGCCCCCAGCTTTATTCTCCTGAAAATGTACGGGCCATGGAAAGTATTCTGCAAACCTTACAGTATACAGAAAGAAATCCCTTTTGCACCTCTATTGCCGACACAGTAGCCGATTTTTCCTCTGGAAAAACTGCCATGCTTATTACCTATACAGAATATGCCGCCCAGATTACAAACGGCATCCACAACAATACTATCGGACGTATCGGGTATGAAATACTTCCTGGCAAATGTCCTGCCAGCATCGGCTGGAATATGGGCCTGAATCCTTTTTCGAAGAATACTGCCGCTGCATTTGCTTACTTTGACTGGCTGACCCAGCATGACACAAGTTATTACATGACGATACTGGACGGCCAGTCTCCTGTAATAGCTCCTTATCACAGTCAGGAATTATTAAAGCTTTATCCCTGGCTTGGCATTACAGAACGCAGCTTTTCCTATACGCACAAAAGGACCGGACCATACAAAAATAATACTCTGATCATTCCCCAAAATAAAATCGAAGCCATTCTTTGTAATGTGCTGCACCAGATTTTGGAAGATGGTATCTCCATTGAGGAGGCATTGAAGAAAAACGAAGAAAGTATGAAGCACCTGTTCCACTCCTACGGCTATCCAAAACCTCTGTGCCGTTGACATAGAGCTTTCAATGCCCAAAAAAGAGGAGTCTGCTGCACGTAAATAATCTCAGTGGTACAGCAGACTCCTCTTTTTACTATAGGCGGCATTTCATATTATCTCTAATCCAATACCTTCTCCAGCTCATCGATCACAGTCTTCAGAGCTTTTATGCGTGCGTACTTCTTATCTACAGATTCCAGAATATGCCACGGGGCATAGGCAGTGCTTGTCTTTTGAAGCATTTCATTGACAGCAACCTCATAATCATCCCATTTCTCCCGGTTCCGCCAGTCCTCATCTGTGATTTTCCACTGCTTCTCAGGATTCTTCTGGCGCTCAGTAAACCGTGCAAGCTGTGTGTCCTTATCAATCTGGACCCAGAATTTGATTATGACAGCACCCCAGTCAGAAAGCTCCTTCTCAAATTCATTCATCTCATTGTATGCCCGTTTCCAGTCATTTTCGCTGCAGAAGACCTCAAGACGTTCCACCATAACACGCCCGTACCAGGTTCTGTCAAAAATAGCAATGTGTCCGTCCTTGGGAAGTCTTGTCCAGAAGCGCCACAGATAATGGCGTGCTTTTTCATGGGGTTCAGGGCTGGCAATGGGATGCACCTCAAAACCTCTGGGGTCAAGTGCCTCTGTAATACGCTTTATGTTGCCGCCCTTGCCTGCAGCATCCCAGCCTTCGTAAGTAATGATCACAGGTACGCGCTTACGGTACACCCTGTTATGAAGTTCACCTAATTTTTTCTGAAGGTGCTTCAGCTCTGCCTTATACTCGTCCTCCTCAATCTCCTTGCCTTCAAGCTCTATGTCAGCAAGCTTGGGCATTTTCACGAGAGGAAATACATTCTGGAGTATGGGAACAGAATGGGCGCTGTTCTGCATAGCCACTTCAATATTGCTCACCATTGTCTCCAGAACCTGCAGCTCTGCCCATTTTTTATCAACGGCATCTACCAAGTACCAGGGGGCAGTGGATGTATTGGTATCTGCAAGATATTTGTCAAAAACCTTCCTGCATTTTTTATAATGCTCATTCTGCCATTTATCAAATCCGGCTACGCGCCACCGGGTATCCTTATCCGACAGCAGCCGCTCCATGCGCCGTGTCTGCTCCTCCCTGTCCAGCTGCATGAAAAACTTAAGCACCAGATACCCATTATCAGTGAGCTGACGCTCAAATCTTTTGATACTGTCAATTCTCTTAGTGTAATCCTCTCCCCTTAATTCTCCAGCCAGACAGTCCTTGCACGTCTGCTCCATCCAGCCGGAATCCAGGAAGGTAAATTTCCCTGATTCCGGTATTTCTTTAAAATACCGGTACAAAAACGGCCTGCGAAGTTCATCCGCCGTGGGCGCAGACATAGTTGCAACCTTAAAAAACCTGGGATCGATATTTTTGATTATTTTCCCTATGGTACTTCCCTTACCGGAAGCTCCCCACCCTTCAAAAAGCACCAGCACCGGAAGCTTATGCTCTTTTATTCTCATCTGCAGCTCATACAGTTTACTGCGGGCCGTATCCAGCCGCTCCTTTAACTCATCTTTGTCCGGAATGTCTGCCGGATTCCAATTCTTCAACATATGACTTCACCTCATTTTCTGTCTTCTCGTGATATATTATTATATAATGAAAATATTATAGCATAAAACTCCAGTTATTTCGACCATTTTTCTTCAATTCCTGATTTTTTCCATGGTTTTTTTATGATATAATTATGGATATTCAGTCACGTAAGCTGAAATTTATACATAGAAAGGAAGTTTCTTCCATGCCTTTATCTGTTTTTATTGACATGACTATTTCAGCCTGTATCACGGTCTGGTCGCCGGGGCCCAACAACATTCTTCTGCTGTCAACAGCCAGCAAATACGGCGTAAAGAAAAACCTCCGCCTGATGCTTGGTATCTGGACCGGCTCCTTGAGCCTCATGTTCCTGAGCGGCATTTTCTGCAGCGCTTTAGGTACAGTGATTCCGGGAATCCAGCCTATTATGAAGTATATCGGTGCAGCCTATATTTTATACCTGGCCTGGCAGACTTACCACCGCAGCCCTCCGTCAGAGAACAGTGCGGACAAAGAGCCTTCCTACCTGATGGGACTTATCCTCCAGCTCCTGAATGTAAAAATAATCATCTATGGGCTGACTATGTTCTCTTCCTTCATCTTGCCTCACGAACAAAGGATACCCGTATTGATTCTTCTGGCCTTTTATCTGATGATAATTGGTGCAATAGGAAATCTTATCTGGGCCTTTGCGGGAAATGTGCTGAAACATTTTTACAATGACCACTATAAGCTGATGAATATTATAATGGCCCTGCTTCTTGTGTGGTGTGCTCTGCGTATAACCGGATTTTTATAAGTTTCCGAAGAGTCATAACCTTCTGGTAAGAACAAAATGGAGTACTTTCCTAGTATATAAATAAGGAGTCATGGCAACTGCAGTTCTGCAGTTTGCCATGGCTCCTTATATACTGTGAAAGTCCCGGACGGCAGCTGTGAGAGCCGTAAACGCCGGGCAATCAACTTTTATGATCACTAATGTGTGTTTCCCACACATATCCCTTTATAGATTAACGGAACGCTTCCACTAATTCAGCACCGTCTGTGTAATCCTGCTTTTCCAGCTCCTCTGTAAACCAGCTGTCAATGCCCTCTACAGCTTCCCTGAAGGAATCGATATCCATCTCGTCATTCTCTGTAAAGGCAACTCCGTTTTTATCCTGCCACCGGCTCATGATCTCTTCATCACCGGAGCGGTTGATATAACGCTCATATTCCACTGCCTTTTGGCCCGCTTCATCCACAACAGCCTGCTGTTCAGGTGTGAGACTGTCATAAATCTCCTGGTTAATACAGAAGAACAGACAGTCATAAATCGTATTCCACAGAGAGCAGTACGGCTGTACCTCCTGTACGCTTGCAGCGTCAATGGCCGGAAGGGGATTCTCCTGGCCTTCCACTGTATTCTGCTGTAATGCAGTATAAGTCTCTGACCAGTTCATGCTGGTGGCGTCCGCGCCCCACCGTTTGTAGCATTCCATGAGCAGGTTCGAACCTGCCACACGGATTTTCAGGTTTTTCATATCATCCACTGTTTTTACTTCATGGACACTGTTGGTAAGCTGACGGAAACCGTTCTCTGCTATTCCCATACAGTGCAGGCCGTATTCCTCCAGCACCTCTTTCAGCTTCTCTCCTCCCTCGCCGTCAAGCTTGGCGTCTGCGTCTTCTACAGAATCAAACAAAAACGGAAGAGATACCACATTAAATCTGGGATCAAAAGCCGAATAAATCAGATTGGAATGCATGGAAATCTGTACCGGATCACCATTCATGAGAGCCTGGATTCCCTCTGACTGGTTTCCGTTGGTAAGCTGGTCGGCTGCATAAACATTAACCTTCACCTTACCTCCTGAGGCCTTTTCCATCAATTCTCCGAACTTACGCCCGCCCTCGGCCCAGGTACTCGTCTCTGTTGTGGAACAGGTAAAATTCCAGGTCATTTCCGGCCAGTCCAGATCACTGTGATCTGCCACATCATAGTTACCGGCAGCATCGGAAACAAAAGTCTCAACAAGTTCTTCTGCATCCTGGTAACCCTGGCTTTCCAGTTCTTGGATAAACCAGTCTTCAACACCGTCCACATCAGCGCGGAAAGATTCCATATCCATATCTTCTTTTTTTGTAAAGAGAACACCGTTCTTTTCTTCCCAGCGGCTCATTATTTCTGAATCACCGGAGCGGTTGATGTATCGCTCATATTCCACTGCCTTTTGTCCCGCTTCATCTACAACAGCCTGCTGTTCTTCCGTGAGTCCCTCATAAATCTCCTGGTTTACACAGAAGAACAGACAGTCATAAATGGCATCCCAGAGTGAGCAGTAGGGCTGTACCTCCTGTACACTGGCAGCATCGATAGCGGGAAGGGGGTTCTCCTGGCCTTCCACTGTATTCTGCTGTAATGCAGTATAAGTCTCTGACCAGTTCATGCTGGTGGCATCCGCGCCCCATCTCTTATAACATTCCATGAGAAGGTTCGAACCTGCCACACGGATTTTCAGGTTTTTCATATCATCCGAAGATTTCACTTCGTGGACACTGTTGGTAAGCTGGCGGAAGCCATTCTCTGCAATACCCATACAGTGAAGTCCGTATTCCTCCAAAATTTCCTTCATCTTATCCCCGGCAGCACCGTCGAACTTGGCATCAGCATCTTCCACCGAATCAAAAAGGAAGGGAAGGGATACCACATTAAATCTGGGATCAAAAGCTGAATAAATCAGGTTCGAATGCATGGAAATCTGTACGGGATCCCCATTCATCAAAGCCTGGATACCTTCTGACTGGTTTCCGTTGGTAAGCTGGTCGGCTGCATAAACATTAACCTTTACCTTACCTCCCGTGGCCTGCTCCATAAGCTGGCCGAATTTTTCCCCTGCCTTAGCCCAGGTACTTGTCTCTGTAGTGGAGCATGCAAAATTCCAGGTCATTTCCGGCCAGTCCAGATCACTGTAATCTGCGATCTGGTCAAAAGAATTTTGTTCCCCGCCTTCCGGTGAATCGCTCTGCACTGTTGTCTGCTGATCCCCCGTATAAGCGCCGTCTTTTGCCAGAACTTTCGGAAGTCCCACGGAAACAGCAGGCACATATGTGACAATAAGAAGAACTGCCACACTGACAGCGATCATAGGCACCACTGCTTTGGAAATCTGCTGAAGGGTAACTTCAAGTCCCTTTTTAATCTTGATTCCGATCGCCACGAAGAGATTCACCCCAACTGGCGGTGTCACCTGGCCGATGGCAAGGTTCACGGTAGCCATAACACCGAAAGCTACCACATCATATCCCAATGCTTTGCACACCGGAAGCATGATAGGAATAAATATGTACATTGCAGAGTTTGCATCAATAAAGCAGCCTGCGATAAGAAAGATAACATTCACGATCAACAGGAAAATGATCTGATTGCTGGCGATCCCTCCCAGAAGCCCAGATGCCGCCCCCGCAATTCCAAACTTGGTACATACAAAAGAAAACAGGGAGGCGCTGGCAACGATGAGCATAATGCCGCCTGTTGTTTTCGCGGAGTCTACCAGGATATCCATTAAATCTCTAAAGGAAACCTCCCGGTAAATGACCATTCCCACAAACAGTCCATACACAACAGACACTGCTGCAGCCTCTGTAGGCGTGAAAATACCTCCGTAAATCCCCCCAAGAATGATAACCGGCATTAAAAATCCCCAGAAAGCATCCTTAAAAGCAACCCAGCGTTCTTTTCCAGTAGCCTTCTGCTGGGTAGGCTGGATATTCTTCTTTCTTGCTTCCACCATAACTACTATAACAAGAGCCACTCCCATAAGTATACCGGGAACGATACCTGCCATAAACATATCTGCAATAGAAACACCTGTGATGGAGGCGTAAACTACAAAAGCGATACTTGGGGGTATGACAATGGCTATAGAGCTTGCCGTAGCCATCAGCGCTGTTGAGAAGGACGGGGAAAATCCCCCTCTCTCCACCATAGCGGGAACCAGAACTGCCCCAAGGGCCGCAACCGTAGCCGGGCCGGAGCCGGAAATGGCCCCGAAGAAGCAGGCTACGATAACACAGACTATGGCGATCCCCCCTCTTCTGTGCCCCACACAGGTATCAACGAATTTGATCAGCCGTTTGGAAATTCCGGCCCTGGCCATAATATTTCCCGACAAAACGAAAAACGGAATGGCCAGCAGAAGGAATTTACTGATGCCCGAGTACATGTTCGTTGCCACAATTGTAAGGGAAGTACCTGAATAGATAATAGCGCAGACTGATGAAAGTCCGAGACAAATACCAATAGGAACACCCAGAACCAGGAAAATAAAAAATGAAATAAAAAGAATTGCACTTATCATTTATTTATCCTCCTTTTTCTTATCTTTTGTACAGAAATCAATGCAGTATTCTATAAAATGAAGAATCATGCAACCTGCACCGATGGGAACAAAGGACCAGAAAATCCATTCCGGCCAATTCAGCACAAAGGTACGCTTACCATTGGCAAGCTGGGTGATAACCTTATCCATACCATACTTAAACAAAATTACTGTAAAAATAATACTGAGCACAGTAATGAGAATGACGGACGGCTTGCGCAGCTTATCCGGAAGCCGGTCTGTGAACAGTGTCAGACTGACCAGTTCTCCCTCCCTGCAGGAAAGAGCTGCTGCCAGCAAAGTGATCAAAACAAAGACCGCCACCACAAGCTCCTCTGTAAAGGACCAGGAACGGTGGATGACCTTACGGGAAAACACGTTTCCCACAGTGAGTACCAGAATCAGAAGCAAAGACACGATCAGAAGAACTTTCTCCACTGATGCCACTGCGTTCATGATTTTTTTGTAAGTTTTCATTCTATCTCCTCCTCTTGGTTACTTCCGGCTTCAGGATCGGATCAAGGATTACATGCACAAAAAAATCCGCCCCAAACTAGGGACGGACAATAATCCGCAACCACCCTGTTTCCCTTTTGAAACAAGTACGATCCTGCAACGTACCGGCATACGCGGTTCCGGTAACGGGGAACAGCCGTGGAAACCTACTGGAACTGCTCGTTCGGCTTCCCTTCTCGGGGATGATTTTCAAAACAGGACCACCGCTGCCTTCCACCAATGGCAGCTCTCTGGAGGTGGGTGCCTCTTTCTACTTTTTCCCTTCTCAGAATTTACGCTTTAAACTTTCATTCTGTTAATGAACTAAAGTAATTTTACTCCAATTTCACAGATTCGTCAAGAGGGTTTGTTAGAAAATGGAATGGGCTTTATCTGCGGTAGACAGGCACTCCGTGGCGGTAGGTGGCCATAACCCGTATATTTTTGATTTCCTCCTTGGGCACCTTTAAAGGATTCTTGTCCAGAACCACCAGGTCAGCCCACTTTCCTTCCCGGACAGAACCTTTTTCATTTTCTTCAAAATATTGGTGTGCTGCATTTATGGTAACAGCTTTCAGGGCTTCGTAAACAGGAATACATTCTTCCTGCCCAAGTATCCTGCCTTCCCTGGTTGTCCTGTTTACTGCACACCATACAGTTTCCAGCATATCCGGCTCTATGACAGGGTTATCCTGATGGAAGGTAAATGGAATTTCATACTTCAGGGCTGTACCTGCCGGACTGATTTCTGAGGCACGCTTCTCCCCGAAATTTTCCCTGTGGACATCCCCCCAATGATAGACATGGGCCACGAAGAAAGAGGGAATCATGCCTAAATCCTTTACCTCCTTCATTTGCTCCCGGCGCAGGAGCTGGGCATGTATCATGACCAAACGCATAGATTCAATATCGTATCCTTCTGCTGCAGCTTTCTCAGCCATTCTGATATATTGGTCAGCGGCAGCATCACCGTTGCAGTGAGCCAAAAGCTGCATATTTGTGTCCGCTGCCTTCTTGACTGCCGCCAATACCTGGCTGTCCGTAAGAGTTCCATAACCGCAATATTCTTCTTCCCCTTCGTATGGCTCCAGCATCCAGGCAGTCCGCCCCTGAGGGGACCCGTCCAGAAATATCTTGTAACCTCCCAGTTTAAAGTTTCTGTCATACTTTCCTATGGAGCTTTCAAAAGCTTCCCTAAATTCCTCCGCACTGTTCACATCCCCATACCCCACCACATCCAGCTTGAGGTAACGGCGGTGCATCAGCTCCCGGTAGAGAGGTATCATCTGAGAAGCCATCATCCCCTCCTGGACAGTGGTGATACCGTACGATGCATACTTATCCTGCATCTCCTCAATGGCATCCATAAACTGGTTTAACTCAGGGCCGCCGATTTTCTTCAGGCACTCTATAAACGCATTCTCCTCCATATAACCCGTAAGCCGGCCATCCCTCTTTCCTATAAGTCCGCCTTTTGGAGAAGGAGTGTCCGCTGTGATCCCAAGCTTCTCAAGAGCTATGGAATTCAATACTCCCATATGACCGGACTTATGCTGGAGAAGAAAAGGATTATCCGGCAGAAGCTTATCCAGAAATTCCAGATCCGGAAATGCTTTCTCTTCCATCTGGTTATGGTCAAATCCCTTGGCCCGGATCCACACACCGGGCTTTATCTGATTTCGGTCCACATATTCCAGCAATACTTCCCGAAGCTGTTTCATATTTCTTACATTCTCAAGAGCTATCTGAAGAGACTCTGAAGCTGCTGAGGAAAGATGACTGTGTGCATCAATAAAAGCCGGCATCATCACTCCGCCCCGAAGGTTATGAAACTCAGCCTGAGGAAAACGCTGTCTTGCTTCCTGTTCTTCCCCCACAAATATGATCCTTCCTTTTTCCACACAGACTGCATTGACCTTGCCTTCCCTGTCTGTTTCTTCCTCCATAGTAAGAACTGTACCGCCGTAATAAATGTCCATATATTTCTCCTTTCCCTGCATCTGCTGCCCCTGATCCTTATGGGGCCGGGGCTAATCACCTCTGTGCCTGATGCTGAAACCTTTATTTATGGAATCCTCCTTCAGAAAAGAGGCTCTCCTCACTGCATTACTCCCGAACTTTCTGCGGATTTCATCCACTGCCTGGTCCATATGCTCCCATTTTTCATATTCTCCGTTATCAAATAAGGTGAGCTGCCTTGCCTCCTCGTCCTTAGTATGGCTTGTCTGTATCCCCAAAAGGCGGATCGGCCGCCCGTCCCAAAGCTCATGGAACAGTTCACAGGCTGCCTGATATATTTCGTTTGTAATATTGGTGGCAGAATCAAGCACTTTTTGGTGTGACATTTTCTTCAGCTGGTTATCCTTGATAGAAACGCTGACCACCTGAATTTTCACTTCATCCCTGCGAAGTCTTGCACCTACTGACTCCGCCAAAGCCAGAAGCACTGTTTTCGCAGCCTCTGTATCCGTGACGTCAAAGCTTATGGTTGTGCTGTTGCCGTAACCTTTATTCATTTCCGGCTCTGTCTGAACAAGAGAAAAATCAATTCCGTTGGCAAAATTCCAGATGCTCTCCCCCTGCTTTTTTAATACTGACCTAAGTATGCCCAAATCTGTACGGGCCAATTCGCCGATGGTACGGATACCCATAGCTTCCAGTTTTTTCACTGTAGATCGGCCCACGAAAAGCAGTTCGCCAACAGGAAGGGGCCACATCTTATCCCGGATCTCCTCCGGAAAAAGAGTGTGTACCTTGTCCGGCTTCTCAAAGTCAGACGCCATCTTTGCCAGATATTTATTCCGTGAAATCCCCACATTCACAGTAAATCCCAGTTCACTGCGTATCCGGTCCTTAATAGTGACGGCTGCCTCCACAGGTTCTCCCAGCAAAGTCTGCATCCCTGTCATATCCATAAATGCTTCATCAATGGAATAAGGCTCCACATCCGGGGAATACTCTCTTAAAATATCCATAAATGCTTTGGAATTTTTCTTGTACAGTTCATAATTAGCCGGCGCCAGATAAAGCTTCGGGCATTTCTTACGGGCCTCCATAATACTCTCACCTGTGCGCACACCAAATTCCTTGGCGGCAATGGATTTGGCAAGGATGATTCCCCTGCGCTTCTTCTCATCACCGCCTATGGCAGCCGGAATCGTCCGCAGATCAAGGTCCTCATGAAGTACGTTCAGACGGTACACAGATTCCCATGACAAAAAGGCTGAATTTACATCTATATGAAATATCACACGCTCCTGCATAATCTCACCTCTGTATCCTGTAAATCATTCGCTCTCTTCATTATACAAGAACATGCGTTTGTTTACAAGTAAGGATGAATTTCTATTTAAAAATAATCACTATATGGGTGCGGATACTGTTCAGAAAGCTACACGGCCATGAATACCTATTATTTTCAAATATGATATTGACAGGAAAATTCTGCTATGACAAAATGTACTCAGGCTCCCATATGCAGCAGAGTGTGCCTTACAGGATCATGAAACGTATATTATCCCGGAACCCTACTTTATGAAAAGGAAGAAGTACAATATGGACTATAAATTATTAGTATTGGATATTGACGGAACTGCAACAAATTCTAACAAAGAAGTCACTCCCCTCACAAAAGAAGCAGTGATCCGGCTTCAGGAAAAGGGGGTTCCTGTGGCAATCGCCTCCGGGAGGCCTACTCCGGGAGTTGCTCCCATTGCAGATGAGTTTTCATTCCAGGATTTCGGCAGTTACACCCTCTCCTACAATGGAGCAAAAATAACAAACTGGAAGACAAAGGAGTGTGTTTACAGCAAGCTTCTGCCTTCTTCCCTTCCCCGCAGTCTTTATAAGGATGCCTGCCGCTACGATGTGGGCATTATCACCTATGAGTCAAATGACTCCGCTATTCTGTGCGGCCGGCACGTGGATTCCTACATTGAACTGGAATCCCATATCTGCAGTATACCCATACACACCTGTGACGGTGATTTCCCGGAAAGAGTAAATTTCCCGGTGAATAAATGCCTGCTCACCGGCAATCCGGACGATATCGAACGCATTGAGCCTATCATCGCAGAGAAATATCAGCATGAGGCAACTGTGTTCCGTTCAGAGCCCTTCTATCTTGAGATCATGCCCAAGAATGTAGATAAAGCATACTGTCTCTCCAAGCTTCTTAAGATTCTGGGATTGAAGCGGGAGGAAATGGTGTGCTGCGGGGACAGTTACAATGACTTGACCATGCTTCAATACGCCGGACTGGGAGTTGCTATGGCCAATGCCAAACCGCCCATCAAGGATGTGGCAGATTATATCACACTCTCCAATGATGACGACGGCATTGCCCATGTGATCGATAAATTCTTTTTTGGCAAATAGACACTTGTCCTCACATACTGAAAGGGGATTCCACATTTAAAACGGAATCCCCTTTTTAGATATATCAATATTTATAATTTTCTCAGTAAAGGGCTGCACCAGTGTAAGCCTTGCGGCATGAAGGCAAAGACGTTCTCCCCTCTCCCCGGCACCATAGATACAGTCTCCCACAAGAGGATGCCCCAGAGCAGCCATATGCACTCTGATCTGGTGAGTTCTGCCAGTTTCAAGCCGGCATTCCACAAAGGATACTTCCGTGCCTTCCCATATTTCTTCTTTTTGCACACGGTAACAGGTAACAGCCCTCTTCCCGTCAGGTGCTGTACACATTTTATTCTTTTCACCGGGCATTCTGCGTAAAGGCAAATCTATCACCCCTTCAGCCGGCTGTAATCTTCCGCGTACAAGAGCCTGATAAATTTTCTTAAAGCTTCCCTCTTCCCTCTGCTTCCAAAGTCTGGCCGCAGCAATCTGATTCTTTGCAAAAACGACTAATCCCGATGTGTCTTTATCCAGTCTTCCTATCTGCCTTATAGGGAAATCTTCTCCCTTATCCCGGCACCATGCAGTAACCTGGGCTCCCAGATTATCCCGGTAATGACCTTTACCCGGATGGCAGGACAAGCCCGGCGGCTTATCTGCAATCAGCAAGTCCTGATCTTCATAACAAACAGACAATCCAGGCAGATTCCCGGCAGGCGGTATGATTGCTGCGCCCTTTTCCCGGAGGGTTATCTCAGCTTTCTGTCCGGCCTTTACAATGGCTGTTGTCCTGCACGGCTTTCCGTCCAGCAGAATACCTCCGGGTATAAATTTCTGTCTGCTGATCTCCTTTTTCGAAAACCCCGCCGCCTTCAGCACCTGCTCCAGTGATTTCCCCTGTTCCTTTATATTGATCACGTATTCCCATTTGCGCATTTTAGTCAGCCCATCCTTCTGCCCCCAGACAGCACATGAAACTGCCGCCCCGCTGACATCAGCCCGTCCGGCTCCTGAACAGGCAGCTCGCTGGCATAGTCGGTGATCCCTTTTCCTGTATTTGGATGCAGATGGGCATATGAAGAATCAGCCGCAAAAGCTGCGATCAGCATCATACAAAGAAGAAGCTGCCTGTGAGCAGGTATTTTCTTGTACAGCTCATCAAAGAAAGGGGCAAGTACATAAATAAAAGCACAGCCTCCAAGCCCGAATACCAGCAGACCTTCTGCGCAGATTCTTCCGTCTAGGTTCAGGAAATACCCTGAATAATCCCACCACTTGGTTCCTTTGGTTACTTCCAGGTACCAGCTTGTACCATACTCCACAATACCGCAGACTACCACTGTCAGAAGAAATGTAAGGATCGGCCTCCTTCTGGCCTTCTGGAGAAGAACTAAAATAAGCACACCTCCGGAACCGTAAATAGGCAGCCACGGCCCATACATAACACCCCTGTTTACAAAGGTTCCATCCTCCACAAGATGCAGTGCAACCTCCCAAACCCATCCTATGAAGGAAAAAGTGAAGAAAAGCAGAATCAATGATTTCAGGGAATAGCAGCGCATATAGTCATTGCGCAGCCACACACGGTGCTGATGCTCCGGAATGGGAAAATATCCGATGGGATATGAATATTCCCCATCCGGCACTCTCTTCATCTCCTCCGGGATCTCAAACAGCCACTCATCATTAAAATTCTCATACCCGTAAAGCTTCTCTCTCACTGCCTTAGCTCTCAATTCACGGTAAAGAAGTGCATGGGCTGATGTCATATAAGGATTCAAAAAGAAAATGCTAATAAGTCCAAAGGTTAAAATACCTAAAATATACCATCCCGCAAAGGTAAGATCCAGAATGAATGTTTTCCACTTCTCTCCCTTCATCATTTCCTTTGACATGCGGATCGCTGTCCCGGGCTTCACCCCCGGATTCTCCGCCAGAATATAAGGCACCATCAAATAAGAATAATGCTTGATAAACCCGCCTGCAATGGTCAAATTCCATAAAAACTGATATAAACTTTTCAACGCCATCCCAGCTGCCGTATTCATTATTTTCCCCACTCGTACAGGCAAATATAATGTACGGTAGGATATCTCAGTATAATTGATTTTCTCCAAAAAAAATCTCTTCTCTCCCACCAGAAGAAGATTCTGTACAAAAAACCACCAGCAGAATGTCACCGCAATTCCTGACAAGGCTGTGAGTATCTGGAGAAACTCACTTTTTTCCATCAATGGCAGCAAAGTATGTACCACACCTAAAAAAAGAGAACCATCTGTATTGGTGTTATGGTAGATTTTCGCGAAAACGCCCCTTGAATTAGGCACCACTACCTTTCTTCCGCTGGGGTTGGTAAAATACAAGGACTCCTGAACATCCTCCCCGGATTCCGGAGCTGTATCTTCTTTCTTCTCCTTGATCTGTCCGGCAAGTTCCTCGATCACACGTGTGTCATAAGTGGGGATCAGACTGTTATTCTCCACAGCCTCCACTTCTTTTGAGTTATCATAATAGCGTACGGTCCACAGAGAATCTCCATATTCTCCGGCCACAAAGGCAAGTATAAAGCACACAGCTATCAGCTGGAGATAATGACGGCTCATCATCTTCTTTGCCTTGGTCTTTAGTTCTTTTCTGTTCCACATACGTTTTACTCCTCCTGTATGCTCTACTATACCTTCTCAATACTTGTTTGTCAAAAGAAAGCGTTACTACCCACGGCCCGAGGGGCGCCCCTGGCAACAGTGAAAGCAGCAGCTCCCGAGAGAACTGCTGCTTTCGCTGGTGATCCCGCCGGACAGACGGAAGCTATTTATCCATAATCTGTACTTTTGTATCGTCTTTCATATCCAGATTATTGATATATTTCTTCGTCTCACGTACGATGACATTGGACAGAAGCAGAACTGCCACCAGGTTTGGTATGGCCATTAGTGCATTTAGGATATCAGCGATGGTCCAGACCAGATTGAGAGATACCACAGGCGCAATTGCCGCAACAAGGATATACAGAATACGGTAGGGGATAAGCCCCTTCCTTCCCGCAAAGTATTCCACACAGCGCTCGCCGTAGTATGCCCATCCAAGAACAGTCGAATACGCAAATGAAATAATCCCCACCACAAGGATCAGCGGACCTAATACCGGTATCTGGGAAAATGCCAGTGTTGTAAGTATCCCTCCGTCAGTGATATTGCCCATATCAATGGACGGGTTCTTCATAATACTTGTCACAAGTACAAGACCAGTCATGGCACACACCACCACAGTGTCCCAAAAAGTACCTGTGCAGGAAACCAATGCCTGGCGCACGGGATTTCTTGTCTGGGCTGCAGCTGCCGCTATAGGAGCAGAACCCATACCTGATTCATTTGAGAACAGGCCCCTTGCAATACCATACTGCATGGCCATCATAATTCCTCTGCCTACCAGTCCGCCCGCTGCCGCTCCCGGTGTAAAAGCAAGGCTGCAGATCGTCTTCAATGCAGGCAGGATGAAATCAAAGTTAATACCAAGGATAATAATACATCCGATCACATAAAAAACAGCCATAAAAGGAACCAGCTTCTCACATACATTGGCTATGGCTTTGATCCCGCCGAAAATAACAAGAGCCGTCAGGGCTGCCACCACAATACCCACCAGGGCATTAGGAATGCCCAGATTTTCCTTACAGACTGTGGCAATGGCATTTACCTGGGTTGCACAGCCGATTCCGAAAGAAGCAAATCCCCCGAAAAAAGCAAATATGACAGCAAGCCATTTCATATTCAGTCCCCGCTCCAGAGCATACATGGCACCGCCCTGCATACGGCCGTCTTTTGTTTTTACACGGTATTTCACTGCGATCAGAGATTCACTGTACTTAGTGGCAATTCCGAAAACACCTGTAAGCCAGCACCACAATACAGCTCCGGGGCCGCCAAGTGCAACCGCTGTGCCCACACCGATGATATTCCCGGTACCGATGGTGGACGCAAGGGCTGTAGTCAGTGCTCCGAACTGGCTTACCTCACCTTCCGCATCCGGGTCCTTAGTTACTGACAGTCTGATACCTGTACCTATTTTCCGCTGTATAAAGCCGGTACGAATGGTCATGAAAATATGGGTTCCCAAAAGCAGGATGATCATCCACCAGCTCCACACAAAAGCATCAATGTCACCAATGATCTTGGTCAATGAATCTAACATAGTTTACCTCCTCCGCCTCGTTATGAAACGATACTCCGAACCGGCTTCCTGCCATTATATGTATAGGATTTCTGAAATATACAGACTATCAGCCGGACAGAAAAAGGTGTACTGCGGCATAGTCGCTGTACACCCTTGTACTTCCTGCATTCCGAATATCATTATATAGAAAACAGTATACAGGATTCATTTTTGTTTTGCAAGAAATATTTTGTCAGATTAAAGCAATAGACTAATGCCGTATTACTGTTTTCCAATCGTATTAAAGATTGGCGGCATCACACTGTTCTTATTTTTAGTGTATGTTCAGGCTGTCCAGCAAAGATTGCTGCAATACCAGAGACAGACAGAATTCTTACCATAGCAGGACTTAAGGGACGCCTTATATTTGTCTACCATAAATGCAGGATGGTATGAAGTTTTGGCTTTTCTCAGTCCTTCCAGCCCTAAATCTTCTTCCCTGTTCACATACCGGTAACACTGAAGCTGGTTCTGGGCAAACTGCTGATTTATTACAGCGTACAGCTCAGGAATTGTATCGAGAGCCTTTTCAAAGTGGGTCACAAAGGTGTCCTCAGTAACCTGCTCTCCCAAGGTAAACGCCATCACCTGGCCGTCCACCCGGATAAGCCCTCCCTGAAATCCCAGCTCTTCATAATATTGGAATGCCAGTTCAATTGCCTTCTTCTCAGCTTCAAGGGACGGATTCATCTCCCGGCTCTCTCTCCATTTTGCAGCCATATCAAGACACTCCTGTTTATTTTCCGGGGTGATCGTCTCATATGTGAAATCATGGAGTTTTTTAAAACGATTCACATGATTCTTCTTTTTGTGGTAGCGCTTTCCGCTTAAATTGCACAAATCCGCTGTCTCATATACATAGTCGCTTCCATCTCTGTCGTACTCCAGCTGGAAAATTTCGGGATAGCTTTCTTCCAGGGCTTCCTTCATCTCGGCAGAAAGATCTGCAAAAAGCATTTCTTTTTTCAGGTTTCTGGCATCCTCGGAAAGTTTCTGGATGATTTCAGGAAAGTATTCATTGTACTCTGCCACATGGTAAATGGCCTGGTCTTCCGTAACGGTTCGGAACACAATAGTCTCTTCCACAATTGTATACGTAAGATTTAAGTCCTGGCTCCAGATAATAATATTTCCCACACTGTAGTTACAGCCTCTGTTTCCTGATTTACTGAGATATTTTTTCATTTCCTGCAAATTTTCCATTGATATTTTTTTAAATTCCATTTTACACCTTGTCCTTTCAAATAGGTATGACACCGTGAATTTCTCTCACCTGCTGCCGGGCACAGACTGAAATAAGGGGACTGCTGGCCCCGGCTGTGACCGGGATAGCGGCTGTATCAGAGAAGCTGGCCTTGTCCGGATTTATATAAGATAGAACCTCCGTTTGACAAACACCTGCCCGGGATAGAGCAGACCCAAGCTCATTCCAGCAAGGCTTGCTCATGCCATAATAATTTATATGAAACATCTGTTTCTTTATATTCCCCTGGAGAAAACCAATGATCTCACCAGAGCTTACAATCTTATAAAAACATGATTCTTTGTCTGCAAGCAGCCAGTCCAGGCAGAACATTTCTATTTCCTTGGGAAAGCTGACATTGCAGTTTGTATAAGTCCATCTGCGGCTCATAAGCTCTGCGGCTCCCCCTCTCTCTGCACTGCTCAATCCGGTTTTCTCAAGGAAGATCCTCTCCCCTGATGTGCCCCGGGCTGCCTGTGAGATCGTCTTGTCCCCAGCAGGCTCTTCTGACCGTTGGGTAGCATCTCTTTCTTCCAGTCTGTTATTTATATAAAATGACGAAATTTTATTCATTGGCTGAAACTGAAACCTTAGGTAATAATCCACAAGACTCTGCTCTGCCGGGATCAGGAAAATCATTTGGTCTCCATCGGAGAAAATCTCTTCCTTAGCAGCAGCAATCAGGCGTCCCATGATTCCTTTTCCTCTCCAGTCTCTTTTCGTTGCCAAAGCATAAAAATACCAGGCATTTTGGGCCTTGTCTCCGTATGTCCTGACTGTACATGGAAGCTTATAAAGCATGGCTGTGATGATTCCGTTCTGTACCTCACACAATGTATATTCCGGGCGGAATACCCGTCGGAAGAAATCATCTCTGTATTCATCCTCATCCCCAAAAGCCTGTTTCCACAAGATTTTAAGCTGAGGAATGTCTTCATATTTACCGTGACGTATCATTTTGATCACCTTCTGTCTTTTCCTCTATAGTATATACAATTAAGAAATATAAAACAAGACTTTTTTTGTTAAGTTTCTGTGTCCCCATAAACTTCTTGAACAAAGTGAGTAGCAGTATACAAAGAAAGACAGCAACGGCTGGATTCCGTCACTGTCCTTCCAATTAATCCCATTTTTTCAGATCATTTAAAAACTGCTCTACAGCATCCTCTCTGGTGGCCCAGCTTGTACAGAAACGCACAATGCTTGACTGACTGTCATAGGCACCGGAATAGGTACAGGCATATTTCTCCTGGATTTTATCCAGAATATTATTTGGTATCACCGGAAACTGCTGGTTTGTTGTACTGTCAACATAGAGCTTAAAGCCCTTTGCCAAAAATCCTTCTTTCAGCTCCATTGCCAGCTTGTCTGCCCTGCGGGACAAATCCCAATACAGCTCGTCCCGGAACAGCTCCATAAACTGGATTCCCAGAAGCCTTCCCTTTGCCAGCATTCCGCCCTTCTGCTTGATAACATAGCGGAAATCCTGCTTCAATTCCGGATTTGTGATCACAACAGCTTCACCAAATAAGGCGCCGCACTTAGTTCCGCCTATATAGAATACATCACAATACCTTGCAATATCCCACAGACTTAGATCATTATCTTCCGCTGCCAGTGCATATCCCATCCGTGCCCCATCCATATACAGATACAGCCCGCACTGCCTGCAGACCTGATGAAGGGCTTCCAACTCCTGTTTATGATAAATCAGGCCGAATTCTGTGGAATTGGAAATATACACCATCTTCGGCTGTACCGTATGTTCAAAGCTGTCATCCTCCACATGTTCCTGATACATGCGGAGTACCTGGTCTGCTGTTATTTTTCCGTCCCTGGACGGTGCAGTAAGGACCTTATGCCCTGCCGCCTCAATAGCCCCTGTCTCATGTACGGAAATATGCCCGCATTCAGCCGAAATGACCCCCTGATGAGTGCGCAGGGCAGCACTGATCACTGTAGTGTTGGTCTGGGTTCCTCCCACCAGAAAGTGTACGTCTGCCTCAGGTGCCTTGCACACATCCTTGATCATTTCTCTGGCCTGTGCACAATACTCATCCTCACCGTATCCTGCTGACTGAACCATATTCGTCTCAGCCAGCTTATTAAGGATACGCTCATGTGCGCCTTCTGTATAATCACTTGTGAAATAAATCATACTGTCTCCCTCTCTCGTCATCTTTCTGTATCAAAGGTCTCGCCGACCTTCTTCATATACTCCATAACAGGCAAATGCTGGGGACACTGCTCCTCACACTGGCCGCAGGCGATACAATCTGAGGCAGCGCCGTAATTATCCATAAACCCTTTATAATTAGCTCTGGAATTAGACTTCTCTCCGAACTGGCAGAATGTATTATATAATTTAAAATATTCCGAAACAGGAATATTCTGAGGACATCCCTCCACACAGTATTTACAGCCTGTACAGGGAATTGCAATGCTGGCATTGATCATATCCGTCACTTTTTCTATGATCTGCATTTCCTCACTGTTAAGAGGCCGGAAATCCTTCATATACGAAGTATTGTCCATAAGCTGGCTGTAATCCGACATTCCGGAAAGAACCATAAACACTCCCGGAAGGCTTGCCGTATACCGGACAGCCCAGGAAGCAGCAGAACTTTCAGGCGCATATTCTCTGAAAATCTTCTCCGCCTCATCAGGAACATTTGCCAGCATACCGCCCTTCACCGGCTCCATTACGATCACCGGCTTATTATGTGCCCTGCAGATATCATAGCAGGCATGTGCCCGGACATTGGCATCCTCCCAATCGATATAATTGATCTGAAGCTGCACAAACTCTGTCTCCGGATGGTCATTGAGAATCTTTTCAAGAAGCTCCGGTGTGTCGTGGAAAGAGAATCCCAGCTTCCTGATCTTGCCCTCTTCTTTCATTCTGACTCCAAATTCAAAGCCGCCAAACTTCTCCGTCAGTTCATAGTTCTCCTGGTTCAGGCAATGCATCAGATAGTAATCAAAATACTCTACCCCGCATTTCTCCAGCTGATGGCTGAATATCTTTTCCAGGTCCCCTTCTTCCTTTAAGATCATGGTAGGCATTTTAGTAGCAAGCTGAAAACTCTCTCTTGCATGTCTGCGCACCAGCGCCTCTCTTACTGCTGTCTCACTGGCACTCTCATGATATAAGTAGGCTGTGTCAAAATATGTAAATCCCTGCTCCAAAAAAGAATCCACCATCTTACAGACCTGCTCCATATCTATACTCTTTTGGTCGTCTTTATTCAATAAAGGCAGACGCATACATCCGAATCCTAAATTTTTCATAATTTTCCCTTTCTCCATTGTACTAATCCCAGTTTAATTTACCTGTCTTCTCAGCAGCTTCATATCTGCTGATTTTTTTGTTAAGTCTTTCAAGGGTACTCTGCATATCCTGTATCTTGGCTACAAGCTTCTCCCTCTCTTCCACAAGCAGTTCTTTTCTTGCAGAAAAGGTAGAGTCCCCTTGCAGGGTCAGCGCACAGTATTCGATGAGACTCTCAATGGGAATCCCGGCAGAACGCATACACTTTACCAGACCGATCCAGTTGCAGGATTCCTCTGTATAATTGCGGATCCCGCTCTTTGTTCTCTCAACTCTCGGTATCAGCCCGATCCTCTCATAATAACGTAAGGTATCAGCAGAAATATCGTATCTTTTGCTGACTTCGGCTATGGTCATATTCCTCTCCTTTCCTGCATCAGGCAACAGCTTTTTTCACTCAATATATTATAATCCTTAGAGTACACTCCAGGTCAAGAAAAACATAAAATATGTGCAATATGCACAAAAACCCTCGTAAAAGTTGACATAAAGTTGATTTTTTTTCCATTTTGCATTATAATGGAAAACAGGTCACATAAAAACAGATACCTCACAAAAATCTAACAGAAAGAAGATGATGAAAATGGATTGGAAAAATGCACTGAAAAAAAATATCACAAGGGCAGATGAGCTTCAGGATATCCTGCACCTGAACAGCGCCCAGACAACTCAGCTGGATCACATATTGGACAAGTTTCCAATGAGTATTCCTGAATATTATCTCTCCCTTATTAACTGGGAGGACAAAGACGACCCTGTACGGAAAATGTGCATTCCCTCCATTGAGGAAACCGATTTATCCGGCGATTTTGATACCAGCGGCGAAGGTGACAACACGAAAATGACAGGACTTCAGCATAAATACCATGAAACCGCTTTAATCCTTTCTACACACCAATGTGCCATGTACTGCCGCCACTGCTTCCGCAAAAGGCTGGTAGGTGTCTCCACTGAAGAGACCACGGGCAATATCGATCTGATGGCAGATTATGTACGAAGCCACACAGAAATCAGCAACGTCCTCATATCCGGCGGAGATGCTTTTCTTAACAGCAACCGCATCATTGAGCATTATCTGAAGCTTTTCACTGAAATAGACCATCTTGATTTCATCCGCTTCGGAACAAGAACTCCTGTCGTACTTCCTATGCGTATTTACGATGATCCTGAACTGTTGGATATACTGGAAACTTACAACAACAAAAAACAGATTTATGTTGTCACCCAGTTTAATCATCCTAATGAATTGACTGAAGATGCGAAAAGAGCAGTCTCTGCCCTGACGCACAGAGGCATTATTGTAAGAAACCAGACTGTACTGTTAAAAGGTGTAAATGACAACGGTAAGATCCTGGGTACTCTTCTTAAAGAAATGACACGTTCAGGCATTGTACCTTATTACATTTTCCAATGCCGCCCTGTCACAGGTGTGAAAAACCAGTTCCAGGTACCGCTTCTTGCCGGCTGTCAGATTGTGGAAGAGGCCAAGGCAATGCAGAACGGGCAAGGAAAGTGTATCCGCTATGCCATGTCTCACAGGACAGGAAAAATAGAAATATTGGGAACTTTGGAAGACAACAAGATGTTATTTAAATATCACCAGGCCAAGAACGACGGGGACAAAGGAAAAATTTTCACGCTGTCCTTAACGCCGGACCAGACCTGGCTGGAAGAATGATCCTATTCTATAGATACTTCCTGAAGGAACTCTCTTACATTATTGCCGGGTGTATGATCCGGCCGGGTGTACGATCTGCCGGGTATATTATCTTACCGGACACACACCATTGACACATTCGGAGTCGCCGATATCCAGCTCCGTCTCCTCATATTCATATTTTGACAAAAGAGAAGGATTGAACGGCCTCATTTCTGCCTTGCGCCGTTCATATTCTTCTTTTGTTATTTCTTCATAGGGTAGCAGCTCATAAAAGTTATCATCATAACTTAAGAAAGAAAGGGCTACAATATCATCCCAGTTTTCCCAAACCCACTCCTCCACCTCATCCCATTCATTTTCCCGCACATGGACAGTGATAGAACAATTGTGATCCACATAATGCTTCATGAACATCTTATAATTCTCCAGCTGCCGGATCGCAGTGACATCTGCCTTAACGGTACCCTGAGGGGCCTGGACCGGGAATTCCACCACCTTAGTAACAGGATTCTCAGGATCCTGTCCAACCTCCGGAAGAACAGGATAACCCAAATCCTCACATACACGGCAAAGAGGATCTGTGGCACTGATGCGGATACGGCGGATATAGTAAGGTGCATGGGAATAATGCACACCGTTTGAAACTGTAGGAAGAAGAGAAAGAGTACCCTCCGGCTTAATGGTAGTGACCAGAAGCGGTTTAGGTATTCCAAGCCTTGCGGCCAGCTTCTCCGCCGCCTCATGTGCTTTGGCGCGAAGCTTTTCTAACAGCATGATCTGCTCCTCCTCTGTCATGCCGGTGGCATTCACCATATCCTGCCAGCCTGTCATGGAACAGCCTAAAAGACGGTCTCGCTGCTGGACATTATTCCAGCGGTGGATTTCCAGTTCCCGGCAGGTCATACGCAGCCCGGCTTTTGCTGAAAGCTTCTGAGCCTCCAAAAGCCCTTCTTCATCCAGTTTCCCGTTGTTCACGAAAGCCATCACATTCAAGGTGGTGAGATTACACAGTCCATGGCTGTCCAGCAGGATTTCCCCGCAGGGATTGCAGCCGTTGAAATTAGGACGGCGCTTTCTTCCGGCCTCCTCATTGATCCAGCCCGGTTCTCCGGAATATCTCATCTGCTGCAGATGCCAGTGCAGCATCTCACGTGTCGGCTTCCTGCGGTAATAAATGGAATTATTGCTCATCTGCCTGTGTGCAAGAGATTTATTGATCTCCCAGCGGCCCTTGACCTGGCGGTACAGCTTATTCTTTGCCTCTATACATTCCTTATCCTCCGCGTCGATCAGACCGATTTCTGATGTACGGCGGACTCCGCCTGAGACTACATTTTCCCCTATAATATTAGCAATATCAAGAAGGTCGATAGGTCTGAGCTGTACACGCACAGCACCGTCCCTGGCTCCGGCTGAGGCAATCACCTTATGGATCTTGTCCAGCATTGCCATCATAGATTCATATCCGCTGGCAGTGCCTCCGAAGTTTTTCAGCCTTTCCCCCCGGGGACGGATAGAATCGTATACCACCACTATTTCTTTGATTTTTACATATTCATTGTTAGTAAGAATCTCAAAATAGCGCTCCAGTGCCTGTGCCCATCCCTCCTTGGAATCTCCTACCGCCAGGACAGCCACGTCTCTTGAAAAGTTCACGTCCGTAAATTCCAGTCTTTCAGGCGCAGGCTTTCCGTCATAGGCTTTATGAAGGATTTTAACATCTGTACGGATTTTCGGAAGCTTCTCAGCATCTTCCCGGAGAACACGCACACCCACACCGCTTCCCACCATAAGAAGGTAAAACAAATCGTGATATGCATGGAAATCATCGATCACCTCAAAAGCACAGTTATAATTGGCCATAGGATAACTCTCTGCCACGGGAGTGTTTCCCACCCATAAAGTACGCCCGGACAAAAACTGACGGAGATGATACACATTATCGAAAAGCTTTTCTGCCTCTTCTCTGGAAGTAGGGGCCAGGGAACAGTTGTACTCCACAGCCCTGCGGACCGTTTCCCACCAAAACTCTCTTCTCCCTATCTTCGGAAGAAAACGGGAATACGTGCGGGTATACACAAAGGACCCCAGCTGCTCCATGGGATTAGGTGCATGCTTATAAGGACTTAAGAATTCTCTGCTTAGCAGTCCGTCTTTCCAATTCTCATTTGCCCTTTCCTTCTCCTTCTCGATCCTGTAAAGAATATAGGCCTTGGCAGTGCGGTAGCAGTGCTCTTCAAAGAGAGCCTCCTCCACTCTGTCCTGGATCCGTTCAATATCAATGGTCTCATCATTATCTGTGGTCAGCTTCACTACCACATCATCAGTCACCTTCTGAATATCTTCCTGACTCATTTCTCCTGTGGCAGCAGAGGCCAGTGAAATAGCCCTTAATATAAAGTCAGCGTCAAAAGGCACCACCTTTCCGCTTCGCTTGCGTACGTTCATAACTCTTCCTCCTGATTTAAATCATTTCTAGTCTTTAGTATATATTGTTGTTCATATTTTTTCAACCACTATATATAGTACACGATACAGTTTTATAAATCAAGAGTATTTTCATCCGTTTTCTCATATCTGATCCGTTTCCCGGCCAAGCCACTTAACAAGCCTTTGAATAGCAGCCTCGGCGTCCCTGTGTCCGATATCATAGACCTCCTGGATCCGTTCCGGATCATGCTCCATACGGCTGATGGTCAGTTCAACGCTTGGCCGTATCACAAAGATATCTCCAGACTGTTCCATCTTCCGTATTTCCTCCAGGGTTTGATTATAAACAATATGGCGCTTTTTTACTGCTGCCCCAAAAGCCGGATATTTCCTGTAAAAAATTTTAGTGAGACCTGTGGGCTCCGGTTTCTTCTCATAACCCTCATGACGGGTAAGAACAACCACATTTTTCTTATATCCCAAATCATAAAATGCCTTTACCGGAATACTGTCCGTACATCCTCCGTCCAATAACTTCTTACCGCGGAAATCCACAATCCTGGAAACAAAGGGCATGGAGGCAGATGCCCGCAGAAGGTCGATCTCTTCTTTCATATCTTTCACTTTAAAGTATTCCGGCTTTCCTGTGACAAGATTGCTGCAGGTGACATAAAAGTCTGTTGAGGATTTGTTGAAACTGTCATAATCATATGGGTCCAGTTTTTCCGGAAGTTCATGGTAGCAGAATTTCTCCTCCACCAGATCTCCGCTGCGCAGAAGACTGTGAAAACTCATAAAGCGCTTATCTTTACAATACTTTTTATAATAACGGATGCTTCTTCCTTTCTGGCCTGATACAAAGGAGCATCCGTGGATAGCCCCTGCCGAAACTCCCATAACACCGTCAAACCCAACTCCATGATCCATCAATACATCCAGTACACCTGCAGTATAAATCCCCCGCATGGCACCGCCTTCCAGAACAAGTCCTGTCTTCACCGCTTCCTTACTTCTACTTTGTGACATCCTGATAAAACTCCTTTAACTCAGCCTTAACATCCGGAGGAAGCTGTGCCTTCTTAATCCCACGGATAGCTCCCTCAAAGGAATAAAGCCGGTGGATACATGCCGAACTGTCTATCTCTCTGATTTTCAGCCATGCCTGCTTACTCCCTGTCTCCTTTAACTGTTCATATGTAGTAATCCCCACAGCTTCCAGTTGTCCCTCTACAACAGGTCCGATGTTAGGAAGTTTTGATAATTCTCCCATTTTTGTTCTCCTCCTGGACTTTCTTTTATCATCATGTTGGGGTCAAAAAGTGTATTAACCCTGATATCTTATCATAATCCTACAGCAGATTGACGTCAAGGCCCAGAGCGAGTTTGAAATTCATTCCGGCAAGCTGCACGTTACTGTTCACTCCGTGACCAGTAACACGCTTCGCGATGTACAGAAATTATGCATACTGCATAATTTCGCACGTTGTATGTCTCGGGATTTTCATGCATATATGCATGAAAACACCTCGCGGGATATTACCAGTGAACAGTTACAGCTGCGCGCCCCAGTGTCTTGGCAACATCCAATATACCATACTTAAAAATGTACCTTGACATATTATGTACTGTGTAGTACGATGTATATAGGAGGTGCAAAGATGAATATAGATGAATGGAAATCACAAATCAAGCGCGGCACCTTGGAGTATTGTATTCTGCTTATGATCAGCAGTAAGAAGTATTACGGATACGAGATTTTGCAAAAACTTGACGACTATCCTATAATCGCTGCCAAAGAGAGTACCATATATCCTTTGCTGCGGCGGCTGCTGAAAGAGGAATATCTCACTTCCTCCTGGCAGGAGACAACAGAGGGACTGCCGCCCCGTAAATATTACACCATAACAGATAAGGGAAGAGAGTATCTCTATGCCATGTCTGAGGAATGGGACAATCTTTTAAGTGCAATTTCTGATTTGAAGGGAGAATAACTATGGACCGTACATTAGAAAAATATTTAGACATTGTAGATAAGCACCTGAAGCCGCTTCCGGCATCTGAACGGGCAGATATTATCAGGGAGATCAAGAGCAGTATGGTAGAGATGGAAACCACAGACCTTCTGTCAGCACAGGAGATCATACAAAGGCTGGGAGATCCCAGAGAATTGGCCCGGGCCTATTTAGGTGACCTTATTACAAACAATACACATTTCAGCTGGCGCAAGGCCGTTACCATCTGTGCATTTTACAGCCTGGCCGGATTATCGGGAATCATTGTGATCCCCACACTTGGGATAATCGCACCGGTATTTTCACTCTGCGGTATTTTAGTTCCCATTGCCGGCTTAGTGAAACTGGCAGGATACTTTTTTGGTTTTGATCTCCCATTCCTCCTGTTCCAGTTTGGCTCTTATTCACCCGCAGCGCCAATGTCTTTTATCCTGTCCTTATTTACAGGTGTTATACTTTTAGTTCTGGGTTATGGTTCCTGGAAACTATTACTCCGCTATATTGAAATCGTAAGCAAAAAGAAAAAACTGTATTTTTCGTAATTGGTTCTTTCCCAGTTATGGAGATATTAAATTTAATATGAAATTTATCCTGTGTTTTGAGAATCATGCAAGTAGATTTTTCTTCCGGGTGAGTTATAATTGACCTTGCCTGAATGAATTCGGAGATATACCGTATTACAGGCGGAAGGAGGCTTGCTGCCATGAATGTAAATTCCAGTCTGTACAAGGAAGTAGAAATAGATATCATAAGAAAAATACTCAGAGAAAAGCTGGGGATCAGTGAGGAATGCAAGGTTGAGCTAATGGATGGCGGGATGTTCAATACCACCTATAAAGCCGTGGGAACAAAGGGAAAATGGATTCTCCGTTTTGGCCCGGTGAACCGCCACCTGCTCATGGGATTTGAGGAGCATTTAATGACCGCGGAGGAATATGTGTACACCCTATGCCGGGACAGAGGGATTTCCTGCCCGCAGATTCTCCTTTGTGATACTTCACGGAAACTTCTTAACAGGGATTATATGATCACGAAATTCGAACCAGGGCGCACTATGCTTGGTATGGAACTTTCCACCAAGGACAGAGACCTTTTATACGAAGAAATGGGACAGTATGCAGCTGCAGTCCACCAGATCACCGGCGGGCAGTTCGGATTTGTATCCCGGATCACAGCCGGAAAAGGTTCTCAAAGCTGGGGCGAATGCCTTCTGCAGGAGGCACAGGATATTGTGGAAAAAATAAGAAGCTGTGATGGTATCAGTAAAGAGGAAGGGAAACGGCTTCTGGGGATTTTTTCCGAAAACCGGGAGTTCCTTGACAAAATCAAGGTTCCTCGTCTTCTGCACACTGATCTCTGGGACGGAAATGTACTCATAACAGCAGAAGGAGGCACACCCCATATCCATATGG
Organism: Eubacteriales bacterium; assembly: GCA_030524175.1. Lineage (GTDB taxonomy): Bacteria > Bacillota > Clostridia > Lachnospirales > Lachnospiraceae > Blautia_A. Next base: position 84,514 of record JAUNHC010000003.1, read on the forward strand.
TCATCGATGGTGACCGGGCTATGTTCGGAGATGAGGACTTTGAATGGGCTGCTCCATGGACAGATATTCCTGCTGTACGCCGGGGCGCCGGAATAAAGGAACAGGATTACCAGTCTCCTGACAGAGTAAAACGGCGTAAAATCTACCGCCTGTTTTATAACCTTCTGGAGTGTTATGTTGGAGTAGGAGAATACAATAATCCCCAGCAGTACCGCAATGCCAGGACTCAGGTACTGCTTCTGGCTGACAAGCTCGAGGGCCCTATGTCTCACAAGACATAAGGCCCTCTCTTACTTTTCCTGCTATATTCTCTGTTCCGTCAAATGCCAAGTGCAATTTCCATCATTTTATTGAATGAGGTCTGGCGTGCTTCTGCGGAGATAGCTTCTTCCCTGTAAATATGGTCAGAAATTGTCAGGATTCCCAATGCCTGCTTTCCGGCACGTGCAGCTGTCATATACAGCCCTGCACATTCCATTTCAGCGCAAAGAACTCCCATCTTCCTCCATGCATCTGACACTGCTGCATTGTCACTGTAGAATACATCTGAGGATACCACATTGCCTACATGGACCGGGGTTCCCTGCTCTTTTGCCACTTCCACAGCCCTTGCCATCAGACCGTAGTCTGCTGTTGCCGCAAATGTGCCCGGCAGACAGAACTGGCTGGCAAAATTGGAATCTGTGCAGGCACCCATAGCGATGACAACATCCATCACATTCACATCATCCTGCAAAGCTCCCGCTGAACCAATCCGGATGATCTGGTCCACATCATAGAAATGGTACAGCTCATAGCTGTAAATTCCAATAGACGGCATACCCATGCCGCTTGCCATTACAGACACCTCTTTTCCCTTGTAGGTTCCTGTATAACCGAAAATATTACGTACTGTGTTAAAGCATACCGGATTTTCCAGATATGTCTCTGCAATATACTTTGCACGGAGAGGATCCCCCGGCATCAGAACTTTCTTTGCAATATCACCTTTTTTTGCTGTATTGTGTGGTGTTGGAATACACATGATCATTACCTCCTTAATATGATATTTCTGCTTTGCCCTTACCGCGGGCCAAAAGTGCTTTTTGAAGACGGATGGCTTCTTCCATCAGCGCCCTGGTATCAAGTTTCAATTTCCCATCGTATTTGAGGAATTCCCCGGCTACCATAGTGTATCTTACATTATGGCTGTTGCTGCTGTACAGGATGCTGGATATAGGGCTGTAAAAGGGGAAAGTATCCATCTCATACAAATCCCATATCACTAAGTCCGCCGGCGCCCCTTCTTTTAATTTCCCTGCTCCGAAGGGGAATGCCTCATGTCCTGCCATAAGATGCTGCCAGATTTCTTCCGCCGTAAAAGCGGCAGAGTTTCTGTCCTGATACTTTCCCAGAAGTCCGAACAGCCTTGCCTGCTCCATTGGATTCAAGGTATTGGAACTTGCAGCCCCGTCGGTGCCGAAACCATAATTGAGCTGCTTATAATAATCAAAAAAGCCGCCCCGGCCCGATGCCAGCTTCATATAAGTCTTTGGACAGAATGCAAACCAGGTGTCATCCCTCAGATACTTCAAGTCCTCTTCTTCAATCCAAAGGCCATGACCCACCAGCACTTTACAATCAAATCCTCCTGCCCGTGAGAGAATCCCAAAAGGTGTCAGGCCTGTTTCCTGACGGGCCTTTTCCACCTGGACATCTTCCTCGGAAACATGGAGATGGATAGGAAGTCCCAGCTTCTTCGCCTCGTCCACGATCTGACCCAGGGTAGGCTCAGGACATGTATAATTTGCGTGAGGGCCCATATGGAATGATACTCTGTCTGAATCTTCCCTGTGATCTGTGATAAACTCTGTAACCTGGGCCAGGCGTTCCGGAAACTCCGGGGCAGCCCCGAACAAGGTAGGGGCAAGGTCTCCCCGTATCCCGGTTTCCTTCACTGCTTTCAGCACCTGCTCCTCCCCGAAATAATGGTCTGCAAAAACCGTCACACCGTTGTTCAGCATTTCTGCAATCCCGAGAAGTGTTCCCAAATACACGTCATCGTCCGTCATTTTACTTTCATAGGGCCAGATCATCTCGTTAAACCAGGCATCCGCTGTCACATCCTCTGCAATTCCTTTAAAAATATTCATTGCCGTGTGGGTGTGCAGATTGGCAAGCCCCGGACTTACATAGTACCTGGAACAGTCGATCACTTCGTCTGCCGTGGAGGCTTCCTCCCCGGAACCTGTGATTTTACTGATTTTCCCGTCCTGAATATATACATCCTGGTTCTTGATGCACTGCGCCTGCTCGTCCAGCAGCGATGCATTCTTTAATAACGTTGTTTTTCCCATAAATTTCCTTCCTGCTGTTATTTCCTGTATTGTCACCACTCCGAAACTGTGATAGCATACCTTTGTATGTTATCTATTACCTTCCAAAGATAAAGGAGTACACTATGAAAAAAGTATTAGTCCTCGGCTCTACCGTAGTGGATGTTATCATTGATTTAGTCGATCATCTTCCCAAAACAGGAGAAGATGTCCATGTCCGCAGCCAGCACATGTCCCTGGGGGGCTGTGCCTACAACGTATCTGATTCTGTCCGCCACTTTCAGGTACCTTATATCCTCTTCTCGCCGGTAGGCACCGGCGTCTATGGCTATTTCGTCCGGGAAGAGTTAAAAAAGCGGGGAATCTCCACCCCCATTCCCACTCCCAACCAGGACAACGGCTGTTGCTACTGCTTTGTGGAAAGCACAGGAGAACGCACCTTCATTTCCTATCACGGAGCAGAATATTTGTTCCGCAGGGAATGGTTTGACCTTGTTCCTCTGGATGAGATAGACACTGTGTATATCTGCGGGCTGGAGATTGAGGAAGTGACAGGCGAAGCTGTTATAGAATTCCTGGAGAAGCACCCCGGCCTGAATACTTTCTTTGCCCCCGGGCCAAGACTGACGGTCATTAACCCCCGGCTCACAGAGCGCCTTTACAGCCTTTCCCCCATTCTCCACCTCAATGAAACAGAGGCCCTGGAAGCAAGCGAAAAATCAACCATCCATGAGGCAGCGGCTTTTCTGTACGAAAAAACCCACAATACTGTTATCATCACTCTGGGTGAAAATGGCTGCTATTATTTTGACGGTGCCAAGGAAGAACTTATTCCTCCCGTGACCACCAGTCAGGTAGATACCATAGGTGCCGGAGATTCCCACATCGGGTCTGTCATCGCCTGTCTGAAACGGGGCGATACTCTGACCCAGGCAATAGAAAAAGCAAACCTGGTTTCCTCCCGTGTGGTAGCCACTACAGGCGCTCTGCTCTCCGATGAAGAATTCAGCACCCTGGGGCTGATCTAACCTATTTTCCCAGACGGCGGTCCAGTGTATAGACAGCCTCCACAAGATACTCCTGGAATTTCACACTGTCCGCATCCATGAGCACTGTGGTGGACGGTTCTGTGTCATAGTTCCAGTCTCTGATATCACACACTGTCATACCACGGTTTTTATTTTCCGAGCAGTCCACACTCACCGGCATCTTCACTGCTTTAAAAATCTCCGGATGAAGGAGATACATAAATGTGACGGCATCATGGATGCTGGCATAGGGCTTATCTTTGTATACAACACTCTCCAGATAAAACTGTACCATCTGCCCTACAGCCCTGCACACAGCACCATTTTCTCCCATAAGCTTCGCCGTATGCTCCCTGTCAATTCCACAAAGGTTGGTAGCATCCAGGCCGCACATTACAATGGGAAGTCCGCTGTCAAAGACAATGGCTGCCGCCTCCGGGTCCTCATAAATATTAAATTCTCCCGTAGGAGTCACATTTCCTCCAAAAGCTGCGCCGCCCATAAGCACAATCTCATCCACTCTCTCCTTCACCTCCGGGAAAACCCGGAAAAGAAGAGCGATATTGGTAAGAGGACCGGTGGGGACAAGTGTAACCTTCTCCCCTTCCGGCAGTGATTTTATTGTCTCATAGAGAAACAGCACACCATTCTCAGAAGCCAGGGGTTTCACAGGTTTTGGAAGTTCCACATTTCCCATTCCATTTTTTCCATGAATATCTGATGCAGTTTCAATTTTTCTGAGAATAGGAACAACGGAACCCTTTGCCACGGGAATATCAAGCCCGTAAAATTCTACCAGCCTTCTGGCATTCTCTGTCACCTTGTCTATGGTCTGGTTTCCTGTAACTGTGGTAAAGGCAAGCAGGTGAAAGGCTTCGGGATGAGCGGCTGCCAGACATAAAGCAACCGCATCATCAATACCAGGATCCCCGTCCATGATAATATTTCTTCTATTTTCCACTTAAACGCTCCTTTTTCTTTTTCTGAGCATAATAGTATACACCCAGCCCGATCAAGGTTGTCAGATACGGCACCATCAATATGATTTCATAAGGCATCAGTGACGTAAGCTGCATTATGTTTGCAAGTGCCTGGGCAAGACCGAAGAGCAATGATACTAAAAATCCGCCCACAGGTGTATTTCCACCCATACTAGCAGCTGCCAGAGCGATGAATCCACGGCCGCCTGACATATCCTTGGTAAACATATTCATATATCCGCCTGACAGATAGAAACCGCCCATGGCAGCCAGAGCACCGCTGATGATCAGCGCTATGTACTGTACTTTCCTGGAGCTGATCCCCACTGACTCAGCCGCATCCTTATTTTCTCCCACTGCACGGATGGATAATCCAAGAGGAGTTTTGTAAAGGAAAAGATGGAGCAGCAGTACTGCCAGCAGAGCCAGCCATGTAAGAACATTCTGCCCGGAAAGCACGTCCCCCAGAAACGGAATCTTGTCAATGAGAGGGATTGTGATATTAGGCGCTGATACACTCCGTATGGAAGAGGAAACACCCCTGTCCCCGGAAAAAGCCACAAGTATCAAAACAGTTCCGCCTGTTGCCACCAGGTTGATGGCGATGGCGGCCAAAATTTCATCCGTCTTAAGATTCAGAACGAAAAACGCCAGAACCATTCCAATCAGTCCGCCTATGGCGATAGTGATCACCAGGCCCAGCCACGCACTGTGGGTCAGGGATGAAAAAATAACCCCGAACAAAGCGGAAAACAGCATAATACCTTCCAGTGCCATGTTGGTAATTCCAGATTTTGAAGCAATAGCTGCCGCCAAGGTGGCGAATAAAATAGGGGTGGCAGCCCTTAAGATGGCCCCGAAGAAATCAGGGGATAAAATCGCATTCCACATACTATGCCGCCTCCTCTTCTTTTAATGCTGCCTTAGCTTCTTTGGCAATGAGTTTATGTTTATATTTGCTTAAGAACTGCTCTGCAACGATGAGCAGGATAATGATACCCTGTGTGATCTGTACGATTTCCAGAGTAACGTCTGTTCTTCTGGCCATAATAGAAGCACCTGTACGCAGGTAAGCAAGGAACAATGCTGCAAAAGGTGTATACAAAGGATTCTTTCTGGAGAGGGTACAGATGATGATCGCATCCCACCCGTATCCCAGAAGGGATGTCCAGGTAAATCTTGCATAAATAGGGCTGAGCATCTCCACGCCGCCGCCCAGGCCTGCCACAAAGCCGCCCAGAAGCTGGGAGATAAGAATAACCTTAACAATGCTGATGCCTGAATATCTGGCGAACTCTTCGTTTTCACCTGTAAGACGAAGCTCATAGCCTGTCCTTGTGCGGTAAAGGAAGAAATATCCCAGGACCGCCACACCGATAGCAATTAAAATACCAAGATGGACACGGGTTCCCTGAACCAGCACCGGAAGCTTTGAGGCTTCTGTAAGCTTATAAGAAGCTGCACTGGCCTTTGGATCGCCGATCACGTTATTGAGCATATAGTTGCCGAAATAAAGGGCAAGGTAGTTGATCATCAGAGAGGATACCAGCTCATTTGCCGTGGTACCGATCTTCATGATAGCCGGGATAGCAGTAAACATAGCACCTACGATACCTGCACAGAGAAGGGCTGCTACCGGTGATACAAAAGCTGATGTCATTTTGATCGCTACACAGCTTGCGATCAAACCGCCCACATGGAAGGCACCCTCACCCGCCAGGTTGATCTGGTTGGCAGAAAACATGATACAGACACCTGTTCCTGTAAAAATCAGAGGAATCATGGACTCTACCACATTTCCCATGTTTCTCTTGCTGGTCAATGGGCCGATCAATAAATTTTTTATGGCTTCTACGGGCTGTTCACTTACCACAAAGATAATGGCAAATGAAATGGCAAGTGCAATCAGGACAGAAAAAACAGTCCGCAGAATGTCAAATCTTTTTGCACTATTCATACATGACTCCCTCCAATACATCATCTTTCTTGATACCAAGCATATGCTGGCCAAGTTCCTCTTCAGTTACGTTTTCCACATCTGTAAAGAATCCGGCAAATTTCCCTTTATACATAACAGCCAGTCTGTCACTTAAGGAAAAGATTTCTGTCAGGTCGGCAGAAATCAAAATGACGGCACAGCCTGCATCGCGGAATTCCAGAAGACGCTGACGGATAAATGCCGCCGCACCTACGTCAATACCCCGGGTGGGCTGGTTGGCGATAATGATATCCGGCCCGGTGGAAAATTCTCTGGCAACGATCACCTTCTGGATATTACCTCCGGAAAGCATACCCACGCTCTGCTTTCTGTTCCTGCATTTTACCAGGTATTCCTTAATAAGTTCATCGCTTCGTTTCTCTATGGCTTTACGCTTCAGCATAGCCCTGCCTGAATATTTCGGATCCTTATACTGATTAGAGAAAAGATTCTCTTGAATGCTTAAGGTTTTTGCACATCCTGTTGACATTCGGTCCTCAGGTATATGTGCAAGCTTCAGGGAGCGGATATCATCAATGGATGCATTGGCGATCTCTTTTCCCTTGATTTCAATAGTACCTTTATATTTCTTATTCAGCCCTGTCAGTGTGTCGATCAATTCTGTCTGACCATTGCCTTCCACACCGGCGATTCCCAGGATTTCCCCGCCCTTCAGGTCAAAGGACAGATTGTCAACCTTCAGAACACCCTGTGAATTGTTTACTGTCAGATTTCTCACCTTCATGAAAATATTATCTGTCAGATGCTGTTCATTCTTTTCAAATTGAAGGGAGACTTCACGTCCCACCATAAGCTTTGACATTTCCTTTGTGGAAATATCTGCCACTTCATAAGTTCCCATACTGCGCCCGTTCCTCATGATGGTGGCCCGGTTGCATATCTGCTTGATCTCATCCAGCTTATGGGAAATAAAAATAATCGTATGTCCCTTTTCCCGCAGCTTCACAAGCTGTATGAACAACTCGTCTGTCTCCTGGGGAGTCAGAACAGCGGTAGGCTCATCAAGGATTAAAATTTCTGCGCCGCGGTACAATGCCTTTAGAATTTCTACTTTCTGCTTAATTCCTACAGGGATTTCTTCTACTTTATCCCGTACGTCAATATCAAAATTATATTCTTTTGCAATGCTCTGGGCTGCATCCACAGCCTTATCCATATCTATGAAAAGGCCTTTTTTAGGTGCCACACCCAAAATAATATTTTCTGCCACCGTGAGGGAGGGGACCAGCATAAAATGCTGATGCACCATACCGATTCCTTTGCTGATGGCATCCTGTGGGGACTTAATGACTGTTGACTGCCCGTTCAGGAGAATTTCGCCCTGGTCAGGAGATTCCAGCCCGAAGAGCACTTTCATCAGTGTACTCTTTCCTGCGCCGTTCTCTCCAAGCAGAGCATGGATTTCACCCTTGCGAAGCTCCAGAGACACATCTTCATTCGCAACCACACCATTGCCGTAAATTTTCATGATATGGTTCATCTGTAATACAATCTGATTATCCAAACCTGTTCACCCCGTCTCTTTTAAATAGCAAAATCCAGCCCCGGGCAAATACCCGGAACTGGATTTTCCATGCCCATTACCAACTCATTTGTAATTTTTTAAGCTGATTAAATTGTATATTTATTTTACCTGAACGGATTCGATCAAAGCTTTGATATCATCCTGGCTCATAGCATTGTCTCCAAGTGCAGTAGGAACGGTAACCTCACCGTTAGTGATCTGCTCTTTCAGCTCAGCAACCTTTGTGCGGATTGCTTCCGGAACTACTTCTTCGTAGTGTGCATCTTCCACTAACTCAACGCCGCCTTCTGCAAATCCAAGGTACTCAAGCTTGCCGTATTCCAGACTGTCTTCCATATCAAGCTTGATGGCACGCATCAGAGAATTTCCTACATTTTTCAGAGCGGAGGTAGGAATGAATTCTGCATAATCCGGAAGAAGGGATGCCTGGTCAGAGTCAACACCGAAAGCATATCTTCCTGCGTCTGCCGCTGCCTCGATCTGTCCCAGTCCTGCACTTCCTGCCACGTTATATCCAACGTCTGCACCATTCTGGTACTGGGTAAGAGCCATATCCTTACCTGCTGCGGAATCATAGAAGTTTCCAACGTATGCAAGTGCAACCTGGATCTCCTCATCGATATCTTTAGCGCCCTGGATGTAGCCTACCAGAAAGTCATTGATAACAGAGTTTTCCATACCGCCCAGGAAACCGATGATCTTGTTTGACGGATCGATCTTGTCAAGGCTTTCGTCTGTAGTCATCATAGCTGCTGCTGCACCTACCAGGTAAGAAACCTCGTTCTGTTTGTACATAACATTGTATACATTCTCGCCGCCGTTGCTGTAATCGAACGCTTCATCAAAATAGATGAATTTCTGGTCCGGATAATCAGCAGATGCATTGGTGAGCGCATCCAGCATCTGGAAGGTACCTACAATGATAACGTCATAAGAACCGTCATCGCAGTAATCATATACAGTAGGCTCCCATTTCGCTTCATCGGCAGAAGTTGCTCCCATCTGCTCTACCTTGAAAGTAAACTTGTCCTCTCCCAGTTCATCCTGCAATGCGGTCAGACCGATGTTTGCAGAATCGAAGAAAGATTTGTCTCCCAGTGTTCCGTTGATGAGCAGGGCAGCCTTATAGGGCTCGTCTGCTGCCATAACGGGTACGGACACAACACCTGTTGATGCCACCATAGCTGCGGTCAGTGCTACTGCTAAAATTCTTTTTTTCATTCTTAGTTCCTCCTTTTATTTTTGAGCTTTTTTTATACTGCATAAAGTATCATCAACCAATTCTTCCAGAGTAATTTTCCGGAAACGCCCCCGCATGTAGGTCACAAGCTCGGAAAAAGCCGGATGAATCAGTTCTTTTGGAATGATACGCATTCCCTTTTGGATGGTAAGCAGCGGCATGATCATACCTGCATTACAGTCCACATCAATACCGCACATTGTAATAATATGAAGTGTTTCCCCGAAATCACCGCCGCCGTAAAGCAGGGCTATGATCTCACAGCAGGCATTAGGATAAGAATGGATCCAGTTATACCGCTTATATTTTTCACAGCAGGCTTCTAAGGCCTCCTGCCATGTCCCGTATTTCTCACAGCATTCATAGGCAAAGGCTATGACAGAGTAATATTCACTGTCAGAAGGGATCATCTCCATGGCCTTCTCCACTACCTCCCGGATGTTGTCATTGACAAAAGCCAGGGAAGTCATAACTGCATTAAACACCTCACCTAAAATACCGTTGTTTGCATGGGAAACCTCCCCGTCGCTCCAGGCAAGCTTCGCTGCCAGGCGAGGATTTCCCGGTGCCGCCATGCCGCAGATACCTGCCCGCATCTGGGCTCCTATCCACTCATTGAAAGGATTGCGGTATGTGCCGCTCTCCGGCGGGAAAATCCCGTTTTTTATATTGCGGATCGCAATCTCCTCTGCTGACCACCCGCAAGGGATCAGCCCTACCCAGGATAATGCAATATCATCTGAAGTAACCTCGTATCCCTTTCTGGAAAAAGCGTCCAGAAAAGCAAGCTCAAAGGTAATATCATCGTTGTATGTATTGGGTTCTCTCAAATACCCCTTCACGTCTCCGAATGCCTTACAGAGATTGGAGAAAGTATAACCTTCCACCATAGTCCCCATAGCTCCGCCGATAAACTGTGACAGCCATGCCCCATAAATCTTGTCCCGGAACTCTCCGCTGTCAATATCTATTTCTTCTGCCTGAGGAAACTCCACTGCACTCTCGTACTGTTCAAAAGAACGGTAGCAGGTATAGTCCCAATATGGGGAATCCTCATCCTTATGTGCTTCTGCCAGCTCTTTACGAAGGAGGGCTGAAACCTGATGAAGTTTAACAAAATCCTTTTCTTTATGGGCGATAAGCCCCTGTTCCAGATAGCGGTAACCTTGTTCACTGACAATATAACCACGGTTCTCCAAAGCCTGTACTGCTGCCACCATGATTTTCTCCGGTGCTCCGGAACCAGGTACATTGCTTCCCCAGTCAAGAGACAGATTATCATCATAAAAGCCTGACACATCCACATTATCAGTCCAAGTCTGCTCCTCTTCCTTTCGGATGACCGGCTGGGCTTTCGTAAAAATCTCCTGAGCCATTTCCCATGCTTTCATTGGTTTTCTCCTAATATTTGTCAAGTTTTTTGAGGTTTCATATTTTACTTAGTGACAATTTATTCGTTAACAGCTTTATTTTACAATATATTTCTTGAAATTTCCATACATTTTTTAAATTTCCCAAAATTTATTATTTTATCATATATGATTGATTATTAATATGACTTGTGTCATATTTAAAAAAAGAAATCTATTCCGCTATATATGACATATGTCATATACAATCTCAGTCATATGGAATAATATTTTAAGAAAAGAGGTAACCCATGATTCGTAAAACATTTTCCCGGCAATATATACGTGTGCTGGAACAGTACGGCTTAGCAGAGTTTCCTTCGGAATACCTGTGCCTGCTGTCCTATGATAAAAAGGAATACATTTACCAGGAAGGCTGTCCTGTGTCCTATATTCTTATCATTCTGGAGGGACGCGCCAAGGTAGTTACTTTCACAGAAGACGGCCGGACTCTAATGCACAGCTTTTCTGAGAAAGGAAGTATTCTCGGCGAAGTGGAAATGCTCACAGAAAACTATGACGCTGCCCTGCACGTCCAGGCTGTAACTCCTGTCCTGTGTATCGGCATCCCTCTGCCGGACGCCACCAAGCTGTTAAAAAACAACCTGATTTTTATAAACCACCTGAGTATCCTTCTGGCCCGGAAGCTGAATTCCACTAACTATAATGCTTCCAGGATCATCCTTTATACTCTTGAAAACAGACTGTGCTCCTACATAGAAATGACCAGCTCCGGAGGCTGCTTTGAAGAACAGCTCACTCAGGTTGCAGAACTGCTGGGAACCAGCTACCGCCATCTCCTCCGGACACTGGAGAAGCTCTGTCAGGAAAAAATACTGGCGAAATCAGGCCATAATTATCTGGTACTGAATCCGGAAGCTCTTCACCAAAGAGGACGTGGCTTCTACTCCAGTCAGTTTTAAATTTATATTCCAATTCATTTCAGGAGGTACTTCAATGTACGCATTATTCACCCTGCTTGCCGGCGCCTGCCAGTCAGCTATGGTAAGCTTAAACGGCATGATCTCCAACTATCTCGGCATGTTCGGAATGAGCCTGGCAGTACATCTCATCGGGGGCGCACTGCTGATCCTTTACATGAAAACTTTCACTCACGAAAAACTGAAGATCACAGGCATGCCCTGGTATTTATATTCCGCAGGCTTTTTCGGGATTTTCCTGGTGGTCACTTCCAGCTACTGTATCAGTATACTGGGTGTCTCCTTTATGACCTGCATTTCCGTCACCGGACAACTGGTCATCTCCGCTGTCATCGATCATTTCGGCTGGTTCGGAGTACCTCAGATTTCTTTTAACAGGAAGCGGATTCCCTGCTTTGCCCTCATATTGGCCGGCCTGATCATCCTGAACTTGTCCTGACCCATATCCGCCCATATTCCGGACTGATTTACAAAACCATTGTATGAAAGGAGTTTTCCTATGGCTTTTGTGTTAACACTTGCCTTTGTCAACGGCTGTGCCACCGTAATCTCAAAAATGATCAATTACCGCTGTACCAAAGTCCTGGGAACCAACAACGGTTCTCTTGTAAACTATGTAGTGGCTTCGATTCTGTCCCTGGGACTGCTTTTCGTTTCTTCCAGGTTCAACATCGACTTCTATTCTTTTGCAGAAGCGCCCTGGTGGATGTATCTGGGAGGCGCTTTCGGCATCGTGGCCTTTATCATCTCCATGATCACCTTGTCGCACCTTAAAGTAATGGAATCCACCATACTTCTTCTGGTAGGCCAGCTCACTGCCGGAATCCTGTTTGACACCTTCATGTTCCATAACATCAGTCTTAAAAAAATACTTGGTATCATTATGGTTGCCGCAGGAATCATCTGGGACAACAAGGTGTCCGCAAGCACAAAACCTGCTGACCCACAACCCCTTGAAAAAGCAGAATCCTCGGCAGACCACATATAGCTAACTATGCATCCTTCTCCATACTCCCCAGCTTATCTCCGTCAAGAATACGGATATGATTACGGTTTCTGGCTATCAGCCCCTCCGTTTCCATTACATGGAAGATCCTGTTCAAATGGCGGACGGACACGCAGCACTCAAGGGCTGTCTGTTTACAGGAAATGGTGAAGGATTCCTGATGGGTCCGCATATACCGTTCGTAAAGGCACTGGGCCACGCGGGTTTTCGCCCCTAAAAGCCCTACCCGCACCCGCTCCTGCCCGCTCTGGGTGAGTTCCCATCCCAATTGCCGGCAGACAGAACGGAGGAAAGGAGGATGCTGCATCATTTTCTCCTCCACAATATGGATAGGGATGCGAAGCACTACAGAATCTTCCGCCAAATCCACACTGTGGAAGAAATCAATCTCCGCAGCCATCTCCATTTCTCCGATCCATCTTCCCTTGGGAATATCATCATCAATAGCAATCTCTTTCCCGCCGCTGGTGCCGTTGAGAATCCTGCACTTACCTTCCGCCAGAAAATAAATGGCTTCCACCTTATCTCCTGCGTGGAAAAGATACTGTCCCTTTTTATATTTCTCAATGCTGATATCTTTGATATCCAGACATGAAAATTCCTCAGTCATGTCCAGTTCTTCCAGATACTTTTGAATCACTTCCTCTTTATTCATGATTCTTCTCTATTCCTTCAGATAATGATAATATAAACACATTGCTCTTATAAAAATCGGACACATGTCCGCTTTTGCATAATTTCCACACTTTTCATATAATTCATCGTGATTTTTTGTCCAAATTGTATATAACTCTTGTTTTTACTTTGATTTGCAAAATCGACTATTTATTGGACTCTCTATCCTGTGCAATAAGTCTGCGGAGAGCACCGATACCCACCCGGACAGCCATATCCGTGTCATGTGCCTGAGGATTATCCAGACCTTTCTTTGCACGCTCCTGATTTGCCACCACAAGGAAGGCCGAACCGCAGCGCACCCGGAGATAGCTTGCAACTGTGAACAATGCCGCGGATTCCATCTCAGAGGCAAGACATCCCAGGCGCAGCCAGGCATCCCATTTGTTCAGAAGTTCATACCCCACCGGTTTCGTCTCAGGTGAATGCTGTCCATAAAAAGAATCCTTACACTGCACTATCCCTGTATGATAACAAACCTGCTCATCCTTGGCAGCTCCTGCCAGTGCATTTACCACATCCAGATTTGCAACAGCGGGAAACTCAATGGGTGCATATTCTTTGCTGGTTCCTTCCATACGGACAGCGCCTGTGGCTACGACAATATCTCCGCCCTTCACATCCAGGTCCATACCCCCGCAGGTGCCTACTCTCACAAAAGTATCAGCGCCGCACTGTACCAGCTCCTCCATTGCAATGGATGCGGATGGGCCGCCGATACCTGTGGAAGTAACGCTAACCTTTTCCCCGTCCAGCCAGCCTGTATAAGTGACATACTCTCTCTTGTCCGCAATAAGCACAGGATCATCAAAATACTGTGCGATAGAGGCACAACGTTTAGGATCCCCAGGCAGGATCACATATTTCCCCACCTCACCCGGTGCCACATTGATATGATACAACCTTCCGTCATCTGAATATACCATAATAAAAACCTCCTTATATATTTTTTGGTACACTGTTCACACTAAACATCTGATTCCAGCCTTTTCAAAAAATCTTCGTCCAGAATACGAAGCCGCCGTCCTTCTCTTTTGATGATCCCTGCATCTTCCCATTCATTCAGGACTCTTGAAAGCTGACGCTCCGAAATCCCTGCATCTCTGGCTGTCTCCATACAGGAAAAAGAAAAAGCCTTCTTTCCCTCTGCCCGGGCCTTCAGCCACAAAAGCCTTGCAACGCGGCTCTTCCCATCTCTTAAAATCACCTGGATCTGGGACGCTGAATCCAAATGCATTTTTTCAGCCATTTCCACAGCCAGAAAACGCAGAAATTCCACTCGGTAGAGAAGTGTCTTCTCCATGACCTTTCTGGGGATTTTCAGGACCACAGCACTGCCTGCAGCGGCCATACTCAGTTTAAATTCCAGGTTTACCAGAATCTCCATGTCCCCGAAAAGCCCCAGTGCTTCTTTATAATTGACAAGAACCTCACGCCCTTCCCTGGAAATGCTGAACAGCCTGCACCGCCCTTCCACCAGAAGATACGCATAATCCACTTCCTGCCCTGCAAAAAATAAAGGTTCCCCATCCTTATAGGTTCTGAGGATCATTCCCTCCATAGGAACTCCCTCAAAGGCTGAGGTAAGCCCCCACAACTCCAGATACTCTTGTACTGTTTTCATGTTTTCTATCCCTGTCAGACAGCTTTGTCAATTTCTCAGTTGTTTCCGGCTGTTGATGAACATCAGTATAAAATGATTTTTCCCTTAAGAAACGGACACATGTCTGATTTCAAGTATTTTTCACTAATTAGCTAATTTTTCATCTCGTTTTTTATGAACTTTTCACAAACTCAAAAGGATGCTTATAAGGTTCTGCAGGTTTTCTCAACCTTTTCCAAGGCATCTTCCAGGATCTGCTTTCCGTCCAAGTCGGCCATATCAATACCGTCAGCAAACACACAGGAGTAGCTGTCTATGCCGAAAAAGCTGCACAAGGCTTTCATATACCTGCTCCCTATCTCCATGTCACTTCCCTCCCAGACTCCTCCTCTGGTGGTAAGAAACAGCATCCACTGAGCATTGCACAATCCATATAACCCTTCCGCACTGCACCCAAAGGTAATTCCTTCTGCTG
The DNA here is from genome assembly GCA_030524175.1 of Eubacteriales bacterium. Taxonomy (GTDB): domain Bacteria; phylum Bacillota; class Clostridia; order Lachnospirales; family Lachnospiraceae; genus Blautia_A. The sequence goes on from JAUNHC010000003.1 coordinate 99,710, forward strand.
AAATATTCTCAATATACACCTTTAAAACTGCAGGTACACTCAAATCCCAGAAAGGAGCTGCCACAATGATACCGTCTGCCTGCCTGAACTGATTTCCGTAATCAAACACAGGGGCACTATACTCTTTCCGTGCCAGAAGCTCATCTCTCGCCTTCAGTGATTCAGTATTCCAGTATTTTAAATCTAAGTCCATCAAGGTCACTATCTCAAACACCCAGTCCGGGTGCAATTCCTTCAAAGTATCCACCGCTCTGTCCATCATCTTTTTGGTACGTGATTCTTCCCGTCTTACACAGGCATCCACAACTAAAATTTTTTTCATTTTATGCTCACCTTTTCTTTTAATTTGACTGTTTCTCTTAGTATATCGTTTTTGTGGATTTTCCACAAGCAACATTGGAATAAATATGTAAAAATCACAATTCGACAGGAATTTCATTCATTCTGCCGGGAAATATCCTGCGGGGCAAATATTTTCTGAACAGTAATTCCTATTCATCATTTTTTCAGTAATTTGTACATTATTCACAGGTGACAAAGAGATTGTTTTCAGATATACTGAAGCTATTAAATCTGCCGACTATAAACAGGACAGATGCAAATCCCAGGAGAGATTTCCTGTACATTATTAACAATGGTACGTTTATTGTAAAAAAGGAGGATACAAGAATGTCAAAAGAATTGGATATATTAGAACAGCAAGAACACTATCTTCAATTCGAACACTTTACCAACAACGATGCTTATGAACTTGGCACATTCATGGTTGAGTATGCACGGCTCAAGAACATCACCATTGCCGTCAGCATACGCCTGCCAAACGGTTACATTGCATTTCAGCACGGTCCGGACGGCACAAACCTGCTGAACCAGAAGTGGATGGAGAGGAAATTCAACACCGTTCTATTGATGGAACGCAGCTCCCTGCGCACTTCCTTCGTGTTCGAGCAAGGCGGCGATACGCTTGCAGTCCATGGCCTGAAGGAAGAAGATTACGCTCTCTGCGGCGGCGGATTCCCTATCAGGATCAAGGACCGAACCGGTGTGGCCGGAGTGATCATTGCATCGAATCTTTACCATATAGCAGATCATGAGTTTATTATTGACTGCCTGAAAGAATACCTCCACTGTCCGGATGCACCATCTTTCCCCTATACCATCCCGGAATAAAAAGAACAGGGGCTGCCCCATAAAGTGTGAGATATAGAAATCTGTCCCTGATGGATAAATTTGGCATATCCCAAGCTTTATGCAGCAGCCCCTGAAGCTTTATTTTTACATTTCAATCTCAGAAATCTTAACAGGTCTGTGTTCCTTATAAGATTTCTTGGCAGCAAGTCCCATGAGGACCGGCTTCAGACCATCCATGACTCCAAGAGGAGTTTCTGTATCCTTCACAATTGCTTCGATAAAGCAGTTCATTTCCTTTGCAAAGGAATCCATATAACGTTCCAGGAAGAAATACAGCGGTTTTTCTCCTGTGACTCCGGCTTCTGTACTGATCACTGCGGAGGACTGGGTATCGTTGGCAGTGGCGATCATTCCCTTAGAACCGAAAACCTCTGCGCGCTGGTCATAACCGTAAACAGCCTTTCTGGAGTTATCTATAACTGCGATGGCACCGTTTTCCATTTTGAGGGTGATCACTGCGGTATCCACATCTCCGGCTTCTCCGATGGCAGGATCAACAAGCACGGCTGCCTCTACGTAAACTTCCTCTGCATCACAGCCTGCCAGATAACGTACCATATCAAAATCATGGATTGTCATATCCAGGAAAATTCCTCCTGACACTTTTACGTATTCTGCACTTGGCGGCTCCGGGTCTCTGGATGTGACACGGACAATATGAGGCTGGCCGATTTTTCCGCTCTGTACCGCGTTTCTTACTGCTTCAAAATTGTGATCAAACCGGCGGTTAAACCCAACCTGGTATTTCACCTTATTTTCTTCCAGAGCCTTGATCACCTCTTTGATTTTTTCAACATCGTGATCAATTGGCTTTTCACAAAAAACGTGCTTTCCGGCCTTAATCGCTTCTACTGATATTGCAGAATGTGTGTCTGTGGATGAACAGATGAGCACTGCGTCAATTTCAGGATCACTGAGGATTTCCTTATAATCCTTTGTGGTGTTCTCCACTCCCATGCTTCTGGCCCATGCCGCTGTGTCCTCATTCATGAAGGGATCTGCAATTGTTTTAATCTTTGCATCCTTCACCCTTGTACAGATACTTGTAGTATGTACCTTTCCGATTCTTCCTGCTCCGATGATTCCTACTGTTACCATGACATATCCTCCTTTAACTGTTTCAAATTAAAATGTTGGCTTACGCACGCTTATTGCGTGCTTTATTGTTTCATATCCTTGTGCTTTTATATTATCACACGCATTGATCACATGCAACTCTTTTCATCAGCATTACCTTTTTTCTCTATTTTGCACTAATTACTCAGCCACTTATTGTACATTTCTCCCAGAACTTACGCACGCAATAGCACGCAAAAAAATTAAAACGGAGAGCTATTCCGGTATATAAAAAGCAGCGGAATCTTCATAGAATATCCGCTGCCTTCACTTTCACTCTACAACTCCAATACCCGTGAACACCGCCCAGACATAAGGTGCGCCATAAACATTGAGCGACTTGGGTCCGGTGATTTTCTGGCCTCCTCCGTTTCTCCCTGCCTCCAGCTTCTCATAAGCTCTTTCAAATGTGCTCCGCGTAATAGAACGCTCACGCCTGTCTGTAAACAACTCCCCTCCCTTTACTTTATAAGTGAAGGGAAGTCCTTTCTTTGTATAAAATGTTTCTCCCTGGCGTGATACGATGATATCCCAGATATTATCCCTTGTCACAGTATGACCGCCGCAGGGATCTGTACTCTTATCCTTTGACAAAAACTGGCTCCTTTCCGGATATCAGATGTTATCATTGATTCAGCTTTCTCTGTACACACTGCCTTACGTATAGTTCAATGAATTACATTCTTTTTCCATCAATTCAGATTATTTCACAAATTCATTGTATCACTCCTGCATTTATATGGCAATACTTCCTCAAAAAACAAAAACAGCCTGCAGGAATTTTTCAACTCTTTCTGCAGACTGCCTTTCTGACTATGCTTTATTTACTGAACCAAATAACTTCATTTTCTCCATAACCGACTCCTTCACCGCTTGTGCTGCCGGAAGCATCAGATCGGTAAGGCCTTTCCCTTTGGAGTACGCATTAAAAGAAGCTTCCGCCCCTGCCTGATTAATATCTGTAAAAATATTCACCTTGCTGATCCCTTCCTTGACAGCCCTGTGAAAATCTGAATCTGTCAGCCCTGAACCTCCGTGAAGTACCAGCGGTGTATTGATAAGCTCCGCAATTTCCCTTATTCTGTCAAAATCCAGTTTAGGAGGAAGCTTATATGCCCCATGAGCTGTACCCACTGCAATGGCCAGGGCATCTGCTCCGGTCCTCTCTATAAAATCTTTTGCCTGGTGGGGAACTGTATAAAACCGGGACGGGTCATCAACAGCACCGTCCTCACCTTCATTATCTCCCACATGGCCCAATTCTGCCTCTATGGTGGCCCCGAAGGAATGAGCAAGCTCTGACATCTGCCTTACTTTTTCCGCATTTGTCTCATAATCCGCTGTGGAACAATCATACATCACTGAACTGAACCCAAGTTCTAACGCCTCTCTGCACACTTCTTCCGTAAGGCCGTGATCCAAATGGACCACCACCGGAACTGTTGCTTTCTCCGCCATGTGAAGGAGAAGGCTGGCCAGATCGTCAAGAGCAGCATAGGGCAGCAGTATCTCCGCCGTACCCACGATCACCGGTGACCTCAGCTCTTCGGCTGCCTCGATCACACCCCTTGCCAATTCCAGATTAACTGTGTTAAATAAACCTACCGCATATTTTCCTTTACGTGCAGGTATCAATACATCATTGAGATTCACAAGCATTTTATCTGACCTCCCGATTATTTGTTTTTTTCCATCCCTTAGCAATCCGTTCTTTCATTTCCTCCATGGATTTCAAGCCGCTCAAGGCATCATAGGATGCCACACAGCAGGCCCCCGCAGCCGCAGCCAAATGAAGTGCCTCCTCAAGAGGATCCTCATTAAGAACAGAGGAAAGAAAAGCAGCAATACAGGTATCACCTGCCCCTGTGCCGGAAATCACTGCATCCGGCTCATAGCTGGACTCAAATCCTTCCTTTCCTGCCCAGGATTTCACAGAAAGATTTAACTTTGTGCACAGCTCTGTCATCTCAGTTTCAGGCGCGGTGCGGAAGTAAATACCAGGTGCCCCGCATTTGATCAATACAACTCTGGCTCCATAATCCATGGCCCTCTGTCCTAAAAATTGAATATCCTCCATAGTGATCACATCTGTCACATCTTTTCCCCTGGCTTCTTCCATCCACCTTCTGTACCTGTCCCTGTCCAGCATAAAACACAGCTCCTCTGCACTAGGTACAAAGAAATCAACATAAGGAAGAAGATTTTTTAATATTTCCTTCCAGTCCGCCGACGCTGCTGCGGAAGCCTCATCAATGGCTGCCATATCAAGAGAAACTGCTGTTCCCCCTTCCTTTACCTTCTTAAAAATCCTGACAAGTTCTCTGCCCTTGTCCTGATAAAGCCCCTTCATCTGAGTCGGATATCCAAAATGGAACAGAGAAGCCCGGCTTACCGTATCCCACTGAATATCATCATAAGCAAAGGTATCGTTGGCTCCCGGGTTGTGCAGGAAAATACGGTCAAGTCCCGGTACTGCCAGAACGATGGAATAAGCTGTATCTTCACCTTTGGAAACGATCAGGCCATCACCGGCATCATACTTCTCCAGAAAATCTGAGACAAGGCGGCCGAACTCATCATCTCCCACCTTTCCCATCAGGCTTACATCTGCCCCCAGTACCTTCATGGCCAAGCCTGTGTTCGCCACTGAGCCGCCCGGGTGAATATCAATACCTTTCACATGAACCAGTTTTCCCGGAGACAGGACCTGTTCAATATTTTTTACAGCCTTATGCGGAAATGCCGGTGTGATATCAAGACAGATATGGCCTGCCGCAACTGCCTTTTTGCTTGTCCCCATACAGAATCTCTCCTCTCCAGTCTGTGCGGAATTTTATCTTCCGCTTTCTGTTTATCATACCAGTTCTTCCCTTATTATGCGCTAACAAATTTGAGGAAAAAAACATGACAAATTTGCTTTTTCATTTACATTTATCTTTTTTTCTTTTATACTAAAAAAAAGGAGTGTAATCCAAATGAAACAAGAATTTGAAATTATCTCTTACAGCCGCACTAACTTTAAAATGTTTATGGTAAATTCCCTTTACCGTACCCCTCACATTCATAGGGATTTCGAAATCAGCTATATACTCTCAGGAGATGTAGAGGTATTCACCCCTTCACAGACAGTCCTGCTGAACGCCGGGAATTTCTGGGTGATGAACCCATTTATGAGCCATGAGATCAAAGCCGCCAAACCTGCACTCATACTGTCTTTGCAGGTTCCGCCGGAATTTTTTGTATCTTACTATCCCCAGATAGAAAATCTTGAATTTGTCACCTGCTCATCCGGAAAAAATACGGATGCTCCTTCCTATTCTTTGCTGCAGGATGCTTTTATCCATATGGCATATGAGTATTTTGGGGGAGATGAATTTTATGAATTCAAATGTGCTGCTCTGCTGAACCAGATTTTCTTCTGGCTTATGGATATTTTCGGCTATAAATTTGTTTCCAAAAAGGAAAGGCTTGCCTCCAGAACGAAAGCAGAGAGAATGCGTGCCATCACAGACTATATTGATGAAAACTACTGTCAGAAATTACTTTTGACAGATATTGCCGGACAAGAACACCTTTCCCTCTACTATCTCTCCCATTTTTTCAAAGACTGCTTCGGTATGTCCTTCCAGGAATATCTCCTTCGCATACGCTGCGAAAAAGCCCGGCAGCTATTGCTGCTTTCAGAACAGACACTTACTGACATTTGTTTTGCCTGCGGATTTTCTGATCCGAAATATTTTAACAATGGCTTTAAACGCCAATATGGGTGTACCCCAAAATATTACAGAAAACAATTTCGGAATGACGGATTGGAACAACAGCAGAAATCCATGCTGACCATAGAAGAATTTCTCACCCCTGAAGCAAGTCTCATAACGCTTGACAGACTTCTATAAATTGTTCTCAAAAAATGATTTTATTTCCTGGTATGCAGCATCCTCATCATAACCTTCAATCTCTATTTCCACTGTCTGCCCGCACTTAACACCAAGTCCCATAAGTGCCATCAGCTTCTTAGCCTCTGCAGTTTTTCCATCCTTATTGACCATGATCCGGCTCTCAAACTTTTTCGCCTCTTTTACCAGCAGGCCCGCCGGTCTTGCATGGATTCCTACCTCATCCTTGATCTCATAGCTGAATTTTTTCATTTTCTTATCCTCTCTTTCTTTCATTATTGGTAATGTCTGTGTCATCAGACATGCCCGTTTTAATCTTGCCGTATTTTATTTTCAGCAGCATTTCTCAGTTTACAGTTGTAAATTTTCCCCGTTTGAGGCAATCACCTGCTTGTACCAGTCAAAGGACTTCTTCTTGGACCTGGAATAGGTTCCTGTACCGTCATCCTGCTTATCCACATAGATGAAGCCATACCGTTTCCTCATCTCGCCGGAAGAAGCACTTACAAGATCGATACATCCCCAGGACGTATAGCCCATCAGATCCACTCCATCCTCCTCAACAGCTGCCTTCATAGCACAAATATGCTCTTTGAGGTAATGAATACGGTAATCATCCTCCACATATCCATTGCCATCAGGCTCATCCGCCGCACCCAGTCCGTTTTCCACAATGAACATGGGCTTTTGATAACGGTCATATACCTGGTTCAAGGTAATGCGCAGTCCCAGAGGGTCAATGGGCCATCCCCAGCCGCTGAATTTCAGGTATGGATTCTTTACTGATTTAAAAAGATTTCCTCCTGCTTCCTCCTGATCACGCCCCGGTGCGGCAATACACCGGCTGTTATAATAGGAAAAGGAAATAAAATCAACAGGATGTTCCCTCAGGATCTCCTTATCCCCAGGCTCTGTTATAGGGAAAATCCCTTTTTTCTTTAGCCGTGCTTCCGCGTATGACGGATAATAACCTCTCGCCTGCACATCCACAAAGAAATAATTTTCCTGATCCGTCAGCAGTGCTTCCCACACATCCTCCGGCCTGCAGGAATACGGATAAGCGCTTCCCGCTGCAAACATACAGCCAACCTTGTTATCCGGATTGATCTCATGAGCCATTCTTGTTGCCAGGGCACTGGCTATCAATTCATGGTGGGCAGCCTGATACTTGATCCGCTCTTCATCCTCCCCTTCCTCAAAACAGATCCCTGCACCCATAAAAGGCGCATGGAGGATCATATTTATCTCATTAAAGGTAAGCCAGTAAGTCACATAATCCCTGAACCTTGTAAAAAGCACTTCGCATAAATGCAGATAGAAATCAATCATACCTCTGCTTCTCCATCCGCCGATTTTTCTGATCAGCCCTATAGGACAGTCAAAATGGCAGATGGTTACCAACGGCTCAATACCATATTTTCTGCATTCTTTAAACACTTCCTCATAATACTTCAGACCCTCTTCATTTGGCTCTTCTTCATCCCCATCAGGGAATATCCTTGTCCAGGCAATACTAAGCCTGTATACCTTAAATCCCATTTCTCCAAAGAGTCTGATATCCTCTCTGAACCGATGGTACATATCAATTCCCTCAACAGCAGGAAAAACGTGCTCTTTATCCATTTCAAGCATCTTTTTATGTCCGGTTATAACCGCATTTCTGTCAGCTCCGGCCGGGCAGACATCAACATTCGCCAGCCCTCTGCCGCCTTCGCAGATACCTCCCTCACACTGATTCGCCGCAGTAGCGCCGCCCCACAAAAAATCTTTCCGAAATCCCATATTTACCTCCCTACCGGCCAATTATCTTAATATCCTAAGCAGCGAGTCTCCCGGAACCGCCTGCATTTCTTTCGTCTCAACCACATCAAGGAAATCATCTGCATTGGTGACAAGCACGGGTGTTTCCATACAGTATCCCTTGCCCTCGATCAGATCTATGTCAAAGGTGAGCAAAAGCTGTCCCTTTTTCACTCTGTCTCCCTGCCTGATCATAGCCTGGAAACCCTCACCCTTTAACTGGACCGTATCCAAACCCACATGGATCAACAACTCTGCCCCTTCGTCCGTCTCCAGACCGATTGCATGAAGAGTAGGAAAGAGAGTGGAAACCACACCGTCCGCAGGAGCATAAACCTTACCTTCATCAGGGATCACCGCAACTCCCTTACCCAGCACTCCTGACGCAAAAGCATCATCCTTCATGTTCTCCTGACGGATCACTGTCCCCTTAACAGGACTGGCGATGTTCATCTGCCGAAGAAGTCTCTTTCCGTCGTTTTCCTCCTTAGCTTTTGTTGTATGCAGTAAGGATACTTCCTGACTTTTCTTCTCCGGTGCCCTGTTTTCCCTGTCATTCTTTGCATCCGCCGCTTTATCTGCCGGGTCTTCCGCTGCGTCTCCGGACACGGAAGCAATTGCTTTTTTGTCATCCTTATAGAAGATCATTGTAGCTGTAAATGCGAGAATCATTGTGATCACCACCCCTGCCACAGCCACAATAAGATTCCCCATACTGCCGTCCGGCTCGATCATTGCAGGAAATTCAAAAATACCCATTCCGCCCATCATAAACTTCCGAAAATTAAATGCCCCGTAAAAGCCGCCGCCGATACAGCCGGCAATGCAGCTGATGATAAACGGCTTCTTAAGGGGAAGCAAAATGCCGTAAATGGCAGGCTCTGTGACCCCGAAAATACCGGAAATAAAGTTAGGCAAAGCCATTTCCTTCATCTGTGTGTTCTTCGTCTTAAAGAAAATTGCAAGCACAACAGCAGAGGTTGCAAAGGTACAGGCAAAAAACGGCATCATCACATTATCGTATCCATTCGTCATAATATTATTGATATACACCGGAATAAATCCCCAGTGCAGGCCGAAAATAACAAGGATCTGCCATGTAAGTCCTACAATAGCACCTGCAAGCATAGGGCTGAAATTACGTACTGTCATAACTGCTTCCGCGATCACAGTTGACCCAAAAGTTGCAAGGGGCCCGATGAGCAAAAAGCCTGCAGGGATAGAAACCAGCAGCGTAAGCATGGGCACGAAAAAGAACTTCACCAGATCCGGAATGAATTTATTAAAAAACTTCTCGCATTTTGACGCAAAATATACCACAAAAATAACCGGAATAACTGTCCCTGTATAATCCATAGCAATCATGGGAATGCCAAAGAAATCTGTATACACACCAGACTCAAACATAGTCCCCTTAAACAAGGTATACAACACATCCCCTCCCGCCGACAGCGCACTGCCCTGTATGGTGGGGTAACACATGATCGCACCGATCACCAATCCAAGCATAGGCTTCAGCTTGAATTTCTTAGCAGCCGTATACCCAAGAAACAACGGCAAAAAATTAAAAAGTCCGTCACCGATCGCATTTAAAACCAGATATCCTCCGCAGGTATGCGAGTACAGCTTCAAGGCTACAAAGAGTGCATTCAGGCCCTTTACCATACCACAGGCTGCCATGATTCCAAGAATCGGCTGGAAAATCCCTGAGATAACATCAATAGCCCGGTTAAAAAGATTGCCTGACGGAACCTCTTCCTCCTTATCCCCGGTACCTTCCTCCATTCCCAGGAGGGGCATTACTTCTGCGTATACATCAGGTACATGATTTCCGATAACAACCTGATACTGTCCTCCGCTTTTCATGACTGTAACAACTCCGTCCATGTTTTTAAGGACTTCATCATTTGCCTTTCCCTCATCCTTAAGTTTAAAACGAAGCCTTGTGATACAATGCGTCAGACTGCTGACATTTTCCTTTCCGCCTACATTTCTGACAATATCCTTTGCCAGATTTTCATACTTGCCCATTTTTCTTCCTCCATGTTTATAAATTTTTTATATTTATGAAGGTTTGGCCAACTGAATGTCACCATCCCGGCATACGTATTAATTATAACAATTTTGCGGTGTGCGCACTGTAAATATCAGTGATAGCCCGCGGAACTCAGTTCTTGATTTTATTGACCACACGCTCAATATGTATTGTGAGATAAAGCTGTTCCTCTTTTGACAAAGTATAATCATATTTTTTAGCTATAAACTCTGTGATTTTCTCCACGCATTTATAAGCATTCTTATATTTATCTTTGATAACATCCAGTAAGTCATCATTATCGCCTCCGTCATAGGTATTATGCTCTACAAGACGCTTGGCAAAGAATTTCAGGTGTGTTATAAAACGGTAATAATAAACATCATCTTCATTAAACTCCACATTGAAATAATACTTAACAATATTCACCACTTCCTGCATGATTCGGGTAATCTCATACATATTATGCATTACCCCCTCATCCATCTGTGCATTAGCCAGATGAAGGGCTATAAACCCGGCCTCGTCTATAGGAAGCCCGGCCTTACATTTCTCTTTGATCCTCTCCAGGGCCCACAGTCCGATCTGGAATTCTTCCTTATAGAACCTGCGGATATCCCACAGAAGCACATTTTTCACAGTCACACCCTCATGGAAACGTACAATGGACGTATGCACATGGTCTATAAGGGAGATATAAACCATATCATTCAGCTTCTTTCCAAGCTGCAGCCTTGCCTGGGATATGATTTCCTCTCCGATCACAATATGTTCCATTGGAATATCCTGAATCAATACCTGAAATTTATTGTTAGCTTCCTGGCCCGACAGAAAAAACGTCTTATCCACAGTGTCCTGTTCTATTTCCTGACCCGCTTTTTTCTTAAAGCAGATTCCCTTTCCCATAACGATTTTCTCCTGTCCCGACTCGTCCAGAACAACTGCCACGTTATTGTTAAGAATTTTATATATCTCCATCTCTTCTTCCTCCTGTGAGTGTTTTGTCCATGGTCAATCTCAAAATTCCATGAAATATCTCCCGGAACGTTTTCCGCCCTCTTAATTCCGCCAAACAAAGCGGACAAGTCCACTTCAACTACCTAATCCCTCACATATGAAGGACTTGTACCCTTTGTGCGCCAATGATATAAAAAAAACCTATATACACAAATATACCCGAAAGACCTGGCTTCCAAGAATATTTCTGTATATAGGTTTAGCTTGCAGTGTGCAATCACTATCCTATTTCGTTCTGGCATCATCCTATCACGAGGAAACAGGAAAGTCAACAAGAGACTTTTTCCCATAATTAGTTTCTCTGTTTTTGCCAAATTACAAAATAAAAATTTGGTGGTTTTTCACATCAAAACATTGTTCACTATGAAAGTTCATGGCTGGACCGGCGCTGACTGACGTAGTCAGCACGGCTCCCTCCCTATGGCTAAGAGCGTATTTCGGCTGCCTTTAAATATATCCGAAAAATACTGCCTTTTCCGATCTCACTTACTGTTTCTATCTTTCCGTCATGCTTGTCCAGGATCATTTTCACAACAGCAAGTCCCAGCCCAGAACCAGGTATCTTCTGGGAACGGGATGGGTCCCCGCGGTAAAATGGTTCAAAAATATGATCCACAGTCTCTTTTTCCATCCCAATGCCATTATCCTCCACCTGGATGCTGACCCAATCCCCCTCCTGCTTCTGCCGGATCATAACTCTTCCGCCTGGAAGATTATATTTTACAGCATTTTCGATCAAATTATAAAATGCACGATAGAGAAGATCCTGATTCCCATATACAAAACACTCTGTTTCCTTATCCACAGACAATTCTATTTGTCTTGTCTCTGCCTGAGGTGACAATTCCTCAACAGCCAGCTCCAGCAAGGGATATACCTCCACATTCTGCTTTTCCTGGACTGCAGTAAGGTTTGCAAGGGCCAGAAGCCCTTCCACCGTCTTTATGATACGTTCCAGGGACTTATCCGTATCCTCCATAAATTCCTGATAATCTTCTGTCCCCGGATCAGGATTCATATCCAGCACCTGAAGAGAAGATTTTATGACTGCAAGAGGTGTTTTCAATTCATGGGCAGCATTGGCAGCAAAGCTTTTCTGAATAAGAAATGCTTCCTCCAGACGCTCCAACATTCCATTATAGGCATCTGCCAATATTTTCACTTCCGCCTGTGCCCCCGGCAGGTTAACCCTTTTATCAAGATTTTGGTCATCCGTAGACTTAAGAGATTGTGTCAGCTCCCTCAACGGCCGTACCAGCCGCCCCACAGCCCAGTAAGTTGCAGCCAATGCCAGAAGTATGGTCAGCAGCATAGCCGCAACCGACCGGACAGAAAATTTCTGATAAACATCCTGATAGCTAATGTCTGGTTCAATCTGCGACAAAATGGAATTCTCCGGAAGAACAGAATCATACTCCACAAGCCCCTGCTCAATTAAGGCAGCATAATCCCCATAATAATTATCAGCGGAAAACAGGGAATTTCCAGTTAACAACAGACATGCAATGATCAATATGATACCGACGATCCCTGTGACCTGAAACTGCAGTGTATTTTTTTTCCTCATTGCTCCTCCTTTGGACACCGGAGACGGTAGCCATGCCCCCGCTGGGTAACAATATAATCCTGGGCTCCTGCTGCATCTAACTTTTTCCTGAGGGAATGGACATGATACCGGAAGGAATTGGAAAATAAATCCGCCTCACTGTCCCATCCATGCTCTATCAGTTCTTCAGCGCTGATCATCTCCCCTGCATGGACAAACAGATACTCTAACAATGAATATTCCTTCCGGGTGAGTTCTACGGCCCGCCCGCTGCACAAAACCTGCCTGGCGGCCGTATCCATCTCCAGGCAGCCGCAGCGGAGAACTGTGTCTTTTGTAGAAAAGCTGCGGCGCAGAAGACTGCGGATACGCGCCTCCAGTTCTTTAAACTCAAAAGGTTTTGTGAGATAATCATTGCTGCCGTTATCCAGACCGCTGACTTTATCCTCCAGAGAATTCCTGGCTGAAAGGATTAAAACACGGAAGCTTGAATCTTCACTGCGGATACGACGCAGCACTTCCATACCGTCCAGCTTTGGCAGGTTCAAATCTAAAATCATGAGATCGTACTGGTTCAATCCATAAAGATACAGTGCCTCTTCTCCATCATAGGCACAATCTACCGCATACCCCATCATCCGCAGACCTTTTGCCAAAGTTTTTGAAAGCATCTCTTCGTCTTCTACCACTAATAATTTCATTTTTCTGCACCTCAAATATAATATATCCAGTGTACCCAATCACCGCCGGGCTGTCAACGGTACCTTCTGCCCGGCTGCTGCCATCCGCCCGGTGTGTTGCTGTCCGCCCGGCAGTGATTCTTATATACATTACCAAATGTTAATACGGTCTTCAGGTGCAACATACATTCCGTCACCTTCCTTAATATCATAAGTGTCATAAAATTCCTGAAAATTAGAAAGCACCCGGTTACAGCGAAGATTATTTGGCGCATGCATGTCTGACTGGGCTGTTTCCAGCAAAGTATCATAGTCAGCAACTCTCAGCCACTGGTTTGCATAGCTGCGGAAAAATGCATCATAATCCGGATCCTCCATTCCGGATAAAATCTCCAGGCCGCAGGCGATCCCCCCCATATCTGCAATATTCTCACTTAAGGTTTCCTGTCCGTCTGCCTTGATTCCCGGCAGTGCTTCATATCCTTCATAAAATTCTTCAACATTCTTGCACAGCTTTTTAAAATGCTTATAATCTTCCTCTGCCCACCAGTCTCTTAAATTTCCCTGTGAGTCAAATTGTGCTCCCCCATCGTCAAACATATGTGTGATTTCATGTGCTATTGTACTTCCGATCGAACCCAGGTTTGTTTCAAAGGACTCATTCTTATCGTAAAACGGAGCCTGCAGAATCCCTGCCGGGAACAAAAGGGTGTTGGTGTTCCGATTTGCAGCCGCATTGACCGTATAAGCCGCCAAAGCAAACTTTCGGTTATCAACCGGCTGTCCCAGTTCCTTAAGCTGCTGTTTCCATCTGTCCACTTCACAGGCAGCTGCATTTTCAAAAAAACTGCCGCCTTCCTCTTTTCCTCTGATCTCAGCTTTACTTAGCTGCCACTCATCAGGATAACCGATCAGGACTGTAAGAGAATCCAGTTTTTTTATTGCTTCTTTTTTTGTGTCATCTTCCATCCAGTCCAGCCGTTCAATCCTCTTTTTGAACGTTTCAATCATCAGATTTGTCATTTTTTCAATTTCTTCTTTTGATTCAGGTGAAAAATAACGTTTAACATAAAGCTGTCCCAGCTCCTCGGAAAGATAATTCTGCACTGCCAGATCCCCGGATGCAATACCGCCTGTGCCAAACTGTTCCGCCAGATCTTCACTTAGATAGGAACTGCATGCACTGAGAAGCACAATCTTCTCTATAGATTTAAAAAGCTCCAGGTTCTCCTCCGTCACCCATTTCGCATATGCAGAAAACATTTTGTCATCTAATACCTGCATTTCAAAGGTATCCTTCACACCAATCGCAGTCATCAGCTCTGACGGTCTTGCCTGAGGCATCATCTCATCCAGCGTCTTAAATGTATAATAGTTCTGCTCCTTAAATTCCCCTGTTCCATCCGGCAATTCCATATTTTGAGCTACGTCCTGCTCCAGCTCTAAAATTTTATCTGCATGACATTCCGCTTCCTCCTGACTTTCCCCTACTGCCACAAGCTGCTCCACCAATGCTGCACGGTATTCTTTATATTCCTCCTTCTCCGGATTTTCGTAATCACCTGCTGCCAGTCCTGGTGTCATGGTCAAGAGAAGCATGATTTTTTTGCTGCTGTCCTTGATATCTGTTGTTGCCAGCCCGGGAAACAGCCCATTTGCAAAATTCCCCAGCTCATTTACACACATGGCAATTGCCGCATTCAATTCAGAAAATGATCCTGCTTTGTCAACTGCCTCCAAGTATTTCTTCAACGGCTTTATGCCTGCCCGGTTACGCGCTTCAATGTTTTCAAAGTTGTTATATAAATCCCGGATTTTCTGTTCAGGGCTTCCTTTGGGATAGTCTTCCCCGCTGTTTACAATTTCATCGATCAGCTCCTTAAGCTGCTTGTCAGTCCTGTCATTCACCTCACCTGACCCACCAGCTGTTTCCCCGGTTTCCGGAATCTCTGTTGTATCCAGAAGCTTCTTATTCACAGCAGTGTAGAAATCATCCTTCTCATTGGTTCCAAATGCAGCATACAATCTGGCTGCAATCACTTCAGCATCTTTCATGGCTGCAGAAGCCTCCAGGAAATTATCTTCCCCTTCTTTCTCTCCATCTGAAACATCTTCCAAATCCGATGCTGCCAGAATACCTCCATCTGCCAGATTTTTTAATGCATCCTGCGCCCATTCCGGTACTTTTGACAAATCCGGTACAGGGGGTACAGTTTTCTCCGCATTTCCTTCCGGCTTTGGCAGTTTATCAAATGCACGCCCGGCAAGCACCAGCATCTGAAGGCGGTCAGCTTCCTCCGATTCCTTCATTCCTTCCAAAATTTCCGAGCGCTGTGCAGGCTTCCCATATCCCGTTGCTGCCTTCATAAAAAAATCAGCCAGCTGTCCTGTTGTAACCTTTACAGTTTCCTGTGGAACAGCGTTTTCTTTTGCCAAAACCTTAACCCCGCCCCGAACACTGCTCCCTGTCAATACTATCATGATAAGAATCAAAGAAAGCCATCTTTTCATTCTTCTGTATTTCATTTTGTTCTCCTCTCATTCTGTCTGCCCTTTAGGCGTCTCAGTTGTTAAACACATGATATCATTTTTTATGTTAGATTATTGTTAGTTTATTGAGAATTTCAAAATTGAAATTTGGATGGTCTACATAGATACTATATAAATTGGTATTCTAGCAACTAAAAAAGCATGTATTTTACTATATGTTACCGTTTATAAAAAACATGAAAACAATGAAAATCTTAGAGCGTGTTTGAAAATTGCTTTCGGCAAGATGTGCGTCACAATTTGTGGGAGATCTGGCTCCGATGAGGGAGGCGTAGTGGGCTACTCTGACTGAATTGGAGCCAAATCTCCTGCAAAGTGGGGCGTGCAGCTTGTCGGAATGAATTTTCAAATACGCTCTAGAACACAAAAAGACGTGTTAGTAAATTAACACATCTCTTTTCGATATAGTCTTTTATTGTCTTTTTTAATTAATTTATCGTAGACATACATACCAAAAGATAAACAGCCAGACATAAAACTGAATATTCCGTATATTGACTGGTTGTTAAGCAATAGAAAAATAATAGATGATATGATTGGGTCCATTTAATATTAGAAGCGCTGACGTAATAAAGTCACTATAAACCAATAACACGCTTTTTAATTTTAAATAAATTGATATTATGTTTTGTATTTTTTCTTCTTTTTAGAAAATACTATAATTTAATAAAGAAAATAATATTAGCAATATTGTCTAAAATGGTATTACATACTTTTTCTTTTAACTGCGAGACCTAAATCCACACTTCCGCGTAGGAAGTGACAGCTGTGGTCCAGTCTGTATGGGTACAGGCAGAATTTCAATCCACACTTCCGCGTAGGAAGTGACGTAACACAACAACCTAAACCCCTATAATCACCAAATTTCAATCCACACTTCCGCGTAGGAAGTGACTAATACAAGCAGGGTTGCAAATGCAAACGCCCAAATTTCAATCCACACTTCCGCGTAGGAAGTGACTGATAGGTATCATCATATATTTATTATGCAAACAAAATTTCAATCCACACTTCCGCGTAGGAAGTGACAGCAAAATTACACAAAATTACCCCTAGTATTTTGACCTTTCCTATAAAGATTACCCTATTTTGGAACCAAATGCAACTTTATATTTTAATTTCCTCCATATTTTATGTATAAAATACCATTTATCAGGTGCGAATGTCCCAGTAAATTTATGTTCACTATAGGTTCGCACCTGACATTTACTTATTTTTTCTTTATCAGTTTATATAAGGCCTTTTCCTGATCCAGCTCATTATCCCTATCATCATCAGCATCAGGCAAAACCTTTAAAAAATTATAATTAAAATTATCATATTTAGATTTATTTAGTCGGAACCATTGATGAGATGCCCTGGCATTCTCCTTCTCCTCTCCCTTGGCACTCTTATCCTCCCCCAATGGATACATTACCTTCATTGGCCTTTCTTTCCAATTAGACATAATTTTAAGTTCGTTCGGAATTTCATCATCTATAAAACCATTTACACCAAAGAATTCTTTATAACTTATTCCGTCTCTTGTTCCTATTGTTATAATGCTCCAACCTCCTGTATTCTCATCAATCTCCCGTATATGCAGACCGTCAACAATAATTTGTACACTTCCAAATCCCAAAGGCTTACCTCTGCCTATTTTATGTGCACAATCAGAACTTCCAAGATCTAATGCCCATTTTAATTGTAATAGTTGTTTTTTATCTAATTGTTCAAAGTACACACGAAAATGAAATTTAGGCTCTGACCCAATCTCTATATCCGGTTTCAAAGGTCGTATTCTTTGTTGCATAGGGCTCACTTTATTACCCTTAAAACTATCCAGATCCACATCACTGTGCCAATAGTATTTACGTCCACGGATTCTAGGATAGCTTTTGTTTAAAGCGATTCTCTCTTTACTGTTCTTTTTGCCATTTCTATATTTGTACTTATAATCATAAGTCCAATAACCCTGCATATTGTCTTCATCAAAAATTTCGTTTGACCTATAAGGAGACTCTGTATAAAATTCGACAGCACTGGGCCGTGGTTCACCCAATTCAGACAATACTATTGGTTTTTCAAACAAAATGCTGCTGTCTTTAACTGGATGAATCAATGTAGCATCTGTTATTCTTATCTTCGAACCATAGGCATAGGTCTCAGGTTTCTCGGTTTTATCCAGCATCCCAAATACTTGGCAGGCCGGACATAAATATTCATTATTACAAGGCTGATAGCCCCCGTTATTTCTCAGTAAATCTTCTACCGTTTTCTTAAATGCTTCTCTGCCGATACAAGCCGGGCACATATAAACACGGTTTTTATTATCCTTGGCATAGTATACGAGAATATAACTTCCATCTTCCAGCAATTCAAATTCCTTATACCACCCCTCTGTTTGCACCTTGCAATTCTTTGCCTTATCTCTATAATTTTCTAAAACTTTTTTCAAGAGGTCTACATCCTCATCGCAAACTTTTATTGGTTCATTATTTGTTTTTCCTTCAATTTCATAAAAAATTGTCTCACAGTGTTTTCGATCTATGTATTCTCCTTTATGAAGATAACCTTTTCTAAAATTTGGATTTGACTCTCGTTTTTCTTTTGTAATATTTACGGTATGCTTCGTTACCAGATTATTTTTTCCGATACAAAACCATATTTCCTGACCTTCCTTCCAATTATCATAGATTTTTCTAGACACCTGCCTATTTACATTTTCTCCGTCATTTTGTTCCACACGCAGTCTTGCTTTTTTGCATTCTTTCAGATACCACCCATCCTTTTCTTTATCAAAATATAAGATTCCTGGTATTTTAACCTCTCCACATCTTCTTGATAAATCTCTGCCTCCATCCACTGATGACATACACCCGTTAAAAGCCGCCTCATACACACTCCTGACCGGGCCCCTGATTTCACTGCCTGGAATAACCGGATTTGAGGGCGGTAACGGAGGCGTATTTAAATATGGTTTTTCATTAGACCAGTCATCATATGAAAAGAAATCATACCCTTTAAATTCCTCTTTATTTTCATCCCACTCTTTCTCTTCCAAAAGCCTCGCAGAAGAAGATGTGTTGGGGATGAATAATGGAGTCAGAAGTCTCATTCCACAGTCAAAATAACCTGTGTAACAATCTTCATCCTTTATATCAGGCTGCTTACGCCGGCATTTTTCTCCCAACGGTATAAAATTATAAGGATTTACAAATCTATAATTAAAATCTTCTTTTATTTTGTCATCTCCCACTTTAAATCCCTCCCTATATTTTCCTTCCAAACACAAAAATCCACCATACGTAAGTCTGTCTGATACGCCATCCCCCATGAATCATTCTGCGGAGTACCCATAAATTTTCTTACGCAAACAGCCGCTTCCTTGTGTTCTCTCAGTTCTATCGGTACCCAAATCCGCGTCCCTCTTTCAGATGTTAAAAGGCTCCATTGTAAACTATCTATCACTTCACTTTTTTCAAATCTACCCCAGAGCTTCTGATTTTCATCTATTATAAATCCATACATCCCCTCAGCATTTTCTTTGCAGTCAAGGATACTGCCTCGAAACCTTCCAATCCAATGCCCCTTTATTGGTGAAATCCGCAATTCACCAATTCTGTTAAAAATTCGCATTTCTTGCACATATCTCCAGTCCAAGGGTAATAATTTTTTTTCATTATCCAGCTTTAATAAATAGCTTTGATCCTTATAAATCCCAAATCCTACTGCAAAATCCAAAACCACATAAATCCATGCTTCTTCAAAGTATTTTTTTACTCGTTCTTTTACCGCTTCTACTGATACCTCATATATTTTTTCATAACCTTCAAACGTTTCATTTCCCTGCTGTATCATTTATTCCCTCCCCGTACACCACAAGGCTGCTGCCCGCATATATTCCTTTTTCATACTCTCATTCAACACATTACCATCCAGGTTAATCTCTGTGTTTTTTCCCTCAGGTTTACAAAATATCCCACGCCCAACTGCTGTTTCTCCACCAATGGTCAAAATTCCAGCCTGCAAATCCGAAATTGCCCAAAGGAGCATTCCACAAATAGCATTACTACTATTCATCTTATCACTTTTCTCATCTTTATCCTTTTTCCATCGAATTTTAAGTACAACTGTTCCATCCACCCATGGTACTTCTTCAAAAAGCGCGCCCTCAATAGTGCCTCCTGTAAAACGGTCTGTGGCAATTCTAGTCAAAGGTATGCCATGCCCGCCTTTGACCACAGCTTCTTCAAATATAATTCTTGAAGATAGCAGATTTTCTTCTTGCTGTTCTCCTTCTATCCATGTACCCCAAAAAGGCTCAAGTTGCTTTTGGGCCTCTACCCAACTTTGCAAATGAGACAGCTGTTTCACAATTTTTGCAATGTGACTGCGAAAAGCACCTGCAATACTACTGCCGGGTATCACTGCCTGCTCCCCCTTACCGCATACCGTCAGCTGTCCGTAATCTGGAATGTCTTTTTCTTTTCCAAAGGCTGCATTATAAACTCTCACCAGCAAGGTATAAGGAATTTTCAATGGAACCTCCATTAAATGTTCTGTGTGCATATATTCTTTTTCACCTATACCATCTTCGATTTCAATGGTTTCTGCCTGCAGAAATGCATTCTCATTGTCCCAATCCCAGTTAAGCCATTCCCCATATTCCTTTTCCATATTAAACTTTTTCACTTTGGCACTTTCTATTGCCAATTTTCCAAATCCTCTTCTGTTTCTTGAACCTATACGGAGTTCTCCTATTGAAAATCCATAAATCCACTGCCGGATCCAAAACTCATCCTCCTCCCAAGCCGCCTGGATATTTCCTTTCTTGTCCACAAAATCTTTTCGTTGGATCATTTCCAACCTTATACAAAAAGTAGCCTTTTCTTCAATTATTTGAATTTCATACTTAGCACCGGATTTTGGAGTTTTATTTTCACTTAATTTCACGCCATCCCGAATACTTGTAACCGCATTTTTCAAAAAAACATCATAGCAGTATATCCTGCTCTGTCTATCATTACTCGCCCCGGGACTACCATCATAAGGGGTGCCAAAAAGCTTATCCGACTCTTTTTCCAAGCCTAATTCTTTATTATAAGCACGCAACGCACCAGCTAATCCACTCCCCGGAATGTAGGGCACACCTCTTGCATTCAATATTATATCTGCATCTGTATCTTCCTGTTCGCCGGAACCTACTGACAATGGAGAAGCAAGATACCCTGTGAGTTCCACACATAACCGCCCGCAAATCTTATTTCCTGCCTTTGTATTATCATTCATCCTTACTTCTGCACCTCGCTTTCCATTTTGCGTTTTCCAAATAAAGCTTCATAAATCCATATGTCTCACCTTCGCAAGGCTCTATAAACTTTAAAATTCTTTGTCTTTTTTCTGCTTTATTTATATGTTCAACTTTGTTTTTAATCTGATCATAAAAATCTTTACTGTTTGCGTATCTTCTAAGCAGCTGTGACAACAACGAGATAGCCGACGACGGCGGAAGACATCCTTCACGAATGCCATCTAATTTCTGCATAGCTATCTTCTCACATTCCAACTGCACTTCCCGCAATTGGCGCAATCTGTCAATCAGGCCATTATCTCCATTCTCTACATGGTTTACTTCCTCTTGATCAAAAACGATTTCTCCTTCTTCTGATTTGTCCCATAGTCTGACAGCTGCCTGTCCACATCCGTTTCCAACTAACGTTCCCCATCTGATATCTTCAATATCACAGGAGTTGATTTCTCTGTCTGTTTCCAAATAGTATGTACTGCCCAGATCAATGGCTGGATATGATACTGACGGAAGCCTCCATTTGCTGTTATATCCACTATATGTCGTACTGCTGACCGCCACTTTTCTCAATTCAATAACATTACACCCTAATGATTCCTTTAGTTCATTCTCAAACTCTGCTTTATCTAAAATATATTCACCAGTTTGCCTATCCCGGCTAATCATAGGGGTAAGAAACCACAGCATCCACTTAGTGCCTTTCCGTGAATCTTCTGCACTCTGGACCTTTTTATTTATATCTATGATTTTGAAAGAACAATTTCCATATTCAGCTGTCCTTGATTTACCCAGTCTCATGCGGTAGTCACAATCTTGCAGACATTTTACTAAACGCAGGATATCCTTTGCTTTTCCACCCCATGTTCCTGCGAAACTCTGCCCTTTTGACAATGCAGTATAGTTAAAAAATTCTCCTGTCGGAATAGTTGTATCTTCAGCTCGCTCATTTACAGCATGTCCGATTCCCCTATCAATGGGGCGGGAGTGATGAAAATGAAGTTCCTTTGGGGGAGATACTACATGCATTTTCTTACCCTCCCACCATACCAATCCATGAACGTCCTTCCGTTTTCGTTCCTTATCCTTTTCTATATGGAACCATTTTCCCTCATCTTCTTTCATCTCTGCAACTGCTCTTGGGCACGGAAAATATATTTTACCATTCCGTTTTGGAAATCCATACCCGAACTGTACATCATCATGCAAAAATATTCTGCTGAAATCCTCGTCTTTATGTGCGTTTCCACCCAGCGAATACTTTTGGATATACATTCCTGCAAGAGCCCCAAGCATCGTGCTTCCTGGAATACAATTGCCTGTACCATCTATGACCACAGGAGAATTTAAATTGAGCTCATAGGACAAAATCACTTCTTCCTCTGGATTATATTGATAAAGCAAGTTTGCCTTTCCATCCGAAACCCTATTGATAGATTGGAAGGTATTGCTTTCTGGTGATACTCTCTCCAATTCACATTGGACTTCTCCCAAGCCTCTGGTTATTCCCATTCCCATATGACGAAGTCCTTTCACACAGTCCAGAAGTAAATCTTCCTCCTTTTGATTCAACTCTCCTACTAGACTACAAACAAAATGAAACCCTGCAGGAACTACTTGAATAGTGCGCAGGGAGTGATTCTTTACAGCTCCAGTCTCTGAATCCATTGCTGTATGAGTTCGCATTCTGGTAAAAAATCCCTCAAAATACTCTTTCTCTGCACTTTCACATCTCTGTACTTCCATTTGAAAAAGCTTATAATCATCAATATCTATTTGATTTTCATCTTCAAACAAATATCCGGGAACTGAACATAGGTGCGCGTCACTGATGAATATGCCCTCAGCCCGCGCCGCCCCTGTTTTCCCAAAAACTCCTTCTAATACAGACTGATCAATCAGCCCATTATCCCGCATTTCCTTCCCTTCGTTCACAAGGCAGCCTTTTATCCTTTTTGCGGGTATATAAGGAATACCATTTTCCATTGCTGTTTTTATATTTGTTATGCCTGGCGCATTTTCGCCGGTAGCTGTACAAAGGTCACTTTTTAATTTAATCTTTAAATTCCATTTTTTCATTGACCTGCTTCTCCTGTATATTTAATAAATCCTCCAACAGTTCCGTTCTACATAATCCCCGCAGTTCCAGTGCATCATAAAGAGAAGAATTTCTCCAATCATCTGTCTGTATCAGTTCCTCAATATTGTATTTACGGGATAAAAACTCCTTTTGCAACAGCTTCATTTGTTCATCCCCTTCCAGCATCGCACCATATATCCTGTGAAGTCTGTTAGACGGCCATTTGTCTTCCATTGCTTTTATAGTATCGTATAAATAAACCAATGCATCGTTTCTAACTCTCTTATTTTGTACAGTCACACAATAAGGGCGCATCTGCCATTCTTCATGTTTTTGAACACCGCCCACCTCGCTTCCTTTTAACACACAAAAATCCAAGAAACTACTGTCCTGACAGTTATTCTTCTCCTTCCGTTCCTTATACCACTTCTTTTTTGCTCTGGAGCAAGTCTCCTCTGCAATGTGATAGGCCTCAGAAAAGGGAAAGTGGCTGTGTACAAAAGCAATTCCAGCACAAGCTGTGATTTTTTTATTCTCCTCTTTCTGACAATTTGAAAGCTCATTCAAAAATCCTGCTGCAATGGGTATTGCCAAATCGGCAGCACACAAGAATGTAAAATCATCTCCGTCTAGTATAACTGGTCTCAGGGGAAATATCGTCCTCTCTTCATCATCCCTGCTTAAAAGCTTCGTATGATTCTCCAGCTTTAAAAGTACTGCTCTATAAGCATTCTTAAAAATACCAGTTATCTCTTTTGATTTTTGTCTCAGCACCGAAACGGCTACTGCATATTCTGTCTCTGTATTCAAAACCTCCTGAATTTGCCGTCCCATTCCATTGCCATCAATATGAACAACTGCAATATAACTGTTTTCGCAGTTTTTACTACATAACTGTTCCATTTCCACTGGATAATCATAATTATTAATTTTATCAAGCATGGGATACATTTTTTTATCTTTATTATGTCTTGACCACTGATAAGTCTTCCATTTCTGATATCTCATCTCAGTCATATTTTTAATAACATAGGATTCGAACTTATCACCGCTCCCATCTTTTTTATATTTATAGCATCTGGTGATTGGCTGATGATCCATATTGTCTTGTTCCACTACTGGAAATGGAGAATACACTGGCTGTCGAATCATATCGGCCTTAATTCCGGCTAAATTCCTACCTAACTCCTCCATATCACTTTTAAAATTTTGTAACTCGGTTTTTTCTACATATGCTGATACCAAATAAATACCCTGACAATTTTCTGCAACTTTTCTTCCCAAACTCTGGCTTACTTTTTCAAATTCTTGTCTGCCACGGAATAATACCACTGCATTTCCACCGCCAATATATACGATTTCAGCTTTAAGATTCTCCTTTTCTAAAATACACAGTCTATCTTCTTTTTCCCAGTCTAAAACATAATCCTGCGGAAAAATAATTTCTTCCTTAATAGAATCCGGAAGAAATTCTTCTAAAATCCTAGTCACCTGACAAGATGCTCCAACATTTTCCTGAAGTCTGTTCGATGCAAATATGTATGATTGGATACCGCTAACATCAAACTTTGCCAGAATATACGGATCACTTTTTCTATTCATCTTTTTCTCCTTCTTTTGATTCTGTTAAAATTTTATTAAAACATTGGGCATAAGCTCGATGTGGGAACAACATAGGATTGTTCAATACCATGAGAAGTTGATTTAATTGAAAAATCAGGGACAGGAGCACATTTTCTTCTAACTTACCATCTTTGTTTATCTGTTCAACTTTCAGTTCCTGAAGGAATTTTTCTCTCTGTCTGCCTGAAGTTTCCACAATTTTAATGGCACCCTTTTTTCTAGCATCTTTCTCACCTGCCAGCTTCACATCATCCATATTATCTAACGCATGATTCAAAGAATAATGCCATTTAACTAATGAGTTTTCTTCACCTCTTATATATTTATACAATTTCTTATCATCTTCATTTACTGACAATATTATGTCAAATTCATCTTTAAAATTCGAAAGTTTACCCATGGAAGCCATTGCACATAGAATTAAAATAGGCCGTGTTGCAGTCTGTGTAACACTATGAGGAGTCATGACACTATTATCCACCAGCTTCGTTGCTAATCTTGCTACTGAGTCCATTGAAGTGATCAGCCTCTCTATTTCTTCTTTCCATTCTTTTACATTCGATTTATCAATTCTTTTTGATTTGCACTGAACCACAGCAGCCACAGCCTCAATTGGAATAAATTTAATCTTTCCATAATTAAAAATATATGGCGTATACATCTCATCAAAAATTGCTAAGTCAACTTCCTTAGATTTGTGTCCATAAGAGTCAATAATAAACACACTCTGTTCAATACAATATTTTTTGGGAATGATCATTTCAAATAATGACTTCCATACGTTTTCCCTATATGCACCTACTGTTGGGTAATGATTCGAAACATTTAATAATATCTGGTTTACAATCGACTCTTCGATTTTTCATAATTATCAGCCAGCATTCCTATAAGATCTTTATATGTTACTTCTTTCGTCATCTCATACTCCCCTCTCATCTGTCATAAGATACCTCATAGTGACCAAAACCAATAGTTGCACCTTTACCAATCCTCAGATATTTCCCTACCTCTAAAATTGGCACAAACATTGATAAATCTCCTTCATATAAAGCCCATCCTGTTTTGGATGGAAGTTCCAGCTTTCCTTCCTTTTGGTTCATAGAATACCTTTTAAAGGGCACCTCCCTCCAATATTCACTTAAAGTTTTCACTTCTTTAGCCTGCTCCAATAGTCGTTTTTCATCCCACTCTAATTGAAATTCTGTATAAGTGGTCGTCAACAGCGATATCCTGCGCATTAGAAACTTAAGCAACATGTCAAACGGCAGTCTTTCAAACAGTTTTTTTCCCGATACTACTCTAAGGGGTGTGTCAAAAAACAGGCTGACATAAGAGGCATTTCTTTCCATAATCTGTAACGGCCTGGGGGAAAGATTACGAATCCAGATTTTGCCCCCGGCATATATCACCTTACCTGTATCCGGATCCACTACCTGCATCAAACGGAAGGAAAGTCGTTCTGCTCCCCAGCCTTTTTGCTCCGCAGCCTGCAGTGCGTCCAAATAGATGTATGCCTGTTCAGCCCCTGTTCCAAACAGAGTAAGATCAAAAATACATATATCTCCCCTTTTCCAGTTCTGCCTGCCCTCCCCATGAACATATAGAGTATAAGGGTTAACTGCCCCTGCTTCCCCTCCGGTATTACTAAAACTCTTGACATAGAGACATTCCTCTTTCTTTTCACAGTCCAAACATTTCTTGTCCTGATAATGACAAGAAAAATCATGAATGCAGTGTCCTAACACGCCTCTCACAGTAGAACCTAAATACGAAGGTAATCTGCCTCCTGTCTGACACTCATATGTTGCACGCAATGTTATAATTTGTAAAAACTCGAACATATTTCCTCCTGATATACTTTGACTTTATTACTATTATATACCATTTTTCTACATTTTGCACAAAAATATTTCTTTTTTCTTTTCCATTTAGTGAATTTTTATCATCATCAATTCTGACAAATGACCATCACTGGAAAATAAAAATATCTTACAACAATACTTTTATTTTCCATTTATCAACAAATTATGTTAAAATAAAAGCAGCATTCCCGGAATACAGTATATAGCCTGTTCAATCCAGGAATTTTGTCGGAACAAAATAATTTTGCAAATTGGAGGGAAAATATCTTGGACAGTAAAGAAATCAGAAGTATATGTAAGGAAAAAGGAATCCGGATGATTGATTTTAAAATGACGGATTTAGACGGGCGTTGGCGTCATATCACCATTCCGGTAGAACGTTTCAACGATGATATTTTCATATACGGAATTGGATTTGACGGTTCTAATTACGGTTATGCCCCGGTAGAAAAAAGTGATATGGTATTTATTCCCGACCCTGCAACCGCAGTGATCGACCCCTTTACAGACGTGCCTACACTGACTATGTGCGGTAATGTATGTGTGATCGGAAAAGAAAACACACCTTTTGACCAATACCCAAGAAATGTGTGCCTGCGTGCCATCGAATATATGAAAGCTGAGGAAATTGCCGATGAAATGCTCATCGGACCGGAGTTTGAATTCCACCTGTTTGACAATGTAAGCTACTCAGTAGAGCCCCAGAGAGCAGGCTTTACCGTAGACACAAGACAGGCATCCTGGAACAGCGGAAAGGAAAGTCCTGACAATAAAGGTTTCCAGGTACCAAAGGGGGGCGGTTACCACATTGCGGCACCTCATGATATCGCCTACAACCTTCGGAGCAAAATGTGCATGTATATGGAAGACTGGGGTGTGGATGTGAAATATCACCACCATGAAGTAGGCGGTTCCGGACAGATGGAAATCGAGGTGGAACTGGGCGGACTGGTAGACATGGCTGACAAAACAATGATCATCAAATATATCATCCAAAATACAGCCGTTCAGGACGGAAGAACAGCCACTTTCATGCCTAAGCCGATCTACGGCGAAGCCGGAAACGGAATGCATGTACATATGCTGCTCATGAAGAATGGTGAACCTGTGTTCTATGATGAAGAAGGATATTCCGGACTGAGTCAGACTGCACATTACTTTATGGGCGGACTGCTAAAGCACATAGCCTCACTGTGTGCCTTCACCAATCCTTCCACCAACTCCTTCAAACGTCTGGTCCCTGGTTATGAAGCACCTGTGACGATCGGATATGCCACCTCCAACCGAAGCGCAGTCATCCGAATCCCGGCTTATGCAAAATCACCGAAAGCCAAACGTTTTGAACTGAGAAACCCGGACGCAACCGCAAATCCTTATTACGCATATGCAGCAATCCTGATGGCTGGCCTGGACGGCATAAAAAACAAGATCGACCCATCTGCTAACGGCTGGGGACCTTATGACTGCAATCTTTATGATCTGCCGGAAGAAGAAAAGAAAAAAATCCAATCACTTCCAAAAACTTTGGATGAAGCTTTAGATGCCCTGGAAACTGACCATGATTATCTCATGGCCGGAGGAGTATTCCCGGAACGTCTGATCCATATCTGGCTGAAACGGAAACGCAGAGAAAGCCTGGAAATTTCCCAGATACCGCATCCGGCGGAATTTCAGAAATACTACGATTTATAAATAAGATAAGTGACTTTAAGGGCGGAAAATCTATATCTCCGCAGCAGTTCATGCAGGCCCGGACTGTTACGTATTTCCGCCCTTAAACTAAATACATTTCTGAATAAAAAACTTATAGATGCAGTATACCCACTCTTTACCTATTTAAAAAGACACCTGCCATTTTTGACAAGTGCCTCTTCGTGTCAATCCACTTATAAAGTTCTGTGGCAGTGTAGAAGACTCAACATCCACATCCCAATCTGGTATGTAACCACCTCTTGCATAGAAACCACTTCCTGATTTTATATAAAACTTACAGATATGTTCTGGATGTTCATCGCCTATGAATTCTTCTGCGATAGAGTTTCGCAAACAGCAGCGCAGCAAGAAGGATAACAAAGCAAACGCCGTAAGTCACAGCATTCTTGATCGTTGAAACATTATTACTCGTGTTTCCACCTCCCGGCATTCCGCTCATACCTCCGAAAGAAGGCATTTCTGATGTAATATTGCCTGCAGATTCATTGCTTTCGTCAGTACCTTTCTTTTCGGGTTCTACCTGTTTCGAACCGGTACTATCCGGCGGGCTGCCCAACTGGCTGCTATCAAATCCCTCTGGCATCTCACCACTGAACTGCGATGAATCGAACCCTTCCGGTATTTCACCGTCAAATTGTGATGGATCAAAGCCTTCCGGCATATTTCTCATAGTCCCAGACGATGGAGCCGAATCAGTATTGTCAGAGGATTCCGATTTACTATCTGTGCTGCTTCCCTGACTTTCAGACGAGGACTTGGTGAAATTAAAACCGCCTCCGCCACCCATACTCATGCTTCCCATTGCACTCAGATCAAGACTAGATGCATCAATAAGTGCATCAGAGCCCTTTTGTTCACTTGCTGTAGATGGGATGGAACCGTTTACCTGTCCATCGATGGATTCCCCACGCAGCTTTACCACCTGATACAGGATGTCTACTGCGTTCAGATACTCATTGCTAGTATAGAATGCGGTCGGATCAGTTTCTACTAATTCATCAATCTGGTTACGTGTATGCTGATAGAATATTTCAAATCCATCACCAAGCAGATATTCATCCACAAGCTGCTGAAGGTATGCGTAATACTGTGTATGATACTCCTCCTTTTCCATCAGCGTATCAAAGAATTCTGTTCCGGAAAAGGCATTGTCAATGGCATCGTTGACAACGCTGGTTGCATCACTGCTGCTTCCCATGCCTCCAAGAGACAGGTTATAGTCCCACGGAATCAGATTGAGTCTCCCATTCTCTTCATAAAGGTAGTAGTTATGTGCCATCATGCCGCTTAAGCTGTCAGAATTGACCGAGAACACATGAACAGCCATATATTTGAGCAGATTGTCCACATCCATATACTGTTCCAGGTCATTACCTTCAGAGATATTTTTTAGTGCTTTTACAACCCTCTTGTGGTCAGACGTCCCTGTCCTGGTAACTTCACCGTCCCATATGGTGGAATAGCTGTCCAGATCATCATCAGTATAATTAAGATCAGCACCGCCACCGCCCATGATACTGCCGAACATACCACCTATATCGGAAAAATCAAAATCACTTTTAGGTGTCTCTTCACGATCACTCTGGTTCGGTGGGGCCATCTGACTGAAATCAGTGTCCCCAGCATTTAAGCCGCCGCCCATACCGCCACCGATATTCATGCTATCTGGCTTGTACAGCTCACCGCTGGATACGCCATAGTTTCGCATCATGAAACTGTCTTCTACAGCTTCCAAGGCAAGATAGACACCCCAGTATTCCCCGTTTACGGAGATTTTGGCATAGTCATAAAGTGAAGCGTCTGAGCCAAGGTACTGATACATATCATAAATCAGCGCTTCCTTCATGTTTGTGATATCTGCATAGTTGTTATTCAGAATCAGTTTGTCCAAACCGAAGCAGGTTTGCCCATCGACAAACTGGTCAAATTCCAGCTTTAGACTATATCTGTCTGTGGTTGGATCGGAGGCAATGGAAGTCAGACTGGTGTTGCCCTTTGGACGAATACCAACACGGTAAAACATAGTACCGTTGATCTCAACATCGCATTGGTAGTATGTTTCTGCCGTTGCATTCTGGAGCATTTCATCCCATTGTGATTCGTCCATAATGATATTCACTGACATGATTTCACTGGTATCAAACAGCTTGGATTCATATTCCATAGAAACTCCTGTACCACCGGCATTTTCCATCAGTTGATCGGCAAACATCATAGCCGACAGACACAAAACTACCGCAACCGTCACAATCACAGCAACGATTTTTGTGATGTGTTTATGCGCAAGCATAGTGTCCCTCCCTTATGACATGTATTCTCCATTGTAACTGACCAGAGTAGCATTTTCAACTCCTGCAAGAGAGGATATCCGATTGACAAAACCAGTACTGGCGTCCTTGGTACGAAGTTCCATGGTCAGTTCGATTCCTCCTACATTGATGGTCTTGGACTTCACAATGTAATGCTCTGTTCCTTTTCCGAGAATTTCCATGACAGCGTCTTCCGCACTTTCATCCTGACAGTTAATAACTAGAATATACGGTGAGTTATGAATTTTACGGTTGGCAAACAACAGCAGGATAATACCGATGATAACAGAGCCGATGATGGCGAGCGGAATCATACCTGCGCCAATGACAATACCAACGGCAAGCGACCAGAACAGGAACACAATCTCTACAGGTTCCTTGATTGCCGTGCGGAAACGGACTATGGACAGTGCCCCGACCATACCTAGGGACAGAACTACATTGCTCGTCACCGCCATAATGACTAATGTCGTGACGAGAGACAGCCCAACAAGAGTCAGTGCAAAACCGCTAGAATACATGACCCCAGCAAGCGTTTTCTTATAGATTAAAAAGATAAACAGGCCAACGGCCAGTGCAACTGCAAGGCCGAGAATTGTGTCTACGACAGAAAACTCTGTCACGCTTTCGAAAAAGCTGGATTTAAAGATGTCATTGAATGTCATAATGTATTTCCTCCATTTTTTTGATCAACCGAATCGGCGGGAAGCGCCGTATTTTGAAAAGGCCTGCTGCCGGAGTCCTTCCGTTTGCAGCAAACAGGCAATAATGTCCGGTAAATAAAAGTCAAATTTCACCTCCATCAACATGTGTGATGAGGTATCGGTAGCGCTGATGTCGTGAATATTCTGTTCCAAGAAGGAACTGTGGTAGAGCGAGGTACGAATCTCTGAATCAAATGTAATGCGGACATTTCCAGCGTGGTAGATGTAAGGTTCCCGAGTATAGGATACCAGCACTCTTGGCCGAAGCTGCTGGTATTTCATCTTGCAATAAAGTTCCCGCACCAGACCGGAAGGATGCTCCATCATCCATTCCATACGCCCGTCCAGAATCGCTCTACACTCTGCTTCTGTGATCAAGGCATCGAGCTTCATGCTGAGATTATTATATTTGATTTTCTTTTCCAGCGTGATAAAGCTGAAATCGTCATTGTAATAGCGGATACGGAACTTTTCCCGCTTCTGTATACCGTCTATTTTTTCTCGTAATGCTTTATCATCAGAATTATCAAAATAGATGCTGCGAATCGTGTAGCGGCCATCCGTGTTCGTATGTGGATCGTTTTTCATCACCGGTCGCAATCGCTGCCGAATAGCCAGATAATCTGCATAGCTGACTGGGTATTTCAGCTCATGGCGATAGTTCCCTTGCAATTGCATAATAATTGCCTCCTTTTATCAACTGTCTGGCGATATCATAACAAAAACCACTAAACTGGCACTAAAGAGAACTGTGAATATTGTGTGAACGAGGAAACAACACACTTCAAAAAATAATATTCGGAGAGTATACTTATATAATGTGGAACTCTCTTTAGGCACGCTTTAGTGTGCTTTCGTATAATAATTGATAAAAAGGAGGGACAGCTTTATGCGGATTTTAATTGCAGAAGATGATGTACGTCTTTTGAAATCCCTGATATATATTTTAGAGATGAATAATTTTTCGGCTGACGGTGTGGATAATGGTGCTGACGCTTTAGAATATGGTATGAGCGGAGAATACGACGGATTGATTCTGGACATTATGATGCCAAAAATGGATGGCTTGCAGGTGCTGCACAAGCTCCGGGAACAAGGCATCACAACACCGGCTTTATTCCTGACAGCACGGACAAGCATATCTCAAAGGGTTGAAGGACTTGATGCAGGTGCGGACGATTATCTTCCAAAGCCATTCTCTACGGATGAATTACTTGCACGTGTGCGGGCAATGCTTCGTAGGCGGGATTCCTTTGTCCCCGATCTGCTTGAATACGGATCGTTAATTTTGAACCGTTCCACCTATGAATTAAACTACCAGAAAAAAACTGTCTCTCTGAGTGGAAAAGAATTTCAAGTTCTTGAAATGTTGATGGAGAACCCACGTGTTATCGTAACTGCAGAACAGCTCATGACGAAAATCTGGGGTTGGAATACAGCTGTGGATACCAGCGTCGTCTGGGTGCATATCTCCAATCTCCGAAAGAAAATAACCACGCTTTCCGCTCCCGTCCGTATCCGATTTCAGCGAGGTGTTGGTTACACACTGGAGGAATCGGAATGATTGATAAACTTCGTAAGAGAATGATTCTGATCAGCAGCTTTGCCGTTTTTGTTGTATTTAGCATCATATTTTCTGCCATCACCATATTCAGTACGCATCTGCTCAACAGCCGCATTGATATCATAACCGACCTGATCTCGGATGGAAATGGCGTGTTTCTTCCCTTTAATCAGAAGAATCCGTTACCGACAAGCCCCAACATCCCAGATTTTTTTACATCCGAGACCCCGTTCAGTACACGCTTTTTTACCGTCTGGTTTGATATTGACGGAAATTATATTCGGAGCGATTTGAATGCAATTTCTTCTGTAACAGAGAACACCGCTGAGGACTATGCCGAAACCATCATAACCAAGAGCAAAACCCGTGGTTGGGTCGATCAGTTCCGATACAAAATCTTTGAGACAGATAACGAAAAAGGAATTGTTTTTGTTGACGGCAGCATGGATCGTTCTATGGCTAAAGGCCTTGTTATCACAGCAGCAATCGTTCTTCTGGGAGGCATTGCTTTGATATTCCTCTTGATCGTAATTGTATCGAAAAAAGCTGTGCGTCCGATTGCTCAGAGCTATGAAAAGCAAAAACAGTTCATCACAGATGCTAATCACGAACTCAAAACGCCTTTGACTTTGATCATGGCTAACATAGATATCATAGAACACGAACAAGGACACAGTGAGTGGTTGGATGATATCCGCATAGAAGGGCAGCACATGAGTGAACTTATCGGACAATTAACCTTATTGAATAGATTGGACGAATCTGAATCTTCAGTGCTAAAAGTGACCTTTTCTTATTCAGATGCCTGTAACGATGTGATTTCTGAGTTTTACTCGCTGATTGCACAAAAGGGGCTCTGCCTGACTGCAACTATTCAGCCAGACGTTATGCTATTCGGAGATGAAGCTGCTGTTCGAAGACTTATTACAATTCTTCTCGATAATGCAGTGAAATATTGCGATGCAAAGGGGTCTATCATAGTTTCTATGGAAAAGAAACACTATACCAAATTGATCGTAGAAAATACCTATACAGGTGTAGAAACATTGGAGCTTGACAAACTTTTTGACCGGTTCTACCGTGCGGACAAAGCCCGAACGGAAGGGACCGGTTTTGGAATTGGACTTTCGCTGGCAAAGTCTATCGCAGAAAGCCATAATGGCCGCATTCAAGCATACCAAGCAGGAACTGGACGTATCGGCTTTCGCACGACACTCAGGGATACGAAGATCAAATAACCTTTGGAACTCGAAATTGGCCAAAAAAATTGGTTCAAATGTCAAATATATAGAAACTTGCGCTTAATAAAACATCCGGAAGAGTCATTAATTTGGCTTTCTGGATGTTTCATATCTAATATCGAAAATCTTATTACCGGTATGCTATCTGAATTCCTTCATTTTACTTTTCATATACTTCATACGCAGTATATTTATGAGAAAAATGGTATCCTAGTTTTTCTGCCAGAGCAACGCTCCATAAATTTTGCGCATCCCAACTGGGATATATTTTTTTCTTAATACATTCTAAAATTAACCTTGCTCCACATATGGTTGCCAGTCCTTTCCTGCGGTAATCCTCTCTCGTATCTATTTCTATCTCAATTCCATTCAAATACCCGGAATACGAGGAAGCACCGCTGACAGGAACATCATCCTTTGTTACAAGGACACCCAGCCCATTTTTATCATATATATCAAAGGTTTCATATTGTGCTACGAAATCTTTACACCAATCAATCTTTTTGCAATAAGAAAACCAACGCTCATCTATCATAACTAATCGGTATTCATCCTGTAAACCGCATACCATCTTTTCTAATTTCTTTGTATCAAAAATGTCCGCTTCTTTTTTAAACGCATACCGAATCACTTTCCTGCATTTGTTTCCATAACATTTTTCAATCATCCCACCCCACATTTCATTCTGAGGAACAAGGATCATAAAATCTTTTTCATAGTTATTTGTCATAAAATCAGAGATTAATTCCTCACAGACTTCCCCTGCAAAGAATGCAAAATCACCCAGTACAGCTATTACAGACATAGGATTTTCTCTATGATTTGTATACAAACACCCCATAACATTTTGCAGACAGGACCATATCATTGTTTCCTCCCATCCCGCAAATAAATGTTCGACCTTATCAGGATTTGTCACTTTATATAACATTATATTTACTCCCCCTCAGTTTCCTGTTTTGTAGTTTCCTGTTTTCTCACCCTATTGTATTACGCCCGTTTCCATTGGGAAACCTGTTCTCAGAACTCATGCTTTGATTTTCAATAATCCAGTTTAACCAATTTGTAAATTCAACGGCCAAATGTTTTTGATGAGCTTTGACTATCACGTTAGGGCACAACCCAGGAAATTCAACTGCTAATCTGCATTCTATTCCAGCAGATATATTTCTAAATTGATGTCTTACACCACCGATAATTGTCCCGTCTTCTAATTTTGCCACTCCCGCTGACTGGTGTGTAAATTTAGGATTTTTAGGCTCTGTAAGTCCATTTTCATCACCAAATGTAATAAAAAATTGCACCGGTATTGGAGCATTTCCGGTTGTTTCAATAACTTCTAAAACTCCGTTTTTATCAGGGGTTAATAAATAATGTTCCGGATAAACCGATAGATTGACGTTTCGATTTTCCTCTGTGGCTTCAACCATTAATGAATCCAGCATTTGACTGAATTTTTCAACGGTTATTCCCTTTGCCACTATTGTCGTTCTGGCAACACGCCGTTTCTTTCCAGACAACAGACTGGCAATTTTCATCACAAATCTGCTTAAAAACAGTTTCTTTCTCAAAATCTCTCTGATTTCATCATCAGAAAGCTGCACTTTCACTTTCGTTAATTTATCACCCATTTTTGATAAGGTTACATTTTGCGGGATTTTTATGTGCAGAGTTTTATATGCTTTTTTTATTCTTTGTTTTTTCCAAACATCCATATCACGCTGAGTGATTTGTTTTCCATCAATTAAGATTTTTATGTTTTCCGCTTTCATTTTATTTTCCTCAAATTAAAGTTTGCCATTAACTTTCCAGTTACTTCCTGATATTTAAGATTTTTTCGTGTAAAAAAAATTTATAACCTATCCAGCATCTTCTCACTCAATGTCCTGAACACCTGGCAGTAATTCCGAAAGCCATTTTGCCCGATTACATAAATATTCGGCATATAGACCATCCGTTTTTTTGAATACGCAATCCGCTCCAAACCATTGTCAACAGACGTATGGTTGCTCAAAGCCACATCGACCATTAATTTTTCTGCTTCATCCATAAAATACTCCAAAGACTTCAAATAACACTGTACTCCGTCCCTGGTCCATGGTGGTGTTGTGCCTCCCCACAGTGCGGCCATATGAACTTCCCCGTTTTCCTTTACCGGGAAAATATAGCTTAATCCCCCCGGAGTATGGCCTGGAGTTCCATAAACATTTATCACCTTATCCCCCAATGTTATGGTATCGCCATCCTGCACATAGACACTTATTTCATAGTCTTTCCACGTTTCCGGCCTGTCAGCTTTTACCGGATGATCCTTCCAAAAAATATCATCCTCTTTTGACAGATATGTTTCAACATGATATCTTTCCACAAACCATCTGCCGCATCCCGTATGGTCCACATGTCCATGAGTCAATATCAGTTTCTTTATCTGATCCGGATTCCATCCAACCGCTTTAATCGAACCTACAATGGCATCAAACGCCTCTGCTCTGGGCCAGATTGCATCAATGACTATAAGCCCTTCTGAGGTTTTCAGCACAAAACAGTTTGTTTCTTTTTGTGAAATGATCAATAAATCATCAAAGATCAGGGCATGGGTAAAAAAAGTCATATCTTCCATTGCCCTGATAGCCGTTTCATCAATAACCGGCATAATAAGTCTGTCCATATCATTTTCGCTCCTCTGTACAAATATTTAGTTTCTCAATGCACAGAGGATAAACGGTTCTTAGCGTGCATCTTTAAAAAATTTCTCATTCTCTCACCCTTTCTGCAAATAAAATCCAACGCTTTCAAACTTCCTGCTGTCTCTGAAAGCAGTCTGCATATTTCCTCTATTCTTTTATGAATTTTCTGTCCAATCACTGAAACCCGTCTTATTCCCGAATTGTATAATTTATTTCTTTTCCTTGTGTGCTGTAATGATTGTAAAGCTATACGCATTCACAGTTATAACAGATCCATCCACAGTCACGTACCAATTTTTCCCTTTTCTTTCAATGATAGCATTATCTTCTATGATTCTTGATTTGCACCATTCCACAACATCATTTGTATTAAGAGACAAATTCCTTTTTATTCTAACCACACCTAATTCTGTCGTGTGTATTTTGTCTATATTTTTGATCAATTCATTATCCATTTAAAACCTCCAAATTAAGAGAATTTTCCGTTAACTACCCATCCGCTATCTACCCTTAAGTATAGCTTCCCGGTCATAAATACGCAGGTGTAAAATGTTACCAGTTTGTCCGGCTTTGTATCGTATTGTTAAAGTTTTTAAGAAGATTTCTTCGTTTGTTCCTGAACCCTGAACATTGTCATCTGACGGAGTAATTCATATGGCATGGGTTTATCATATGGCAACTGTAACGTGCCTTTTGAATATTTGTAATCCGCAAAACTGTCCTTAAATGCTTCAATTGCGCTTGGGGACGGATGAAAACCCAAGTGTCTCTTTTCCCCAGAAAAATGGACAAGATTGCCGTTAAGCACAAAAGTAGCCATACCCCAGGAAATCTTCTCGGTGATATCCGGTGAACATTCTAAAATAATCTGCCGTAACGTTTCCATACGCTGCCGAACATCACCGCTGTAGCTTGCAATATATTCATCTACAGAAGAAAATGCCGGCTTTGGCCTTTCCCGTTCTTCCAGGGTCACATGAATCTTATCTCCCGGCTGTTTACCAATCTTCGCGCGGATATCCTTTCGGACACCAATGATATGACATGGCGTACCCATCTTCACCACCTGTCCGTCATAAGGCTCACCGTCAAAAGTTGCATGTACCGGCAGTCGTGATTTTCCGAAAATGGCTTTTATATCGAAAGGTACCTCTACATATGCAGCATCCATATCCGGATTTTTTATCAAAACTGCGTCAAATTCAAGAATTTTTTTCATTTTCTCTCTCCTTATCAAGATCATGTTTCCTATCTTCCACTTCCTTGTATCGGAAAATAAATCTCTACAAAATACTCATTGTCTAAATCTTCATGTGCCAATGCAAAAATATATTTTACAAGTAATTGGGCATCCCACAGATTAAATCTCCTGCAAATTTTATTCAGATAAGTTTGCAGTTCCTTGTTTTTGCCCCAGAATTTAATTTTTCCATAAGTTCCTGTTACCTTTACTATTTTCGTACTGCCGGACTTGGAAATCATTTTCCTGGCACACGCCTCATTTTGACAGGAAATTCCTGCGTCCTGCGGCGGTTCTGCAACAATACCCTTTGAGTCGCTCTGATAAAAGCTCCATTGCTCCATTTGGAGGAAACTGCCCTCATCGTTCTCGTCAAATCCCGTTGGTGGAAACGCCGCAACCGAAATCTGGCAGATTTCTTTATCCAGTGTCTCATATTGGATATTCTGCAGATTATTATCATTTTGATGCAGTGTGATTTCCATGAGCAAATCCGCCATCTGACGGGAGCGTTTTTCAAGCTGCTCCAATGCCTTCTTTCGTTCCACGATCGCAGCCTGCTGTTCCTCTACAAGGATCATATAATCTTCGATTTTCCCTGAAACCAGTCGTTTTTGCAAATTCTCCAGAGGGATATCAAGAGAGCGTCCGGCTAAAATCATCTCCAATATATCAAGCTGTTCAAAAGAATAATACCGATAACCGGACGGTTCAGTGACGAGAGGTTTCAAAAGCCCGATTTTATTATAATAACGCAATGTATCATGTGATATTCCATAAAGTTTGCAAACCTGTCCAATCCTTAACAGCTTTCCCATCACAATTTCCTTTCGCAGAATTTTAATAATTTCATTTTCCCTCTTGACTCTTGAGTAAGTCAAGAGTCTATAGTGGTATTATAAACGAAAAGATATGACAAGTAAAGCCAAAGGATGGGGCCCGTGGCAAAAACAGTAAAGGAGCACAAATATGAGCGAACATTTAACTATCTATCAAAAACCAGTTACATTTGGGAATATGCTGAAATTCACCTTTCCCACCATGATCATGGCGTTGATCCAGGTACTGTACACAACCGTTGACGGTATCTTTGTGGCCAGATTTGTGGGAACGGATGCAATGGCGGCATTAACCCTGCTGTCACCATATTTCAGCCTGCTATTCGCTATCTCCACGATGCTCTCCAGCGGGGGCAGCGCCATTGTAATGCGTAAAATGGGTGAACAAAAAGAAGCCGCGGCGAAACAGGATTTTACCGCGCTTATTCTCCTGAACTTTTTCCTCGGCATACTATTTACTGTAATTGGCGTCTTCTTTTCTGAACCGCTCACCAGCGTATTTGGAGCATCCCCGCAGGTAACGCTCTACTGTAAGGAATATCTGTTTTACTACCTCTTGTTTGCAATTCCAACGCTGCTGATGAGCAATCTTCAGGTTTATGTTGTCGCGGCAAACAGCCCTGTGCTGGCATTTGGCGTTTCACTTTCAGCGGGGCTTGTAAATGTTGGACTTGATTATCTTTTTGTGGCGGTTGCCGGGTGGGGTGTTAAAGGCGCAGCGGTTGCTACCGGGTTCAGCAGCTTGATACCAACCGTCATCTGCATTGTTTACTTTATGAAAAAATGCCGGCTTTTGCATTTTGTAAAACCGGTGTTTAGAATCAGGACCCTGATCGACTCTGCAACAAACGGAATGAGCGAGATGGCAACCACGCTTGTTTCCGGCATCACTGCGCTTTTTATGAACCGGGCGCTGCTTCGATATGCAGGAGAAAACGGCGTTGCTGCTTATACGGTCATCTACTATGTTTTCAGCGCGATGACTGCTTTGTATATCGGTTACATTTATGGAGTGGCACCTGTCATTAGCTACAACTACGGTCAGCGTGATACAGTTAAGCTAAAAAAACTTACAAAAGTAAATCTTATTTTCATAGCGCTGGTATCTGGCATTTCTGCCTTAAGTGCATGGACATTTGGAGGAAATTTGATTGGCATTTTTACAGAAACGGGCACCATGGTTTACGAAATAGCGGTACATGGAAATTTTATATTTATGTTTGCACTGCTTTTTAATGGATTCAACACCTACGCCAGCGGGATGTTTACAGCACTTTCCAATGGCATTGTTTCTGGCGTAATTGCATTTTGCCGCACCTTTTTATTTTCACTGGGAGCAATTCTGCTGCTGCCGGAAATATTTCAGATCAATGGGGTGTGGCTTGCAACACCTGCTGCGGAATTTTTAGGAATCATGGTATCGCTTATATGCTTTTTCCGCTACAGAAAAAGATATGGGTATTAACAGGGAGGACGTTGGAATGGAAAAAATAACATATCGGGAAATCTGCCGGGAAGATTATAATTCGATTAAAAAACTCATCGATGAAGTATGGAATCTGAATCAATTTTGTGATAATGCGCAGGGATTGGAGGATTCTCTGAATATTTATCTGCTATCCAGTTTGCTTAATATTTCATATGGAAAAGCGGCGATACTTGACGGAGAGGTCGTGGGTATTTTGCTGGGTAAAGATGAACGTCAAAAAATACTGTTCAAGCGACGTACCGTATTATGGCGGTTGATCAAGAGCAGCGTCTCGCTGCTTTTTCACTCCACCAGACAGATGAGACAGCAATTAAGAAATGCCTCTAAAATATCTAAGTCAGAGCAGGAAATGATAGACGCGCAAAAAAAGTTTTTCACAGGACACATTGAACTACTGATTGTAGGAAAAGAAGCACAGGGCCTTGGTATCGGGAAAGCTCTTGTTGATGACTTTATTTCTTATGCGATACACGGTAATGAAAATGCGATTTACGTCCAAACAGACACCCTGTGTAACTATGGATTCTATGAACATCAGGGATTTGAACAATTGGATTCTACAGAAATAGCACTGAATGATGATGACCAAATAACACTTTTTTTATCTCAATACAAGCAGGGTGAAAATTTGCAAAAATTATAACGAATATCATTTTTTCTCTCGCTCATATGGACACCGAACACTAGCTGTAATATTACCTTTTACCCCGGAGTATAGGTTTTTCCAAATCGTATGATTTTTGCCCAAAAGTAAATGTTTTGCCCCGTGGTATCATTTTTCTGAAAACCACGGGGCAAAACCCTGTCTGAATATTTACCTCACCTTGATTCCAGAATCACATGTGCCGCTGCCAGCGTTGCATGACCACAGAGATCTATCTTGCCGCCGGAAGTAAACCACCGCAGCCTGTAAACCTCTCCGCCCCTACTTTTCAAACTCAAGAAAGCACTGCAGCGCGCCAATCAGGTTTGCATCATTCTGGAACTTGCAGCTCACCACTTCCGCATGAGGCACATGATAGATACATTCCCCATAGAGTTCTTTCAGGTTGTTTTTGATATACTCGATAAAAACAGGCTGCGCGCTGATCCCCCCGCCAATGGCAAACCGTTCCGGGTCAAGAGTGGTCTGGATATTAAAAAGCTGTACTGCTATTTCTTTCGTATATTCCCACAAACATTCCTCTGCATCCTGATCCTTCTGGTTCACGGCATGAAAGACCATAACCCCGTTAACCTCATCAGGATTCAACCCCTTCTTCTCCGCATACATCTTACAAAGCCTGGGCGTACCGCAGCGGTTTCCCCATACATCTTCATACGTCGGTTTTCCATTGCGCACTGTAATATTATAAGAAACTTCTCCCGCCGAGAAATGTTTTCCCTTATGTAACTTGTGGTCTTTTACAAATGCACCGCCGATCATTGTGCCAAAAATCAGCACGAAACCATCCTCCACATCTTTCAGGCTTCCCACGGCTGCCTCCGCCATGGCTGCACATTTCGCATCATTCTCCATATAGATCTTTACAGGACATCTTTGATACAGACTGTGGCGCAGATAGAAATCATCATTATAGCGCAGCGCGCCACCCATAACACAATATCCATTTTCAGAATCAATGATTCCCGGCATGGAGATGGCAATCCCCTCCACATCCGGCATCTCGTCATAAATCTTACCAATGGTCCCGATAAGCTGTTCCCGGTTCTCTTTGGGTGTATCTACCTTTCCCCGTGTCAAGATGGTCATATCCTCTTTCATACATGCATATTTAATGGACGTGCCTCCGATATCAATAACCAGTACCTTCATATGTATCCTCTCCCCCATGAATCAGCAGTTGCTCATGTTTTTTCCTTCTCCTGTCAATCCCTCGAAGTCTTTTACAAAATCATCAATCGCCGCTGTGATGGCCTCATTTTTCACCAGTCCCTCGATCACATCCGGAGCTACTGTGGATGCGCCGATTCCATATTCACATAATTCCAAAAGCTGCTGGGAATTCTTAAAGCTTGCAGCAAGGACCTGTGTATGCAAGCCATTATTTTTGAAGATGTCATGGATATTTTTTGCCACCTGGATCCCGTTATATCCCATATTATCTATACGGTTGATATAGGGTGCTGCATAAGAAGCCCCGCATTTTGCCGCCACAAATGCCTGCATTGGCGTATAGACGGCTGTGGCTGTCAGCAGGAAGCCTTTTTCCTTTAAGATTCTCATGGCTTTGAAGCCTTCCGGAACAGAGGGTATTTTCACATAAGTATTTTTC
Organism: Eubacteriales bacterium; assembly: GCA_030524175.1. Lineage (GTDB taxonomy): Bacteria > Bacillota > Clostridia > Lachnospirales > Lachnospiraceae > Blautia_A. The sequence goes on from JAUNHC010000003.1 coordinate 142,455, forward strand.
CCTAATTCTGCCACAATGCGCTCAGCCTCGCCCACCATACCGTTTGCATCCTTGGATACGGCCTGAACATGCAGTTCTGCCTCATCACCGATAAAAGCACGGATTTCTTTCAGCACATCATAAGGGTTTCTGTCGCTCTTTGCCAGGATAGATGGGTTTGTCGTAACACCATCTATCGGATAATATTCATAAACTCGTTTGATCAGGTCAATGTGGGCATCATCAATAATCAATTTCATGTCTGTCTCCTTCATTATAAGGTTCTATCTTCCGGCAGGGGCCTTGCCCCCGCTGCACACTAAAAAATAGTTTTCCGTTACTATATTTTCTTCTATATTGTCTGCTCTGTACGCTCGATGATGTCATCCTGTGTTTTCTTGGAAAGCACGTTGAAAAAGGCGCTGTATCCTGCCACCCGCACGATCAGATCCCGATGGTTCTCAGGATGTACCTGCGCATCCAGCAGAGTGTCACGGCTGACTACATTAAACTGTACATGGTAGCCGTGGAGCCGATTGAAAAATGTGCACAGCAGCATGATCAACTTCTCTCTGTTTTCTTCTTTTGCAAGCATCTGAGGTGTAACCTTCTGGTTCAAAAGCACTCCTCCTGTGATTTCTTTGGTAGGCAGCTTGGATACGCTTTTGAATACCGCTGTAGGGCCATTCTTATCTGCTGCATGGCTGGGGGAACACCCTTCTGCCAGCGGTTCCCCTGCTTTTCTTCCGTCCGGTGTGGCAAGTGTTCCTGCACCCTGGGGCACATTGGCGGAAATGGAGGAGGTTCCTGCATAGTAGATTCCGCCGATGGGTCCCCTGCCATAGCGGGTGTTATGATATTTCTTCATCTCGTCAATGTAGACGTCATAGGCATCCACAACAAGGCGGTCCACATAGTCATCATCATTTCCATATTTGGGGGCATCCTGAAGGAGTTGCCGAATCTTCTCATTTTCCTCTCCCTCAAAATCCGAGGCAAGGGCATCCCATAATTCTGCCGGGGTAACCTGCTTTTCCTCAAACACAACCTTCTTAATGGCTGCCAGGCTGTCCGCCAGATTGGCAATCCCCACCTGCAGGTCGCTGATGAAATCATATACCGCCCCGCCTTCTTTCATATTCAAACCGCGCTCAATACAGTCATCCGTCAGAGCGGAACAAAGAATATCCGCCGTATCCTCCTCCAGGACCATATCGCAGGTGGCGTCAATAATGGTACACTGGCGGCACATCTCCCGGATCACCTTATCCCAGCACTCCAGTACCTGCTCAAAGCTGGTAAAATCCTTAAAGTGGCCCACACCTTCGCAGAGCTTCGTCCCGGAAGCCGGATCCACACCGTCATTCATGGCGATCAGCAGTGCTTTGGGGAAATTCAGGAAACTCATGCCTGTACAGCGGTATCCCCATTTTCCCGGAACCGCAGTCTCCACACAGCCTATGGCACTGTAATTGTACGCATCTTCCGGTTTTACACCTTTTTCGATAAAACTGGGGATGATGGCCTCATCGTCATTGAAAGCCGGCATACCGAAACCGCAGCGCACAACCTCCACACACTCTTTCATAAATTCATCCGACAGCCCACGATGATACCTGACGGTAAGATTGGGCTGTGTAAGGTGGCACTGTGCCACGGATTTCAATATCAGCCATGAAAACTTGTTTGTGGCATCCTTCCCGTCAACGGTCTGTCCGGCCACCGTCACATTCTGGTACAAGGGGGAACCTGCGGAAAACTGGGTATGGCTCCAGGAACGGATCTTATTGATGGTATAGGTTTTCAGCCACAGATTACACATCAGTTCACAGGCATCTTCCTCTGTGATCGCACCGGATTTCAGGTCTGCCTCATAATAAGGGTTCAGATACTGGTCCATCCGGCCATAGGACAGGCTGTGGCCGTTGGATTCAATCTGGAGGACCAGATGTACGATCCACAGGCTCTGCACTGCTTCCCTTAAATTCTCAGCAGGTTCATAGGGAACCTTGGTAAGAATGCGGCCCATCTCCTGAAGCTCCGCTTTTCTTTTCCCGTCCGGCTCTTCCTGCGCCATTTGGTATGCAAGTGCTGCGTAACGTCCCGCAAAGATCTTTACCGCCTCCGTTACGATCAGGATTGCCCTGTAGAAATAGCTCTTCCGGATATTTTTGTAATCTGTCAGATCCAGGGCATCCAGTTTCTCCTTGGCCCTTCTGGCATAATCCTTCAATCCAACCTTCAGCATTGCGCCATAATCAACCGCACAATGGGCGTCACCGGAAGTAATATTTCCCTCGGATTTGATAATCCCCAAATCATAGTACAATTTAGAATGAGGGGGAAAAGCCGCCAGCCCTCTGTCAAGAAGTGTATTGTGTTCCCAGAAAGGGGCGATATCCCGCAGTTTCTGTTTATTCTCCTCTGTAATGTAAAATACATCTCCATCCCTTTTTTCAAACTCATCCAATTCATCAATCACCCATTTCATTGCATACTCCGGGAAAATCGGTGCGCTCCGGTTGGAAGATGCCTGATTTCCCGCGATCAGTGTCTGGGGCTCAATGAAAATACTCATTTGTTCCAATACATTTTTCAACATCAGCGCCCTCTTGATCGCCAGCGGCTGGTCCTGATTCTCCTTGTAGGTTTCCGTGGTAATGACCGCCCTCTCCACACAAACCTGTGGTTTTGCATTCAACAGCTCTTCCCGAAAATTCTGCATCCTTGGTGTTAAGTTTCCAAAATATCCCGCCATATTCTTCTCCTTTTATTCGCAATATCCATAAGTTTCATTTGTAGCTTTATCCTACATCTATCTCATAAAATTGTCAATATATTTTTTGAAGAAAATATAATTTTATTTCATTCGTAATTTTTAATATTTACATATGAATCTATTTATGATATTATTAAAATCATTAAACAACGCAGAACCAAGTGGACAAGTTCACTTCAACTCCCTGAATCCCTCACTCATGAGGGACTTGTACACTTTGTGCGCCAATGTGCAGCTGCGAAGCAGCCTTCCTCTGCACATTGTGTGCATCCCCCGGAGGGTTTTTATATACTAGGAAAGTCATAACCTTCTGGTCAGAACAAAATGGAGTACTTTCCTAGTATACAAGAAAGTATCCCTTTACTACCCATACTAAGAAAGGAAGAAATATATTATGGCAGAAATATCAAAATCCGGTATCATCTTTAATATTCAGAAATTCAGCCTGCACGACGGACCTGGAATAAGGACAGTTGTTTTTTTCAAAGGTTGCCCGCTGACATGCAAATGGTGCTCCAATCCAGAAAGCCAAAGCACCAAAATCCAGATTTTATGGGACAAAGAAAAATGCACAGGCTGTAAAACCTGTGTAAAAACCTGCCCGCAAAACGCCATTACAGAGCAATCCGGCAAAATCCTCACAGACAACAAACAATGTATTGGCTGCCAGACCTGTGTAAACAATTGTCCCGGTCATGCGCTGAAAGCAGAGGGAGAGCGTAAAACAGTGGGCGAAATCTTGGATATCTGCCTGCAGGACAAAGACTTCTATGAAGAAAGCGGCGGCGGTGTCACACTTTCCGGGGGCGAAGTGCTGATGCATCCCGATTTTGCTGTTTCTCTGCTGCAAGCCCTGCAGGAACATCATATCCACACTGCCATCGAGACAACAGGCTTCGCTGCGCCGGAAATCTTTGACAGAGTTACTGCTTATGCAGATCTATTGCTCTTTGACATCAAGCACTGGGATGAAGAAAAACATAAACAAGGGACAGGGGTATCCAACACCCTTATATTGGAAAATATGCGGCGCGGGATTGCTGATAAGAAAAATATTCTGCCCCGGCTTCCCGTCATCCCCGGCTACAACAATACACTTCAAGACGCCGCAGGCTTCGTCCGCACACTGCACACTGCCGGAGCCACAGAAGTCCAGCTTCTCCCCTTTCACCAATTCGGAGAAAGGAAATATGACATGCTTGGAAAGGAATACTCCTATACCGATATTCCCGCCCTTCATGAAGAAGATTTGACAGAGTTTCAACAGGTTTTCATCCGCAGCGGCATCCGGGCGTTTTTTTAACTTTGTCCCCTTTATCATCTGTCATCACACAAAGGGAAATCACTTTCATTCGAAATAACATCCAATTGTAAAGGCAATACCGGCGTGTTATAATAGTGACAATTAAAATTCACCCCATCAACATAAAGCAGAGATTGGAGTTATGATGAAAAACCGTACAAACAAAATATTGGAATTGCTTACAAGAGAAAATAAAATAGAAGTATCTCTCCTGTCAGAAGTCCTGGGAGTATCTCAGGTGACTGTGCGAAAAGACTTGGATGACTTAGAATCAAAAGGCATAATCAAGCGTGAGCACGGCTTCGCCCTTTTACGCAGTATGGATGATATTAACGGCAGGATCGCCTACCACTATGAAGTCAAAAGAGAAATTGCCGAAAGGGCTGCCGCTCTCATTCCCGACGGTGCCACGGTCATGATCGAGAGCGGGAGCTGCTGTGCGCTCCTCGCAGATGCCTTAACAGTTCTGAAAAAAGATTTAACGATCATTACAAACAGCGCCTTCATTGCCAACTATATACGCGGAAAATCAAATTTCCAGATTGTCCTGCTGGGCGGTATCTATCAGCAGGATGCTCAGGTGATGGTTGGTCCCATGATCAGACAGTGTGTGGAAAACTTTTATGTTGATTCCTTCTTCATCGGAACAGACGGCTATTCTTCTAAAGTGGGATTCACCAACAGGGATCAGATGCGCGCCCAGGCAGTACGGGATATGGCCTCACAGGCGGAAGAAGTGATTGTTCTGACGGAAAGTGAAAAGTTCTCAAAACACGGGATTGTGCCATTGAATTTAAAAGACCAGGTTAGGAAAGTCATCACAGATGACAAGATAGACAGCGAGATCATAAGAGAGCTGGAAAAGCAGCAGATTCAGGTTATAACAATATAAACATCTACTTAAAATATTTGTCCATACTCATTTTTACTTTCTTCTGCCGGCACAGAAATAAATCCTCTTGAAATGTTTTTGTATCTTTACAGTTTACTTGTTGGGAAGACATACAATCTTTTATAATAATTCTCTGTTTCCCAGAACGCAAAATGGCACACCACCGATTTCTCAGTAGTGTGCCATCAACATTCTTATTATGTGTACCCAGTCACTGCCTCTCATTAACAGTTAAACATCAGGCAAAATCCCCTTAAACAACCGAGACCGTTTCCAATCCCGATTTAGTCTCAAAAAAGTCCCAAATTCCGGCGATTTTTTATGATATTTAACGATAAGCTGCAATAGTTATCAGTTGACCTTACACATCCAATTTACCTTGAAAAACCAATGCTTTTGGTATAAAACAGGATGGAACAAATTTAATTATTAGTTTCCCATCTGCTTAGCCACTTCCTCAGCAAAGTTCTCTTCTCTCTTCTCAATACCTTCGCCTGTCTCGAAACGTACGAAGCCTTTGATGTTGATCTTTGCGTTGTTTGCTTTTGCAACTTCTTCTACGTATTTAGCAACGACCTGTTTTCCGTCTTCTGCTTTTACGTATACCTGGTCAAGGAGGCAGATTTCTTTCAGCTCTTTGTTGATACGGCCGTTAACCATGCCCTGGATAACCTTTTCAGGTTTGGAGGACTCTTTCGGGTCGTTCATGATCTGAGCCAAAAGGATTTCTTTTTCGTGTGCGATGTAATCTTCGCTGATCTCATCACGGTTTGTGTACAGAGGCTTCAGAGCTGCGATCTGCATTGCAATGTTCTTAGCCATTTCCTTAACGGCATCGTTCACTACATCTGTCTCAACGTCTACAAGAACACCGATCTTTCCGCCCATATGTGTGTAAGAAGCAACGAAACCGTTCTCTTCTTTTACCTGAACGAATCTTCTGATGTTCATGTTCTCACCGATAACTGCAATCTGAGCTGCAAGAGCTTCTTTCACAGTTTTCTCTGCATCCAGTGCCCAGCTCTCTGCAAGGAAAGCGTCGATGTCTGCTGCTGTGGTGGTCAGAGCCTGTGCTGCAACGTCTGCTACATAAGTCTGGAATTTCTCATTCTTGGCAACGAAGTCTGTCTCAGCGTTAACTTCAACAACAACTGCGTTCTTTCCGTCTTCTGCAACTAAAGTCTTGCAAAGACCTTCTGCTGCTACACGGCTTGCTTTCTTCTGTGCGGTAGCGAGACCTTTCTCACGAAGGAACTCTACTGCTTTATCCATATCGCCTTCTGTCTCTGTAAGAGCTTTCTTACAGTCCATCATTCCGGCGCCGGTCATTTCTCTTAATTCTTTTACCTGTGCTGCTGTAATAGCCATTTTCATTTCCTCCTGAATATTTATTCGATACTGTCAAATGCTCTCTGCCGGTCTTGGCAAGAGGCATGTCTGATTGCTGGATAAATTATTCCTGTACTGCTTCCTCTGCGAATTCTTCAGACTCTGCCTGAATTTCGCCGTCAGCGTCTGTAGTACCCTGTTTTGCTTCGATAACAGCGTCTGCCATTTTGGAAACGATCAATTTAACTGCACGGATAGCGTCGTCATTGCCCGGGATCACGTAATCCAGTTCTTCCGGGTCACAGTTAGTGTCGCAGATACCGATTAACGGGATTCCTAAAGAGTGAGCTTCCTGTACACAGATTCTCTCTTTCTTCGGGTCTACGATGAAGATAGCATCCGGAACTCTCTTCATTTCTTTGATTCCGCCTAAGTTTCTCTGTAACTTAGCCATTTCTTTTCTTAACTCGATAACTTCTTTCTTTGGCAGAACTTCGAAGGTTCCGTCAGCTTCCATAGTCTCGATCTGTTTCAGTCTTGCAATACGGCTCTGGATGGTCTTGAAGTTGGTAAGCATACCGCCTAACCATCTCTCATTTACATAGTACATTCCGCAGCGTTCTGCTTCTGTCTTGATCGCATCCTGTGCCTGTTTCTTAGTACCGACGAAAAGAATGGTTCCGCCGTCAGCTACGATATCAGCTACTGCATTATAAGCATCATCAACCATACCAACAGACTGCTGTAAGTCGATGATATAGATACCATTTCTCTCAGTGTAGATATATGGTGCCATTTTAGGGTTCCATCTTCTGGTCTGGTGTCCGAAGTGTACACCTGCTTCTAAAAGCTGTTTCATAGAAATAACGCTCATGTTTTTGTTCTCCTTTTTGGTTGATTTCTTCCGCACAGATCTTTTTCCTTCAGGACCCGCCTCACTGCAGGAGGGCACCATCCCCTGGAATCTCTATACGTGATTATTTCGCAACTCTTGGATTATAGCATGGAAAAGCCCTGTGTGTAAAGAGGTTTTTCTAAAAAATTCCTGTTTTTTCAATGGTTTCTGCTTGTTTTTTAAGATTTTCCACTTCTGTGTCCGTCAAAGGACGGCATTTGCCTTTTTCCAGGTCAGGGGGCAGAACCAACGGTCCCATTGAAATCCGTTTTAGATATACTACTCTTTTTCCAACAGCCTCCATCATACGTTTCACCTGATGGAATTTCCCCTCACAGATAGTAAGGCGGATTTCCGACTGCCAGGAGGAACACAGGGAAAAAGGGCTCTCCTTCTGCCCTTTTTCCGCTGACGCTGCGTTACTTCCCTTATCCACAGATGCCATTTCTTTCACTGAAAGGATTTCAAGCCGTGCAGGAAGCGTCGGACGTTTTTCTCCGATATCCACCCCTTTTTCCATTGCACGCACATCTACTTCTGTTACCTGTCCGTCCACAACTGCATAATATGTTTTCTCCACATGCTTCTTCGGTGAAAGCAGCTCATGTGCAAGGATACCGTCATCTGTGATAAGAAGCAGTCCTTCTGTATCCTTGTCCAGTCTTCCCACGGGAAAAAGACCTTTCCGTCCTGACGGAACATAGTCCATCACGGTTTTATCCCTGGCATCTTCCACTGCACTTACGCATCCTGCCGGCTTATTCAGCAGATAATATTCAAATTCTGCCGGGGCGGAAATCTCTTTTCCCTGATAAAAAACTTTGTCCTCAGGCACCCGGACTTTCTCCTCAGGTTTCTTGACTGCCGCACTGTTCACCAGAATCTGGCCCTTTTGTATCAGTTTCTTCACTTCGCTTCTTGTCCCGACTCCCGCGTCTGCCAGAAACTTATCCAAACGTACTGCTTTTCCCATTATTCCCTCCGAACTTCCTTTTTATTATGAATATCACGGACGGCAGCCGTAACCCGGCCCATGTGTGCGTCAGAAGACAGCTTTCATTTAAGCATTGTTCTTTAAATCCCAGCTTTCATCAGGGATTGTATCTGCCTGACCACTGTTTGCCTTATCTATAAACTCTGTCACATAAGCAGGTATATCCTCTGCCTTCACATCTACCGGGATCTCATCCCTGCCGTCATGTATCATCATCGTAAAATCTGCCAGACTCAGTTTTTCCGTCCATGCACAGGAAAACTGATAAGGCATGACGCACTTTTTCAACTGTGAAAGCTGTTCCTTGCTGTCATACTTCATTTCCGTATACTGGCCGTCTCCATTATCTCCATAGCAGATTATTTTGATGTAATCCACCTGTACTTCTTCCATGGACATAGGATATCCTGTTTCTTTTAACAATGCAACTGTTCTTTTGAATCCGGGATACACATAAACATTGCTGTAATAATAGCTGGTTGAACTCATTGGTATCCCTCTGATGCTTGTCTTAGCCTTCACCGGTATATTCTCATACTGGAACATCAAAACAGCACATGGATCCTGGAGCATTGTCTCAGTATCAGCGTCCTTGACATCCTGCATCAGAGCCTCTATAAGCTTATGCGTTTTCTCTCTTTCGCCCTGAAACAAGGAATAGGTTTCTCCGTCATAGAAAGTTCCTGCCAGCGATTGCAGATATTTCTCTTCAATGCCAAGAAAAGCATACTTCCGTTCCTGTAAAGTACCCTCGTCATAGCAGGCTTTTAAAAATTCCCGCACTTCACTTGACTGGATTTTATAATTACGGTATACCTCTTTTCCTGACTTCAGCATGTACTTAACAGGGACAGAATACACACGTCCATCCATAGAATTATGCTTCCTGCTGATAATATGCTCTAAAGAACGATAGATATCCTGGCTCAGTCCCACATCCTGTGTATCCAGTTCTGAATATCCATTTCTCCAGGAATCCTGTACTTCATAATACTCCTCATTATCCGGCATGCTGATATAAGGAACATCTTCAAAGCCCAGACTGACTAAGGCAACATTGACTCCTTCCAGTTTTTCATACGCAGGAAGATATGTATCATAACCTGTCAGATCAAACTTCACAGTCAGTGCACAGACTGCCACTGCTGCCACTGCGATCACAAGCTGAACTCTGTGAGAAAAGAACTTCCGAAAATCCATTTGAAAAAGCACCTCGATCACTCCATGGGCGAGAACGGTGCCTACAGCCATTCCAAATATCCACCAATACTCCCTGACGGAACGCCTTGGCGCCATATAGAAAATCAGTCCCACTCCAAAACCTGCAGGAATAACAGCCACAAATCTTACTACAACTTCACTCCATCGGTAAATCATAGATTTACCCACATTTTCTGAAGGGCGTTTCAGAAATGCGAAATAAGCCCCCACAAACAGGGCCGCCGTCAGAATGATAAGTACCGCCAGCATGATTCCCGCTTTTCCTTCCCCGTAATGTACGAGAAAGCTCCTTGCAAACCTGAATGGGGACCCCTGGTTCTTCAGGATATCTATGATCCCATAATCCATGGGGTAGAAGGTAGAAAAGAAAACCTTCTGATAAATGCTGATCATTTGCCCCAGAAGCGGCCCGTATGCCAGAAGACCAAACAATACCACTGCTCCCATAAGAATATTGCCGGTCATACAGATTATAAGCACTACACAAAAATACAGCATCAAATAAATGATCAAATGAAACGCCAGCATAGTTACAGCCATTTTCATAAGCTTCAGGCTGAAAAATCCCCTCATGGCACCGATACATATTGCTGCAAATTCCATAATAAGATATGGAATGAGATAATACAGAACTCCCACACAGGTTCTGTGCAAAAACATTTGTTTTCTTTTCACCGGGAGACTATGATAAAAATCAATCTTTCTGGATGAGTATAAATACCAGAATCCGTTGATCCCATTGATAAGTGCTGCCAATGCAATTACGATAAAGCCTGTAAACATAAATCCGTCACGCCATAAATTCTCATACAGACTTTCTATCTGTGCAGATTCATAATTCATGCCAAACCAGTTACCCAGCATAAGAAGCTCTACCACAGGAAACGCCATAAGAAATCCTACTGCCAGAAAGGATGGGATCCATATCTGTCCTTTAGATGTGGTCTTTATATAATCAGAAGAATAAATTTTTGATTTCATATCCTGCCACCTCCGTTTCGCTGATAAAGATTTCCTCCAGTGTCAATGGTATGACTTCACTGAATAAGGGACTCTTGGAATTGACACGCTCCATAATTTCTGTCCTTGTCCCTCTTGCAGTGATCAGAAGCAGAGAGCCCTGACGCTGTACCTTTAATACCTCCAGCTCTTTTTCCAGTTCCTTCTCCTTTTCTTTGTCCGTAAGGACACACTGCACCTTATGTATATGGAATTTCATATCCTCCAGATCTCTGGAAAGAAGAATACCGCCCTGATGGAGCAGCCCCACATGGTCACAGATATCCTCCAGCTCACGCAGGTTGTGTGACGCGATCACCGGAGTGAATTCCCTGTTCATGATTTCTGAGGCAAACAAGCTCTTCACAGCCTGACGCATAACCGGGTCCAGTCCGTCAAAGGTTTCGTCACAAAGGAGATATTTAGTCCCTGCACTTACTCCGAGAATTACAAGAAGCTGCTTTTTCATCCCTTTGGAAAATGTATTGATTTTTCTAGTCTGATCTAAATGAAACTGCTTCATAAGCTTGGTGAAACGCTGCATCTGAAAGGACGGATAATAGCATTTATAAAATCTGAACAAGTCTGCCGGCGTATAATTTGCGGGAAAGTAGCTGTCGTCAGAGATATAAAACAGATGGGACTTGGCTGTCTCATTTTCATATACTATCTCACCGTCGATCTGTATTTCCCCTTTATCCGGCTGAATGATGCCCGCTGCCATACGCAGAAGCGTACTCTTGCCTGCTCCATTACTTCCCACAAGACCAAAGACCTCACGGTCGCCAATGTCCAGGGATATGTTGTTTACTGCCCTGATCTCACCGAATGTCTTGCTGCATTCCTTGATTTCTATCATCTGCTCCCCTCCTTAAAACATCCTCTGATAATGTATATCAGTTCTTCTTCCATAAATCCCAGATCTTTTCCCTTCTTTACCAGACCCTTTAATTCCTGAAGATAATTGTCTCTGCTGATTTTCCGTATGTTTTCACTGTCCGCAATAAAATTCCCCTTACCTTTCACAGGGTAGATCAATCCCATTTGTTCCAGCTCCATATAAGCCCTTTGGATGGTGTTGGGATTGATGGACAGCTCCATTGCCAACTGACGCACTGACGGCATCCTGGAGTCTGGGGGCAAGGCGCCGCTCAATATCAGCATACGGAACTTTTCGGCAATCTGCTCATAGATTGGCCGGCGGTCCTGTAAGTCCAATATAATCATATCCTTCTCCTTTCGCTGTAACCACCATATTACTTTCACGTGTCCTAAGTGTATTAATTGTTTTAATACACTTAGTTTACCATATAAGCTCTGGATCCGCAACCTAAGTAATTCTTAAAATTTTATTAAGGCTGGGGGGGATATTAACTGTCACTCCCTGCCCGGCAGGTGCACTTCGCAATGTATGGAAATTATGCGTACTGCTTTAATATAAAAGAGGCCGCCGCAACTGTGATTTCCATCACTGTCACGGCAGCCCGATACCTGGGGCACATTATTCGGTTATGATATACATGGCAACCTCATCCGTCTCCCGGTTGGCTGCAATGAGAACATCTTTTCCATTGTGTAAGTAATGAAAGACATTGGCCGGACCTCTGTCCTGATCAATGATTTCTTCCTCATATCTTTTCTTTTCCGGATTCCAGACAATGGCAAACAGATTGCGTTTTCCTTTTCTGTGTCCTGCCACAAAAGCAGGTTTCCCGCATAGCTTGCCGCCATAGATGGCATGGGTAAACTCTGCATCTTCCGGATAGTCGTAAACCTTATGATATGCGCCATCCGCCTTTTTATATATGGAAACCTTTTCTCCGTGGAAAGGTGCCAGAGTACATAGCTCTTTCTCGCCGTCTCCGTCCAGATCCACAAGAACTGCATCACTGACAGGGCTTTCAAGCAGTGTCCTGATCTCCCACTTTTCCCCTGCCTGTGCAGGAGGTACAAATTGAAATACACCTTCATTGCATGAGATCACTGCCGTCTGGACGCCCCTGTCTTCTACCCGGTAATAGCCATGGTTTTTCAGCATATTATCCTTCAGTACAGAAAGCTCTAACTGATGGTCTTCGCCGAAGTCGGATAAATCAGCAGGAAGCTGGGCCGCATATACCTTTCCCGGCATACTCCAATCCTCTTTATATTCGTGTCCTGATTTCAATGCACAGGCTATAAGATATACTGTTCCATTTCTCTCAAGGAGGTCGAAACGATGTACATGGGGAAGACTGACTAAAGTACGGATTTCCCATTGTCCCGATTCTGTGGGAGTAACAATGACAATTTTGGCTTCCTTAGAATCATTGGGAGAATAAAACTTATATGTGGCAAGAAACTGTCCGTCACTTCCCGGCACCTGCACCATGCTCATAACACCGCCGGGTCCGTCCCAGATTTTATCCACCTGATTCCCATCCAGATCAAAAAGATAGCAAGGATCTTCCTTCTCTGCCGCCACCAGAAAATAGTCCTGACCACGGTAATGAAGGGGGGCTATAGAATAACACTTTGTCAAATTGGATATTACTTTTTTATGAATTTTCATTATATTTCTTCCTTTCACATACATTCCCGCTCTAATAAACTGCCCATCATGCTTCTTGCATCACTAAGGTCCTGCCTCCATCCAACATTTCCCGTATACCAGAATTCTGTCACATATTTACGCACTCCTGCTTTCCATGCAGCACGGATCACTTTCTGAAAATCCACATGGCCTGTGCCAAAAGGAATCTCCCTGAATTTTCCCGGAACAGTCTCCTTCAAATGTACTGCTGCAAGATGTCCCTTACCGCAGCCTATATCCTCCAAAACATCAGTGCCATATAGCAAAGCTGCATTTGTTAAATTTCCCACATCAGGATATACATTTAAATAGGCAGAATTTATTTTGCGGACATATACCATGGCTTTTTCTACTGTATTCATGAACTCTGTCTCCATAGTCTCAAAACCCAGAAGTACCCCTGCTTTTGCCGCCATTTCCACAGCAATTGCCAGATTTTCTTCAAACCGTGTCCTTGTCTCAGGCGTAGAGTCCTCGTAGTAAACATCATAGCCTGCAAGCTGTATGATCCTGATTCCAAGGTCATCTGCAAGCTGTATAGCTTTCTCCATGATTTCCATGCTTTTTCTGCATATCTCCGGATTGCTGCTGCCCATGGGATATCTGCGATGTCCGCTGAGACACATGGTCCTTACCGGAAGCCCAACTTCAGCCATGGCCCTTACCAGCTCCATCCTCTCAGCTTTTGGCATATCAAGCCGTCTCAGCTTTTCCTCTGACTCATCTATGCTGATTTCCAAAAAGTCATAGCCTGCCTCCCTGGCTGCTGACAGTTTCTCCCTAAAAGACAATTGTCCCGGCATCGCCTTCTCATAAAGCCCTAATGTATATGCCTTCATCATTATCCCTCCTGTCTGTGCTGATCCAGTAAGGCCAGAACCTCTTTCACAGTTTTGCTGCCCACTGCCTTCCGGGCAAGTTCCTGTGCATCTTTAAAGTTTACATTTCTCAAAACATATTTTATTTTTGCTGTCTCCCCTGCTGACATGCTGAATTCGTCAAGTCCCATCCCAAGCAAAATATATGCAGAACGCTCATCACTTGCAAATTCACCGCACATGCCCACTTTTATCCCCTGCTTGTGGCCTGCCTTGATGGTATAATAAATAGCTCTGAGCACTGCCGGGTGAAAGGGATCATAGAGTGCTGCAACTTTTTCATTTCCTCTGTCTGCTGCCAGGAAATACTGTGTCAGATCATTTGTTCCGATGCTGAAAAAATCCACACAACAAGCAAACTCCTCTGCCATCATCACAGCGGCAGGAGTCTCGATCATCATTCCTTTTTCTATTTTTTCGTCGAAAGGCTCACCCTTCTTCCGAAGTTCATCTTTACATTCCTCGAGGATTTGATTTGCCAGCATCAGCTCATCCAGCGAAATCATCATGGGATACATGATCCTGACGTAACCGTATGCACTGGCACGCAGAATTGCGCGGAGTTGTGTTTTAAAAATTTCAGTCTGGTCCAGACATATCCTGATAGCCCGGTAACCAAGAAAGGGATTGTCTTCCTTTGGAAATTCATAATAATCAAGTTCTTTGTCACCGCCGATATCCAGGGTACGGATAGTCAGCTCCTTTCCTTCCAAAAGCTCTGCCGCTTCTTTATATGCTGCAAACTGTTCCTCCTCTGTAGGAAAATGGCTGCTTTCCATATACAAGAATTCACTTCTGAAAAGTCCTGCACCATCTGTCTGAAATCCTGCTGCGTATTTCACATCCTCCAGATTCCCCACATTGGCACAGAGAGCAAATCCATGGCCGTCCTTTGTCACAGAAGGGAGGGTGCTAAGGCTTATAAGCTCCTTCTCAAATGCCCTGAATTGTTCTGCCTTCTTCTCATACAAGTCCACCATTTCCATATCCGGGTTCAGGTACAGCTCACCTTTTCCGGCATCCATCACCAGGGGATCACCGTCAGAAATGTCCTCCAGCAGATTTCCAAGCCCTGTCACACAGGGAATTGCCATGTTTTTTGCTATAATAGAAACGTGACTGGTAACTCCTCCCGATTCTGTGGCAAATCCCAGCACCAGATCCATATCCATCTTTGCCGTGTCGGATGGAGTCAGATCCTTTGCCACTATAATGGCTTTTTCCTTCATTTTGCAAAAAGGATTGTCATCAATCCCTTTTAACGCCAGGAGAAGGCGCCGTGCTACATCTTCCATATCTGCCGCCCTCTCCCGCATATACTCATCATCCATACTGCGGAAAATCGACACGTATTCCTCTTTTGTCTGTTCCAGGGCAGCTTCTGCATTCATAAGACAGTCCCTTACCTTTGATGTCACACCTTCATAGATTGCGATATCTCCTGCCAGGGCTAAATGCCCTGCAAAAATATCCGACTTCTCTGCCAGCTCTGCCAAATCGGTTTTAGCCTTTTCCACAGCTTCCTCAAACCGTTTGATCTCTGCCGCTGTCTGTTCTTTTGTGATATTGGAGGTATCTGCAATAACCTCCCGC
Source organism: Eubacteriales bacterium (assembly GCA_030524175.1). Taxonomy (GTDB): domain Bacteria; phylum Bacillota; class Clostridia; order Lachnospirales; family Lachnospiraceae; genus Blautia_A. Next base: position 157,889 of record JAUNHC010000003.1, read on the forward strand.
TGCCGTACCACATAGGCCGGGCCAATGGCATATCCCTTGGAGACGGACTTTACTGTTTTCCATTTTTTCATTCCGATTCTCCTGTCTGCCCGCCTTCGCCCAGACCGCCTGCAATGGCATCCAGCATCACCTTTAAATCTGCTTCTTCCGTCTCGCCTTCACAGACAATATCAATGGTAGTTCCCTTAGTGATCCCTGCACTCATAAGGATCAGCACACTCTTGGGATTTACCTTTTTGTCCCCTGCTATGATAGTCACATCGGATTTTAATTTTCCTGCAATATTTGCAAGCTCTGTAGCAGGTCTTAAATGAAGACCGGATTTATTCGTAACTGTAATTGTTCCCTTTACCATGACTTAACCTCTCTCTTCTACTGGAAAGGCATCATCTTTTCTAACCTGATGGACGTGTATGCCCATTTCTCTCATAGCGCCTATGATATCTGCAGGAGCCTTCTCATCTGTGATCAGATGGGTGACTCTTTCTATCCTGCAGGTCCTAAAGCTGCTGTTATGCCCAATCTTAGTGTGATCGGCGAGTATGTAAGCAGTTTTGGTGGCACGTCTCAGCATGAGCTCGTTGAGATTGACTTCATTGGCTATTTCTGTGGTCACCCCGCACTCCACCGAGATTCCGCTGCAGCCTACAAATGCCTTTTTTGCATAAACCTTCTGGAGGTTCCTCTCTGCAAATTCTCCCACCATCGCTTCTTTTGGATAGCGCAGCTCGCCCCCTGTAAGGATGACATTCACTCCCGGCGACTGTTCACCGTAGACTGCCCTTCCGTTATTTGTGATCACCGTCACATTTTTGCTCGTAACATATTGAAGCATCTGCAATGCATTGCTGCTGGTATTGATAAACAGGGAATCACCGTCCTCAACAAGTGTTGCCGCATATTTGGCGATCAGCATCCGGTACAACTGTACCTCGTCCATATCCTGATCTGCATTCTGCTCATTTATCGTTGCTCCCCCATAAAAGCGCACCAGCTTCTTCTGATCCTCTAGATACTGTAAATCCCTTCGGATAGTGATGGCAGAAACCTCAAACATTTCTGCCAGCTCATCCACGCGGATACCTGGTGTTTCTTTGATCTGCTCCAGGATACGTTTTCTCCGGTTCTCTACAAATGCCCGCTCTCGTTTCATAGGCCGCTCCCTTCTGTCATAAAAACAATCATATTATTCATTTAATTTATTATAACAGAATATTGTCTGTTATCAAAGCGACGCCTTTTATCTGTTAACTCTGTCTGTTCCTGTGTGTTACTTTTCACTGGTAACATTCCTGTCCTGCCGCTTGTGCTGCGGCATGTCTGTCTAAATAATACCGTGCTCTTTCATTTTATCTTCCATCTCCTGCATGGACATGATATTGCGCAGGCCGATGACGATAGTTCCCTTCTTTTCAGCATCCTTAAACATATTCACAAAATTCTGGGCACAGAAAACCACATCAAACTGTACTGCTGCACTTTTGCCTTCCGACAGGGCGCAGTGATGTATCTTAGCCGGTTTCAGGTTCAGTTTCTTAAGCACCTTTTCCATTGTCATTTTCATCATAAGGCTTGAACCTGCCCCGTTTGCACAACATACCAAAAAGCTCATATTATCCTTTGCCATTGTTCCTTCTCCTTTTCTTTTTTCTAAGAGCGGAAAAACTCCATCCGCCCAATCATTTGATCAAAACTATCAAGGCGTCATTTATATATGATTATTTTATCGCCCGATGATCAATAAGTCTATTATTTTTTTGCTTTTTTCGCTTTTAATTCTTTGTATGCTTCATAGTCCTCTGTCATCATGAAGTAACCTTCTTTGTCTCTCCTGTAACGGATCTGGGGGATTGCAAGCAAAGCCAGCACTACGATCACGATACCTGCATAGCTTAAGTATTTCATCACTGCCGTCATTACCGGCCATACCACAGCCCAGTCCCACATTCCCAGATATCCGCCGTAGGCTGCCATACCAACCCAGCCGGCAATGATCGCAGAACCGAATACCTGACACAGACCTGAGATAAAGGGCAGGATCAAGGCTGCCTTAATACCGCCTTTTTCATTGGCAAATACTGCGATCGTGGCATTATCAAAGAATACAGGAACGAAACCGCAGATCACAAGTACAGGACTCTTAAGTACAATAAGTGCTGCAATGGCGATGATCTGTCCTACAAAACCTGCCAGGAACCCAAGAGGAACCGCATTTGCAGATCCGAAACCAAAGATAACAGCACAGTCAACCCCAGGAACAGAGCCGGGAAGCAGACGGTCTGCGATTCCCTGGAAAGATGCAGTAAGCTCTGTCACGAAGGTACGGACACCAAGCTGCAGGATTGCAAGATATACTGCGAAATACAGACAAGTCTGAATTACGTAGAATACCATGCTGGCGCCCTCAGCCAGGAAGCCCTGCTCTGTCAGATAATCTCTTCCCAGAATACACAGGATCGCACCGAAGAATATCAGCATCAAGATGGAAGTACATACCATATTCTCATTGAAAATCGACATAAATCCGGGAAGCTCAATATCATCAATTTTTTTGGCTTTTTTACCATTTTTCCCGCTGAAAAACTTCTCAGCCAGCCATGTATTCAGCGCCACACCAAAGTTCTGCTGATGGGCCAGGCAAAAACCGGCGCCGTCTGTAAGCTCCTGGCAAGGCTTGATAGTCAGGTCAGAACCTACTGCCCAGTATGCGCCCAGCACAACTGCCATTACGATCAGAAGGGGAATGTCCATATTTACCAGGAAGGGACAGGCGAAAAGAATCAGCCAGTAAGCAGTTGCCGCCTGCTGCACCTGAACATGTCCTGTAGTAAACAAAGCACGGAGCTTTGTATATTTACTGAAACGTACTAAAACAATATTTACAATAAATGCTATCAGCAAAAGTATCATTGCATTGCCGAAGCCTTTTCCGAAAACTTCCTGCACGCCGTTGGTCACCGCGTTCTGTCCGAAATAGGGGTCGATAACCATTGCGTCCATATTAAATCTGTCTTTAAGTCCCACCAAAACAGGACGGAAATTGCTGACCAGCCCTGATGAGCCCACCGCCAGTATCAAGTATCCCACAATTGCTTTGATCACTCCTGCCAGCACATCATACCAGGGTTTCCTAAGTAATATGTAACCGATCGCCACTATAAGACCTATCATAAATGCCGGCTGCTGCAGGATATTAGTAGCAAAATATGACCACATTCTCATTAAAATATCCATCTCTTCTCTCCTTTTCCTCTGTACTTGACTTCAGGCTGCTTTCCTGAAAGTCTATACCTGTAAACTATGTCAGCAGCTTGTCTCCTGGTCAAGGTACTGCTCTTGGATTTTCAGTAAATCCTCCGGTGTCCTCGCCTTTTCCAAAGCCTTCACCACATCATCATTCATAAGCATTTCAGATAAATGCATCATATTATTAAGATGCTGTTCAGGATTACAAGATGCCAGAGTGAAGAAAAGCTGTGCATCCTTTTCCGGATTTCCTTCCTCAAAGCTCACCGGCTTTTCCAGCTTCATGAAGGCAACAGCTGTTTTGTTCACACCCACAGCACCTTCCTGGGAATGAGGCATTGCCACATTAGGCATGATCACAATATAAGGGCCGTGTTTTGCCACACAGGCTATAATATCTTCTTTATAATTTGCTTCCACAGTGCCGTCAGCCTCCAGGCTTTCGCAGCTCATACGGATGGCTTCCTGCCAGTCCGCTGCCTCCTCAGCAAATTTATAATGTTTACTTTCAACAAATTCCCGTAACATTTTTCTACCTCCCATAAGCTATTGCTGTTATTATATTACTTTACAGGCATGAGCGGAACGGAATATTCTGAGGTGCTTCAAAGCAGTCCTCGAATCCTCTTCTGTGATGATATGCTCTCTTGTCCTTATCAGCAGGATAAACATATTTTCCGCCAACTTCCCAGAAAAAAGGATGGAATTTATAATCCAGGCGGTCCTTCTTCATATCATATAATACCCGGATTTCATTCACATCTGCCATAAAATTAGTCCACACATCATAGTGGATGGGGATCACAACCTTACATCTCAGGGCTTCAGCCATACGGAGGATATCGCAGGAGGTCATTTTATCTGCCATACCCACAGGATTTTCACCATAGGAGCCGAAGGCTACATCTATATCATAATCCTTTCCGTGTTTTGCAAAATAAATGGAATAATGGGAATCACCGCTGTGGTAAATATTTCCGCCCGGTGTCTTAATGAGGTAATTCACCGCTTTGTCGTCCATATCTGTGGGGCATTTGCCTGTCAGTTCTTCTCTGTCTTCTCCTGTGGAATCTGTAGTTACCAGACAGGTTCTGTCAAAAGAATCTAAAGCCACAATTTCCAAATCCTTGATTTTAATAGTATCCCCAGGTTTTACGGTGATACAGCGTTCTTCAGGCACTCCCCATTTCATCCATGTCTCTACAGATTTCTTAGGGCCGATAAAAGGCACCGGAATTTCTTTGCCTTGCTCATTTACAGTTGTCATTCCGCTCTGAATCACATGTGCTGCATATTCAGCGCTCATATGATCCTGGTGATAATGAGTGGCAAGAACTGCATCCACCTGTCTGATCGCAAAGGGGTCAATAACGAAGGGAACTGCTCTTAAGTTAGGCTGCATTGCCCTTGCCCCGCACATATTCGCCATCTGATGCCCAACCTTCATTTTTCCGTCCCCATGCGTCCTCTTGCCATTTCCGCACCAAAGGTCAATGGTAATATTACATCCTCCAGGAGTCTTAAACCACATCCCGGTACATCCCAGCCACCACATAGCAACTGTTCCCGGCTTTACTTCCTCAGCTTCGATCTCTTCATTCAGCCAGGTCCCCCATTCCGGAAAGGTACTCATAATCCAGCTGTCTCTCGTAATCTCGCTTACTTTACTCATTTGAAATCCTCCTTGAATAAATTAATTGTACTGTTTTGTTTTATGTCTTTTATGAATGTTTATCTTTTTGATAATCTAATTATATGTACTTTATTATCACTTTTCAACTGGATTATATGATTATTTTACCATTTTTATGATTTTTTATGGTTAAATATGATAATTATACTACTGTTTTGAACACTGTTTTTGTCTGTTGTTCACAATTTTTATTTGTTAGTTTTATGCATATTGTATAATTACATTGTATCAGGCTCTACGGACGTATAATATATGTCCACAGCTATTATGCTCAAATGCCGATGCATTATATGTTCATTATGATTATTTTATCTAAACAAAATCCTTTGAAATCAGGTTCCAAACCTGATTTCTGGTTTTAAACCTGATTTCAAAGGATTCAGCGGATAAAAGCTTCCTAAACATTTTTCCGGTACACAAAAAACCGGTACACTGAAAGTCTCTCCAGTATACCGGTTTTTAAACTATATGATCTATCCGACAGTTGGGGCAAGCCTGAACTGCCACCATTGATAAACTACTTTCTGACTGCGGGCTCTGCCTATTCCACACTCACAACTTCATATCCGGCTTCCGTCACCGCATTTTTCAGTGCTTCCTTATCCACAGCTCCTGCTGCTGTGATATAAGCTGCCTTGTCCTCTAAGTTTACATCTGCGCTTACGCCTTCAACTGCCTCCAGTGCTTTTTTCACCGCTGCCTGGCAATGTGCGCACATCATACCGTTAATTTTCATGGTGATCATAATCGTTTCCTCCTTTTTCTCCTGAGATTCTTCTATATTATTGCTTTGAAGCATTGCTTCCTGTTCTTGGCCTTTGGACACTTTAAAACGCTTCAGCCGCAGGGCATTTGTCACGACAAAAATACTGCTTACACTCATGGCTGCGGCTCCTATCATAGGATTCAGCTTTAGACCAAAAGCTGTATAAAACACACCTGCTGCCACAGGAATCCCCAGGGTATTGTAAAAGAATGCCCAGAAGAGATTCTGTTTGATATTACGGATGACAGCCTTGCTTAAGCGTATTGCCGTCACTGCATCCAGAAGGTCGTTTTTCATAAGCACAATATCTGCACTTTCAATGGCAACATCCGTTCCTGCCCCGATGGCAAGGCCTACATCTGCCCGGGCAAGGGCCGGGGCATCATTGATACCGTCTCCCACCATGGCTACTTTCTTACCTTGCTCCTGAAGTCTGGCAATTTCCCGCTCCTTATCCTGGGGAAGCACCTCAGCGATCACTGTGTCTATATCAAGCTCTTTTCTAATCGCCTCTGCAGTTCTCTTGTTATCTCCGGTGAGCATGACTACCTGGATCCCCTGCTCCTTTAGCTGCCTCACAGCTTCCCGGCTGGTAGGTTTCACCACATCCGCCACGGAAAGAATCCCAAGAATACGCTGTCCGTCTGCAAAGAGCATGGGCGTTTTTCCTTCATCTGCAAGAAGGTCCAGGCGCTTCTCATAGCTGCTGATATCAATGTGCTGTTCTTCCATCATACGCCTGTTCCCTGCAAAATACCAGGTTCCGTTGATCATTCCTTTGACGCCTCTGCCCGGAACAGAAGAAAACTGCTCCACTGCTGCCGGAACTGCACCTTTGTTTCTAGAAAATTCCAGTATGGCTTCTGCCAGAGGGTGCTCGCTTTTTTCCTCCAGACCTGCCGCCAGATCCAGAAAATCTCCCTCCGGTAAAATGGTTTCCACGTCTGTCACCACAGGCTTTCCCTGAGTGATAGTTCCTGTCTTGTCCAGAACTACGCTCTGTATATTATGTGCCGTCTCCAGAGCCTCTCCTGATTTAATAAGAATGCCGTTCTCTGCGCCTTTGCCGGTTCCTACCATGATGGCCACAGGTGTTGCCAGTCCTAATGCACAAGGGCAGGAGATCACCAGCACGCTGATGGCACAGGAAAGGGCAAACTCAAAGGCGGCACCAGCTGCCAGCCATACAACAGCAGTGACAAGGGCAATGGCGATTACCGCAGGAACAAAGATTCCGGCTATTTTGTCTGCTGTTTTTGCGATGGGGGCTTTGCTGGAGCTTGCTTCCTCCACAAGACGGATGATCTGGGAAAAGGTAGTATCGTCCCCCACTCTTGTTGCCTTAAACCGGATAAACCCTGTCTTATTCATGGTAGCTGCGATCACCGTGTCATTCACCTGCTTATGAACAGGCATGCTTTCCCCTGTAATGGCTGCCTCGTCTACGCTGGTACTTCCCTCTATGATAAAGCCGTCCACAGGGATGCTGCTTCCCGGTCGTACCACCAGGATATCTCCTGCCTGTACCTGCTCTACGGGAATCTCACTCTCAACACCGCCCCGCTCAACAACAGCTGTCTTGGGTGCAAGATCAAGAAGCTTGGTGATGGCTTCGCTGGTCTTTCCCTTAGAACGTGTCTCAAGATATTTCCCTACCGTGATCAGGGCCAAAATCATAGCTGCTGATTCAAAGTACAGATCGTGGTAGTATCTGTGCACCAGTTCCATATCTCCATGTCCCATGCCGTAACTCATCCTGTAGATAGCCACAATTCCATAGACCAGGGATGCCGTGGAGCCAATGGCAATAAGACTGTCCATATTGGGGGCCAGGTGAAATAAGGTCTGGAAGCCTTTGATAAAATATTTGCGGTTAACATATATAACAGGAAGACACAGAAGAAGCTGGGTAAAGGCAAAATTCACGGCATTCTCTATTCCGTCCAGAAAAGGCGGAAGGGAAAGCCCCACCATATGCCCCATTGTCACATACATCAAAGGTATCAGAAAGGCAAAGGAAACAATAAGGCGCATCTTCATGTTCTTCATCTGCTCCTCCACAATATTACCCCCTGAAGCAGACGGGGCTGATACCCTGCCCTTACTCTGGGCTGATGGAGAGTGCTCTGTCTTAGGACTTGCTCCGTATCCAGCTTTTACAACCGCATCTATGATCTGACGCTCATTGATCACATTCTCATCGTATTCAACCTGCATACTGTTGGTCAGCAGGTTTACACTTACATTATCAGTACCTGATAGCTTTGCCACACATTTTTCCACTCTGGAAGAGCAGGCAGAGCAGGTCATTCCGGTCACGTCGAATTTCTCTTTTTTCATGCTGTCTCCTTTCTGTTGATGGATTATATTTCTCTTTCGCACACTTCAGTCAGGCTGGCGGATCATTTCAGGATTTTACCAAGCATGGAAACAAGCTCGTCGATTTTCTGTTCCTTTTCTTCCTCTGTCTCTGCCTGGGAAACACAGCTTTTAAGATGAGCGGTAAGGATTTCTTTATTCACCTTATTAAGAATGGCTTCTGTAGCCATAAGCTGCTGGGACACATCAATACAATACCGGTCCTCCTCCACCATACGCAGAATCCCGTCAATTTGTCCTCTGGCTGTTTTTAACAGTCTTGTGATTTTCTGCTTATCTGCTTTCATCCTATATCCTTTCTATTCTGACAACTTTTATTACAATAAGTTTCTGATAAATTGTTAATATTCATCCCCGGTTGCATAACACCCCACCGGGGTGTGGTTATAGGATAACAAAAAAGAACTGCCTTGTCAATACAAAGCAGTTTTTTTCTGAACTTTTCTGAACTTCTAAACGATTCTTTTTGCCCTGGCTTTTCCCCCGGCGGAAAAATAAGCCAGTGCCAGCACCATAATCACCAGAAGTACCCCATAAATCAACAGCAAGATGTTAATTCCGCCCTTCTCCAAAATCACAGCAGCATACTCAGAGCTTATAAGACTCCAGGTATTAGCTCCTATATGAAGAAACACACAGCTCCACAGGCTGCCGCTCCACTCCAGTACAGCGGCAAAAACAATTCCCAGAATACTTGCGTAAATTGCCTGAGTCATATTTCCGTGATAGATACCAAAGATCACTCCGGAGATCACTGCCGCACCTGCCATTCTCATATGATCCCGCAGTCTTAAATAAATAAGCCAACGAAACAGCATCTCTTCGGCAATGGGTGCAATAATTCCCATCCACACTATAATATAGGCCAGACTTTTCCCCTCCACTATTCTGCTCATACTGTCACTGTAAGCAGTGGATTTCAGAAAAATCTGCACAAATGCCATAAAGATATTTGCAAACTGTGCCAATGCCGCCCCCATTCCCACCAGCAAGACGGCATCCTTTATATGCATGGTTCTTTTGCCGGGTACAGGGATCAATCCTCCTGACACCCTCTGCACTCTGTCTCTCCGGTAAAAATACCAGGCAGGATACATTACCAGCAAAGCGATAACACCTGTAAGGAATATGGACTGCCGGTAATACTCCTCAGGGCCGCCGCCTTTTAGCTGGATCAAATACCAAACGGCTATGTTGCCCACCACCTGTGAAACAACGAAATGCAGTACTACCGGATAAACTACCCTCCACAGCTTAACAAGAGGATTCTGTCTGCGCAGAGGGCTCAGGCGAAAAAAGTACGGAGTTCATCTACGGAATCCACAATCTTAAGAGGACGGGACTGCGTAAGTTCATCCATGGTTCCGTATCCATAAGCTACAGCCACACAAGCAAGCCCTGCTTCTCTGGCACCATATACATCATGCTCCTTGTCGCCCACCATCAAAACCTGTTCCCTGTGGTTCTCCAGGTGCAGACGGCGCAAGGTTTCTTCGATCACCTCAGATTTTTTTGTCCTGCCTCCGTCCAGCTCACTTCCTACAATTTCATTAAAATATCCTGTCAGGCCAAAATAGTCCAGAACCTTAAGTACAAAATGCTCTGGTTTTGAAGATGAAACTGCCAGAAGATACCCCTTGTCCCGAAGCTCTTTCAGCATTTCTTCTATTCCCGGGTAAGGACGGTTCTCATACAGCCCTGTCACGGAATAACGTTCTCTGTAATAAACAACTGCCTGTCTTGCAGTCTCCTCGTCCATCTCTGCATATTTCATAAACTGTTCCAGCAAAGGCGGTCCGACGAAAACCCGCAGCTTACCCAGATCCGGCTCCGGTTTTCCCAGTTTTTCCAACGCATACTGCACAGACTTGGTGATTCCTTCTCCTGATTCCGTCAATGTCCCGTCTAAATCAAATAAAATAGCTTTGTACATATACTTCTCCTTTACCACAACAAAAAATGATGACCCAATACTGTGGATTTCCCCCAGCATCAGGTTACTGTTTGATCAGTAACCGGCCGGCACACTAATTACCGCTCTTGGTTACTGACTGCCCAATAGTTGTTATGATTATATCATTGTTTTTCTTCATCGTCTATGACCAAAGACACAGGAAAAAGCTTTTCAAAAAAGCAGTCCTTAAAAAATCCACGGTTTCATCACTGCCAGCTTCCCTTTTTCAGTTACCGCCAGTATTTCTATGCTGTTCTCTTTTTCTCCGGCCACTTCCTCCAGCACGATCGTATCATCTTCCCAATGCCAGGAACATTCTCTGCCATTATAATGTATGGATAGTATCTGTACCGCCCCTTGTGCTTTCACTTGCACTTCAGGCAGCTTATTTCTTGGGGGCTGTTTCTCATGAAAGAAAATGATACTGTCGTCTATGCTGTCTGCCGGTTCCTCCCTTTCTTTCCTCTTATTGTAGTAAGTAAAAGAATGGCTGTCTTCCTCACTCCCTCTCCCGGAAGCGGTTATATTGGGAACTGGTGTAGGTGTAAGCTTTCGTTTACCTTCCGCTGTCGAAGGCACACTGGTTGGCTTGGGCTTCACTGAGGGAGTTGGTTCCGCCGGAACGTTAGTGGACTCCTCTTGATTTCCTGCCGCCTGTGTGTTTTCATTCGGGCTGGTATTTTGCTCAGTCTCTGATTCATGGCGGGTCACAGACTGCTGATTTTCCCACTGCTGTGTCTCAGGCTGTCCGGTCCACATCTGATCCTCCTGAGGATACAGCGTCTGTCCCTGCCATATATCCATCTGGCCGTAAGACCCCGGCTGCCCATAAGGATTTACCTGTCCTCCGCCCTCATATGGAGCATAGTAATTTCCTTGTGTATCTCCCTCATATGGGAGGTACGGATTATTCTGAACATTCTCACCAGAGTAGTAATCATCCCATTGGGAGTAATCCCACTGAGAGGAATCCCACAGAGAAGAATTTCCCTGGATGCTGTCCCCCTGACCGTTATTTCCCTGAGAGCTTTCCCAGTCAGAGGGATATTCCCAACTCTCACCGCTCCCTATGTCCACATCAAAGCCTCCATATTCCATCCCGTCTACAGATACTGCACCTCCTGCCGCCAAAATCCCTGCAAAGATCAATACAGCCCAAATAATCTGCCTGAATCTCTTATTGGTCTTGCGACTCTTTTTTCCTCTTTTTCTCTCTTTCCCATTCATGGATTCTCTCCTCCCACAAAGTCAGGTTTCTGCACTTCCCATCCTCCAGCAGTTTTTCCTCCGCCTTCTTCTGATAATCCTTCCAAAGTCTTGCGCTCTCCTCCTTCTGCCCCATTCTCCACAAAAACATGCCATACTCTCCATATCCCTCCCTGTATCCGGAATGGTACAGCAGAAGCTGCTCATAATAAAGAGCACAACGTTCTTCCTCTCCCTGGTATTCACTATTGACGGCAAGCAGAAGAAGCAAGCGCCTCTGCTGCTCTTTCTGCCCGTAATCACTAAGCAATTCCTGAAGGCGCATCTCCGTATCCCGGCATATCTCCTTCTGCTCCTTTGTGTCCCCCAGCAGAAATGTGTCTTTATGGTAACTGTCCGTTACTTTCCCAAGAACCTTACTAAAATCAACATTTCTTTCAGACTGTAGAAAAATACTTACCCCTGCTGCCAGGATTCCGGCGGCCAGAACTCCCGCAGCCAAACCGGAACTTCTGCTTCTCACCTGATCCATCTTAATGGTGTCCAGAGCCTTTTCAACCGACCGCATATCCTGATACCGCTGCACTTCTTCATGTCGGCAGCATTTCCATAGGACATAGAAAAGTCTTGGACTACCGGTCAAAAGTTTCCAGCGGTCTTTCCCCATTATTGCCTCCAAAGTTTTCCCCAAAGTGTAGATATCACTGGCACTGCTGATTCTTCCGTGATACTGCTCCGGGGCTGCATATCCCTTTGTCCCTTGACAAACACGCTGTTGGTGGGTAAATCCAAATACTGCACTTCCGAAATCCACCAAATACAGCTTTCCGTTATCAGAAAGCATAAGATTATCAGGTTTCAGGTCACCATAGTACACCGGAGGTTTCCTGCTGTGGAGACATGCCAAAACCCGGGCGCACGTAATTCCCACTTCTATAATTTCTGCCCGGGAAAATTTTCTTCCCTCCTGAAGCAGCTGTGCCAGTGATTTGCCTTTGATATACTCCATCACAAGATAACAAGCATCCTCCTTCTCGAAATAATCCACCATTCTGGGCAGGGACGGATGCTCCAAAAGTCTCAGCAGCTTTGCTTCTCTGTTTTGGGATATGGAAATCTCTTTCACTGCCCACAAGGTACCTAGCTCCAAATCTCTTGCGAGAAAAAGTCTCCCCTCTCCGCCACGCCCGATCTGTTCCAGGATACAGTACCGGCCTTTTAAAATCAGTCCTGTCAGGTCGATCGCCAACACCTTCCTTCTATATTTCATTTTTTCATTAAATGGAATTGCGCCGTTCGAAATACGGCGTATAGATATGTTATTCAAAGTATAGCACAATATGTTCTGAAATGGAAGTGTTTTCTAGAACATGTTTGAAAATTGCTTTCGGCAACCTCCTGCAAAGTGAGGCGTGCAGATTGTCGGAATGAATTTTCAAACACACTCTGGCGGAAAAGAAAGAATCCTGTGCATACTTTTGACCGCCCGATGATCTGCAGTCCCTGTACACACAGGATTCTCATTATAAACCATATGATCACTGAATTACCAGTTTTATCCTTACATCCTCTCCGGAGCAGAGAATCCCAACAGATCGATACTCGTCTCCAGCACATTCCTGGTCAGCTTCAGAAGCTGAATGAAGGATTCCTTCTGTACCTTGTCCTCTTCACTTAAGATTTTCGTCTCGTGGTAGAAACTGTTAAATGCATTGGAAACCTCGTATATATAGGCGCAAATCTTATGAGGTGCCTTCTCCTCAAACGCATTCTCCACAGTCGCACCGAAACCTGTAAGCTGAAGCATCAGGTTCTTTTCACTGTCATTGACTGGAGCCAGAATTTCACCAGCCTCTGAGTCACCGCCTTCTTCCAGATAACGGTTAAGAATAGACTTGATCCTCACAATAGTGTAGAGGATATACGGCCCTGTATTTCCCTCAAAGGATGTAAAACGGTCCACATCAAAAATATAATCCTTGGTTGCCTGATTAGACAAATCGCCGTATTTGATTGCAGAAAGTCCCACGATCCCTGCCGTTTCTTTTGCGTCCTTATCCTTGACACTGCGGTTCTCTACTATCTTACGGAACATCTCTTCATTGATATCGCTGATCAGGTTCTCCAGCCTCATGACTCCGCCTTCTCTTGTCTTAAAAGGCTTGCCGTCCTTGCCGTTCATCGTTCCGAAGCCCAGGAAAGAAAGCTTCGTATCTTCATTTACAAGGCCCGTCTTTCTGGCACACCGGAATACCTGGATAAAGTGAAGCTCCTGGCGCTTATCCACCACATACAGTATTTCGTCCGGGGAAAAGAGCTTCATACGCTCCACAATGGTAGCAAGGTCTGTGGTGGTATAAAGGGATGCCCCGTCGGATTTCAGAAGCATACAGGGAGGAATCTCCTTCGTGTCACTGTCTTCCTTCACATCCACTACAAGTGCACCCTGGTCTTCATAAGCAAAGCCCTGTTTTTTCATTTCTTCAACCATATCCGGAATATAAGGCTGAGCATCCGATTCCTTCTTCCATAAGTCAAAAGAAACATTCAGATTATCATAATTTCTCTTAAGATCCGTTACAGACACTTCCATAATATGGTTCCAGAGAGCCATGTATCCCGGTCTTCCCTGCTGGAGAAGATGAGTAGCCTCCAATGCCTCATTGCGGTATTCCTCATCCTCCTTGGATTTAGCGCTGGCACAAGGATAAATCTCTTCTAACTCACTGATGGTAAACGGCGCTTCCTTTGGGTACTCCCCTGTATAGGAATCATTGAAATATACAAGCTCCGGCTGTCTGTGCTTCACTTCCGTGATGATCAGGCCCATCTGCAGTCCCCAGTCTCCCAGGTGTACATCCCCAATGACCTTATGGCCCATATAACGCCCAATCCTCTTAATGCTCTCACCGATAATAGCGGAACGCAGATGCCCCACATGCAGAGGCTTGGCCACATTCGGGCCGCCGTAATCTATGATCAATGTTTTAGGATTCTGTGCTTCGCTGACGGACAGCTTGGGATCTGCTGCCATTTCCCTCAGATACTCTGCCAGAAACTCTTCCTTTACCTTAAGGTTGATAAATCCCGGTTTCACCACTTCTGCCGCAGAAAAAACACTGCTGTCTCCAAGATTCGCCACTACCTCATCTGCAATCATGAACGGAGCCTTCTTATATGCCTTTGCTCCAGCCATAGCTCCATTACACTGAAATTCACATAAATCCGGCCTGTTTGAAACAGTAACCTTACCATAGGACGGGTCATACCCTGCTTTTTCAAATGCAGCGGAAAGCTCTTCCGCCATGTGTTCCATAAGTTTTTTCATGATTATTATGACTCCTCGTTTCTCTATTTCGCTTCACTGATTCCTCTGCTCAGACAGTCACTTTCTTTGAACATGCAACAGCCAGAGCGCCTTGCCCTATATGACAGGCTACGCTCAGGGAAAGCGGGTCCATATGGATATCGTATCCGGGAAACAGTTCTTGTATTTCTTTCTTAAACTCCTCCGCCTCCTGGCGGTTTCCTGTATAAGCAGCCTGAAGGCACATCTGTCCCTTCTCCGCATAGGAAGCAAAGCGTTTCTCAAAATCTTCCTGCATCGCTTTGAGCATGACACGTTTGGCCTGTTTTTTCCCTCTTACCTTGGAATAAGCATCCAGCTTCTCTCCCTGGATCTGAAGCACAGGCTTCAGGTTCAACACCGTACCGATAGCTGCCGCTGCCGGAGTGATCCTGCCGCCTTTTTTCAGATATTTAAGAGTCTCCAGGGTAATATAAATACTGGACTCCAATTTTTCATCTTCCAACACTTTTTTAATCTCTGCTGCGCTTCTTCCTGCCTCACTCAAGGTAATGGCATCAAGAACCGACTGACGCTGAGTGACAGAAATCCTCTGATTGTCCACCACCTGTACCTTACCGTCATAATCCTGGGCCAGCCCCATAGCTGTGGCGCAGGAAGCGCTTAAACCGCTGGACATGGGAATATGAACTACTTCATCATATTTACTTAATAAACTATCCCATAATCCGCACACTTCTGCCGGGCTTGGCTGGGAAGTAGAAATTGTCTCATCACTCATCAATCTCTCGTAAAAATCTTCCTGTGACAGGGTGATCCCTTCCAGATACATCGTTTCATTGATATAAAAGGGCATCGGGATCACTGAAATCCCCAACTCCCTGCCTTGTTCCTGTGTTATGCCGCTGTTACTGTCTGTCACAATGGCAATTTTTCCCATATGCATTCTCCTTTGCTTTCTGCGCATCGCGTTACTATCATCTGCATAAGCATCAAAACAGATGCTGCTTTGTCCGTTACCGGATCAGCAAACGATCATAAAACTATATAAATCACACGTCAGATAAAAATACACGCTGTACATAGTGTAACACATTTTTCCCGGCATCTCAATTGTAAATACATAACTTTTGTGATATAATTTAAATACTTTGTAACAGGTCAGGACTGACTGAACTGTTTTGCACCAAACCCTAATTACATAGCAAAAATTTATTTCAGGAGGATGATCATATGTCATATATTGAAGAAAGCTACCGCAAAGCCTCTGCTGTCTTAATGAAAAAATTCGAAAAGAGAGGCATGGAAGCCTTTTACTGCAGCACCAAGGAGGAAGCACGCAGTCAGATCCTGTCACTCATCCCGGAAGGCTCTTCTGTGACCTGGGGCGGTTCCGAATCCATGTGCGAGGCAGGTGTCCGTGACGCTGTCTGCCAGGGAAACTACACTGTGATCGACCGTAAATCTGCCGGCACACCTGAAGAAGCACGTGCACTCTACGGAAAAATAGTATGTGCTGACTATTTTCTCACCAGTACAAATGCTTTCACAAAAGACGGTGAATTAATTAACATTGACGGCGCCAGCAACCGTGTGGCCTGTATTGCCCACGGCCCGGCAAATGTCATTGTACTGGCCAGTATGAATAAAATGTGCTCCTCAGTGGAGGATGCGGTAAACCGTGTGCGCACCCTGGCTTCGCCGCCCAATGCTATCCGGGTAGGTGCCGACACCCCCTGCTCCAAAACAGGGATCTGCGGCAATTGTCTAAGTCCGGACTGTATCTGCTGCCAGATCCTCGTAACCAGATTCTCCAGGATACCAGGCAGGATCAAAATAGTTCTCTGCGGAGAGAAATTAGGCTTTTAAACTCTAATGATGTCAGGGTCAAAAAGGAGCCGGGGCAGGCGCTGTCCTCTCCAGACAGACGCTCGCTTCCCTTCAACTAAGTACTAACTGCGACTAAGACGCTCAGGAGAGCCTTCGCGCCTAAGTCTTCGTAAGCACTGGATTTTCAGGCGCGCTTCCGCAAGTCTGTCTGGAGAGGACAGCGCCTGCCCCGGTTCCTTTTGACCCTGACATCATCTAATTCTCTAATACAAGAAAAGCTGTCTCACGGCAATCCACATTGCACCTGAGACAGCTTTTCTTATCTTTTATTCAATCCTTCAATCTATCTCTCTTACGATTTTTCTCACCGGCAGCACAAAGGTGGGCGATACGGACAGTTCGTCCACTCCCATTTCTACAAACCGCTCAGTCAAGGTCGTATCCGCGCCCAGCTCGCCGCAGATACCTGCCCATATACCTTCCTTATGAGCGTTGTCCACGATCATCTGGATCATACGGAGTACAGCTTCATGATGGGAATCATAAATATTGTCAAGTTTGGCATTCTGGCGGTCAATTGCAAGTGTATACTGTGTCAGGTCATTGGTACCGATACTGAAGAAGTCCACTTCCTTTGCCAGAAGATCACTGATCATGGCAGCAGCAGGAGTCTCGATCATCACACCCTGCTCCACCTGGGCTTTAAAAGGAATTCCCTGCTCTGTAAGCTCTTTCTTCACTTCCTCCACAATCGCCTTGATCTGTTTTACCTCTGTAACGGAAATGATCATAGGGTACATAATGGAAATATTGCCGAACATACTTGCACGGAATAAAGCCCTGAGCTGTGTCTTAAACACTTCGGGACGATCCAGACAGATTCTGATGGCACGGTATCCCATAGCCGGGTTCTCCTCATGGGCCATCTGGAAATAATCAATCTGCTTATCTGCCCCGATGTCCAATGTACGGATAATAACCTTCTTGCCTGCCATATTCTGAGCTACTGTTTTGTAAATCTGGAACTGTTCTTCCTCTGTGGGATAGTTGTCTTTCTCCAGATATATGAACTCACTGCGGAAAAGGCCGATCCCCTCTGCATCGTTGGTAAGTACACTGGCCACATCAGAAAGACTTCCGATATTGGCATACAAATGAATCTTGTGCCCGCTCTTAGTCTCTGTGGGCTTATCCTTCAATTCCTTAAGCATAGCTCTCTGGCGGATATCTTCTTCTTTCATATCCTGGTATTTCTTCAGTGTTTCTTCATCCGGCTCCAGGATCAGAGAACCGCTTCTGCCGTCCACAACCGCCATCTTCCCGTTCATACTGTCATCATATTCAATATTAATGAGTGCCGGGATATTCATAGTTCTTGCCAGGATCGCCGTATGTGAGTTGGATGATCCCTTTCTTGTGACAAATGCAAGTACCTTACTCTTATCCATCTGGACTGTTTCACTTGGAGCTAAATCCTCAGCCACCACGATCACAGGCTCAGAAGCCTCCAGGTCTCCGTCTGCATTCCCTGACAACACACGTACCAGACGGTCAGAAATATCCTTCACATCTGCAGCCCTGGCTCTCATGTAATCATCATCCATCTGGGCAAACATACTGGCAAAATTGTCACCGGTTGTAGCCACTGCATATTCTGCATTTACACTTTCAGTATTGATGATGTTTTTGATAGAATCAAGATAGTCATCATCGTCCAGCATCATCTGATGTACCTCGAAAATAGCCGCTCCTGATTCCCCAACTTCCTGCACTGCCTTCTCATAAAGACCCTGAAGCTGCTCTACTGCTTTATCTTTTGCCTGTTCCACACGGGCCACTTCCGCCTCTGTATCCTCCACATGAACACGCTTAACGCTTGTATCCACCTTCTGAAGAATAGAAATTCTGCCGATAGCGATGCCTGAAAAAACAGATTTTCCTTCTAATACTCTCATAGGTTCTTTTTCTCCTCGATTTCACAGAATGTTAATGTTGCCGGCCACCCAGTTTACTGAATGACAGCTTTCCATTCTCAGGAATTATAAATTGTTCTCCAAAAAGGCTTTCACTACCGCTGCATCTGCTTCTTCACTGTCACCTTCCACAGTAACGGTAATTTCATCATTCTGCTTAACTGCAAGTCCCATAATTCCGAAAATTTTCTTGGCATCGCCTTTCTTTTCGCCTTTAGAGATCGTAATCTTGCTGCCCAGCTTGCCTGCCTCTTTAACAAGCAGTCCTGCCGGCCTTGCATGGATTCCTAATTCGTCCTTAATAACATAGTTAAATGATACCATAATTTTCTTCCTCCTGTACACATATTCTATAAGATGTCTATTATTATATCACAGAACAGATATATTCTTCCATCCCTTTTTGCAGCTTGCACAAAAAAA
This sequence comes from Eubacteriales bacterium, assembly GCA_030524175.1. GTDB lineage: Bacteria > Bacillota > Clostridia > Lachnospirales > Lachnospiraceae > Blautia_A. Next base: position 176,666 of record JAUNHC010000003.1, read on the forward strand.
TCATGGATTTATTGTCAATTTAACAGAAAAACCTTTTCTCCTCGTCCATTATGCCGCATAAGAATAACTCATCAGTCCACGATCACCGCCCGGGCAAAATACTGGGGCATATGGAAATTCGGCGTACTGCTTCCCACTTCTGAAAAACTGGCATAATGTTCAATCTCCGGTGTCTCAGAAATCTTGTAAAAATTACAGTATAATGCTGTTTCAGGATCATCAAGAGCCACTCCGCTGATTTCCTTCAAAAAATCTTCTGGAAACAGGACATGGACTTTCCAGAAATGCTCCTCCACAACAGCTCCCGGAGCAGCCTTTTCATAAATGTCCGGCGGAAGAAAAGAGCGGTTCTTTCTTCCATGCCCGTATTTCCCATACATAACACCATTCCCGTTGATCTCAAAATTCAAATACAAGGAATCCGCTGTCATTGCCCCATCCTTGTCCGGAAAACCAATAAATATCTCCATGGCGCTGTCATCGCATACCCTTGACCCAGGAACAGATGCAAATCTGCCCTCAGGGTCTTTGCAGTCTCTCTTGGGTTCTTTTTCCCGGCAGGTCATTTCTACATAAAGCCCTTTTCCCTTTATATAGCCCATATACCCCGACACTTCCGGTTTCGGTCCGTCCACCCACTGAAAATGCTCCACCTGAAACTGCTCGCACAACATGATTTCGTCTTCACTTTTTATTCTCTTCACATGGTAATCCAAAACTCTGCCTCCTTCGTCCTTCCTGTCAGTATCCTTCACTGAGGAACTTCAGTCCCGTCAGCTTTACCCAGGACAACTGATATGCTTATGACATGATGACATTATTATAGAGTCCCTGCACCCATGTGTCAATCAGCCCCGTCTTTGGAGTTTCCTCGTCCCCACATAAATGATCAAGGCCGCCAGGGACAACACTCCCGACTTCACACCTGTAAGCATCTGCTCCAATGCAGGAACTGTCTTCGGCATCATTAAATATAATTTCATTTTTTCGATTTCTGATTTGATCTTATCCGGCCAGAATTGAAAATCAGACCATTTTCCCGGCATCCAGTCGACAGGAATCCTTACATAACGCCATATTAGAAAAACAGCCGCTCCCGCCATGAGAATGCAGGCACCTGTCCAGCACCAGGATTCCCAACTGCTCTCCCTGCACGTCTTTCGTTCTTTCCAGGCCGAACGGAAAAGCTCTCCGAAAAGCACTGCCGGAAGTAATAAAAGTGCCAGCAAAGGAAGGGATTTCATCAGTCCCTCCTCTGCGGCAGAACCGGAAAGCCCATGGCGCATAAGTAATTGATCCACAGCAGTTTCCTGATTTTCCCCTTTAGAAAAGCGAACCAGCATTCTTGTATACACTGTTTCCTTATCATATTTCCTGATAAGCACTACCTTTTGTTTCCAAGGCACAACCTTACGTACCTGATAAGTGTTTTTCCCCAGCTGAAGCATCCCGCCTTCCGCCTGGGCACTTCCGAATAAATCCAGAGCAGTATTTCTGTCAATGATACAGCCATCCCTGTCCGTCCCGGAAAGCAAACCTGCTCTCCAGTCATACAGGCCCGCATCCCCTAAAAGCCCCACTGTCAAAACTTCTGTCTGACGTCCGTAATCCTTCTGCACCGCCTTCTGGATACCTCCGTCCCAATAAAAACATAAATCCGCAGGATTATCCCTCTTCTGCTCTGTCTCCAATATTTCACCTGCCCTGTTCTGATCCGGATATACAGAAGAAAAGAAAACAGGGATGGCCGGGTTCTCCCCCATTCCAAGATAAACCCTGAGGCTGCTGAAGTAGCAGACAGCTGCCAGCAGCCAGATGATCAGACATCTTCCCCAGGCCAGAAATGATGCCTTACCGCCGCCGTTCATGACTCCTGCAGCCGTACACGGCTGCCGTCTTCAATCTCTCTGTCACAGTCCACAATGACCAACTGGCTGCCTGCAATGATATTTTCCTGCAAAGCTGCCAGGGATTCGTTTTTGTCATTGACATTTACATCAACCTTTCTTGCCACCATCACTTCTCCCAGAACAGAATCCTGGGTATCTACCACATAAACAAAATATCGTCCCTGTGCCTGGAATAATCCGGAAAGAGGAATACAGGAGGTGTAAGGTCCTTCATCCTTAGACACTGAAAACTCCGCTGTCTCACCGATAGAAAGCGTACCCTCCGGCACCTGCATAGAGATGATCCTGGAGTCTGCATCTGCTTCATCCTCTTTGATGGATTCAATGACCACGTCCTCAACTTCTTTTCCATTGCTCCCTTTTACCGAGGCCTTTGCACCAATCTCAACATACTTTAAATCATCCTTTGTAATGGTCCCCGTAAGCCGGAAATTTCCCTTTGTCTCATAGAGAATGACAGCAGCTTCCGAAGTTGTGGAACTCCCTGTAGATGCAGAAATCTTTTTTACAACTCCGTCCGCAGAGGCTTTCACTGCCCCCTTCCTTTTAAGAAGCTTCTGAAGCTTTTCAAGCTCCTTCTGCGCATCCTCCAGTTCCCTTTTTGCATTCTGAAGACTGCTGTCTGATGCGTCTGCCATTCTGGCATCCTCTATCTCCCTTTCCGCTGTAAGCACTTCCTGGTTTCTGCTCATGATCACCTGATTTAACGCCTCTTCCCTTGCCCTAATTTCATCAAGCAGAGACTGTTCTCTGGAAGTGTCTGAAGGGGTGTCTGAAAATGACAGAGAGTCATAGTAATTCTGAAGCTTCTGCCTGGCAACATTTACCTCCATCTCAGCATTGGCTATATTGATATCACCGTTTTGCACTGCAACATTATAATTCTCCTGGGCTCTGCTGAGATCATTTGACTTTTTCTGGCCGCCCACAGAATCCTTGCTCTCCAGATCACCCACCTTCAGCTTAAGCTCCTCTATTTCTGCCTGTTTTTTACTTACTGATTCTTTCAGGCTTCCTGTGGAAAGACGAAGAAGCACATCCCCTTTTTTCACTGACTGTCCTTCCTGTACAAGAACCTGTCCAACCTTCTGGTTTTCCATGGCAAAAACAGCCCTCTCCCGGATTCCTTCCACTTTTCCGCTGCCTTTGACCGTATGGGTGATCACCTGATTCTGTATTGTTTTAGTCCTGACCCTCGCCACATTTACAGAATCCGCTGCCCTTGACAGCACTGTAAAAAGAAACATTACCGCAAAAAACATGCCAAACCATTTCATCAACTTTTTTTGTCTCATATGCTCACCTACTCCTTAATCGCTGTAGAAATAATTCCCTGTTCCAGATAATCCTGCCCTGCCAGAAATACAAGAAGAGCAGGCAAAAGCACCATCACCGAAGCGGCAAAAGCAAGTCCTGCACGCTCCATATCAATATTGGGAAGAAACAAGGACAATGGCCATAATTCTTTTGTCTTCAAAAACGCCATAGGCTGTTCAATTAAATTCCAATATTCCAAAAATCCCAGGACCATAGCTGAAATAATCCCCGGTGATCCAAGAGGGATCCCCACCCTGATAAACATCTGGATTTCCCCTGCACCGTCAAGCCTGGCAGACTCCAACAAGGCCTCCGGTATCCCTTCAAAAAAACGGTACATGATGAACACCGGAAATGTGGAAAACACAGCCGGGATAATAATTCCCGCCAGGCTGTCAATGAGCATTAATCTGTCCAGGACCAGATAATTGCTCAGCATCATTACCTGAAACGGCATCATCATCAGAACGATATAAATGGTAAACAATATTTTTTTACCGGGGAAATCAAATTTTGCAAATCCCCAGGCTGCGGGCACTCCCACCAGAAGCTGCCCTGCCAGAATCCCTGATGTAAGCTTTACTGAATTCCAGAACATAACGAAAAATCCCGGAGAGTCCAGCAGCAGTTCTACATAGGAACGCAGAGTAGGATACTGAGGCAAAAGCTTCCAGGAAGCAAAACCCTTTCCCCCATGGAGAACTGGGAGCAGCATTTCCTGAAGCTCCACATTTCCCATCAAAGACCCGATGGCCAGAAACACAATAGGAAAAACTGCAATAAATGCAAGCACGGCCAATAATCCAGTCAACACCCTTTTCATGCGGTCATTCCTCCTTTTCCCAGGCTTTTTGCAGCCCCAATATCAGAACCAGAATGATCAGCCCTGTAAATACTGCGGCAGCCGCCATTTTATCAAGGGCCAGATCCCTGTACCAGTTGTTAAACAAATGCTGCAGCAAATACATTTTTTCATGAGGATAATCTCCTGCCACCAGGTATGCCTCACGGAATACCTTAAAACCATTGAGCAGTGACAACACTACAATGGTAAACAAAGACGGCAGAAGGTTAGGCATTGTAATCTTTGTAAAACATTTCCATTCCCCCGCCCCATCTACCTTCGCCGCATCATAAAGAGCCTGGGATATGCCTGATAATCCCGCTACCCAAAGCACAATATCATAGCCCAGATTTCTCCATAAATAGCTGATAACCAGCACATAGAACGAGGCTCCTGTATTCATCCAGTCTACTGTAGGTAAAGATACTATGGAAAATAAATGGTTCAACAACCCCTGGCTGTGAAAAAGGAGCTTCCAAAGGAGCACCACCGATGCCACCGGAATAGCCATGGGCAGGAGAAACAGGCTCTTAAGCGCCTGCATGAATTTTTTCTGTTTTGTCAAAATAACTGCAATTGCCAGGGAGAGGATAACCAGAATAGGAATACACACACAGAAAAACTTCAGCGTATTGCCCGCCGCCAGCCTAAACGCCTGATTCTCAAAAATAGTCCTGTAATTTTTCAGCCCGGTAAATTCATTGCTCACAGCACTGAAAAAAGAACGCCTGATCACATCTATGTAAGGGATAAGCCAAAATATACATACCCCCATAAAACTTGGTAAAATAAATAGAAACCCTTTAAGAGCCTTCTTTCTTTTTTTCATAATTCTGCCTCATTTCTGTGATAATGCAAAGCATAGTGTACTGACATGCTTTTGCTGATAAAAACAGGATACCATGACAATCTCTAAACAACCTCTAATTCCCAGAAAAGATTTAGAGACTATTTAGAGAATCCCATGATATAATAGGAAAGTCTGGGCCAAAGGGGCAGGCATGATCATGAGACAGAATTGTTATTTTACAGATAAGGTGTGTGAGAATTTGAAGATATTAATTATTGAAGATGACATTGAATTGTCGGAAGCTATGAAATTCCGGCTGGAAAAAGAAGAATTTATTGTGGATGTGTGCCATGACGGCGAGGAAGGCCTTTACTATATGCAGGAGGATCTCCATGATCTTGTGATCCTTGACAGGATGCTCCCTAAAATGGACGGTATCAAAGTTCTCCGCGAGGCCAGGCGCACTCATGTCACTACCCCGGTTATCTTTCTGACCGCACTGGGGGAATTAAATGACAAGGTCACAGGCCTTGACAGCGGCGCAGATGACTACATAGTGAAGCCCTTTGCATTTGAAGAACTGATGGCCCGTATCCGCTGCCTGATGCGCCGTCCCGGGCAATGGGATGATTCTGCACTTCTTAAACTAGGAGATATTTCCTTCGATCCCGAGAGCAACCGATTGTCTAAGCTTGACAAGGAATGTACACTCTCCAAACGGGAAGGTGCTCTCCTTGAAGTTTTTTTGCGCAATCCCGGCCAGATACTTCCCCGCCCTCTTCTGATCAACCGGGTCTGGGGCCTGGACAGCGACGTGGAAGAAGGAAATCTTGACAATTACATCCACTTCCTCAGACGCCGCCTGAAAGCAGTGGGCAGCACCCTTAACCTGAAAACAGCCCGGGGAGTGGGATATCAGATTGATGTGTACCATTAACTTCAAAAGTCAGTATAACTCGAAGTTACTATCATAAAAGAGAAATACCCCACTGGAATTTTCAATGCTGTGAAGCATTGAGTCCAGTGGGGATATTTTTATTCTGACAGATATAAATTCACTTCTTTGATAATTGATGATGCTGCTTCTTCCAGGGTGCTTTCTCCCTTTAAATATGCCTGTCCCTGTTCTGCCACAGCATTCAGTATGATATCATTGACCGCTGAAGGAACTGTAAGAGTTTTTCCGATATCCTGGATTTTCTTCACTGTCTCCTCTGACGGCTGAAGAACATTTAGGGTGACCATCTCACCGGTTTTGCCGTTACTTGAGCTTAATATGGATACTTTGCCCTCATCATCTCCCACATTCCAATAATCCCAATCCTCATATACTGACTGATTCACCGGTAGTCCGTTTCCAATCATCTGCGCTTCCCCGCTGAACAGGAACTGCACAAATTTCTCTGCTGCCTCTTTATTTTCTGTCTTTGCACTGATCCCTACTATCTGTAAAGGAATAAAGCAGTTCTCTGCCTGTCCGTTAAAGAGTCTGCTGGATAAAGTTCCCATCTCCTTCTCTGTAGAATCCAGGGTTGCCAGACTATCCGGTGAATACAGCCCGCCGATATTCAGAAGCTGGCTTCCGTCCATTAAAGGAGTACCGCCAACAGACATATATTCACGCTGATAATCATCACCAACCTCGTAACCATCCATCCATACCCCACCAAACCATTGTTCTGCTGCTTCTTTGCCGGCCTGATAGATACGATTGCTCTGCTCCAGATAATCCTTTACTGCTGTCTCGTCAAGAGTACCATCCTCCTTGAACCACGCAGGTGCGCATACATCTGCCAAAGATTTCAGCAGCAGCTTGGGACTTACCAAATTATACATTGGCAGGCTGTCCGCAGAATATTGCTCCTTATTCTGTTCTATCACATCTGCCAGGGTGTTCAAATCTGTTATTTTATCCACGTCCCCTGTGTTCCCGCAGAGGAACGGAATACCAAATTTTGCCGGCATCCGGTAAATACTGTTGTTTTCATCCACATAGGCATTCTTTATATTTTCAAGTATCCCTGCATCCTTTAACACACCGCTTAAATCCTCCAGCATTCCCTTTTCCACATAAGTGTCTTCCGGGATTCCGTCCAGGATCAGGATATCCGGTCCCTTCCCTGCCATTATTTCTGTGTTCAGAGTTTTTATGGCATCTGTGCTTGTCACAGCATCTTCCCCCGTCATACCGGTTTCCAGACTCAGATAAATATCCGGATACTTTTTCTGGAAGACAGCTGCTACCTGCTTCATCAAGTCGCTCTCCTTAAGAGAATATATCTTCAGCTCTGTATCAGGCACAGAAGGGGTATCTTTAGAATAGACATACTTTAGAATTTGACCTTTCATATTCCCCTGGCCTGACCCTGATGTCAGCAGATAAAAGCTTCCGTCAACTCCTCCGATGAAATCCACAAGTCCGCAGTCTGGTGACCCGATGGAATTCAAAGAACCGTTAACAATTTGTTCAACTACATTGCCGCCGAAAGTATATCCATATATTCCGGTATGGTCTACGTAGAAAATACTGTCCTCCTGATCGCCTTTGGCAAATATGATCGAATCTGAAGAACTACTTTGATTGCTTAAATTCCCAGACTCTGACATAATCTGCTTCGTCAGTGCTTCTTCATCCGACAATGGTTTACCGCTGTCTAAATCGTAATAATGTACCCCGTCATAAGTAACTACTATCAGCCTGCTTCCCACAGCCCCAAAGAACTGTGCAGAACCACTTTCTTCATAGCGGTTGACCACACTTCCGTCATCAGGATTGAGTTCGATGATCCCCTTGCCGATAAACTGTAAAAGAAAAGTACCCTTATCTGTAGCTTTTCCTCTCCACATTATATCCTCGGCTGTAATATCATCTATTTCAATTTCCCTGCTTTCCCCCTCCGGATCAATATATGCATACTTATATTCGGGTCTAATATTTTCACCCTCTCCTGCTTCAGTATACATGCTTAGAAGCATACCGCCGTTTTTTGCCAGTATCGCTTTAGAGATTTCATAGCCCTCCATATCGATGCCAACCATATCAGCTATTTTCGATCCTTTTTCCCAGGTCTGGCCCTGATCTTTACTCTTGGACAAAAACGGAGAATAGCCCTCATCGCGGTATATTATGCCCATAGACCCGTCATCAAGGAAGGTAAGGCCCTCAACATACTGACTCCCCTCCGGTACATTCATATCTTCCTCCAGATATCTCCCCATAGGTATATCCGAATCTGTCTTTGTCTCTGGATCTGCCTTTGCATCTGTCCCTGTATCTTCCCCCGCACCGCCAGTTTCCTGCTTCTTTTCATCCTTATTGCTGTCCCCGCACCCTGCAAGGCCCCCCACAGCCACGCAAACAGCCGCAGCTGCCGCGATACCTTTCCTCCAGTTAAAATCCATTGATTTCATATAAAGCCTCCTTTCACTTGTCATTTCGTATGATATCAGGCTTATCTCTAAAATATCTCTAAAAAGGAAAAAACTTTAAGTGCAACAGGGCTGTTCCAAATAATCTTCAGAACAGCCCCACTGTTATAAAATTCATATAATGATATTGAGGTAAAAAGGTATTACGACCCCTGATCCATAAATTTATATCCCGATTTATGCAGCCTGTACTTATATTGTACCGGACATACCTGAGTATTTATACATCTCAGAATGGATATTCTCTGAAGCAACATCAAAAACCAAAACATAAAAATTGCCTTCGTCATCCTTTGTAAAATCCATTATTCCGCTGGCAGTATTCTCTTCATAAAACGGTCCGTCTACGATTTTCTCCATGATATCTGTATTAAACTCATAGCTGTATATACCGTTATTATCAATATAATACACCCTATCCTCCTGCTTCCGGCCGGCAAACATAACAAGAGAGGTTCCGTTCAATGCCTGCGTATGATATTGCGGATCATCCTCAAGGGTCTTGGCCAGTAATTTTCCATCCTCCAAAGCTTCACCTGTATCTATATCATAGAATTTGACTTTCAACAGTTCCGCCGCGATCAGCCGGTTCCCTGCAACTCCAAAATACCACACGAAATCATCTGTATATCGATTTTCCACCCTGCCGTCCGCAAGATTAACTTCTATTATTCCTTCCCCTATCGTATGTAGAATCACTTTTCCATCTTCTGTAAAACTGCTGTTCATTATACCATCTGCCTCTTCAAGCCCCTCAATGTCCAGGATATTTACCTGATTGTCGGCAGATATATAATATCTGTCTGTTCTGAAATCCTCCGGGTCTAATTGTTCTTTTTTCAAAGTGGATAAAATACTGACAAAAACACCGCCATCTTCTGCAATACTCAGACCTGACACATCACCTAATATTCTGTCTGTGTCCAGGATTTCTCCTAAGGTTTTTCCTTCTTCCCAAGTTGTCCCTCCGTCGCTAGAATCCACTATATGTACAATTTGACTATCGTCCATATATGCCAGCCGGATCGTGCCATCCTTAAGGATTCTTACTCTTTCTGCTTTCAGACATCCTTCCGGCAAAATCACCTCTTGTTTCAAATATGTCCCCTCGGATGGTGTCTCACCCGTATCCGCACCATCAACTTTAAACGGCATACCTGCCAGTATCAAAACAGAAAAAAACATTGCTAAAGCGACTGCTCCCTTTTTATAAAACAAATATTTCTTTTTCATTATTATCCCTCCTTCTGATGTATCTTAAACATATCATATTTTAATATTTTTCACAATAATTTCTTGTATTCCGCACTAATATTCTGATTTCGTAAACATCACTCCCCATTTTGTATTTATTATATCTTCTCAAAATATAGTCTGCTATCTCAGAAAAAATGCCCCGGCTGCCAAGCCAGGGCATAAATTTATTCCGACAACTGGAGATTAATTTCCTGTACAATTCTGTCCGCAGCTTCTCCGAGGGTAATCCTGCCTTCCAAATATTCCACTCCAGAATCCGCCACGGCATTTAAAAGACTTTCATTATATCCTGAAGGTACAGTCAGGCTCTTTCCAATTTCCTGCATTTTCTTTATTGCCTCATCTCCCGGCAACTTAACTTCCAGTTCCACACTTCCCCTTCCCTCAAAATAGTGGCTGGTAACATCCACAATCTGCCCTTCTTCTCCTGATCTCCAATAATTTATATCTTCAAAAACACCTTGGTTTACCGGAAGTCCTGTCCCTAAGTTCAATTCCTGTCCTTCTTTGCTGAACACAAACCTGATAAACTTTTCAGCGTTCTTGTTGTTTTCTGACATCTCACTGATCCCTACAATCCCTGCAGAAATAAAACAATCCTCTGCCTGTCCGTTCCACAGCCTACCTGTCAAAGAGCCGTGCTTTTTCTCCATAGAATCCATTGCTGCCAACTCTATCGGTGAATACAGCCCCCCAATCTCCAGCATTATATCGTCATAAAGCATGGTGACTGAATTTGTATATACACTCCCAAGACTTCTGCTGTATTTATAATCCGGACTGACGCCGCAAGCCTCCTTATATTTCTCTACAGCCTTTCTCCCTGCCTGATAGATTCTGTTAACCTGTTCAAGATATTCTGAAATTTTTTCTCTGTCCAACATACCATCATCCTGAAACCATGCAGGGGATGAGGTCACTGACAAACCTCTCACAAGCTTCTCCGGATAATATGCCTGTGAGGTGGGAATGAATTTTTCATTAAACTCCTTTTCCTCCACTTTATCTGCAAACGACTTTAAATCCCGTATACTGTCCAAATCTTCTTTCCTGCCTTCCAGAACAGGTATTCCGAATCTCATAGGAAGCATATAAATACTTCCGTCTTCCTCTACATAGGCATTTTTAATATTTTCCAGGATATCTGCATCTCCCAGTAATCCACTCATATCAGAGAGCAAACCTTTTGGGATATAAGAATCAGCCGGTAAATCATCCAGGATCAGAATATCCGGCCCCTTCCCTGCCATAATTTCAGTATTCAATGTTTTAACTGCATCCTCATTTGTAACAGCCTCATCTTCTGTTATGCCTGATTCAATCTTCAGATGAATATCCGGATATTTTTTCTGGAAAACAGCTGCAATCTGTTTCAGTGCATTGTCTTCCCTTAAAGAATATACTGTCAGCTCTGTGTCAGGCAAAGAGGGCATGTCCTTAGTATATACATACCGAAGCAGTCTTGCGGTACCGCTCTGTGAACTGCCGTCTGATACGGCCACATAAAAATCCCCTTCTTCATCTTGTGCAAAATCCACAAATCCCACATTTGGTGCTCCCATGGAATTAAGCTGTGCATCAATAATCTGTTCAACTACACTGCCGCCCAAAACATATCTGTACATACCCTGGTGGTCAATATAAAACAAACTGTTATCTTCGTCTCCGTCTATAAATAAAATAGGATTCACCTGTAAAGATCTGAGGAACATATTTGAGTTTTTCATAGAGACCTGCTTCGTAAGGGGTTCCAGATTATCCAGGGGTTTTCCGGTATCCAAATCATAGTAGTGGATATCTTTGTCAAAAATTGTGATCATTATATTTCCCGCCAGTCCAAAATTATTCACTGGATTTCCTTTTTCATATTCAGAGATAACAGCATCTTCTTTTATATCTATTTCCTGTACACTGTCCCCTGCTTTCACAAACAATCTGCCCTCCTTCGAAAAATCATTGCGGCTTATGATCCCATTTAATTCCTCTCCAACTGTCAGCTCCTTTTTCTGCCCTTGGGGAGAAAAATACAGACAATGAGTAATTGCTTCTTTATTATTTCCTTCTCCCATAAACTTTGCAGTGGATATGAAAATCCCTCCGTCCTTGGCTAATGCGGCAGGACAGGTGGTATAACCCGTATTTTTTCCTGACGGCTCTGTCAAATTAAATTTTTCCGTCCAGGTCTTTCCTTTATCCTCAGAATCTGCTGCTATCAGCCTTTGTTCTTCATCTGAATAGACAATACGCATGACCCCGGTGTCTAGAAACTCCACTGCTTCAATTGCTCTGCATCCTTTTGGAAGAGATACTTCCTCTTCCTGGTAACGTCCCATGGCTTTCACATCTTCTATCTCAAGTACCTCACTGCCTCCGGCTGCCGGTTTTTCTTCTTCCCACTGCCCGTTGCATCCGGCAAGCCCCACACCCCCGGCTGCCATCAAACAGACAATAGCTCTCCCAAGCCATTGTCTCCAATTTCCTCTTCTCTTCATACAACAGTACCTCACTCTCACTAATATTCCACTAAGATAAATATTCTACCATCTCTGTCTCTAAAAAATCTCTAATCAAGGAGTTAAGGGCAAACGTATTCCTGGTCACGGAGTGAGCCGTAACCTGTTTAAGCAAATTTCTCTCCACAGAATTTTACTTTAGAGACTTTTTGGAGAATCTCATGATATAATATTCTCATCGCAGTCATCACCAGATAGCTGCTTGGAAAGGAGTCCCTTATGTTCCGTAAGCTTCATATAGAAATGACAATCTTCTCAACTCTCATTACCAGTGCGATCCTCATTGCCATGACTCTGGTCTGCCTCTTTATAGCCGAGAAGGGAACCAGAGAGAACAGCTATACCACCTTTTCCAATAATGTAAATTCCTGTATCACTCATCTGGAAAGCCAGGTTGTCCTGTCTCACCAGTGGATCCTGCAGGCGGAAAAAGCATATGGAGTCAAGATGAAAATCAAGGACAACGGAAATTCCCTGTTCTTTGACAAGCTGAATCCCGCCCAGGAATCAGAGGCTGCTTTCCATAAAGCTATTGCCATATCCAGAGATACACAGGGATTGGACTTAGAATCTGCAGGCCGTACTTATGTTACAAAAACTACAATATTTAAAATGGGGGACTATTACGCTTCCACCGCTGTCATACCAAAAACAGAAGGAAACATGAGTGTGATCATACTATATCCCTTGAGGACATTGGAACAGCAGATTAAAAGCCAAAGAACTTCCTTTTTCCTGGCAGTGGCGGCTGCAATCATTGCACTCAGCATATTTTCCTGGTTCTTTACGAAAAAAATGCTCCGGCCTCTTGAAGTAAGCCGCCGTAAGCAGACAGAGTTCATCGCTTCCGCTTCCCATGAACTCCGTTCTCCCTTAACCGTCATCCTGTCCAGCATCCAGGCCATGGAACAGGCTGCTCAGGAAGATACTCCCCGCTTTACCTCTGCCATTAAAAAGGAAGGGGACAGGATGGCACGCCTTGTGAACGATATGCTGTCACTTGCCAATGCGGACAACCGTTCCTGGAGCATTCTTCTCTCACCTTGTGAGCTGGATACCTTACTTTTAGACACCTATGAGAAATACGAACCTCTCATGAAAGAGAAAAATCTTCATTTTTCCATACAGCTTCCGGATTCTCCCCTTGAACCCTGCCGCTGTGATTCTTCCAGGATTGCGCAGGTACTGGGAATCCTCCTTGACAATTCCATAAGCTATGTCCCCACAGGAGGAGAAATAAGTCTTTCCCTCTCACTCGATGTAAAGGCATTTCACCTGACAGTTGCTGACAACGGTCCCGGGATTCCTGACAAAGATAAAACCACTGTCTTCCAGCGTTTTTACCGTGCAGACTCCTCCCGTAACGATAAGCAGCATTTCGGACTGGGACTTTGCATTGCCCAGGAGATCATTCATCTCCACAAAGGTGATATCTGCATTACAGATACTCCCGGAGGGGGAGCCACTTTTACCATCACTCTCCCGAAATAGAGAAAAGAGGATTCTGCCGTCCCGGGCAAAATCCTCTTTTCTCTTATCTTATTTACAGCCTGTCTTCCGCAATCTGTAAAGACAGTTCCTATGATACTACTCACTTCTAAGCGCATCTATAGGATTCAGGTTAGACGCCTTCACAGAGGGCAGAAGTCCGAATATCAAACCAATCAGCATTGAAAAAACAACAGATCCGATGATCGCAGGTATACTGATGGCAGACGGCGAGCCGGAAACCTTAGCTACCACCTTTGAAAGTCCGATACCTGACACCACTCCGATCAGTCCTCCGATACTTGTCAGCACGGAAGCCTCAGTAAGAAACTGTGCCAGTATCGTCTTCTTTCTGGCTCCGATAGCCTTCTTAAGTCCAATCTCACTTGTACGCTCAGTAACAGACACAAGCATAATATTCATAACACCGATACCGCCTACCAGAAGTGAAATACTTGCGATCCAAAGCAGCTGTGTGTTCGTACTTTCACTAAGCTTCTGAAGATTCCGTACCTTTTCCATAACATCATCTGCTTTATAGGCAAAATTGCTGTTGCCGGTATTTACGATATTCTCACTTAACAGCTTAGCCGCCGCATTTCCGGCATTACTCATATTATCTGTACTGTCAGCCTTAATAATGGCATTTTCAGGTTCATCAAACTTAAAGGCAGCCGGCCAGGTCTTGTTGGGAATCATGATACTTCCCATGATCGTCTGGTAATATTCGTAATACTCACTCACTGTTTCTATAGCCGGAACATAATTATCATCAAGCTTGATCACACCTACCACCGTAAACGGCTCCTGGCTGATCTCAATTGTTTTCCCCACAGGATTCTCTCCCGGAAAAAGATTCTCAGCCGCATTGTTGTCAACCAATACCACTTTCCTGTATTGATCATAATCTTTCTGGACAAATGCCCTGCCGGCCTGCACCTTATATCCGCAGGTATCCAGATAGTTCATATCAATTCCGTATACCTTGCCGCCCTGGAAACTTGTATTCCCATAGTAAACACTGCTGGTATATGACCTGCTGTAATAAAATGTAGCATTTTGTACGTGCTCCAGTTCCCGTACCTCTTCCTTCTGCTCATTAGTCAGAAGGGGCGGGGTGGAGGTGGTCATACCGTACTCCGAATCATAGGAATTGTCCCCATCGTACAGGGTAACAGGCACCGTATTATTGCCTGAACCGATCAAATCCTCTTTAATCTGTTCACTTGTCCCCTTTATGGTGGAGACTATGGCAATAATAGAGGCAATTCCTATGATAATACCCAGCATGGTCAGGAAGGATCTCATCTTATGGGACCATATCCCTTGAAAGGCCAGTCTTATATTTTCAAACATGATTTCCCTCCTTTCTAATATCCATAAATTTCATCAAGTGTACCTTCCCTGGTCTTAACACCCTCCTGGGCATACTTGCCGTACGGGAACGCAATTTTATCTTCCTTAGTGATACCGCCCTTGACAATAATATAATATCCGCCGTCTACTGTTGAACCAACAGATAAAACCTGTTTCTTCAGAACACCGTTATCATCCTTATACACATAATTCGTTCCGTCTGTTGAACGGACAAAGGCTTTCATAAGTATAAGACTTCCGTCTTTGGCTGCCTGGCTGTTCAGAGTAACAGTAAGCCAATCCTGATCTGACACCTGTATTGACTGGTCTGTTATCATTGCACTGTAAGTATAATAGGATGAATTTGGGTTTCCTTCCCCGTAATAATAATTGGAACCCGAAGATACGGGATAATCTGACACATCAATGACCTCAGCAGTAAAAGATCCTGCATTGTAGCTCATACAATCCAGTATTGTACCTTCCTTCATTTCATCCAGCATCAACTCGCTGACCGTACCTTTTACATAGAAGCCATCCTTACTTTTCACCTGGATAAAAGCATTCCCCTCCGAGGTCCCTGTCAAAGGATCACCCACATAAGCAACTGTTCCGTCCAGCTTACTGTAAACCACCTGACGGCTTACCTTCTTCTCCAGCTTGGCAATCTTGATATCACTTTCCTGGATATCCAGCTTAAGGCTGGCAATTTTAGTCTGCTGAAGCTTAATAGCCTCTGCTCTGGTCATTGTGGAGGTACTTCCTCCTCCGCCATTACCTGTATCGTCCGGAGGAAGCTCTTCCTCCTCATATTGAGACGCGCCCTCTAAAGTAAACTCTGTTTCTGTGTACATATACACAGGCTTTTCCAATAAACTGCCGTTGATCAGATAATATCCGATACAGGATTCTTTTCTGTTTTCAAAATCAGACACCGTATCATTCTGATGGAATTCCAGCTGATACCAGTAACCGCCTTCATGCTCCACCTTAGTCCCATCCTCACTGTATCCTGCCATCTTGTTGAAAAAAGATCCCATTGCTGTAATCTTGCTTTTCGCACTGCTGCAAAGGAAAATATAAGGGTCTTCTTCTGTGCCCTTGCCGGTAAATGGTTCCGTTCTTCCGTCCAGCTTCTGGTAAAATGGTGCTTCTCCGTCTGTGATCCCCGGAATTTCATCTCTAAAATAAGGATCATAAAAACCTGTATCATCATCTAAAGCCGGAGTGGGAGTAGGTGACGGCTTAGGGGCATCATCCTCCCCTGACTCAAAACCACCGTCTCCCTCACCGTCTGTAAGTGCATCCCCTGATGTGAAATCCCCTGCAGAGGGATCCTGGTAACTGGGCCCCTCAGGTGCAATACTGCCTTCGTTTATCTCTGTCTCATTCTCACCTGCCAAGGCCTCCTCTTCTCCTGAAGATGACTGCTCTTCCAAAGGCTGGGCCTCCTCCTCGTCAACACCGCTGTCAAAAAGAGCTGCCAGAAGGGCCGGCTGCATGGAAAAGGCCAAATAGTTGCCTGCTACATTTCCATCCAGAGAAGCCATATCAGGATCATCATCGCCGGGCTCATTGTTATCCGTTGGTTTCAGGTTATCCGCATTGATCGGGGAAGTGTCACTCTCCTCGATCGGTCCGCCGTTCTGCAGGCTGTTCAGCCTGTTTATGGCCTTATTCAGATCCTGCTGCTGTTTCTCACGCTTCAGCTTGGCGATCTTTAATTCCATCTCCACAAGAGTAGTGTCAAAGGTGATCAGTGTATCCCCTTTCTTAACACTGTCTCCCTTCTGGACAAAAACCTCTTCTATTATCATATCCTTATCAACAGTTACATTCTGTGAAACATTGGTGGTTATCTGGCCTTCGAGAGATGTGGGCATATAATACTCACTTGTAAGGTTACCCACACTGGTCACCAGAACTTCTTTCTGGTTAGCGTTCTTCATATATAATAAACCGCCGGCGGCTCCTCCCACCACTAAAGCAGCTACCAGCACTCCAATGATGATCTTCTTCACCACGCTCATGCTATCACCTCTTTTCCTGCAGTTCTCCGTCTCTGATCGTGACAACACGCTTTGCATGTGCTGCAATATCAGGATCATGAGTGATCATCAGAACCGACACCCCCTCATCATTAAGCTTCTGGAACAACTCCATTACCTGGGCGCCGGACTTACTGTCCAGGGCACCGGTAGGCTCATCCGCCAAAAGAAGCTTAGGGCTGTTTACGATCGCCCTGGCGATAGCCACTCTCTGCATCTGACCGCCTGAGAGCTGGTTAGGCCGGAATTCCACCCTGTCTGCCAGCCCTACACGCTCCAATGCCCTCAACGCCCTGGCCTTCCGTTCCTTTTTGGGGACCCTGGCATAGTTCAACGGCATTTCCACATTAGCCAAAGCACTCTGGCGGGGCAGCAGATGGAAGCTCTGGAATACAAAACCTATTTTATTCAGTCTCATATCCGACATATCATTCTCTGAACATGCCTGGATATCCTGACCATCCAGCAGAAAACTGCCTTCTGTAGGCTTATCCAGGCAACCTATGATATTCATAAGTGTAGTCTTGCCGGAACCGGACGGTCCCATGATCGCCACATATTCCCCCTCTTCCATGGAAAAATTCACGTCCTTCAAAACAGGAACTTTCATTTTTCCCTGCTGGTATTCTTTATATATCCCCTTTAGCTCCAAAATCATCCTACGCCCTCCACATCCTCAGCAAAACCAACTCCGTCTATGGGCACCAGATCTTCACCTGAAAAATCATTGGAGAGATCTTCTTCATTTATGGGTTCTTCTATCATATCAGGTTCACCGCCCTGCTCCATGTCAATGCCGGCATCTCCGTTGTTATAAAGCATATCTTGTGACTGCATAGCCGTACCTTCTGCTGTGGGTAAACCTTCTGCAAGACTCTCTGTGGGGAACGCGATCATATCTTTGACAGTAAGTCCGTCCACGATTTCGTACTCTCCCAGCTCAGCATCGTAATTACCAAGAGTAATGCTGCGTTTTTCCAGCCGTTCATTATCGCCGGCGGCCCAGACATAAGGATCAGGCTCGTCCACATCTACAATAAAGAAATCACTAAGCCACAGGCCTTCTTTATCTGCCTGTCCTTCATCTCTCTCTATGTATACATGCTGTCCCAGCATCAACCCATCAGATGAATCCAGTTCTACATAAAAGGGATAGGTGCTGGACGTTGTCTGGGAGTCTCCGGTATCCATCATGCCGTACATCATCATGCTGTTGTTATTATTCTCTGAGTTGGATGAGTTCCTGTCAATCTCTCCCATAGTACCGCGCCAGGTCTGATTCTCATCTACCCTGGAACGGATGATCACCGGCTCTCCCGGTATGATGGACTGGGCATTCAGTTCATTTACTTTGCCCTTTACCCTATACGCACCTGTACTTAATATAGTGATAAAAGCGTTGCTGGTGTTGTCTCCAGAACCGCCGTAAGCATCCTCTCCCAGTCCTTCGTTCAGGCTGTCTCCGTCGTCAGTGCTCAGCTTGGAAGAGTCGATTTTCTGGATAACGCCATCGATCTCACTGCGCACTTCCGTATTTCCTGTGGCATTCTGCAGCTTCTGAATCTGGGCTTCCTTGCTTTTCTGGTCGTATTCGTTTTTCTTCAGATTCATCCTGTTTGTTTCTATTTCTATAGTATATGATAACTGGCTGTCCGCCGAAGCTTTCTTCTTCTCTGCCTCATAAGTTGCTATCTGGTCAGCTAAACTAAGCGCCTCATTTTTCAGCCTGTCTAAATCCAGCTTGGCCTGCTGCAGATCCTCCTGGATACTGCTGAGATCATACTCGAACAGGAGCTGTCCCTGCTTCACTTCGTCTCCTGTCTTTACCTTGACTTCTTTTACTTTACGGCCGCTGTCAATTTTCACCTCCACAGTTTCCTGAGGTTCCACCACACCGGCATAACGGTTGGAATTTCCGGAAGAAGCCCCTGTAAGCGTACTGACTGCTGTCACATATACCACATCTCCGTCTGCCGCACCGCCGGTGCTGCCCCGTAAGTAGTACCATCCAACAGCTCCCGCTACTCCGGCAGCCACCAAAATCCCACCAACGATCAAAATTCGTTTTTTCATTGTTTCCTCCTATGCCGCATCTGCTGCGGTTTAAATAAGGCATGGTAAATCCATTTCGCCATTCCTTGTATCATCCTTAGGTGACAAGCAATTTACTCACTACCCTATCATAACAGATTCTATATGAAAAGAAAAGTCCCGGGGCAGTTCAAACCCTCTTGACACTACAGATTTCACAAAAATTTCATCCTTTTTTTATAAAAATCGTATATATTTAATGCTTTTTTGACTTTTTCTTCATTATCTGCTAAAATAGGGTGGAATAATTTGGAAAGGAACAAACTCGTATGAAGATTGCGAAACGTCTGTTACCTCTTCTTCTTGTTATCCTGGCCGTTATCGGTATCGGCTGTTCCCACGTGGATAAAACAGATGTAGAAGAGGTCATCACAAATGAACTGGATTTATTAAAAAATCTGGATTCAAAAACGACACACAAGTATATCTCCTACAAAGAACTATTTCCCGACGCCACGGAAAACACTAAACTGTCCACAGAAGTAAAAGAAGTATTTTCCCTCTTTTTCCAGGATTTCGATTATAAAATTCTGGATATTGACGTCGACAAAGAGAAAAAAACAGCAACAGCATCACTCCGGCTTTCCACTATGGATGCACATACACTGGCACAAGATTTTGCCGCATCCCAGCTGAAAAAGGAAATCCTGGACACTGCTGAAGCCGATTCCAAGAATACAAAAGAAGTCAGTATTTCATTAGAAGAACGTTACCTGATCCTGAACCAGCTCTTGAAAGAAAATGATTATAAGACAGTTGAGACCAACTGTACTATGAAGCTGTATAATACAGGTGACAAAGATGAAGTATGGGAAATCAAGCGTACGTATTCCCTGGAGAATGACCTTGTCGGCGGTCTTATGACCTATCTGTCCGATCCGGATATCCTCTCACCTGAGGATACCCTTGCAGTCTATCTCAAAACCCTTAAAAAAATGGACACTGAACAAATGAGCACATATCTTGGTGTGGAAAGTATTCTAAATACAACAGACACTGCCAAAAATGCCATTGCCTCTGCCCTTGTGGAACAAGTACATAAAAATTTCAATTATGATGTGATTTCAAGCAATATAGAAAGCTATACAGCTACTATTGAGGCAAAAATCACAACTTTCGACAGTGATGCCATCCTCTCTGCCTATCAGCAGGAACTGGACGCATACCTGTCTTCTCCTGATGCAGTTATTGACGGTTCACAAAAGCGTTACCAGAAATCCCACGAACTGCTCCTGGAGAACATCCAGTCCAACACAGCCACAAAAACAGCCGAGGCAACTTTTTATTTTGTAAACGACGGTGCCTCCTGGAAGTTAATGGACGACAGCGGAGAATTAGGGAATGCAATCTTCGGCATCCTCACCACATCTCCTGTAGAGGAAGACGAGGACGGCTTAGAGGATACAGACACGGATGCAGGTTCTGAGGAAGACAGCGGAGATTCCGATGAGTCTTATTCGGAAGATGAGTATGATTCAAATTCGGATACTGAGTGATTTCAGGCGGCAGTCCATACTGGTCTGTTACAATTTCAGGACATTCCCAACATAAGAATATCTCATTTACAGGACACAGCAAAAAAGACCGGACAACCGGTCTTTTTTATGTATATCCCCTTGTGAACCTTGTCTACATGTCAAGAATGATCTTAACAAACAAAAGGGCAATAACCACCAGGATGATAGGACGGACGATCCTGCTTCCGTTTTTCATCACCATGCCTGATCCTACATAATGGCCTGCAATGGAAAATACCGCGGCTGCCAGTCCCAATGGGAAAATAATCTTTCCACTGAATAAAAAAACAACAAGTGCAGCCACATTGGAAGACAAATTGGCAAGCTTCATATTGCCGGACGCTTTCGCCACCTTCATCTTTGCAACACCTGTATACAGGAGAAGGAGAAAGGTACCTGTCCCCGGCCCGTAAAAACCATCGTAACATCCCACCACCAAGGACGCCAGACCGCACAAGATCCACTGCTTTTTCCTGGAAATTTCCTGCTCCGCCCCGCTGTCAAGATTCTTCTTTTTCAGCACGTAAAAAGCAACAAGAGGCAGGACCGGAATAAGCATCCATTTCAGCAGCTTATCACTGGCCATAAGGGCCAGATTGGCACCTATGTAAGACCCCAGAAGAGCCATGGAAATACAGGGAACTGCTAATCCCCAATCCACAAATCTGTTTTTACATAAACGGGCTGTGGATATGACCGTGCCTGCAGCAGACGACAGCTTATTGGTGGCAATGGCGTTATGCATAGGCACACCTGCCAACAAATATGCAGGCAGGGAGATCAAGCCTCCGCCGCCTGCAACTGCATCCACGAAACTCCCCAAAAAGATTAACGGACATACAATTAAAAAAGTCTGTATTGTGAGTTCCATTCTTTTATCCTCAAATTCTCATAAATTGCAGCAGTTCAGGCAACTCTGAACTGCTGCCCATTCAACTCATTGAAATTAGCCTGCATTATTCTTCCGGCTGTACTACCTTCTCTTCAGGCTCCACCTCAAGTCCAAGCTCTTTCAGCTGCACATCACTGACGCGGCTTGGAGATTTTGTCATCAGACAGGAGGCGTCCTTCACCTTAGGGAAGGCAATGACGTCGCGGATACTGTCCACCTTAGCCATCAACATCACCAGACGGTCAAGCCCGTAAGCCAATCCTGCATGAGGGGGAACACCGTACTTAAAGGCATTCAGAAGGAATCCGAACTGCTCATAAGCAGCTTCTTTTGTGAATCCAAGAGCCTCGAACATCTTTTCCTGGATCTCGTTCTGATGGATTCGTACACTTCCTCCGCCGATTTCATTTCCATTGAGCACAATGTCATAAGCCTTGGCCCTGACTTTACCAGGATCCGTATCCAAAAGATCAAGATCCTCATCCATCAGCATGGTGAACGGATGATGCATTGCCGTATAACGGTTCTCTTCCTCATTCCACTCAAGAAGAGGGAATTCCGTCACCCACACAAAACGGTATACATTCTTGTCAAGAAGCTCCATCTGCTTAGCCAGTTCCACACGCAGTGCACCCAGCACATCATATACAACTTTGTTTTTGTCTGCTGCAAAGAGAAGCAGATCTCCTGGTTCCCCTTCCATAGCCTTCACCAGTACATCCATCTCTTCCTCAGTCATGAACTTAGCAAAGGATGATTTTCTTGTGCCGTCCTCAGCCACTGCAATATAAGCAAGTCCTTTAGCACCGTAATCTTTTGCAAAATCCACCAGCTTGTCAATCTTCTTACGGGGCATGGATCCCTGTCCCTTGGCATTGATACCCCGGACACTTCCGCCGTTCTCCAGTGCACCTGTGAATACACCAAAACCACAGTTCCTCACCAAATCGCTTACATCATGAAGCTCCATCCCGAATCTTAAATCCGGTTTATCGGACCCAAATCTGTCCATAGCCTCCTGCCATGTGATTCTCTGAATCGGCAGGGGAACCTCCACATCCAGCACTTCCTTAAACAAATATGCAAGAAATCTCTCATTCACGTCAATGACGTCATCCACATCCACAAAAGAAAGCTCCATGTCAATCTGGGTAAATTCAGGCTGGCGGTCAGCACGCAGGTCCTCGTCACGGAAGCATCTGGCAATCTGGATATATCTGTCATATCCGGAACACATCAAAAGCTGCTTATATAACTGGGGTGACTGTGGGAGTCCGTAAAATGACCCAGGATGTACACGGGACGGCACCAGATAATCCCTTGCGCCTTCCGGTGTACTCTTGCCCAGCATGGGTGTCTCAATCTCCAGGAATCCTTCCTGGGCAAAAAACTGTCTTGTGAGCATGGCAACTCTGCTCTTCAGCATGATATTTCTCTGAAGATCAGGTCTTCTCAAGTCCAAATAACGGTACTTTAAGCGGATTTCATCCTTTGTTTTGCTGTTCTCTTCAATGGGGAAGGGAGGTACATCGGCCTCAGCAAGAACTCTCAGGGATTTCACCCGAAGCTCGATTTCTCCTGTGGTCAGATTTTCGTTTACAGCTCCGCCGCGCTTCTCCACTGTTCCGGTAACTGCAATGACAAACTCGCTGCGCAGCTTTCCTGCTCTTTCAAAGCCTTCCTCATCTATACTTCCGTTTTCAAAAATCAACTGCATGATTCCTGAACGGTCTCTCAAATCCGCAAAAACGATTCCACCTTTATTCCGGGCTTTCTGTACCCAGCCCATCAAAGTTACTTCACTGCCGGTCATCTCTTTCGTCACTTCTGCACACCGGCATGTTCTGTGCAGTCCCTGCATACTCTCAGCCATGTTCTCTCTCCTCTTCTCTACATTCTGTCCCTGAAAAACTCCACAAACTCAGCATAGCCCTCGCTCATCATCTGTTCCTTCTGGAATTTCTTATTTTTCTTCATGATGGAAATATTCACCTGGGTCCCGGCATCTCTCTCCTCCTGGGCCTGCTTAAGGATCGTGAGAAGCTTGTCCGCCGGCATATTCTTCTCAATGAGATATGCTTTCTTTCCATTTCTTGTGGGCACTTCATATCCCCGTTCCAGCAGCAGCATAACAATTCTCTCAAATCCAATGGAAAAACCACAGGCACATGTATCATTTCCTGTAAATTTTCCTATCATCTCATCATAGCGTCCGCCGCCGCCAACACTTCCGCCGAACTCATCCATAGCGATCTCAAAAATAGGTCCTGTGTAATAAGACATTCCCCTTACAAGGGTAGGGTCGAATTCAATCTTAAACTCTGCTGTCTTCACAGAATCCACAGTGGAAATGATGGTCTCCAGATCATCTGCAACCTTAGGATCAAGGGAATCCTTCAATATCTCCTTACAGCGGCGCACCCCTTCAATGTCTGAGGTGATGGTCCTGAACAGTCCAAGATAAGTATCAATGCTCTCCTTGGCAAAACCTTCCTTCTCCAGCTCTTCTGCAACGCCGTCGAGACCAATTTTATCCATTTTGTCAAGTATGATAAATACTGTGTCAAAGCTTTCTGCAGGAAATCCGCTGTGCTGTGCCATTGCCTTAAGCACTTTTCTGTCATTAATACGGATGGTGAAATTATGGAAGTCAAGCTTGCCCAGCAAAGTTGTTGTGGCAAGCACCAGTTCGATCTCTGCCAGGTACGTGGGCTCTCCCAAAATATCAATATCACACTGCATGAACTGACGGAAGCGCCCTCTCTGGGGACGGTCTGCCCTCCACACATTTCCCATCTGCAAAGCCTTAAAAGGTGCAGGAAGCTCATTGGCATTATTGGAATAATACCTGGAAAGGGGAACTGTCAAATCGTAACGCAGCCCGGAATCAACTAAATCTGCCTCCTCCCTGGCTGTCTCAAGCTTCAGTTTTTCACCGCGCTTAAGGATTTTAAAAATCAGTTTCTCATTTTCCCCACCCTGCTTGCTGCAGAGATTCTCAATATGCTCCACACAGGGAGTTTCAATAGAAGAAAATCCGAACGTGCCGTAGGTTTCCCGGATCATATTCATCACATAATTTCGGATTTCCATCTCCTTTGGTAAAATGTCCTTCATGCCGGTTACCGGCTTCTTCTTTAATGCCATGTCATCCTCCTTTATTTATGCACCACTCTTTGAAATGCAAGAAATACTTCCATAT
The DNA here is from genome assembly GCA_030524175.1 of Eubacteriales bacterium. Taxonomy (GTDB): domain Bacteria; phylum Bacillota; class Clostridia; order Lachnospirales; family Lachnospiraceae; genus Blautia_A. The sequence continues at coordinate 201,320 of JAUNHC010000003.1, forward strand.
CAAAGTTCTTTACTTCCTCTATCATTAGCTCCATCACTGAATCCATGTCAAAGGCCTTCCTGTACGGGCGGTCTGAGCTTAAGGCGGCGAACACGTCACACACTCTCAGAATTCTTGCTCCCACAGGTATCTCGTCTCCTGATTTGTTGGATGGGTATCCGCTGCCGTCATAATTCTCGTGATGGTAAAGAATACTGTCCAGAACAAAATCTGAATACCCCTGGTCCTTCAATTCTTCATATCCAAGCTTGGAGTGCATACGGACATATTTCAATTCTTCAATCACCAGCGGGTCGTTCTCCTGCCCGTTGATGTAGCCTGTGAGCTTCAGCTTGCCTATGTCATGAAGCATGCCGGCAATGGCAAGCTCATAGCATTTCTCCTTCGGCAGCCCCAGCTCTTCTGCAACAGCATAGGCCAGATTGCTCACAACCATTCCATGATTCAGTTCCGAGGATAAATCAAATTCCAGAATCCGTTCTTGTGTATTTGAAGTTATCTTTCGTTCTGTACTCAAGAGTATACCTCCGTCTGCTATAGCCAGGTGGCGATTCCTGTCCGCTTTCTCTCTATCATCTCATCAATCCTGGTGATATAGTTCGTGACGTCCTTTACATTCTCCACCCGTTCTATCCGTCTTCCCTGGTCAAAGACCAGTTTTGAGGAACCTCCTGCCCCCAGGGCAATGATAGGCTGTTTTTCCTCCATAATCAGTATATTGTAAATCCCTGCTTTGTCAACCTTTGCATAGCCAACATTTTCAAAATTACCCTTCATATTCTTCTGTCTGTACAGATAATAAGGGCCCATTTCCATTTCATAGGCTGCTCTCATGGTCATATCCATGATTTCCTGATTGTTTTCAAAGGTCATTTCCTGGTATTTGTCCTTAAACATATTGAGCCTGGCCGCACGTTTTACCGCCAGGGAATGAATGGTCAGACTGTCCGGTCCAAGTGCCTTCACCTGCTCCAATGTGTTTTTTACCATAGAAATGTCCTCGCCGGGAAGTCCCACGATCAAATCCATGTTAATATTGTTATACCCAAGTTGTCTCGCCAACAGAAAAGCTTCTTCTGTCTGTTTCACTGTATGGCGTCTTCCTATGATATCCAATGTCTCCTGATTCATTGTCTGGGGATTTACTGAAATCCTTGTGACAGGAAACGCTCTCACAGCCTCCAGCTTCTCCCTTGTGATACTGTCAGGGCGCCCGGCTTCAATTGTAAATTCACAAAGTCCGTCAAAGGTGAAGGACTCCCCTAAAGCGTCAAGCAGCCTGCGTATCTGATAGGGCTGGAGAGTTGTGGGGGTACCGCCCCCGATATAAATGGTGTCCAGTTTTCTGCCTTTCATCATCAGTGAAACTTCTTTTATTTCCCGGCAGAGTGCATCCAGATATTCATCTACTCTTTTCTCCCACTGCTTCAGTGGATATGAGCTGAAGGAGCAGTACAGACAGATGCTGGGACAAAAGGGGATCCCCACATAGAGGCTGTAACCATTCTCATAATCAATCTCCTTAAGAATTTCCCTCTCCCGGTTGGCAATGGTAATTGCCAAAGCAGTCTTCTGGGGACTTACCAGATAACGCTCCCTCATTTCCTTTGCAGCTTCCGTATTTTTCATTCCGGCTTCTATCATGCCCATTGCCAGCTTGGCAGGCCTTATCCCTGTCAGATTTCCCCAGGGAAGCGTCCTGCCGCTTAATTTCTCCAGAAGCTTGTACAAAGAATATTTCAGTACGTCCTTGTTCTGCTTTCGCAGGCTGAAAGAAATAAGGGCATCCGTTTCATTATCCCGGGACTGCCCTTTTATCATTTCCGCACTGGTGACACCTGTATGTTCTTCACTTTCATAATGGATGAGAAAACTGTCAGCCTGCCGTTCCACACAGAAACGGAGGTCATACTCCCCTTCCAAACCTTCAGTAGAAGTATGTATCTCCGCTTCCGGGTAAAATGCTTTAATCAATTCATACACATCATGTTCAAATTCTCTGTCCGAAAACAGAATTCCAATCTTATACAAATGGATTATACCTCTTTTCATAGCCGATCGTAGTGGATGCATCATGTCCCGGGAACACCTCAGTCTCCTCAGGCAATGACTCCAACAGCCTGTGAAGGCTCCTCACGATCTCCGCTGTACTTCCCCCGGGAAAATCTGTCCTGCCTACAGAACCGTAAAACAAGGTATCTCCGCTGAACAATACTCCTTCGTCTTTGATATAATAGCAGCAGCTTCCCTTGGTATGTCCGGGCGTATGGATCATCTGTATGGAAAATCCGGCAGCCTCAAACACCTGGAGATCATCCAGAAGCTCATCCGGTTTCACCGAAGCAGACTGCCCGCAAAAAGCAGACATATTTACAGACGGGTCTGACAGCATCTCCTGTTCCTGCCTGCATGCGTATACGGGAATGCCATATTTCTCTTTCACTGCTTCCACTGCAAGGATATGGTCGTAATGCCCGTGGGTTAGAAGGATTCCCACCGGATTTGCATCCATCTGGGAGATTTTCAAGAAAATCTTCTCTGGCGCATCTGCCGGATCTACAATAAGCAGTTCCTTTGTCTCACTATTTTTAATAAGGTAACAGTTTGTATAAACTGTACCAAGTATACATTTCTGTAAATCTAGTTTACCCATTTTTATCCTTTCCTCTGCAAGCCGTTTCAATACCTTTTATAATGCCTTCCTGAAGGCGGAAGACCGCCGGCTTACCCTGTGGTACGTTCCACATCGATGACACTGTCCACCTGGCGGATTTTTTCAATAAGGGAATTTAATTCCTCTTTGCTCCTCACCTCAAAACTCATGGATATGGTGGCCTTCTCCTGCTTATTGGTACGGCTGTTAATACTGCGCACGTCAATCTTACGCTCTGTAAACAGCTTGGATAAATCAACCAAAAGCCCTGTACGGTTATTGGCATACACATGGATTTCCGCCATGTATTTCTCTGCCACCTTTGTATCCGGCTCCTGCCATTCCGCCTCGATCAGGCGGTTTCTGTCAATTTCAGACATATTCAGGACGTTGACACAATCGGTCCGGTGAATGGTGATTCCCCTGCCCCTGGTGACAAATCCAAGGATCTCATCCCCTGGAATGGGGTTGCAGCACTTGGAGAAACGTACTGCCACATCATGGATCCCTTTCACAACAATGCCGCTCCTGCTTTTTGCAATGTGCAGCTTCTCAGGGGATTCCGATGCAGCTTCCAGCACCTGCTCATCAGTAAGGGATTTCTTATTCTCCTTGTCATAAGCCTCCACAAGCTTATTGAAAACCTGCCCCTCCTTCAAGCCGCCATGGCCGATAGCAGCGAGAACGGATTCCCAGTCCCTGAAACCGTATTTGTGCATCACTGCTTCCAGATACTGGGGCTTGTTGTAGGTGCTTATCTTTAATCCTTTGGCTTTGGCATACTGGGCCAGCATATCCTTGCCTTTTAATATGTTGTCTTCTTTTAATTCTTTTTTAAACCACTGGTTTATTTTATTCTTGGCTTGTGTACTCTTGACAAGCTTCAGCCAGTCCCTGCTGGGCCCCTGTGAATTCTGGGAGGTTATGATCTCAATCCTGTCCCCGTTTTTAATCTGATATTCGATAGGAACTAATTTACCGTTCACTCTTGCCCCCACCATCTTGTTTCCTACGGCGCTGTGGACGCTGTAGGCAAAGTCTATGGGTGTGGAGCCGTTGGGAAGTGTTTTTACATCACCCTGGGGGGTAAAGCAGTACACACTGTCTGCAAACAGATCAAGGTCATTTTTAAGAAGGCTCATGAATTCCTTGTTGTCGGACATGTCACGCTGCCATTCCAAAATCTGACGCAGCCAGTTAAGCTTTTCCTCTTCGCTCTTTCCTCCGGATTTCTTGCCGTCAGAGGATTCTTTATACTTCCAGTGAGCTGCAATACCATACTCTGCTGTCTTATGCATCTCAAAGGTTCTTATCTGAATTTCAAAGGGCTGGCCGTTAGGCCCGATAAGAGTTGTATGGAGTGATTGATACATATTAGGCTTAGGCATTGCAATGTAATCTTTGAACCTTCCCGGAATGGGCTTATACATCTCATGGATCACGCCAAGAGCTGCATAACAGTCTTTGACTGTATCCACCAGGATACGCACTGCAAACAAGTCGTAAATCTGGTCGATGGTCTTATCATGATTGACCATCTTCTTATATATACTGAAGAAGTGCTTGATGCGTCCGTCCACCTGAGCCTTGATATTGGCGTCATCCATGTGCTTCTTCACCTGTTTCACAATAGCGCCCACAAACTCTTCCCGGACACTCTTACGAAGGGCAACTTTCTCTACCAGGTCATAATAGACATCCGGCTTTAAATATTTCAGGGACAGATCGTCCAGCTCTACTTTGATTTTTGAGATACCGAGACGCATGGCAATGGGCGCATAAATGTCCATTGTCTCCCTTGCTTTCTCCTGCTGCTTCTCCGGCTTCATATACTGCAGGGTCCGCATATTGTGGAGACGGTCGGCAAGTTTTATCAATATTACTCTGATATCCTTGGCCATTGCAAGAAACATCTTACGAAGATTCTCAGCCTGGACCTCCACCTTATCTGCGGAATAATTCAACTGTCCAAGTTTGGTGACACCGTCTACCAGAAGCGCTACCTCAGACCCAAACTCCTTCTCTACTTCCTCGTAGGTCATCCAGGTATCTTCCACTGCATCATGGAGTAAGCCGGCAACGATCGTCTCCTTATCAAGCTCCAGGTCTGCAAGTATGATCGCCACACACAGAGGATGAATGATATACGGCTCACCTGACTTACGCTTCTGGTCCTTGTGTGCCTCTCTGGCAACCTCATACGCTTTCTGTATCATAGATATATCCGCGGACGGATGATATTTCTGCACACTTGCAATCAGCTCCTGATATAATTCTTCAGGGCTGGTAAAATCATGCATGGCCTTCACTGCTGCGTCCGCCCGCTTCACGGACTCCAGTTTCTCTTTATCTACCTGCATGGCGCCTTTATCTTTTTCTGCGCTTTTATTCATCTCTGCCATCAATTCCACCTGCCTGTTGCACGATTTTGAACTACACTCAATTATAAAGACTATTTCCCTTCATAGCAGATAACAGATTCAACGTTATAGCCGTTCAGCCTTTCTCTGCCTTTAAGACCTGCAAGCTCCATCAAAAACACAATCTTGACAACTTCTCCGCCCAGCTCCTCTATAAGCTTGACCGCCGCCTCCACAGTTCCTCCTGTGGCAATGAGATCGTCAATGATCACCACTTTCTGTCCCGGCCTGATGGCATCCTTATGCATTTCAATAGACGCGCTGCCATATTCCAGGTCGTAGCTTCTTGATACCGTCTCGCAGGGAAGCTTACCTTTTTTGCGAACCGGCACAAAAGGTTTATGAAGGTTATATGCAATGGGTACACCGAAAATAAATCCTCTGGACTCAGTACCGACGATCACATCAACATCTACATCTTTCAAACAGTCCTGCATGGAGTCAATAGCCAATTTTAATCCGTCCGCATCCTGCAAAATACTGGTCACATCACGGAAAATAATTCCCGGCTCCGGAAAATCAGGGATACTTCTAACGTATTCTTCAATTTTTTTCATGTTCCACTCCTCCAACTGTTTTATAAATATCCTTTAGTATATCACTTTTTCCGGCCGGAATCAATGCAAAACCCGACAGGAGTCGCATAAATACGGCATGTTACGCCATTGTGAGGAAAAACAACAGCCTATTTATGCCTACCGGCAGTAATTCTGTATGACGATCTGCAGATTTTCTCTTCCCTGATAACGGTTTATTTCAGGATAGTAAGTGACAGATATCGTCTCCCTTTCCTGGGCAAAACCAAGAAATTCAGCGGCCTCTCCAAAATAGACAGCATCTATACAATTCCCCTCCCTGTCTGCCAGCTGAAGCTTCGCCACATTTTGATTCTTTCCAAAAATACGCCCGCTTAAAACACGAAGGTCCTTTTGGGCAAACAATGGCTTTGTATTTCCTTTGCCAAAAGGCTCCAGAAGTGAAATTTGTCCGATAAGCTCCCTGGAAATATAGGAAACAGGCATGGGTACATCTATCACCACTTTCGGCATGAGATCCTCCTCTGAAAGAGTACAGTTATGGTTCAGTCTTCGTCTAAGGTTTTCTATATTTTCCTCCTTCACAGACAATCCTGCAGCCATCGGATGTCCCCCGAACTGTTCCAGCAGATCTTCACATTTCACAAGTTCCTCATACATGGAATAGGCTTCAACAGAACGGCCGCTTCCTTTGACACAATATTCTCCCTGGGTGAGCACAAAGGAGGGCTTGTGGTATTTTTCCCGTATACGCCCTGCAATGATCCCTGCCAGACTTTCATGGCAGTCCGGCAGATATATGACCAGGACACGGTCCTGTTTGATGGACGTGGTCTCCACAAGACGTATGGCCTCTTCTTTTCCTTTTTCCGTAAGGGCCTTTCTGCTCTGGTTTAGTGCTGTCAGATCACCTGCCAGCTTTGCCGCCTCTTCCTGATCCTCTGCCTGGAGAAGCGATAAGGAACGGGCAGCCGTGTCAAGTCTTCCGCTGGCATTGATACATGGTCCCAGGACAAACCCTATATGGTATGCTGTAATCCTTCCGTCCTCCAGCCCATTGGCCCGGATCAATTCCTGAAGGCCCATATTCCGGGTATCCGGAAGGCGCTTTAACCCCTCCTTCACCAGAATCCTGTTCTCTCCCTGAAGGTCCATCACATCACCCACTGTGGCAATGGCCGCAAACTCCAGAAAGTCCAGAATTTCTGTCTCAGGCACCCCATATTTCTCATACAAAGCCCACACAAATTTATAAGCCACTACAGCGCCGCATATATTTTTATTAGGATATGTACAATGGGGCTGCTTAGGATTTAAGATCACATCTGCCGGCGGAAGAATATATTCTCTTCCTTCTTCTGAATCTCTGTAAGGAATCTCATGGTGGTCTGTCACTACAACCGTCATTCCTAATTCCCTGGCAAGAGCGATTTCTGACGCAGCAGCAATTCCGTTGTCACAGGTTACAATTGTGTCAATTCCATCTTCCTTTGCTTTTCTGATGAGATGCTCATGTATACCATATCCGTCAGCCACTCTGTCCGGAATATAGGTATCTGCCACGGCCCCCAGCCTTCTGAGTCCTTTAAGGAGTATAAAGGTAGAAGTAACTCCGTCTATATCATAGTCACCGATGATACGGATTTTTTTTCTCTCTTCTATTTTCTTTTCCAGAAGTTCCACTGCCTTATCCATATCCTTCATAAGCCATGGAGATGGTATATCTTTCACTGTCCCGCTCAAATATTGTTGTATTGCTTCCTCGCCTACAACATCACGGTTGCGTATCAGTCTGGCTATCACAGGATCTATCCCAAACCGTTCACCGATATATTTGAAATCTGCTTTTTTTGCTGTTATCACCCATTTTTCCATAACTGTTTTATCTCCTGATTCCATCTATTGTATGTTTTATTCCCATTGTTTTGATTTTTTCTTCTTCTATCTTATCTTGAAGCATAGATAATTTCAAGTAAAAATCCCGGGACATTTAACTGTCCCGGGATAACATCTTATTATTTATTCAGATTTTTCCTGATTTGAATTCTGTCCTGCACCATTTTCCTGTGCTGCCAGACGTTCAGCTACTCTTTTTCTGTTTTTCTTTTTCGGCTGATCTGCTGTATTGCTCACAGGAGTCTCTGCTTTTTTTGTTTTAACCTGTACAGAAGACTGATTCTGCACCGGTTTGGATGCGGACGCTGTCACTTTGGCGGACTGTGCGTTTCCGCTGAATTTCTTCTTCATCACCAGCCACAGACAGCCGGTAATACAAACTGAAGAATATGCGCCGCAGAGGATACCAACCATCAGCGGGGCAGCAAATTCACGGATAGAGGACACTCCCATTATATAGAGAATAGCCACCATGATAAATGTAGTAAAGGAAGTATAAATACTTCTGGTCAAGGTCTGGGTAATACTCTGGTTAACCACCTCATCAAGTCCCTCTCCCCGTTTGCTTCCGTGGAGATTCTCACGGATACGGTCGAAGATAACAATGGTGGCATTGATGGAATAACCTACAATAGTAAGCATACATGCAATGAATGTATTTCCCACAGATACTCTTGCAACTGCGTAGAACGCCAGTACCACAAGCACATCGTGCAGAAGAGCTAAAACTGCACTGCTGGCAAAACGGATATCTTTAAATCTGAACCAGATATAAAGCAGCATAAAGATAGTTGCCACGATCACTGCCACAACAGCATCTTTTCTCATCTCATTGCTGATCGTGGAAGAAATGCTCTCTGCTGATATCAAAGATTCGTCAACATCGAATTTTTCCACTAATGCTTTATTCAGATTTTCACGTTCTTCCAGATCAAGGGAACGTGTCTTAATGATAACCTGGTTTGTGCCCACCACCTTAGTAGGCTGTACATTGCTGTCTCCGGTGACTTCCTCTACCAGAGGGGTCACTTCTGAGTCGATCTGCTTAATATCCATATCCTCATTGAAGGTAACATTTGTAGAAGTACCTCCTGAGAATTCAAGGCTGTAATTCAGGGCCTTGTCTCCTGTCTGCTGATGGATCAGCATAGCTGCCGGAGCACTGAGGACCAAAACTGCGGAAATAATAAAGAAGATTTTCTTCTTTCCAACAAAGTCGATTGACTTTCTCGCTTTTGTGCTGCCGAAGAATTTCTCATCCCGGATGCCTACTGCATAAAGTGATGTTACAATTAACCGTGATACGACCAGGGCTGTAAACATGGAGATCACAATACCAAGTGCCAGCGTATAAGCAAATCCTTTTACAGAGCCGGAGCCCAGCCACATAAGGACAAAGGCTGCGATCAATGTGGTAATATTTCCGTCGAATATAGCAGAAAAGGCTTTCTTAAATCCGCTTCTGATGGCATTTCTCACGGATATTCCCGCCCCGATTTCTTCACGGATACGGGCATAGATGATAACATTGGCGTCTACCGCCATACCAATACCCAGGATAATACCTGCAATACCCGGAAGCGTCAGGGTAATGTCAAAAGCATTTAAAGTAAGGAGCATGAGTGCAGTGTATAAAATCAGTGCAACTCCGGCTACCAGACCCGGAATACGGTATACAAAAATCATGAACAATATAACAATGACAAGTCCGATGGCCGCAGCCTTCACACTTGTAGCAATGGCCTCTTCTCCCAGCTGTGCGGCAACCACGCTGGAACGGAGTTCTTCAAGTTCCAGGCTCAGAGAACCGATACGGATATAGGAAGCAAGTTCCTGTGCCTTCTCGGTGCTGCCCATACCTGTAATCTCTGCCTTACCTCCTGTGATAGCCTCATTTACATTAGGAGCGCTTAAGATTCCGTTGTCATATACAATAGCAATTTGCTTGCCCACATTGGCTGCTGTGGCATCTGCAAATTTCTTCTTTCCCTCATCTGTAAGAGTCAGGCTGACTGCATATTTCCTTCCGCCGGTAGATGAATCCTGGATTGCCCCGCCTTCTGCATCGGCAACATCAGTACCTTCCAGTACAACGGAATCGGATTCTCTGATCTCGTCCAGACTTCTGCTGAGAGAATATCCGCTGGCAGCATTTGCATCATAGGCAAAGTTCTCATTGCCGTCTGCATCCTGCTGTACGATAAAACACAGTGAACCCGGCTTGCCCAGTTCCTCAAGAATGGCATTGGCATCTGTGACACCTGGGATCTCCACATTGATTCTGTCCCCGCCTTCCTGGTAAACCTGTGCTTCTGTACTATACTGTTCCACACGTTTCTGCAGCTTGTAAATTGTGTCTGACATATCCTCGCTGCTGGGATCGCCGTCCTTGGTCTGATAGGTAATGCTGACACCGCCGGCCAAGTCAAGTCCTGTATTAATATGCTTAGCTGCGCCGGTACCGGTAGGGCCGATACCAACAGCTGCAGTATAGCATAAGAATACAGTAAGGATGGCTGTCAGCAGCAGCACTACAATTCCTCTGTTTTTCTTCATTGTTCTTTCCCTTCTTAACTTTCTTTATTCCGCTAATGCGGCTTTTATCATGATAGCGCACTCCACACGCTTCCTCTGGAGTTCGCATCCGATTTCATAATTGCCGTTGATATCTCCCTGGAAATGATAAGCATTGGCAGCACAGCCGCCGCTGCAGTAGAAGCGGGCAAAACAATTCCGGCAGTCTTCCTTTGTGTAGACATTGCAGCTGCCGAATTCTTCCTGGATCTCCGGTTTCGTAATACCTTCATCCACATTTCCCATAAGATATCTCTCTTCTCCCACAAACTGATGACAGGGATACAAATCTCCCCAGGGCGTCACAGCCAGATATTCTGTTCCTGAACCGCAGCCGGACAAACGCTTATACACACAAGGCCCGCCGGTGAGATCAATCATAAAATGGAAGAAATTAAAGCCTTTTCCTTCTTTTTCTCTGGCGATCATTTCTTTTGCCAGAGAATCATATTCTGCAAAAATCTTTGGGATATCTTCCTTTCGGATGGCATATTCCTCCTCATCGGCCGCAACCACCGGCTCCACAGAAATCTGCTTGAAGCCAAGGTCTGCCAAATGAAGAACATCTCTGGAAAAATCCACATTGTGATGAGTAAAGGTTCCCCTTACGTAATACTTGTCCTGATTTCTGGATTCTGCAAACTTCTGAAATTTGGGGATGACCAGATCGTAGCTTCCTGCGCCTTTACGGAAGGGACGCATATGATCGTGCACCTCTTTTCTTCCATCCACGCTTAAAACCACATTTGCCATTTCCCGGTTGCAGAACTCCATGATCTCATCATTGAGCAATACCCCGTTTGTGGTGAGGGTAAAACGGAACTTCTTATTATGCAGTTTCTCCTGCTCTCTTCCGTAGTTCACCAGTTCCTTCACCACCTGCCAGTTGAGCAGCGGTTCACCGCCGAAAAAATCCACCTCCAGGTTTCTTCTGGAGCCGGAATTGGCAATGAGAAAATCAAGAGCCTTCTTACCCACTTCAAAAGGCATAAGTGCCTTTCTTCCATGGTACTCTCCTTCTTCTGCAAAACAATAGCGGCAGGCCAGATTACAGTCATGGGCTATATGCAGGCATAAAGCCTTGACCACTGTCTGACGGTTTTTTGAAAATTCCTCAATGGCATTTTCATAAATATCTTTTGTAAAAAGCATGCCTTCTTCACGCAGCTTCTCACACTCTGTCACAGAGGTCTCAATGTCCTCTTTCTTAAAACGATCTCCCAGTTTCTCTGCAATGGCCTCCGGGGATTCTCCTGCTTCTATGAAGGGCAGTATCTGGTATGTAACTTCATCCACCAGATGAATACATCCGCTGTTAATATCCAGTACAATATTGTAGCCATTACTCTGGTAACGGTGAATCAGGCTCATGTTCTCGAAATCCTTTCCTAAGCGTAAGAATAAGCAGCGGATTTCACCCCGCTGCTTACTTTATCATCCACAGCCGCCTTTTATTTATGCTCGCAGCTCTGGTTTCCTACTGTACAGGAAGTCTTGCAAGCAGACTGGCAAGATGTCTGACATTCACCGCATCCACCTTTTTTAACTGTGTTCTGCAGGTTCTTTGTATTTAACGTCTTGATATGTTCCATGTCTATATCCTCCTTATGTAAAATATGTCTTCGCATAGTATAGCATAAATTTTTTGAATTTAAAAGCTTTTTTTTATGCCCTCAGGACAGCATTCCGCCCAGGGCACCGCCTCCCAGACACATGAAAAAAGTGGTAAGAGCATGCTGTACCGTCATATCCCATTTCCCTTGTACTACAAAGGATACGATGATCAGCAACAGGAAATAGCATAAGCCTACAAGTACCCCCCACAGATATTTATCTTTACGTACCATTTTTCCGGCCATAAAGCCTCCCATGAGACAGGACAGCACATATACCACTATGATTCCTGCCGCAACCGGTCCCTCCCCCAGATCAAGCTGGAACAGAAGCAATGCCAGCAGTAGCAGGAATATGCCTGTCAATGCGTATGCAAATAGTAAAGATTTCAGAACTGCTTTCACTTTCATAAAAAACAACCCTCCCATATGAAATATATGGAAGGGCTGCTGTCCTTATTCCTGATTTAATACTGTTAAAACAAATATCAGCTGTCCCCTTGGCCATCTGGCCCCGGGCCTCATGACGGCCTTGCAGTGTAAAAATATCAAATTATTTCCTCTTCTTTAAATAGACAACCACACCAACAAATATCACTGCCACTGCCAGTAATATCACAAAGGGATAAATGTTCGTGGTATCACCTGTATTAACTGCTTTTCTGGAACTGCTGTTCTGGCTGCTCTCTGATTCATTATCCTTGTCTGAAGCTGCTGCAGCCGGTGTGGCGGCGTTGGTGCCTGATGATCCGGACGGAGTCGCTGTCAGAGAGGACTGCTGCTGTGCGTTCACACCTGAGGTACCAAGCTGTTCCTGAGAATCCGGGTAACTGTTCTCTGCAATGTCTGAGCCTACAAGGGGCTTGCTTCCCGCTATGCCAAAAGGACTGAAGGAGTGTGTGCTGAAAATCATAGTATTCCCATCCACACTTGGCACAATAGTCTCTGTGGCACCATTGTCCAGCAAATGCTCTATAATATATTCATATCCCTCTTTCACCGGCACGGTTACGCTGATATACTCACCGTCGGGGATAATGTATTCTGTGTCATTCTGCAAATCCCAAAGTTCAAATTCGTAAGATTGGAAAATCGCCGCATCTTCCTGATTGGTAAACTGATAGCTGTCTCCGCTGGTTGCACGGAATTGTACGTACCACGGCAGGTTGATCCCGGAAACAGATATCCCGGCACAGCTGTGATTCTCTTCCCCGCGGGCAGCCTTCTCTTCTTCTGTCAATGTTTCATCTGCTGTGGTGGGACGGGAATCCTCTATTAATTCATCCACCGGACGGTCAAAAATATCCTCCGGTTTATTCTCTTCATTTTCTGCATCAAGATTACTTCCGTCAGTGCCTTCTGCTGTGCCGATCTGCTCAGCCGGTGCTGCATCTCCCGGAATCTTCTCATCTTCAGTCTTATCACCGTCCCCTTGGGAACTCTGATCCTTATTTTCCTGGTCTGTATCCTCTTGTCCCGGTTTCTCCTGGTCTTTGTCCCCTGTATCCGTGTCTGGCTTAGTCTCGTCTGATACCCCCGGAGTCACTGTTCCAGCGGGAGTCACTGTTTCATCCGGTGTCACGGTAACGGAAGGTGCTTCCGTGATACCGCCGCTTTCTTGGCCGTCTTCCGGCACATCGGCAGGTGCTTCTTCTATGCTGCTTACAACAACAGTCACGTAACCTGTTACAACCCCCGATTCCTTGTCGTATCCCTCTAAACCGGATAAATCTGCTGAGCCGGAGGGGGTGAGAATCACCTGACAGGACTGTACACGCTTAGAAGGTACAAATGAGCCGTCAGCCCATGAAAGGGTTCCATATTCACTGCCGGGAAGCCCTACGTTGTACAGCTCCGTGGGTGCGTCAATGGTTACATTCTCAGGAATCAGGCTTGATGACTCCACAGAAACATTACTGCTGCCGGCAAAAGCAGGATATACCTGTCCTCCAAGTAAAGCTGCCGTCAACGCTGCTGCTGCCAATAAATTTATGTTTTTTCTTCCTGTATTTTTTTTATTATTCTTTATCTTTTTCATCATTACACCTCTATAATAAACTGGAATTCAGACAATTATCAATCGTAACTATATATCTATATGTAAAACGGTCTTCCGCCGTAATTATACTATATCAAAATTTTATTATTTTGTAAATCTTTTGTAACAAATATTTTGTTTTTTTGTCAAATGAATTATACCATAAAACTACCTTTTTCGACACCCCTAAATTTACATTTTTTTTCAGACTTGCATTTTATTATAAAATCATGTATATTTTCCCTTAATACAAGATAAAGATGTTGCGAAGGAACAATGTCTGCCCCGGCAGTCTCCCACTGCATCATCCCACAAAAAATAAAGGAGTGAACATAACTTTGGATTCAAGTGTTCCTATACAGGCGGCCGCTGTGTTGGTCATGGTGCTGCTCTCCGCCTTTTTTTCTTCAGCAGAAACTTCCATGACTACAGTAAACAGAATCCGTATCCAATCCCTGGTGGAGCAGGGAAACAAAAATGCAGTGATCCTGGATAAAGTAATTTCTGATTCTGCAAAAATGCTCAGCACAATTTTAATAGGTAATAATATCGTAAATATGGCTGCTGCCTCACTGATGACCACCCTGACAATCCAGGTTCTGGGCAATGCCTACGTAGGACTTGCCACCGGTGCGCTGACTTTACTGATCTTACTCTTCGGAGAAATCACACCTAAGACTCTGGCCACCATCCACTCCGAAAAACTGGCCCTGTCCTATGCAAGAGTCATTTACATTCTCATGATCATTCTGACTCCTGTAGTATTTATAATAGGCAAGCTTTCCAACGGTGTTTTGTTCCTGCTGAAAGTAGACCCAAATGCAAAACCAAATACAATGACAGAGCATGAGCTTCGTACTCTTGTAAATGTAGGGCAGGAGGACGGCGTCATTGAACGGGAAGAAAAGCAGATGATTTATAATGTTTTTGATTTCGGCGATTCCGCTGCAAAAGATGTGATGATCCCCAGAATTGATATGACCTTGGTAGATGTTAACTCTACCTATGAGGAACTGCTGGATGTGTTCAGAGAGGATATGCACACCCGTTTTCCTGTGTATGAAGATAATACAGATAATGTGATCGGTATTATAAATATGAAGGATCTCCTTTTATATCCCAAGAGCCGTATCTTTTCCATCCGTGAAATACTGAGAGAGCCCTACTTCACTTACGAGCATAAAGCCACAGCTGACCTGATGATCGAAATGCGTAAGGCTTCTGTCAATCTTGCTGTTGTACTGGATGAATATGGATCTACGGCCGGTCTTGTAACTTTGGAAGACCTCCTGGAAGAAATCGTCGGTGAAATCCGGGACGAATACGATGAGGATGAAGAGGAGGATGTGAAAGAAATCCAGCCCGGCCGGGAATATGTTGCCCTTGGCTCCGCAAAGCTGGATGATATCAATGAAGTGCTGCACACCCGCCTTGAATCTGAAGATTATGACTCTGTAGGAGGATATATTATCGAACAACTGGACAGTCTGCCTGTCCAGGGACAGTCCGTAACACTGGACAACGGCATCAGACTTGTTGTTGACCAGCTTGACAAAAACAGGATTGAGCTGGTGCATATCTGGCTGCCGGAGAAAAAAGACAGTCCTGACCAAATGTAGCTAGAGCTTTGTTTCTCAGCAATTTAGTAAACCGGGTATCCTTATTAGAGGATAACCCGGTTTATTTATAATCCAGCATAAGAGAGAACTGTTTGATGATCCTTGTGATTTCGCCAGTCACGGCATCTATCCCTTCTTCTGTGTCTCTCCAGTTGGATCTCGTTATACTGTCCGGACAAGAAGGACAAACGAGAAGCTCTGCCTCCGGATACAGAAGCTGATAATACATAAGCGATCTCCTTGCATGATACGTCTTACAGCAGAGAATGGCCTTTTTAACCTTAATCCCCGCCTGGTCTGTCACCTGCCTGGAAAAAATCGCATTTTCGTAAGTGAAGGTAGCCTGATCCTCTTTCAGCACAGCCTTCTCCGGCACTCCACAGCGCACCAGAACTTCCTTCAGGAACTCCCACTCTGTATTAAATTCTCCCGGATAGCATTCCTTTTTCCCCAGTACTCCTGTAAAATGCCCGTCCGTTACGCTGTATTTGCCGCTGGGCAAAATATATGGGGCATAGCCCTCCCGGTACAGCTGTGCAGCACGTTCTGCCATCTGCGGATATCCGTTTCCTGGCACAAAAATAACATCTGATTTACTGGGCGTGTCTTCTGCAAAAATAAAATTCTCTGCCTCTTTCAAAAATTCCCCGTACATTCCCGGTACCTGCCTGCTCTCTGTGTATTATCCAGATCATATCCGGACTGTAACCCTGCCCGCGGCCTGCGGGCCGGGACTCCATAAGTGTATTTATTATATCATGGCAGGCAGAAAAAGGAAATCTTATTTTGTCACGATCAGTGTACTGTAACCATCGTCCCTAAGACGCTGCTCCATATTGATCGCATTGCCTATCTGCAGATATGCGCCTACCTGAA
This sequence comes from Eubacteriales bacterium, assembly GCA_030524175.1. Lineage (GTDB taxonomy): Bacteria > Bacillota > Clostridia > Lachnospirales > Lachnospiraceae > Blautia_A. Next base: position 217,545 of record JAUNHC010000003.1, read on the forward strand.
CTTTATATAAGTCGCCCTCCTGCAGGATAAATGCAGGGTATCCTTTATCCGTCAGCTGATAAAGCATCCTGTCTGCATTTTCCCTGTTCCGGAAAGCCCCTGTCTGTACACGATAGTAAACAGGTCCTTCCACCGTTTCCTCATTAAACGTCCCTAAAATTGCTGTCGCTATACTCTGTGCTATCTCATCAAATTTTTCGTCAAACAGCTGATTGTCCTGGTCAGAATTGATAAATCCGGCTTCCACCAGAAGTGCAGGCATTCTGGTCCTTCGAAGAACTACCAGACCCGGACGTTCCTTGACGCCTATTTCCCGGAATCCAAGTTCCCCCAAGGCTCCCAGAATATTCTGAGCCATTTCATATTTTATACCGCTTTTATCATAAACAAGAACTTCCACACCATTGTACTGATTTGCCTGCGGACTGCTGTTCCTGTGAAACGAAATAAAATAGTCTGCACCGGATTCATTTGCAAGCCTGGCTTTTTCGAAGGGAGTCTGGTACACATCCGTTGTCCTGGTATAAACCACATCAATCCCGTTATCCTCCAGGATTCTTCCTACTGCCAGGGTCAGTCTCAAGGTATCATCCTTTTCCTGTCTTCCCTCATATACTGCCCCGGGGTCAGAACCGCCGTGTCCGGCATCCAGCATGATTTTATATGCCACTATTGTTTCCCCTTAATCATCCTTTTATGATTAAGATATGCTGCGGCCGTAAATATGCCACTAACATACACAGGTAAACTCTTTCCTGTCACTATTGTAATGATAAATACGGGACGTAAGATAATCCTCCTCCGGTGTAGCCTCTTTCAAAGTGTCCTTTAATACACCCACCAAATCTTCCGGGGCAACCTTCTTATCATTATGTATCATCACTTCATGAATGCTTGTAAAAACAAGATAAAATCCGCTTCCTATAAGCTTTGCCAGCCGTTCTGCCACTCCCGGAAGGAACACGGCTACCGCACCGTTGGTACGCTTTGTCGTACTGAGACAATTTCCTACTGCTTCTTTGTTGATTTCATATCCTGACACAATGTCCATGAAATTTTCACCTCCGTACTCCGGATCAAAGAAAAGCTTCTCCCACTGATAGATTCTGGGCGGACTGAGGAAATAGGTGTTAAGCAAGGCTTCTTCTATGGCTCTTTCCTGGCTGATCCCCCACTTTTCCACATATTCATCCCGGATTTTAATACTGGTGACACACCCATCCTCCTCAGACACCTTCAAATACAGCACAAGCGCAATATCTCCCACTGTTTGAAAAACTGCATACTTCAGCTCTTCTCTGTTTCTGTCCGCATTTAAAAGCCGGATAAACAAATCCCCCTTAACCTTGTGGTAATCCGACAAATTTCTTGTCTTCTGAAAATACTGGGAATTCTGTGCCCGCCTTACATCTAAAAGCACCTCTCTTACAATGTCCTCCAGCGTGATATCCTCCTGATACCTTTCATACAAATCTTCTGTATAAATCCCGCAGACCTCTCTTGCATCCTCATAGACTGCACATTCCACAAACAGGCGGTCACTAGAGCCTGTAAATCTCCCGCCCTTCTTTTCAAAATAAATCTTTTCCTCATCAAAACCAGTGGCTGCAATAAGCGCCTGACGCAATGCCTCCACAAATGTCTCATATCCTGTTTCCATATTCTGTTCCTTTCTGTGTGAATTGAATTACGGGCGAATTGCCCAGATTTGACTGAGAGATGTAAGATATCTCTCCAGAAAATAAAAAGGGGGAGCAGATGCTCCCGCCAGAGTTGCTGCACCTTCAGTATAAGATGAAGGGCCATTTTTGTAAAGGATTTTTAATCGACAAATTATTTTGTCTTTAATCGACAGATCATATGGTTTCCATTGACCATTTATGGTATCTTCCGCTGGGCGCGGAGATGATTTAGAAATGCCTCACATCCCTCCAGGATATCTCTGTAGGTGACTTCGAAGTCACCAGTATACCAAGGGTCAGCAATATCTCTTGGGGACCGGGAATAATCAAGAAGAAGCTTCACCTTGTTCTCTGGATCTTTGCGCAAAATTCTGATCATATTTCTTAAATTCCATTGGTCCATCCCAAGAATATAGTCATAATTGTTATAATCATCTTTCTTTAGCTGTACAGCCTGTTTGCCCGCGCAGGAAATTCCCAGCTCATGTAGTTTCCTTCTCGTTCCAGGATGAACCGGGTTTCCAATCTCCTCTGTGCTTGTGGCGGCAGACGCAATGTAGAACTGGTCTGCGAGACCTTTCTTTTGAACCATATCCTTGAATACGAACTCTGCCATTGGGGAACGGCAGATGTTGCCGTGGCAGATGAATAACACTTTTATCATATCTTTAAAACTCCTTGTATT
>JAUNHC010000117.1 GCA_030524175.1 Eubacteriales bacterium
CATGATGCTGGGGTCAAAACATAGAGTTTTCTATGGCTGAATCCTTGTAAGAACCTTGAAAATTTAATATTTCACAGTAGACCTATCGTAAGAGACACCTTTTCTCCAGAAGCACTGGCATACTTTTAGTGTGTTTTCTATACTAATACAGGATTTTGGGCATAACCTCCCACACCCTTCCGAAATCCGAAGAGCTTTCTGAAGTTCAATGTTGCTATTTTACTCCCAAAGAAAAATTTCCCTCGCTGCTTTCCTCTTGGTAGGCGATCCAGATGGTAATTTTTCCGAAGATTGGACGGAACAGTTTCCACGCCGTTTCTTAATCGTGCCAGATTGCTAAATTCTTCATTCTTCATGTATCGCTGGCTTTTTGCCCTGTTAGCTGCATTTTTTGAAGTAATAAATGAAGCGACCTTTTTGTAAATCTTCGGACGGCATTGCTCCTGATAAGGACAACCAGCACAATGATTTCTGTCAAATGATACTCTGCATTGTCTTGTTGATTTTGTATAGCTCTGACTTATGGGAACGTGTCCGGCCGTGCATTTCAGCAGACGTGTGCCATCTTCATTGAATTCAAAATCCGCCAGTACATCAGGAGCCTCTTTGCCGATTAAAGCTGTTGTTACCAAGCGGACATTCTTTTCTCTTGCAAGCGCAATGTTGTCCTGGCCGTCATAACCACCATCCGTAACCAGAAGGATTTCTTCTTCAGATTTTTCCATTGCCGAAAGGGATTCTTGGAGAAACTGACTGTCTGTATGTGTGTTTTTATCATACTGATAATCCGTCACGACAGAACCATTTTTGCCGACTGTCTCTTCTATGTTTGCAGAATATCCCCTATACTGCTTACCCGCTTTATTTCGGTAAGTGGCATCCGGATCAGATGGGTTCTGGAGTGCGGAGGAATCCATCGTCCCATCCTGTTTTGTTCTCATGCGGCGTTTTTCGTTTTCCACAACAGTCTGGTCAGAAAGACACCTGACAAAAAGCTGATACTCCGTCACATCTTCAAAATCTGTTTTGCACAGATGCAGAAGGCTGTCGCTGTCTGTGAGCAGTGTCTGTATAATGGCTTCCATGTCATCATTTCTCTGATGATAAAAGATGCGATTATAATCATTCGGGTCGGCATAATGCTTCAGTTGCTCTGGAATGATATCCGGCTGCTTTTTTGTGAGTCGAACAACCAGCTTTGCTATACAGGTGTAAACCAGTTCCATGCGGCTCAGGAAACGGATATTTGATTCGATCATAAGGGAATCCATGCGACGGACACGCCCATTCAGTCTCATAATCTTAGCTATTTTGCCGCTAAGATCTTTTACACAGTCATGATATAAGTCTGTTCCATGAAGCGTCTCGTAATCATAGCATCTTTTACGGAAACGGCTCAGTGTTTTATCCGATAGAGGCTGTTCCGCAAAGCTGGTGGTATGCAGGGCATACTGAAGATGCAGATCAAGCATCAGATTCTCAACAATTTCATCATCCGAATAATCAAAAAGCTCCTTGATGATAAGCGCACCAATGATGACATTAACAGGGGTATTAGGTCTGGATGCCTTATCACTATACAGGACAGAAAAACGTTCTTCATCTATTGCCGGAAAAATCTCATCGGCAAAGATTTTTGCCCAGGATTTTTCCAGAGTTTTTCTTTCTCGCTCAGTCAGGGTTATAAAGCTGTCACCAAAGGACAACTGTTGACAATCATTCGGTTTAAAAGCCATAAGAGATACCACCTTTCAAGAACTACTACCATTGTAACTCACAAACGACGGATTGTCTGTATTTACTGTAAAATATTAAATTTTCAAGGTTCGTTAGTTGGGCTTTTGACACCAGCATCATG
>JAUNHC010000081.1 GCA_030524175.1 Eubacteriales bacterium
GAACGACGCGGCATCAGTTTAATATAGTAATTATTTAATATTCGATGTACTAGATATAAAATTTTCCAAAGGGAATTATAAAATTTCCAATATACAGGCTTATACGCTGCCTGTATCTGCCATTTCCCACCCCGATATCGTCCCCTTTGTTTTCCGGGAGACCAAAGACAGCCAGCTTATCAACGGCAGCCTCACCATGGAAAAAGACGGCTATTTCGTCACTTCTCTGGCTTTTTCCAAAGGATATGGTGCTGTGGTGGATGGGGAAAAGGTGGAACCGGTAAAGGTTAACAAGGCTTTCGTAGGTTTTCCCATAAAAAAAGGGACGCATGACATCGTACTGATGTTTCATGCGCCCGGTAAAACTGCAGGAGGCTTCATTAGCTTCCTTACCCTGTGCTATTTACTGGTTACCAGCCTGGCAGCCTCACTGAGGATGCCTGGTCATGAGAAGAGCGTCCTCGGTAGGATTAGAGTAGTAACCTTTACGGATTCCGTCCCTGGAAAATCCCATGCGCTCATAAAGCCGCACGGCCGTCCCGTTACTCACTCTCACCTCCAGATGAATGGTAGTCACACCCTGATCTCCGGCAAGACGTACCAGACTATCCATAAGGAAGTGGCCGATACCCTCACACTGCCTGTCCCTGCGGACAGCCACATTAGTGACATCCCCTTCGTCCAATACCATGATAAGACCACAGTATCCAAGAATCTGCCCCTTTTCCTCCACCACCAGAAACATGGCATTATCTCTGGTAAGGTAGGTAAAAAATCCCTCTTTGGTCCAGGGGACATGGAATAAATCATTCTCGATCTCCATCACCTGATCCAGGTCATCCACCATCATTTCCCGGAGAATCATAGGCCTCTCTCCGCACGCTCCCGCTCAGCCTGGGATACCCGGAGATAATCAGGATTATGCTCCGCTGCTGTCTGGATTCTGCCTTCTTTATAATACACCATGCCAAGTGCAGCCACTGCCGCTGCTCTTTGCTTATTTACATGAGCCGGGGCAAAGGAATAAGGCACTGTAAGGGTTCTGGCGATCACATCCCGGAACACCGGCACGCCATCCCCAAGGAAGGTAACCGGCTCTCCCAGCTCGTTAAGCTGTTCCAAAAGCTCTGTAACAGCCACTGCCATCTGGTCTGCCACCACCTTCAGGTTATGTCCGCTGAAGCGGTAAATCCCTGTATATACCTGACTCCTTCTTGCATCCATAATGGGGCATACCAGCCCTGACGCCTCATAGAGATTATAGGCCAAAGCCTCCACGGTAGGTACAGACACCAACGGCTTCTCCAACGCAAGCCCAAGCCCTTTGGCTGTGGCTGACCCAATGCGCAGTCCGGTAAAGGATCCCGGCCCGGCAGCCACTGCCACAGCATCAATAGTGTTTAAATCAAGCTCTGTCATTTTCACAATCTCGTCAAGCATGGGAAGCAAGGTCTGGGAATGTGTCTTCTTATAATTAACTGTATATTCCGCCAGCAGGGTGTCATCCTCCACAACAGCCACTGATGCCACAATACCGGAACTGTCAAGCGCTAAAATCTTCATTTTTTCTCTGCTCCTTTATCCCCGCCTGTTTCCATGATGGTAATACGGCGGTAATCAAATCCCTGTTTCAAATCCTTCTCTATTGTCACCTGTATCAAATCCTTTGGCAAAATCTCTTCTATCAGGTTTGCCCACTCGATGAGGCAGATCCCTCTGCCAAAAAAATAATCGTCATAGCCGATTTCTTCCATTTCTTCAATATCACCAATACGATAAACGTCAAAATGATAGAAGGGCATCCGTCCGCTCTCATATTCCTGTATGATGGTAAAAGTAGGGCTGCTGATAGGCTCATGGATGCCAAGTCCGGCTGCCACTCCCTGGGTAAACACGGTTTTTCCCACGCCCAGATCACCAACCAGCGTATAAATCTGTCCCGGGCAGGCATTCCTGCCGATTCTCTCTCCTACTGCAAATGTTTCTTCAGGTGTTCTCGTCTCAATAACCATTTTTTCCTCCAAAAACGGGTTTCCCTTGCGGAATTGTCCTTTGCATATTATAATAGAGCGAACAAGGAAATACAATACTTTTTAAAAAGGAGACATAAAACAATGGCAAATCCAATCGTTACCATCACAATGGAAAACGGCGATGTAATGAAAGCAGAGTTATATCCGGAAATCGCCCCCAATACAGTAAACAATTTCATCAGTCTTGTAAAGAAAGGCTTTTACGACGGCCTTATTTTTCATCGCGTGATCAATGGCTTTATGATCCAGGGCGGATGCCCCAACGGCAACGGCATGGGCGGCCCCGGCTACAACATTAAAGGCGAATTCTCCCAGAACCATTTCAAAAATGACCTTAAGCATGCACCAGGTGTCCTTTCCATGGCAAGAGCAATGGCCCCTGATTCTGCAGGAAGCCAGTTCTTCATCATGCATAAGGATGCACCCCATCTTGACGGCAGCTATGCTGCATTCGGCCAGATCATCGAGGGCATGGATGTGGTAAACCGCATTGCAGAGGAAGACACTGATTACTCTGACAGACCGTTAGATGAACAGAAGATCAAAACAATGACAGTAGACACCATGGGAACCGATTATCCGGAACCGGAGAAATGCTGATTTCCATAGTTTAATAAAAATACAGGGACAACCTCTTTTTTGAAGATTGTCCCTGTATTTTTATTTGACTTCTTCTCTTAAGCTCCGGCTCCTTTATACACACATTTCCGTGACCATGTAATACTTCTTCTCCACTTCACTGACCGGATTACATTTTCAACACTAGAAAACCAAAATTTCCCCGTCCAGCACAGCATAATACAGATCCTTCTCTTTTCTCATATCCGCGCGGCCGCAGGTGGCTTCTGTGACAGCTTTCTGTACCTCACTCACATCACCCAAGGGAACAAGAAGCCTGAGTTTTACTTTATCCGTATATTCACTGTCAAGAACAGGAATCTTTCGTTCCCCTGCAATGTACTGTATTTTTCCTATCCCAGTATAATCTGTAACTATTTCCAGGGAAATGCCGTACTTCTTCTCAATCACCCGGCTGCTTCCCAGACCCTCCTGTACAGCCTTTGAATAAGCCCGTACAAGTCCGCCGGTTCCCAGAAGTGTCCCGCCGAAATACCTGGTGACCACAACAGCTGTATTATAGATTTCCTGTCCCAGCAGCACATCCAGCATAGGCCGTCCTGCTGTGCCTGAAGGCTCCCCGTCATCGCTGCATCTGGTAAATTCTCTGTTTTCCCCTACTGAATAAACATAACAGTTATGTGAGGCATCCCAGTATTTTTTCCGCATTTCCTCTATAAAAAGAAGCGCCTCTTCCTCTGTCTCCACAGGACGCACAGTAGCGATAAACCTTGATTTTTTCTCCTCAATCTCTGCCGTACCGCCCTCAAATACGGTCTTATACTGCTCCAACATAATACCAGCCTCCAATGTCTTCTCTATCATTAAATAAATTTTATTTTTCTTTAAGTTTACCATGGTTTCATAAAATGCGCCAGCATCCGTAAACACATACAGAAATTTCGCATCTAAATGGTTTTATCTTGCATATGCCGTCCCGGATTTTCACAGTAACATATCCATTTTAATTCATAGATGCAATATTCTTTACATTTTCCTCATAAAATCTGTCAATCCTAAGAGAAAGGCAGTCCACTTTTTGGGAAACTGCGCAAATCAGCAGGAAGCAGCAGCATGCCGCACTAAATTATGCCCTGTTTCTAAAGAAACTGTGAAGTTTTTATTTTAGGGTTTATTTACTTATATAGATTTGATATAATGAAACGGATTATAAAAGGAGGAATAACATGAATTACGGAAAAAAATCCACCTCAAAGAAACGGAATTCGCTCATTTCCCGTTCATCTATGATGGGAAAACGAGCTCATGTTTCGTTTATCAGAGTTTTATTCATATGCCTGATCACTGTCTGCGTCATTGGCGCCTGTCTCGGCATCGGTGCAATCAAAGGCGTCCTCGCCAACGCCCCTGATGTGGATGATATCGACATTATGCCCCTGGGCTATGCATCTTTTCTGTATGACGACCAGGGAAATCAGATTCGTAAGCTGGCAGCACCAAGCTCAAACCGTCTTCCTGTATCCATTGAAGAAATTCCTGTGGATCTGCAGCATGCGGTGGTAGCCATTGAGGATGAGCGTTTTTATGAACATAACGGTATTGACGTAAGAGGTATTGTACGTGCAGGATTTAAGGCCGTCACCTCAGGCAATATTTCCGAAGGCGCCAGCACCATCACCCAGCAGCTTTTGAAAAATAACGTATTCACCGACTGGACAAGTGAGTCAAGCTGGCTGGAGAAATTTACAAGAAAATTCCAGGAACAGTATCTGGCTATCCAGATAGAGAAAAAAATCAATGACAAAAATGTAATTCTTGAAAACTATCTGAACACGATCAACCTGGGCGCAGGTGCATACGGAGTTCAGGCTGCCGCCCATCAATATTTCAATAAGGATGTGCGTGAGCTGAACCTTTCTGAGTGTGCAACTCTTGCGGGTATTACACAGAACCCAAGCAAGTTTAACCCTATCCTTAATCCTAAGGATAATGCCAAGCGAAGAAAAACGGTTCTGAAGCACATGCTTGACCAGAATTATATTGATCAGGCACAGTATGATGAAGCACTGAACGACGATGTATATACCCGTATCCAGGAAGCACAGGAAAACGCTTCTCAGACTAAAAACACTGTTTATACATTCTTTGAGGATGAACTGACTGACCAGATCATCAATGATTTAATGAATATTAAGGGATACACAAGGACACAGGCCCAGAATATGCTTTACAGCGGCGGTCTTGAAGTTTACACCACACAGGACCCGGATATCCAGACTATCTTAGATGAGGAATATGCAAATCCGGAAAACTATCCCGATACTGTCCAGTATGACCTTGACTATGCCCTGACAGTGACTGATCCTGACGGCAATGAAGTGAACTACAGCAAAGAAATGATGAAGCTTTACTTCCAGAACGAGGACCCGTCTTTTGATCTGCTTTTCGACTCCCCGGAAGAAGGGCAGTCCTATGTGGACCGTTACAAGGCTGATATCCTTTCCAACGGAAGCAAGGTTGTTGCAGAACGCGTTAATTTTGCCCCGCAGCCTCAGTCCTCCATGAGTGTTATCGACCAGCACACCGGTTATGTCAAAGCAATCGTAGGCGGCCGCGGCAAGAAAACTGCCAGTCTGACGCTGAACCGTGCAACAGACACCACACGTCAGCCAGGTTCTACCTTTAAGATTGTTTCCACCTATGCACCTGCTCTTAACGAAGACGGGATGACACTGGCAACCACATTTGAGGATGAACCATACGAATATCCTGACGGCTCACCTGTAAACAACTCCACACGTACGTATAACGGTACGACTACAATCCGCCAGGCTATCCAGAATTCAGTCAACGTCGTTGCTGTTAAGTGTCTGGAGGAAGTGACTCCGCAGCTTGGACTTAAATATCTTGATAATTTTGGTTTTACTACTCTGGCCCACGGTTTAGAGGAAGATACGGACGCAAACGGTTTTGTTTGGAGTGATGCCAATCTGGCAACTGCACTCGGCGGTATTACCCACGGTGTCACCAACGTAGAGCTCTGTGCCTCCTACGCAGCCATTGCCAACAGCGGCAATTACATCAAACCCATTTACTACACCAAGATTCTTGATCATAACGGCAATGTGCTTATTGAAAATAGTTCCGTAGAGCGCTCTGTCATCAAGGAGAGTACAGCATGGCTGCTTACAAATGCCATGGAGGATGTTGTAAAACACGGTACAGGTACAGCCTGCCAGCTTGACAATATGGCAGTAGCCGGTAAGACCGGTACCACAGAGGAATATAATGACTTGTGGTTCGTAGGCTACACACCTTACTATACCTGCGCAGTATGGTCCGGATATGACAATAACGAAAAGCTTCCTGATTACGCCCGTAATTTCCATAAGGACTTATGGCGAAAAGTTATGACCCGAATTCATGAGGGTATGACATACAAGGAATTTGATATGCCTTCAAGCATTGAGAAGACCAGCGTGTGCTCAGAGACAGGACTTCTTCCAAGAGCAGGCTGTGATATTATCACAGAATACTTTGATGTTGGTACACTTCCTACAGAAACCTGTGACGTACACTTCTATGTTCCTGAAGAGGAAGATGAAGACGAGGAAATCCAAATCCCGGTAGTCACTGTAACCCCGACTCCAGGTGAAACCGATCCTAACGATCCAAACAATCCTGGCGGCGATAATCCCGGAGGTGATAATCCCGGCGGTGATGATCCAGGACAGGATCCAGGAGATGACCCTGGCGGCGACTATCCCGGCGGTGATGATCCCGGCGGCGGAGATGACCCAGGTGAAGGCGGCGGTACAGAGGATGGTTATCAGATCACGTACTATTAAATCATAGGCAGCCGGAAAAGTATTTCTCTGAAACTTATCCGGTTGCTATAAAACAAAGTGGAGTATTTCTCTGCTATACAAAAAACACAACCACCAGAAAATTTCTTCCTGGCGGTTGTGTTTTTTATTTTCACTTTAATTCATTTATGCATCCTTGATCACCATGCGGGCTGCACCGTAAATACCGGCATCATTGCCCAGGCTGGCAATTACGATAGGGGTATCTTTGCATAGAGAAAATGCATATTTAGAGTAGTATTTTTTAATGCAGTCGATAAGAGGCTGGCCTGCCTTGGAGACACCGCCCCCCACTACTATGGTTTCCGGGTCGATCACAGCGGAAAATATAGCAAGAGCTCCTCCAAGCTCGTCGCCTACTTTTTCCATAATACGCACTGCCACCCCATCGCCTTCTTTATAAGCATCAAGGACTGCTTTTGCGGACAGGCTTTTATGACTCCTTAAGCAACTATCATCGGAGCAGTCTGCAAGCTCTCTCTTGGCCACCCGGACAATTCCTGTCGCAGAGGCTACCTGCTCTAAACATCCTTTATTTCCGCAATTACATGTCTCTGTTTCATCGTGGTTGATGTTCGCATGTCCCACTTCGCCTCCGGCTCCGTGATGTCCTGAGACAATTTTGCCATCCACAATGATTCCGCCGCCCACACCTGTTCCAAGTGTAACCATGACTACATTCTTTGCTCCTGCTGCAGCACCCTTCCATGTTTCACCAAGGGCAGCCACATTGGCATCATTGCCTGCTTTGGCCGGAAGCCCTGTCAGACCACTGAGTTCTTTGGCAACTGCTTTAAATCCCCAGTAAAGGTTCACTGCACATGCAACCTCGCCTACGTCATTTACCGGTCCGGGGATTCCAATTCCCACTCCGTCAACCTTTTCCTTCTCAATTCCTCTCTCCTGGATCTTATCCTGAATTGCTTTCGCCACATCCGGGAGTATTTCAGAACCATTATTCTCTGTACGTGTAGGAATCTCCCACTTCTCTATCAAAGTTCCGTCTGTGAGAAATAAACCGCATTTCACAGAAGTCCCGCCTACATCAATTCCAAAACAATATAATCCCATATTTCATGTCCTTCCTTTCTCTTTCTGTGTAGCATATCTTCACATTCTGCCCTGACGCCTTATCCTTGTCCACAGTTCTTCACTGAGAATCCCAGTCGCCAGTCTGCTTATATAAAACTTATGCATCCCTCTTTCTGGCAATATTGGCCTGTACACGCTTATACAGCTCTTCTGCAGCATTATAACCCATCTTCTTCTGTCTGTGGTTAACTGCAGCAGACTCAACAATTATAGCCAGATTACGTCCCGGACGAATGGGGAGCGAATGGCAGACAATCTTATTTCCAAGATACTCTGTAAATTCTTCGTGAAGGCCAAGACGGTCATACTCTTTATCTCTGTCCCACTCTTCAAGCTTTATGACAAGATCCACAGACTGAGTATCTTTTACACTTTCTACACCGAACAGAGTCTTAACATCTATAATACCAATACCGCGAAGCTCTATGAAATGACGTGTAATATCCGGTGCGGAGCCTACCAGAGTCACATCACTTACCTTCCGCAGTTCAACAACGTCATCGCTTACCAGACGGTGTCCACGCTTGATCAGCTCCAGTGCAGCCTCGCTCTTCCCAATCCCGCTTTCACCTGTAATAAGTACGCCTTCACCATAAACATCCACCAGCACACCGTGAATTGAAATACAGGGTGCAAGCTGTACGCCCAGCCAACGGATGATCTCTGCCATGAAGCTGGAGGTTGTCCTCTCCGTCACAAAGGTTGGTACGTTATATTTTAAGGCCAGATCAATCATATCCTGGGACGGCCTGGTCATAGTGCTGAAAATTACACAGGGAATTTTGCTGGAAATAAATCTCTCATATTTAAATTTCCGTTCCTCATCATTTAACTGCATCAGATAGGTATACTCCACATATCCGATAATCTGTACCCTCTCATTGGCAAAATGCTCCAGATAGCCGGTAAGCTGCAAGGCAGGCCGGTTGATCTCAGCTGTCATAATAAGGATTTCTGTCAGGTCAATTTCCGGAGTCAGGTTGGTGAGCCCCAGTTCCTGTGTCATTTTTGTCAACTGTACACCCTTCATATGTTTGTCTCCTTTTCGTTTATAAGCTCATAGAACCCTGGAGCGTGTTTGAAAATTTATTCCCACAAGCTCTAATGGGCCGTAATTGTTTTTATTATAGCATATCCGGTTATATAACTTCAATGATATTTAGGGATTCCCCGGAAGGTTGTCGTACGGGGATGAGAAGGGAACCCGGTGCGGGGGCTATCACTTGTGGCGGACAGATCTAGGCTTTCATTTGTAGCTTGGGGACGGAAAAGGCGTGCGGCAACTCGCAGCGTTTGCTGATGCAAACGCTGCTCAGACAGGCCTTACTCCGCGCCAAGGCGCGGCTTTTCCTGACCGCTCCAACTGAAAGCCAAGATCTGTCTCGTCCTCGCTCAAAGCCCCCGCACCGGGTTCCCTTCTCATCCCCTTCCTCTACGCTTCCACCCCTTTGCAGCGTTATATTGTTTGCCGGGAGAATCTTTGAAGGCGGAGCAGTAGCATAACAAAATATTCTACGATATTTATCCGCTAACATAATAATAAAAGTTTCGGTTACATCCTGCTAAGATCCGCCTTGAAACGTCAGTTTTCGCGGAAGGCTGGGGCTGGGGCGGGTTGGGAGAGTAAGGCGGCGGTACTTTGAGTGAGCATTTGGAAGAACTTAGCGGGTGAGGCAGTCTGCGCCGAGGTGCTTTTGTGCCTCAGGCACAAAAGCAAGGGAGCCCTGTCTGAAGAAAATTCTCATCAGAGAATTTTCTGAGTTGGCGACCGTTCCGACAAAGCAGGCTGACTCAGCCGCTTAGAGCGTGTTTGAAAATTGCTTTCGGCAAGATGTGCGTCACAGTTTGTGGGAGATTTGACTCCGATGAGGGAGGCGTAGCGGGCTACGCTGACCGAATTGGAGCCAAATATACCGCAAAGTGGGGCGTGCAGCTTGTCGGAATGAATTTTCAAACACGTTCTAGTTCTTCCATGCGAAACGAACGTACCGCCGCCCTACTCTCCCGGCCCGCCCCAGCCCCAGTCTTCCGCGAAAGCGTCCCCATCCCCTCCTGTCCTCCAAGATATTTATGAACTGGCGGAAGTATGAAAGAAATCATACACCTGCTGAGCACTCCGGATATTCATATTTTCAGTCTGCGATAATTCCTCAACAGATGCATCACGGATATTTTCTATTGACTTAAACCTGCGCATCAGTGCTTTCCTCCTTGTATCACCAATCCCCGGTATATCGTCAAGAACAGAATGTACCTGTTCCTTACTTCTGAGGGAACGATGGTACTCAATGGCGAAACGGTGTGCTTCATCCTGAATCCTGGTTATAAGTCTGAACCCTTCGCTGCTGGTATCAATGGGAATCTCTATGTTATTGTAATACAGCCCTCTGGTACGGTGATGGTCATCCTTCACCATACCGCACACGGGAACATCCAGTCCCAGATTTCCCAGAACCTTAAGAGCTATATTCACTTGCCCCCGGCCTCCATCCATGAGAATTAAATCAGGCAGCTTGGCAAAGCTGTCAAACTCCCCTTTGCTCTCATGAGTGAACCGTCTTGTGAGGACCTCTTCCATACTGGCATAATCATTTGGCCCCTGTACCCACTTTATTTTAAATTTACGATAATCACTTCGCTTAGGACGTCCTTTTTCATACACCACCATGGAACCTACAGATTCAAAACCGCTGATATTTGAAATATCAAAGGCCTCCATGCGTGCCACCCCTGAAAGGCCAAGCCAATCTTCAATCTCCTTTACCGCACCGATGGTTCTTCCCTCTTCCCGTTTCATACGCTCCCGGTCTTTGGAAAGCACCATCTTTGCATTTTCCTCAGCAAGCTCCACCAGTTTTTCCTTGGTCCCCTTTTTCGGCACCCGGATGTGTACCTTCTGATTCCTTCTGGATGACAGCCATTCTTCAATAACCTCAGCATCCTCGATTTCCTTCTGGAGCATGATCTCTTTTGGAATGAAAGGCGTTCCCGCATAAAACTGTTTGAGAAAGCTGGATAAAACCTGTTCTTTTGTATCTCCTCTGGCCACGCGGAGATAGAAATGGTCCCGTCCGATAAGCTTTCCGTCCCGCATGAAAAAAATCTGGACCACTGCGTCCTGTTCCCTCAAATCCAGGCTCTCATCCATTGCTACCGCAATAATATCCTTGTCTTCCTGACCATAGCTTGTAATTTTCTGCCGCTCACCGATCTTGTGGATACTCTGGATCAAATCACGATATTCACCGGCATCCTCAAAGCGAAGTTCCTGAGCAGCAGCCTCCATCTTCACAGTCAAACCGTCAATGGCATCCTGGAAATCCCCGTTTAAAAAGCGTATGACCTTGTTTATATTATTCTTATATTCCTCCTGAGTCACATTGCCCTGACAGGGTGCTGTACACTGTTTCATATGATAGTACAGGCAGGGACGGTCCTTCCCGCAGTCTCTGGGCAGAACACGGTTACAGGAACGCACAAGATAAAGCTTGCGCACAAGCTCGATCACATCTTTTACCGCAGCCGCACTGGTATAAGGGCCGAAATATTTCGCCTTATCCTTCCTCATCCTTCTGGCAAAAAGCACACGAGGATAAGCCTCATTCACAGTAACCTTAATGAAAGGATAACTCTTGTCATCCTTCAGCATGGTATTATATTTTGGCCGGTGCTCTTTGATAAGATTACATTCTAAAACCAGGGCCTCCAGCTCTGAATCTGTGATAATATATTCAAAACGCGAAATATGGGTGACCATCTGTTCAATTTTGGCCCCTTTATTCCGGCTGCTCTGAAAATATTGGCGCACCCGGTTCTTCAGGCTGACAGCCTTGCCCACATAGATAATCTCGTCCTTCTCATCATGCATGATATAAACTCCCGGCTTAGCCGGAAGCTTTTTCAGTTCTTCCTCTATCTGAAACATTCCTATTCCTCCTGGCAACTCTAAAGCGTGTTTGAAAATTGCTTTCCCAATACACAGAAACCGCAAAACGTTCCAGCCGTGCTGCAATTCTCTCTGAAATATTTTTATAATAGGAGAACCGGGATTTCTCCCGGCCCTTCTGCTTGATATTATAGCTGTGGAACTTATTATGATCCACATTCTGTGTTTAAATATTATCGCCCTGCATCACATGTTCCTGATGCTCTGCATCGGCCTGCTGTTGTGATTGTTCCTGATTCTCTGCACTCTCCTGACCGTTACTTTCCAGCGCAGGTAAATCTGACGGCTTATCCTCAGGCAGTTGGAGATCTTCCAGATTATCAGGAATATCCACGCCCTTTTCCACAGCGCGGAAAATCTTCATGAACTCCTTGCCTGTGATCGTTTCTTTCTTGATCAGGTATTCTGCAATCTTATCCAGGGCCTCTCTGTGGCTTCCGATAAGCTGCTTGGCCTCTTCATAAGAATAATGCAGAAGCTGCATCACCTCATGGTCAACCTCAGTGGCAGTGTCATCGCCGCAGTTAAGCACAGTCCGGCCGCTCAAATACTGATTCTCCTGAGTGGCAAGACCCATCAGCCCGAACTTGGAAGACATACCATACTGCGTCACCATAGCTCTCGCAACCTTGGTAGCCTGTTCAATATCATTGGCAGCGCCTGTGGTGACCGTGTCAAAAACAATCTCCTCAGCAGCACGTCCGCCCAGATATCCTACCAGCATAGCCTCAAGTTCTTTCTGCGTATTCAGGTATTTCTCCTCTTCAGGCACCTGCATTACATATCCAAGCGCGCCCATAGTTCGGGGCACGATGGTGATTTTCTGGACAGGCTCCGCATCCTTCTGCAAAGCACTCACCAAAGCATGTCCCACCTCATGGTAGGATACAATCCTTCTTTCCTGGGCACTTAAAATACGGTCCTTCTTCTCTTTTCCCACAAGAACCACTTCCACTGACTCCAGAAGATCCCGCTGGGAAACTGAACGCCGTCCGTTTTTCACCGCCAGAATAGCAGCTTCATTGATCATGTTCGCCAGATCAGAACCTACTGCGCCGGATGTAGCAAGTGCAACTGCATCAAAATCCACAGTTTCATCCAGCAGAACGTCCTTGGCATGAACCTTTAGAATGTCAACACGTCCCTTTAAATCCGGACGGTCCACAATCACCCTGCGGTCAAAACGTCCCGGACGCAGCAACGCCGGATCCAAAACCTCCGGACGGTTAGTGGCTGCCAGGATCAAAAGACCCTTGGAGGTATCAAAACCATCCATTTCAGCCAGAAGCTGGTTCAAGGTCTGCTCACGCTCATCATTGCCTCCCCCGTAATGGGAATCACGGCTCTTTCCGATGGCGTCGATCTCGTCAATAAAAACAATACAGGGGGCGTTCTTCTTCGCCTCCTCAAAAAGGTCACGGACACGGGATGCACCCACACCCACAAACATCTCCACAAACTCCGAACCGGAGAGAGAAAAGAAAGGTACATGTGCCTCACCTGCCACTGCCTTTGCCAACAAGGTTTTACCTGTTCCGGGAGGTCCCACTAAAAGGGCGCCCTTAGGCAGCTTGGCTCCGATGGTCGTATATTTCCCCGGATTATGCAGGAAATCCACAACCTCCTGCAGAGACTCCTTCGCTTCGTCCTGGCCGGCAACATCCTTAAAGGTGATCCCTGTCTCCTTCTGGATATAAGCCTTGGCCCGGCTCTTGCCCACGCCCATCATACCGCCTCCGCCTTTATTCATACGGCGCATGAAAAACATCAGCATGACAAACAGCAGCACTGTGGGGAGCAATATACTAAGTATCATTGCAAGAAACTCTCCCATGGCATCCGGCGGCTTAGACTCGAAAATAATTCCTTTGCCCTCCAAACGCTCAGTAAGAGTATTCTCATCCTCCATCTGGTTTGTGTAATATTTCACATCGCCATACGGGGATATCTGGCTCTTGGGTATAATTGTCAGGGTTCCTGACTGGATCGTTACTTCCCGTACCTGGTCCTTCTCTACCATCTCAATGAATTTATCGTAGGTTATTTCACTGGAATTATCCTTGAGCATATTCGTAAACAGGCTCAGGCAGACCAATGTGACCAGAAGACATATCAGAAAGGCAAGAATCGACTGATGATTTTTATTCGGCCCCTTCTTCTGAGGGTCTCTGTTATCAGGACGATTGCCATTCGGTTTATTGTCCATATGATTGTCCATTTTGTTCCTCCTCTAGCCATACGCACATCTGCGCATAACTATTCTTTATTATAAAGAGAATTTTAGGATAAATCAACTGTCAGATTGTGAAATTCCTCTGAATTTTTCCGTCATGAAAAACAAAATTTTAGGACAAAATAAAGATAAAAACATTTCCACAACTGCCGGGAATTGTAGTATACTATTGACAGAGTATTTTTAAACGTGAACTGGAAAGGAACCATAACAAATGAAGATAGGATTTGACAATGAAAAATACTTAAAAACTCAGTCCGAACATATCCGTGAGCGCATCAGCCAATTTAACAACAAACTCTATCTGGAATTCGGCGGTAAGTTATTTGATGATTTCCATGCCTCCAGAGTCCTTCCCGGATTTGAGCCGGACAGTAAACTGCGCATGCTTATGCAGCTCAGCGACCAGGCAGAAATCGTTATCGTTATCAGCGCCGGAGATATTGATAAGAATAAAGTCCGCGGTGATCTGGGCATCACCTACGATATGGATGTACTGCGCCTGATCGATGAATTTACAGGAAGAGGATTCTATGTGGGAAGCGTGTGCATCACCCAGTACACCGGCCAGGAAAGCTCTGATGTTTTCAAGAAACATTTGGAAAAATTAGGCATCCATGTATACCTGCATTACACCATCCCAGGCTACCCAAGCAACACTGCCCTCATTGTCAGTGATGAAGGATACGGCAAAAATGAATATATCGAAACCACAAGACCATTAGTTGTTGTCACTGCCCCCGGCCCCGGCAGCGGTAAAATGGCAACCTGCCTTTCCCAGCTTTATCATGAGCATAAACGGGGAATCAGTGCAGGCTACGCCAAATTTGAGACATTTCCTATCTGGAATATCCCCCTGAAACATCCGGTCAATCTGGCATATGAAGCAGCCACTGCTGATCTCAACGATGTAAACATGATCGACCCCTTCCACCTGGAAGCTTACGGTGAAACAACTGTAAACTATAACCGCGACGTAGAAATTTTCCCGGTGCTCCAGGCAATATTTGAAAAAATACTGGGAGAATGTCCTTACAAATCCCCCACGGATATGGGCGTAAATATGGTAGGAAACTGCATTGTAGACGATGAAGTCTGCAAGGAAGCTTCCAGACAGGAAATCATCCGAAGATATTATAAAAGCATGGATGCCCTGGTATCAGGTACAGGCAAAGAAGAAGAAGCATACAAAATTGAACTTCTCCTAAAGCAGGCCCATGCCTCCCTGGAAGACAGAAAAGTAGTTCCCGCCAGTCTCGAACTGGAAAAACAGCTGGGCGCCCCCGCCGCTGCCCTGGAAATGCCAAACGGAGAAATCGCCTACGGCAAAACCTCCGACCTTCTGGGCGCATCCTCAGCACTCCTTTTGAATGCCCTAAAAGAACTGGCAGGAATCGACCATGAGCACCATGTGATCTCCCCCGATGCCATAAAACCAATCCAGGAATTAAAAATCCGTTATCTCGGAAGCAAAAACCCAAGGCTTCACACCGATGAGACCCTCATTGCTCTCTCCGTCAGTGCGGCAAGCAGCGAAGAAGCAAGACTGGCTCTGGAACAACTGCCAAAGCTGAAAGGATGCCAGGCCCACACATCTGTACTGCTGTCATCCGTAGATATTATGGAGCTTAGGAAATTAGGGATTGAACTGACTTGCGAACCGAAATTTGAGAAACAGAAAAAATATCAGTAAATACAAAAAGGTCCTGCACAGATGTCCGGACGGTTGGATTGCTCCAAACGTGCCGGGCACTGGGCAGGATTTTGGTTTTTACCGCTGAGAGACGTAAACACCAAATAGTAAGTGCTTTTTCAAAATCATCATATGTAAGGTAAGCGCAAAATATTGCTACGCTGCCCATGAATCACGCTTGCACCAAAATGA
>JAUNHC010000082.1 GCA_030524175.1 Eubacteriales bacterium
CGTACGGTTCTTAGAGGGGAAAGCGGTAGTAATACCGCCGACCCACTCGATTGACACTCTCACCGGAATCCAGATGGGACGTATCCAGGCACCGGAAGGCTGGCTGAAGGTTATCGAATAATAAATTACATATACAGGTTTTCCACGCAGAACAAGGGAAACAATTCTCAAAACTTAAAGGTGCCGCTGTACTGATGATCCAGTACGGCGGCATCCTTTTTTCAATATACCGGGATATAAATAGGCCCTGTCACAGGACAGGGCCTAGAGTGTCTGATACAGGTTACTGTCTCTCATACCTGACAAATGCATACTCCAGGTCAAAATACGTCTGCTCCTCGCTGCTGGCACTGATGTGCCACTCGGGCATTTCGTCAAGATTGGGAAAGTAACTGTCTGCCTCATAGGCAAAATCAATTTTAGTGACATGAGCGGTATTGCAATAGGGAAGCAGCAGCTTATAAACACTGTCACCGCCAATGCAGTACACATCCTCAGACGGATATTTCTTAAGCTCCTGTAAAAGCTCACCCAGGGAATGAACCACTACGGCATCCTTTACTTTATAATCCGGGTTCCCTGTAAGGACTATATTTGTCCTGTTTTTAAGGGGCTGGCCCCCCGGAAAACTCTCCAGTGTCTTTCTGCCCATCACCACCACTTTTCCGGTTGTTTCCTGACGGAACATCTTCATATCAGCCGGAATACTCACCAAAAGGTTATTATCCTTGCCGATCGCCCAGTTTTTGTCTACTGCCACAATAATATTCATCTCGTAATCCATACTCCCTTCTTCTTCAGATCGCAATTGGGATATTCTTAATCTGAGGCCATGTCTGATAATTTTCCACGATCAGATCATCCGTGGTAAAATCATAAAAATCTTTAATCTCCGGATTCAGCCTTACCACCGGCGCCGGATACGGTTTTCTCTCGATCAGCTCTTTCACCACCGGAATATGCCTGTCATAAATGTGACAGTCAGAAATCACGTGAAGCAATTCCCCTGCCTCCATGTCACATGCTTGTGCAAACATCATAAGAAGGATGGAATACTGGCATACATTCCAGTTATTAGCCGCCAGAATGTCCTGGGAACGCTGATTTAAAATAGCATTCAATGTCAGCTTATCCTTGCCCGGCTCCTTGGACACATTGAAGGTCATTGAATAGGCACAAGGGTATAAATGCATTTCATGAAGATCCTTATGTACATAAATATTTGTCATGATCCTTCTGCTATAGGGATTATTCTTAAGATCATACAGCACTCTGTCTACCTGGTCCATCATGCCCTCTTTATACTCATGCTTGACACTCATCTGATAGCCGTAGGCTTTTCCGATGGATCCATTCTCATCAGCCCAGCTGTCCCAGATATGGCTGTGAAGATCATTGATATTGTTGGATTTCTTCTGCCATATCCACAGAATTTCATCCATTGCGCTCTTAAGGGCTGTCTTTCTCAAGGTCAAAGCTGGAAATTCCTTACGGAGATCATACCGGTTCACCACCCCGAATTTCTTGACAGTATAAGCAGGTGTACCGTCCTCCCACACCGGACGGACCTTTTCCCCTTCTGTACTTGTTCCATTCTCAATAATATCCTTACACATATCTATAAAAATGTTGTCCGCTAAACTCATAAAATCCTCCTCCGTTTCTCCCTGTAATGTTATTTACCAATCATACCACACAAACTCCCTGAACCTCAAGATGAATCTTCTGCTTTTCATCCACGCAAAACTCAGCCTTTGTAACAGTTACTATGTGCGGCATGTACCATTATTGGTTTTTATCAAAAAGATTCACTGCCTTGGAAATTTTCATGGGATGGAAAAAATAAAAGCCCTGGATAATATCCACCCCGCATTTTTTAGCAGCCTCATACTGTCCCTTGTTCTCCACACCTTCACACACCACCTGATAAGCCAGACGATGGGCAATATCACACAGTCCCTGAAGAAGTACACACACATTCTCCTGTTCAATATGATCAATAAGCTTCTTATCCACCTTTATATGGCTGATACTGTGAAACATCAAATCTCCAAAGGTGGATTTATCTGCACCATAATCATCCAGATACACAGGGTATCCCAATTCCTTCAGTCTGCCCACATTCCTCTGAACTGTTTCCTCATCTGCAAAAGCCTCCCCTTCTGTGATCTCCACAGCCAGAAACTCTGCAGGCACCTGGAATCTAAGCCGGATATCTTCCACAATGTCTGCAAAATCAGCCTTTTCAAAATGCTCCCTCACAAAATTGCAGGACACACTGAACAATTCTTTTCTCTCCTTTATCCGGCTGTCCAAAAAACTGCACACCTTCTCAAACACCAGATAATCAAGACGTTCAATCATACAAAGGCCCTTCATAGCAGGGAGAAACTCCTGTGGTTCCAATATACCCCTGGTGGGATGCTCCCAGCGGATCAATGCCTCGAAACCGCCGATGCTCCCGCTCTCCACTTCCACCTGAGGCTGCAGAAATACCTGAAACTCATCATTCTTCCAGGCATTTTCAAGCTCCATTTCCATGTTCCCGTCACAAATACTTTCTTTTTTCATACACTTCTCCCTGCCTATATCCAAGCTTCACTTTGTGTGCCAATGATCCGTAAGTTTGCATTATCTATTAAAAAAGCTGCATCTGCTCCTCTCAGGGTACAAATGCAGCCAGTCAATCATAGCCATATGCCTTAGACACTTAACTTTGCGTCCCTGACTTTCATCAGGTTTGCCCGCCTATTTATAATATAAGTCTTCTTTGATATAAGTATACCGCTATTCTGCCATCTTATACACGATTTGTCAACTATAGAAAATACTATGACCTTCCGTCTCACCTCCCTCTTTACATTAAGCAGATACCATGCTATATTTAAACCCATGAAAATACTAATCACAATATTAAAACCTCTTTCTTTTCTCCCTGCAATCCTGACTATGTTCCTGATTTTTTCATTTTCTGCCCAGACTGGGGAGGTGTCCGGGGAATTAAGCTACAAAATCAGCTACCAGATTGTAGAGACAAAGAATGAAGTATTAAATGAAAACAAAAGCTATGATGATTTGGCAGTTGCAGCTGATTCCATCCACTACTATGTCAGAAAGGCAGCTCATATGACAATATATTTCCTGCTGGCCATCACCATCTCCTTTCCCCTCTATGTGTACCGGGTGCGGGGTGTTTGGCTCATGCTCCTGGCCGGTATTGTCTGTGTTGCCTTTGCAGGATTCGACGAATATCACCAGTCCTTTGTGGCAGGCCGCGGTCCTTCTATCAAGGATGTGGGAATTGACAGTGTGGGAGCTTTTATCGGAATCCTTCTGGTACAGGCGTTTTGCTGGTCCACTCTTCATAATCCCACCGGCAGGCGCAGGAAAAAACACAGGCAGCGGCGGTAACGCCGGCTGCCTGATTTTATGTGATCAAATTTTACCCAAAAGACGGAGAAAAGCATTCTCAGCATGAGCCAGATAATACCTTGTGTACGTTGAGAAAGCACACACCATGGTGTCCAACGGACGCAGACAAGGCACCCAGGCTGCTCTCAGGGCGGAGTAAGGCTTTACTACAATCTCATCATAAATTGAAGGATCGCTGTCAAGCTGTGCCCGGACAGTAACTTTCTCATGAGGACAAGGCAGCAGAAATTCTTTCCCGTCATGTTTCAGGGTTTCTCCCTCTGCAGTAACTGTAAAATTCACTGCTGCATCTGTTATAAGCCGCTCTAATTCCGGGGTACTTCCATACAGCTTCAGTCTGATGTCCTTTTCATCTCCGGGGGTATAAGTATAAACAAAATTCTCCTCACCATCTGTCAATTTGATAAAAGCCGGTATCTCCGGTGCTCCGCAATAGGCTTCCAATTCACACAGACCGGCATCCCCGCCCTCTGTCTCCAATATTTCCACTGTAAAACCAGAAATTTTAACAGGAGAAGGGAGCACAGTCTCACTGGCCGCCCCTTTAGGTTCCAGCGGCCCTGTCAGCATTTGTTTCCCGTTGTCCAGAGTAATACATGCCTGCAGAATGTTATGCTCAGGCGACGGATTATCATAGAGCCGGATTTGTGAAACCACAGCAGGCTTCTCCAGCTTAACCTTCAGTACATCCCCCTTACCGGCCTTCCAGATTCCGTCAAAGGGACGATGGCCGCGGTCTGCCACATCCCCGGAATCCGCCAGTTTAAAATCATTGAGGAAGCTGGTGTCACCTTTTGCTCCCGAAGAAAACGATGCTGTATAAAGAACACTGTCCGTGCGCCTCCGCCAGAATACCTTGTCTCCGTTCACCACGCTGTCCATATGAAGTATGGCCTTTTGGGAACCATATGCCCTGTAGGCCGGCCAGAGTGCGCTTGCCCTGCAGGTATAGGCAAGATCCTGAGGCCGTACCGGCAGACGGAACCGATCCTCCCATATATAATAATTTGTCTCTTTCATTCTGCCGTCCTTATACCTCAGTACAGTGGAAGGCACATTCAATCCATAATAATCCTCCCTGGCACTCCATGCGGTGCTGTAGGCAAAACCTTTATATACCACAGGATGATAATCCCCTCCTGAACGGAGTAAATTTCCCATGACCTCTTCGAATAGCAGCCCGGTAGCCCGATGGTCAGGATTAGAATCAAAATCCACACAGTAGATCACATCCGGACGTTGGGAATCAAGCAGTTCCATCATATCATTTACAGCATCAGCACGTGTATACGCAGCCGAGCTCCCGGAAACAGATTTCCTGTATTCCGGATGGCTTTTCAGTCCGTATGTTTTTTTATAGCCAGCATGAGAGGCAACCGGCTCATGATCCGGGGCATTATACAAATGCCCGTATGGGGTCTTATACTGATCCCCATATCCCATAAATATAACATCCTCCCCGGGCACACCCAGAGCCTTCTCACTTCTCAGCGCCTCCAGCTGCCGGTAAGCATTCTTAAATCTATAGTCCCCATTGCTGAAAAAAACAACCTTCACTTCCGTTCCCGCTGCTCTGTAGCTGTCTATCACTCCCCCTGCCACATTCAGATCATCATCCTCATGAGGAACGATCACCATAACCTTTTCAGGAGCACGGTACACACTTTGTACATAGCTTCCCTCCACCGGTTCATACTGACCTCCCCCAACTGACACAAGCAGGGTGACCGCACAGGCACCTGCAAGTCCCGCACCGCCAAGCCCGGCTATTATATTTCTAAAAAAACGGGATCCCCGTGTACAGGCATACCCTAAAACAACCACAGTTCCCCCGGCCATCCAAATTGTTTCTTTTTTCCAAAATACAGATGCATAAAACAAAATACAAAATCCCCAGGATAAAGCAGAAAACAAAACAAGCCAGACCCGTCCATGTCTGACAGCAGATTTATGATTCATACAACATCCTTCCATTCCACCCGGAATCACTTATCCGAATATAATAATGATACCACAAATCTACCGCTGATTCTAGAAATACCTTCTTTGTCATAAAGAAAACAGGAACGTAAACGTCCAAGCAAGTTTCTTCTGCTCAAACGTCCCGCTCCTGTTTTTAAATATTCTGCTTACTTATTCCTCTTCCTCATCTTCCAGCTTGCTTGCCAGCCTGGCTCTTTCAGAAATACTCATCTTCTTGCCTGCTTCCTGAGCTGCTTCTGATGATGTGTCCTCAGCCGGCTTGGGCTGCTGTGCCTCCTGGGCTGCGGCAGCGGCTTCCTGGGCTTTCTTAAGCTTATCCGCCCGGAATACTCCCCGTCCGCCGATAAACAGCATTCCTGCACCGATTATGAAAAATGCAATTCCTGCCAGCATGAAACCAATGCTTGCCCCTTCCACGCCGTCTATTACATTTTTACAAAGGCGATAGCCTGTGTACAGCAGATAAATTCCTGCCAGTACCATCAGCATCAGGCTTCTGGTAGGCAGCCCTGCCGGAGCTTCTTCCTCTGCAGCAGAATTGTCTTCCCCTGCATCCACAATATCCTGGGAATTCTGATCTGTGTCCCGGGATGCGTCTTCCTTCTCTGCCGGGAAGGTATTCTCCTCAAATCCGCTGTCATTCCCTTCTTGCATTTCCTCTCTCTTCTGTTCTTCCATATATGTTCTCCTCTTTTTCCAGCGCTGTCCTCTCAGGACACGGCAAACTGGCTCTCATACAGGTGCGCATAGAATCCGCCTTGTTTCAGCAGCTCCTCGTGCTTTCCTTGTTCTATTATATTACCATCTTTCATCACAAGAATCAAATCCGCTTCCTGGATTGTAGAAAGCCTGTGGGCAACAATGAAGCTTGTCCTGCCTTCCATCAGCTCTGAAAAGGCTTTCTGCACCTTAATCTCAGTACGGGTATCAATAGAGGAAGTGGCCTCATCCAAAATGAGCATGGTGGGACGCATCAGCATTACCCTGGCAATACAGAGAAGCTGCTTCTGTCCTTGGGAAATGTTCCCCCCGTCCTCTGCGATCACCGTGTCATATCCATTTGGCATCCGCTTAATAAAACTGTGGGCATGTGCATGTCTGGCCGCCTCTGTTACTTCCTCAAGACTTGCATCCGGTTTTCCGTAGGCAATGTTTTCCCTGATAGTTCCTGCCTTCAGCCAGGTTTCCTGAAGCACCATCCCGAAGTTTCTTCTGAGACTTGACCTTGTCAATTCACGGATCGGATGACCGCTCACCACTATCTGCCCTTTCTGCACATCATAAAAGCGCATAAGAAGATTGATCATAGTTGTCTTCCCGCATCCTGTAGGGCCTACAATGGCAATCCTCTGCCCAGGCTTTACATCTATGGAAATATCTTTAAGAAGCGGCACCTCAGGCAGATAGGAGAATGAAATATCCTCCACCTTTACACTTCCGTCTGCTTTTTCCAGCACGTAAGCTCCCGAAACATCTGGTTCTGCCACCGGTGTATCCATGAAGTCAAAAATACGTTTGGCACAGGCCAATGCATTCTCCAGTTCTGTTACCACCCCGGAAATCTCGTTAAAAGGTTTGGTATACTGGTTGGCATAATTCAGAAAACTGGTAAGCTGTCCCACTGTCATTCCGCCGCTGATCACAGTAAAGGCTCCGAATATCCCCACCCCTGTATACACCAGACCGTTTACAAACCGGGTGGAAGGATTGGTGATCGAGGAAAAGAACAATGCTTTCACTCCGCACAAACGAAGCTCCTCATTCACTTCTCCGAAACGCTCCTTCGCCCTTTCCTCATAAGAAAAAGCCTGGACGATCTTCTGGTTTCCCACAAGTTCTTCCACAAGGGAGGTCATTTCCGCTCTTTTTTCCGACTGTTCCTGGAACATGCGGAAGGTACGGCTGGCAATAAAGCTTGCCACAAATAAGGAAACAGGTGTAAGCAATATTACAAGCACCGATATTTTCACACTTATTGACATCATGAATCCGATCGTACCCAGAATTGTTATCACACCTGTAAACAACTGAGTAAAGCCCATGAGAAGACCATCTGAAAACTGGCTCACATCTGTGACAATACGGCTTAAAATGTCCCCCGGCTGATTGGCGTCAATATAGGAAACCGGCACCTCCTGCAGGTGCTTGAATGCCTGTCCTCTGATATCCTGGACCACCCGGTAGGTAACCTTGTTGGTAAGAAGGTTCATAAGCCACTGAGCTGCTGCCGTACAAAAAACTACTACTGCAAGCTGTCCCAGAACTTTGATCAGCTTCTTTGACAGCACCTCCCCCGGACCGATGATGGTGTCCACACCTTTACCGATGAGAATAGGCGTATACAAAGTGAAACCTACTGTGATGACTGCCAGTACCAGCATAAGAATAATTTTCCCTTTATAAGGACTGATAAACTTAAGCACCCGCTTCATAGTATCTTTATGATTCTTTATCATCGGTTCACCTCCTGTTCTGACAGCTGGGACAGACAAATTTCCCTGTAAACCTCACAGGTTTCCAGAAGTTCTTTGTGAGTTCCCATACCTTTCAGCTCACCGTCATCCAACACAAGAATCTTGTCCGCCTGCTTAATGGAGGTTGCTCTCTGGGATACGATAAAAACTGTCATGCCGTCTGTCTGCGCTTTAATCTCATGGCGCAGTGCCGCATCCGTGGCAAAGTCAAGAGCCGAAGCACTGTCGTCAAGGATAAGGATATCCGGCATTCCTACAATGGCCCTGGCAATAGTAAGACGCTGCCTTTGTCCGCCGGAAAGATTGGATCCGCCCTGACTTACCATGGTGTCAAGCTTCTCCTGCTTATCCTCCACAAACTCCTTCGCCTGTGCGATCGTAAGCGCCCGGTAGATTTCCTCATCTGTGGCATCCTTCTTGCCCCATTTCATGTTTTCACGGATCGTACCTTTAAAGAGCACGGCATGCTGGGGTACCATTCCCACTTTAGTACGAAGCTGGGTAAAAGGATAAGCCTGTACAGGATTTCCGTCAATGGCTACCTGCCCCTCCGTCACATCATAAAACCTTGGTATCAAATTGACCAGGGTTGATTTTCCGCAGCCGGTGCCTCCGATGATACCCACTGTCTCACCCGGCATAGCCGTAAAACTGATATGGGACAGAGCCGGTTCCTGGCTTCCCGCATAAGTAAAAGTGACATCCTTAAATTCTACTCTGGGACCATTGTCTTTTTCCTGCTGTACTTCTGCGCCTTCATCCGTCAGTGTGGGCCGTGTGTCAAAAACCTCATTCAGGCGGATTGCCGATGCAGCAGCTTTTGTCACCGCCACGATCAGATTGGCAAGAGCAAGCAGCGCAAGGAGTATCTGGGACATATAATTCACCAAAGCCACAACCTCGCCCTGGGTGATCACTCCGTTATAAACCTCTCTTCCTCCATACCACAAAATAGCAACGATAGCAAGATTCATGATCACATAAGTAGCCGGATTTAACAGAGCAGAAATCTTCCCTGCTGCTATCTGTATCACAGTATACTGGTCATTGGTCTGAGAAAATTCCTGGTTTTCCTCCCCCTGACGTCCAAAAGCCCTCACCACCCTTGCACCCACATGATTTTCTCTTGTGATCAGGGAAATACGGTCCAGAGAGGTCTGAACTCTTCTGTATATGGGCACTGTCAGTCTCATGATCAGATAAATCACAAATGAGATCAGCGGCACAGCGATCAAAAAGATAACCGCAACTCTTACATTGATAGTAAATGCCATGAAGACCGCTCCCACCACGATAAAGGGAGAACGGAGAAACAGCCGCAGCACCAGATTTACCCCTGTCTGTGCCTGGTTAATGTCGCTGGTTATCCTGGTCACCAGGGTGGGGGTGCCCAGCTTATCCAATTCCCTATAGGAAAGTGTGCTTATATGATCAAACATATCCTGTCTCAGCGCAGTGCTGAACCCCATGGCTGCTTTTGCAGAAAAATACTGGGCAGTCAGGGAGCAGACAAGTCCAATCACTCCCAGGAGGATCATCACTGCGCACATCCGCCAGATATACCTTGTATCCCTGTTCTGGATGCCCACATCCACGATTCCAGCCACCACCAAGGGCACAATAAGCTCAAAAGTGGCCTCAAGCATTTTAAACAACGGCGCCAAAACCGTTTCTTTACCGTATCCTCTCAGATACTTCAGCAATCTTCTCATAAATTAATGCTCCTAAATTCGTCCGTAAAGTTTTGTCAAAGAACGTATCTTCTCAATGATACCGCCGGAAAGCTGGTTTTTCGTAAGTCTCCATTTCCAGTTATCCCCAAGAGTGGACGGTGTATTCATCCGCGCTTCATTTCCAAGACACAAATAATCCTGTACCGGTATCACAGCCAGATCCGCTACGCTTGATAAAGCAGCACGGATCAATCCCCATACACAATCCTCAACCTGCTTATCCTCACAGGCTGTATATGCCCTGACAAAATCCAGGTCATGGCCATATAATCCCTCATACCATCCCTTGGTAGTCTCATTGTCATGAGTTCCTGTATAAACCACACAGTTCTTGTCATATTTATGGGGAAGATAAGCGCTGTCCTCACTGTTGTCAAATGCAAACTGGAGTACCTTCATTCCAGGGAATCCTGTGTCCTTAACCATTTGAAGCACACTCTCTGTAAGAAATCCCAAATCCTCTGCAATCACATCAAGGTCCTCAAGTTTTTCCTTTAAAATCTTAAAAAGCTCTATCCCCGGTCCTTTTTCCCAGTGTCCGTACTCTGCTGTCTTGTCGCCGTAGGGAATGGAATAATACTCATCAAAGCCGCGGAAATGATCGATCCTCACCACATCATACCACTCCATACAATGCTCCATGCGCTGTACCCACCACGCATATTCAGTGCTCCTGTGATACTCCCAGCTATAAAGAGGATTGCCCCAAAGCTGCCCGGTGGCAGAGAAACCATCCGGCGGGCACCCTGCCACGGCCAATGGCTTATTCTCCTCATCAAACTGGAACAGCAAAGGATTCGCCCAGGTATCTGCACTGTCAAAAGCCACATAAATAGGCACATCACCGATAATCTTTACTCCGTTATTATTGGCATAGGTTTTCAGCCAGCACCACTGTTTATTAAACCAATACTGCTGAAAACGGTAAAACTGCATTTCCTCTGCAAGACGTTCCCTCGCCTCAGAGACAGCTCCCGGATGGCGGTTTTTCAATTCTTCCGGCCACTCATTCCAGCCGGCGCCTTCCTGTTCATTCTTTACTGCCATATACAGGCAGTAATCCTCCAGCCAATAACCATTGCTGCGCACAAATCTGCCAAACTCCTCATCTCTCGTACAATCATACTTATCAAAAGCCTTCCGAAGAAGCTTAAACCTGGATTCATGCATCTTCTCATAATCCACATAAGACTCACTGCCGCCCCAGTCACATTCTCTGCACTCCTGCTCACTGAGAAGCCCGTCCCTGATAAATACCTCCAGATCAATAAAATAAGGATTCCCCGCAAAAGTAGAAAAAGACTGGTAGGGTGAATCACCGTACCCTGTAGGCCCAAGTGGCAGGATCTGCCAATATTTCTGTCCCGCTGCAATAAGCTGATCCACAAAGGCATAAGCCTCTTTTGAAAAGCATCCGATTCCATAGTTGGATGGGATGCTCGATATTGGTAATAGAACTCCGCTGGCTCTCATCATTTGTTTCCCCCGTATGTTTTAGATTTTTCGTTGGAGCGTGCAGATTGTCGGAATGAATCTTCAAACACACTCAATCACAATAGGTAAATTATATCAATGTGGGGGCGGTTGGTCAATGATTATTGGGGAGGATGTGAACGGCGGGAGATGAGGGAGGGGGAGATGGGGGCGTTCGCTGCGCTTGGTGGTACTAGAGGGCTGTGGCGGACAGATTGGAGGGCAGTCGCAAACTCGTTCCCTCATCTCCCGCCTTCCACTACGGCGTCCCCTGAAACTATACGTTTTCTACGGATGTATAATAATAACGGTAATTTACAAAGATAAAAATAAAATGCCCTACAATACATTCATGTTTTTAGTAATAAACACAAAAATCAACAAAACGCTCAATCTATGCTAATAAGACAGAGCGTATATTGATAAACAGAACGTATATTATTTTTTATTGATTTTATAGACGAAAAGCGTCTTATAACTTGTTATAAGTCTTTATAACGACTGTTGCTTCTGCTACTTTCCATTGCGTTATATGCTCACAATCTTCCTAACAAATTATTTATCTAATACTTTTTGTATGTATATACATCAACAGTTACAATTTCTTGACCGCCCCAATTCTTTTCTTGCACAGTAAAATCCTCTTTTACAAAGCCATTGTTTAACAGCACTTTTGATGAATATAAATTTTCTGGCATAACAAATGCTTGAAGTGTTGTAATATTAACTTCATTTACTAAATATTCAACCATCAAGTTCAAAACGTTTGTTGCAATCTTCTTATTCCAATAATCCTCATTTAGACGATAACCCACTGTTATTTTATTTTCTCTCTTTTTATAATCAAACATTTCTGCTAAACCTACAAGCTTATTAGGATTATCTTTTAAATAAACTCCTGCAATTATATACTTTTTCTTTTCAAAATCTTTTCCACCAAGATTTTTGATTGCAGTCTCTAATGCTTTGTTACTTTTCTTATATAAAAATGGAGGTATGTACTTATAAACATTATCATTCTTGCTTATCTCTGACAACGCTGCAACATCATTTAATTCCATTTTTCTTATAATTATTTTTTCGTTTTGTAAATATGGAAATACACCAAATAATTCTGTCATCATAACCTTCCTTAATTTCGATTTATCACTTTGCCATAAAATCACGGTTATCTCTTGCGGGCATAATTTTTATATCACTCTAATAGTACCGCATTCCTGCTTCCCACATTAAAATGTGTTCCGAAAGTCGCCTGTAGCACGGCTATTTCTCCTCCTACTGCATAACGCATAGCACCATAATTATTAGGAGCGTTGTTGATTACCACACAAGTAGGGGCAGACGAGCTTGTCAATGACGGCGGAGCCGTTTACTTTATCGCCCGCAAGGGCGGCTGACCCGGCTGCTTCCGCTGCGTTATATGCTCACAATCTCCCCGAAAAATTCAAATTTGTAGATTCTAGTTTGTTGTTCCACCATGAAAATAACACTCATAAACTTTCTCTGTATTACAATAGATTTCTTCATATCCTTGAAACCATGTAAAATCACCAACCACATTGCATTTATATGTATATTCCCCTGATTGATAATACTCTGGTCCACGATATGGCATTTTCATATCTGCTTTTCTTAATGCTTCTTTTAAAAAATCTCCACTAAACTGCTGACCTAACACTTGTCCACAATAATTCATCGCATACTGCACATTACCTTCATGCCATATTACCTCTTCACCAGCGAATTTCTCTCCGCCAACGTATGTATCATGATACATATAAGGGGCATTAGAATAAGTAAAATCGTGGGAGTTCAATCTAGTCGGTGACGTTTCATTCATATATGCAGCATATGTATTCACATTTGCCTCTAATCGGAACGAAATCAACCGTTGAATATCCTTATCCTGTGTATCTGTAATATTCAGACTACATTCCTGTTCTTTCACTAGATAATCAACAGTAACATTAAAAAGATTACTTATACCTATAAGATTTGTTATGTCAGGGTATGTATGTCCCGCCTCCCATTTTGCTACAGCTTGTCTTGATACAGATAATTTTTCTGAAAGTTCTTCTTGAGTTAGTCCCTTATTTTTGCGTATCATTTGCAATTTTTCTGAAAACATCATTTTCACCTCCATATCAATAATATATTAGGGATAAATGTTCCGCAATAAAACAGTCGTTGCTAAATTGCTACTATCACTATATAAATGCCGATTTATCAC
Organism: Eubacteriales bacterium; assembly: GCA_030524175.1. Classification (GTDB taxonomy): domain Bacteria; phylum Bacillota; class Clostridia; order Lachnospirales; family Lachnospiraceae; genus Blautia_A. The sequence continues at coordinate 13,326 of JAUNHC010000082.1, forward strand.
TGTTCCATAAAATGTCGATTACCTCTCGCGGGCATAACTTTTATATCACTTTAATAATACAGCATTTCTATCAATATTTCCACAATACCTTATGGGTACCCAGTTAGGAAATAGACAAAGGGTTTGGGATACTCCCCACAAGCAGTTTTCCGTAAGAGAGTACCCTCTTCCTATGCTTGCTATTCTTCTTTCACATATTTCCACACCCAAAACAGGAAAATGCCAAACTATCCCCCGAAAAAGAAAAAATGCCGCAATCTGCGACGTGTGGAACACTCTTAAATATGCGAAAACGGGGGGCTGTGGATTTATCCGTTTCCTTTTCGGTAAAGAAAAACCGGTCTACCGATACGTCAAGCGAGATCTCAAGCTCATACAAAATCTGTAAGCTTGGATACTGCCCGCTGTTCTCTATGGACGCGATATAGCGCGGCGCAATGTTCAGCTTATCGGTTAACTGATTACGCGATATTCCCTTTGCTTTCCTTGCGGATTTTATAGCCTGTCCGAAAGCCTTAAAATCGTACTTCTCTTTGTTCTGCTTCATATGGAAAAGAGGGGTTAGCGTATGGCAGTACAGACAGGAAGCACAAAAGAGCAGGCGGTAAAAGACGGCAAGCCCTACTATGACAATGACCTTGTTGTAGCGAACCCGGACGGTGCACCTATCGCCGCGTCGTGGGTATCTTCACAGTTTGGCAAGCTGCTTGAAGATTTGGGTATGCCGCATATCCGCTTTCACGATTTACGCCACCCTTATGTCAAGGCCACGACAAAAATTTTGGTACTTGAAAAAAAGAGGGCGGTTTCCCGTCCTCTAATCGTCATAATGTCCCCGGCATGAGATAACCACCACTGCACTATCCTCAACCACATAAACAAGCCTATGTTCTTCATCAATGCGGCGGCTCCAAAATCCGGTCAAGTTACCTTTCAACGGCTCTGGCTTTCCTATCCCTTCAAACGGATTGCGACAGATGTCTTTTATAAGCTGGTTTATCCGTTTCAGTATCTTTTTGTCCTGTCCCTGCCAATACAGATAATCTTCCCATGCGTCAAAATCCCACTGTAGTGCTCTTTTCCGCATTGTCACTCCTCTATCAACTCATGCTCTGAAAAATTCAGCCGCCCCGCCTTATAGTCCTCCATTTTCATTTCGAGATAACGCATATTACTTTCGGAATAGAATGGGTCGGCAGACAATTCAAAGGGTATACGCCGCTCTCTAGCGACTTTTTTCAGAAAGATATTGATTGCCGTTGACATACTCAGACCGATATCATCAAAGGTCTGCTCAGCACCACGCTTCACATCATCATCAACACGCAAACTAATCTGTGCCATAAAATCACTCCTAGTATAATAATGGTGTAGTCAGTAAGACTACTTGGTTAATAAGTTTCT
>JAUNHC010000083.1 GCA_030524175.1 Eubacteriales bacterium
CGGTCTTACCGCCAAACAGTTAAATTAAGCGACTTCGTGTCGCACCCACATGTACGAATCGAATGTATTTTCTGTCACATAACGAAAAATCTTTACCTTCGGATTCTGGTTCCCCTGCCTGAGAATACGTCCTTCCTGCTGTTCCAGATCAGACGGTTTCCATGGGCAGTCCAGATGGTGGAGGGCAATGAGCCTGTCCTGAATATTGGTACCGGCACCCAGCTTCGGTGTGGAACCCAAGAGAATACGCACTTCACCAGCTCTGACCTTCGCAAATAATTCTGCTTTTTTTGCTTCGGTTGAAGCTTCATGGATAAATTTAATCTCTTCCCGTGGAATCCCTTTCTCCACTAATTTCTCCCTTACATCATCATAGACATTGAAGGAACCGTCGTTTTTTGGTGTCGATAAATCACAGAAAATGAGCTGCGTAGATTTCTGGTCGGATGTTTCCTGCCATATCTCAAACGCATTTTTTACACACCGGTTCACCTTGCTGTCATCATCATCTGGAAGCATATCATTCAAAAGCCTCTGGTCTAATGCACACTTTCTTCCGTCATTGGTGATTTTGAGCATATTGTCTACTGTGGCATCTACGCCCCCGTTCCGGACGATTTCTGCCCTTTCCGCAAAACTGCTTACCATCTCCTGCTGAATCTCACTCGGCTTTAATACCTCATTGATATACTCTGCTTCCGGTACAGGAAGGTTAAGCATATCTGCGGTCTGCACATCTGCGGTTTCCTTAAACAACGAAATAAGCTCCGGAAGATTATAAAAACGGGCAAACCGTGTTTTAGCACGATAGCCCGTCCCTTCTGGCGACAATTCAATCGCTGTGACAGTTTCCCCGAAGGAAGCTGCCCAGGCATCAAAATGTCCCAGTCCCATTTTTTGAAGTGTCCCATACTGCAGATAACGCATGATGGTATATAACTCCGTCATACTATTCGATATTGGTGTGCCGGTTGCAAACGTAACACCTTTACCTCCGGTAATCTCATCCAGATACTGGCATTTCATAAACATATCACTGCTCTTTTGTGCATCCGTCTGGGAAATCCCCGCAACGTTTCTCATCTTTGTATATAAAAAAAGATTTTTGTAATAATGAGATTCATCTACAAACAGCCGGTCAACACCCAGCTGCTCAAAGGTCACTACATCATCCTTTCTCGTCTGGTCGTTTAATTTTTCGAGTTTGGCCAACAGTGTTTTTTTCGTTTTTTCCATCTGTTTGACCGTAAAATGGGTGCCATCCTCATTAGCCGCATCCTCGATTGCAAATGTAATGTCTTCTATCTGGCGGTTGATTGTCTGGATCTGGCGTTCCCTTGAAAGGGGGATTCTTTCAAACTGGCTGTGCCCTATGATAATGGCATCATACTCCCCGGTTGCGATTCTGGAACAGAACTTTTTTCGGTTGGCGGGTTCAAAATCCTTTTTTGTTGCAACAAGGACATTCGCTCCCGGATAAAGACGCAAGAAATCATTTCCCCATTGCTCCGTCAGGTGGTTTGGCACGACATACAGACACTTCTGTGCCAAACCCAAACGTTTACTTTCCATACCGGCAGCAATCATCTCAAAAGTCTTTCCAGCTCCTACACAATGGGCAAGCAAGGTATTATCCCCATACAAAATGTGGGCAATGGCATTTTTCTGATGGGGCATCAGGGTGATCTCTGGTGTCATTCCCACAAACTGGATATGGCTTCCATCATATTCCCTTGGACGGATACTGTTGAACAATTCATTGTATGTCCTGCAGATGTCCTCCCTTCGTTCCATATCCTTAAAAATCCATTCTTTGTACGCATCCTTGATCATTTCCTGTTTCTGCTGTGCCAGCATTGTTTCTTTTTTATTCAGGACACGTTTTTCTTTCCCATCCTCTTCGACAGTATCATAGATTTTGGTATCCTTTAAATTCAGAGCATCTTCCAGAAGGCGATAGGCATTTGCCCTGCCCGTACCATATGTAGAAGTAATAAGGGGATTTCCAAAATCCTGTGTCTTACCGGATATATTCCATTGCCCGTTGATCTCCACATAAGTTACACTAATTGTCTTACCAAGGCGGTATCCCGGTGTATGAAAAATCTCACCCATAAACTGGTTGATATACTCCGGCTTTATCCACGTTGCTCCCAGACGCACTTCAATCTCTGACGCATCCAGATCCTTTGGCTGTACCCGTTTTAATGCTTCGACATTGATTGCATAGGACTGGTCATTTGCTGCGGATGCCTCTGCCATTTGAAGCTTTTCACGCACATTCCCAGAGAGGTATTCATCTGCTGTTTCCCATACTCCATTCAGCGGATTTTTAAAAATGACTCCTGTCAGTTCTTCGGTAACTTTATCCTCCGTACTGTCCATAAGCTGTGCCATAAACGTAAGGTCAACCCTTGCCTTCTCCCCAATACAGACAGCAAGTGCTTCACTGGCTGTATCAACGGATGTGACCGGCTCTGCTTTTTTGATCGTTCTTTTTGTAAAGATGTCTGCTTTCCGTTCCAGATTTCCCTTATCATCCAGAATCTCAAGGGAAGATAACAGGCAATAACTGCTGTCCTGATTAAATGCCCTGCGGTTTGCATTGCTGCTGATCAGACCATACTGTGCGGTAAAGCTGTCATATACCTTGTTCAGTCTTCCCTGTACAGTACGGATTTCTTCCATACTTCCGTCATTCAACTGCAGGTTGATCAATTCCTGCGTGATATTCCGGATCTCTATCATGCCAAGCACACGTTCCGCTGTGACCTTTGGAAGCTCCACCAGATTCATTCTGGAGTTTTCCCGGTAATACACTTTCCCTTCCACGTTTGTAAAACTAAAATTTTTTACTGCCGGGTCAGCGGGAATAGACTGTATCACGTCCTCCAATTCCGAATCTTCAAGCTCCCATTCTTCAATGGTTCCGTGGATATGGCTCACAGCCTCTTTTAACTGGTCTGCCAGATTCATACCGGGAATTGCCTTTACTGTCACTTCCTGCTTTCCATACTGGGTACTTTCCGTCGTAAATACTCCCAGCACCATCTCCGGATGTTTTGCAAAATAGGAATTGACCGTATAGCTTTCCGGTGTAGTTCCAAGTTCCACCCAGTCCGGCTTTTCCAGTGAAATCCGGTCACGTTTCTGGAAAAACAGAATATCAGCAACCACCCCTGTATTTGCATTCCGTAAAAACGCATTGTTCGGAAGCCTTATTGCTCCAAGCAGGTCAGCCCGGTTTGCAAGATATTCCCTCACCGCAGGGTTTTGTTTATCCATCGTCCCACTGGAAGTCACTACTGCAACCACACCGCCCGGACGTACAAGGTCAATGGACTTTGCAAGAAAATAATCATGGATCATAAAATTATAGCGGTCATATTTCCGGTCTGTCACTTTGTATGCCCCAAAAGGTACATTTCCAATCACACAGTCAAAGAAACTCTCCGGATAATCCATTGTTTCAAATCCCTGCACTGCAATCTCATTTTTCTGATAGAGCTGTTTCGCAATTCTTCCGGAAATGCTGTCCAACTCCACACCATACATTTTGGAAGCTGCCATACCATCCGGTATAAGTCCCATAAAATTCCCCACTCCACAGGACGGTTCCAGAATATTCCCCTGCTTTAATCCCATATTCCCAAGGGCTTCATACATCGCATTGATTACAGTGGGTGACGTATAAAACGCATTCAAAGTAGATGATCTTGCAGCATCGTATTCTTCCGGCGTAAGCGTGTCATACAGTTCCTTGTATTCCGATGCCCACTCTGCATTATTTTTATCGAAAGCATTTGGTATACCACCCCAGCCCACATACCGTGATAAAACCTCCTGTTCCTGTGGTGTCGCAAGCCGATGTTCTTCCTCCAGTTGTTTCAAAAGATGGATTGCATCCATATTTGCCCTGAATTTTGCTTTTGGTCCGCCTGCTCCAAGGTCAGTATCTGTGATACGGAAATTGACCCTTTCTCCTTCTTCCTGATGGATTTCAGTATCATTTGTTGCCTGTGTATCTTCCTGTGGTTCTTCCGGAACCTCTTCCATTCCTTCCGAAAAATCTTCTAAAGGCAGATTCCGTTCCCTTCTCTGTACATTGATTTCCTCCGGTGTCATAACTGTTGCTGTCAGTTCATCTATTTCCCGCTGAAACCAATGTTTTTCATTGGCAGACATACGTTCCATGACATCTGAAATAAGCTGCATCTGTTCCGGGCTGAAGGATGCATTCAACATCGGCTCAAGAGTCAGCTCTTTCTCTGCCGCAGTACGGATCACATCCAACTGATCTGCAGAAAAATCATCTCTGGTGACTCCCGTCATATCCATTGCTTCGGTAATTGCCCTTCCGGTTTCACTAGACAACACATAATCCTCATAGATATATCCATCCTCCCAGAGTTCTTTCGCCTCTTCAAATCTCCTCTGTTCTTCTTCCTGTTCCGGCTGTTCCAAATCCGGAGCATCCTCTTCCTGAACATTTTCATCTACAACAGGCTCAGAAACCTCAGATGACTGTTCATTGGAATTAGAAAAAGCGGAAGTATCAAGAAAATCAAACAGGGATAACTGTCTTGTTTCTTTTACTTCCGCTTCTTTGTTTCTTGGTGGGAATAACGTATAGGTTCCTTCTGCATATCCATGGAGTTCCATAAGGAGCTGAGTTTTTTTCTCATAATCCTCAAAGTCCAAAGGAAGTTCCGACAAAGCTTCATCCATTTTCCCCAGCAATTCTTCGGTTTTTTGTTCATCTTCCAACATGGGGACAAGGTCTTTTCTTGACTCTTCCCAGAAGAAGTCCTCTTTAAATGGTCTTTCAATGTCCTTTGGAAGACGGACATAAAAACTGATGACCTTGGATGCCATTTTTTCTCTTTCATAGGATGGCATTCTGGAATAATCCTTTGCTTTCAGGAAATTATCATTATCAATCAGATACTGCACCCTTTTTGCCGCTGCTGGCCATTTTAAAAGCACCTCAGCATCTGGTTTTCCATAGTTACCACGGGATAATTTCAAGCCTTTGGCACTGTAATCTGCGTTGGAATGATCTGCCCCAGACAATGCATGGCTCTGACCTCCTGTTCCATAGTGTTCTTTGAGAAAATCCGCTTTTTCTTTATCTGATTTGTCTTGGATAAAATAGGCGTAAATGGTAAGCCTTCCATCAGAATAAGAACTTCCTCTTGCAAGGTAAGCATCTATTTCATCCTGTGTAATAAAAATCTCCTGTTCCTTCCACTGGAAACCTTCCCTTGCCTGATAGGGAATGGCTTCTTTTGCAAACTTTTGGAATCGTGCCAGAACTTTATCGGGACGATACATATGAAACCGCATAACGGAAGGATCTGTTTCATATGCTTCCGCAAGTCCTTCCAGTCGCTCATTCAGTTCATCCAGATATTCCGGTTGTGTAATCAGTTTTTCTATCTTATCTGTCTTTTCCGGATAAACATAGCCAAAATCATTTTCTTCTCCAAAGACAATCTCTGCCACACCTTCCGCCATATCCCCATGCATATACGCAAGTACCTGGGCATGTTCTTTCACCGCATTATCCCTTGCTGCATCCAGAACACTCTGCGGGGCATATTCTCCCTGATCCAAAAGCTGTTTCACTCTCGTGCTAATATCTTCCCAAGATAAAAAAGCTTTATCCAGAATCTGGTCATGTACTGTATGTCCTACTGCTATCTGCATTCCCAGTTCATCAAACCAGATGGAATACTCTGTTCCATCAATCTTAAAGCCTTTCCCACCAGTGCCATACTCATTTTTAAGAAATTCCACGTAGTCTGCCGGCTCCTGTTCAATCATATAATTATAAATGATACGGAGCTGGCTTCTGTCTCTGTTACTTCCAGTGCGGAGAACTTCATCCACCACATCTGCAGGAATCGGTATCTCCCCTGCATAAAGTGCTGCAGCTCTCTTTTCTATGGAACGAATCTGTCCTTCAACAGACGGTAATTCGGGCAAAGATAAAGCAGAGGCTATATTCTCCTCTGCTTCGCTCAAATCCGGTTCTTCCTCTGTTAGCTGTATACCAATTCCTTCAGCACGCTCTCTTCTGCCATCGCTGTCAGATTGTTCATGTGTGCTGTCCATGCCATCTGGTCTGTCCTCTTGTCCGGAGCCGGGTATTTCTCCAGTAACCCTGTCATCAGAATCTCCATTCTCTCCTCTGCTGCTTTCTCGATCTCCAACAGATGGCTGCTCAGTTTCCCTGTCAGCATCATGCTCTGATACCAGTTCTTCTTGTTCTCCTTCAGATATGTCCTCCGAAGCATCCCGTATTTCCCGATTGTCATCGGTTCTTCCTGTATGGTCAGGTTCGGGAACAGGTAATCCCCTTTGCGATGATATGTCAGTTCCATGTTCTATTCCTCCTCTTTCTTCACTTTTACGAATTAACGTGCTAAAGTCATTATATTGCATCCCTTTTGAATTTTCAATACTTTTTTCCATATTTCTTACAGTTCTTCCAATGTCCCGTAAGATCGGCTCTGTCATATCATTGATTGCATTTCCTAGAAATGACAGTACGGAAAGCCTGTTAAAATCTGTGATAGAAATAAAATCTTCTTCTCCCAGAAACAGCATAGGATCCATCCCACACCTTTTCACCATCATGTAAAAAGCACTGTCTTTTAGAAGATTCCGAAATTCCATACGGATGGTATCTTCTCCCAGATCCTCAAGGAAAGTATCTTCTACTTCATAAAGAATCCCGTCCATAGCATCTTCCAAGACATCTTCTGTCTGTTCTTCTGCTATTGCATACAATGCTTTTTCAATACTCACAGAATCCTCTTCCGAAAGACCATAAGCATCTGAAAGATGTGATAATATACCTTCTTTGATTTCTCCCCGAAGTTTCCACAGGTAAGGTGTTCTGCCACCCCTTACCATATGTGTGTCTGAAACATCAAAAACATAACGAAGTTTCTGTCTCGGACCAGTATCATCAATCAGGGCAATTCCTTTCGCACCACGGTTTACCCACCGTCCCATTTTCTGATTCCACTGTTCCAATTCCGTACAGGCTGTCGCATCTGGTCTCTGGGCATGGATAAGCAGGCTGTCTCCAAACGGATACCGGTATAATCTGGATGCTGTATCCAGATATGCCATCCAGTCCCTTGGAGACGAACTAACTTCACTGGCTGTTTCTTCCGCCAGCAAGCGGATGTCATTAATTTTTGCCATATAAATCCTCCTTCTGTTATTCCATAAAATCAGCAGGACGTTTCCGCCCTGCTGAATCATCGGTTATTTTTTCTTGTTACTTTTACTCTTTCCATAATTCTTTTTGGGAAAATCAAGGCTGAAGTTTGCCCGTCCATCCTTAATCTGCATGACAAGATCCGCTTCAAAGGTATCCTGTTTTTTGGCAGAAAATAAATCTTTACAATGAACACGACCATTCTTTAACAATCCAGCTGCCATTTTTTTATCTATTTTCTTTCTCATGCTTTCCAGATACCGATTTTCTTTCCAAAGTGTAAAGTTACACTCTTTATTAGAGCAGTAGAAATTCTTTTTAGATTCAAACATCAGGCTGCCACACACCGGGCAGGTTCCTACACTGTCTGAACTTCGGAAACACTGTCGTTCCTCTTCCGGAATCATGTCACATCCGTTGAGTACCATTGTAAGCAGATTTTTGATTCCTTGCATAAACTGAGCACTATCTCCTTTTCCCTTCTCCATAGCCAGCAACTGGTTCTCCCACTCTGCTGTCATGCTTGCAGATCTCAGATAATCCGGAATAACTGTAATCAGCTGTGTACCATCTTCCGTTGGACAGATCTGCTTCCCTTTCCTCTGTGCGTAACCGGAAGACACAAGTTTTTCAATAATGCTCGCTCTGGTTGCCGGTGTTCCGATGCCTTTCTTCTCGGTATCCTTATCAAATTCTTTTTTACCCGCATTTTCCATGGCGGATAACAGGGTATCTTCACTGTATGGTTTTGGCGGTGATGTAAAGTGTTCCTCCGTTTTTGACATTACATGGCTGAGTTTGTCCCCTTCTTTGATATTGTCCGGAATGGTTTGTCTTTTTTTCTCTTGTTTCTCTTTATTGAACAGGCTGTTGAATTTTTCTGCAATCACTGTATACCCCGGCTCTGCTACTGTAGTTCCTTTTGCATGGAAAATATGACCACCACACTCAACCTCAACCATCGTTTCGTCATATACACAATCACCGGATACCGCCTGTGCTACTCTCTGCCCCAGCAGACAGAAGATATTCTTCTTTTTTGCAGATAAACCAGAAATATCTTTCGTCAGTGCCTCTTTGGTCGGAAGGATTGCATGGTGGTCGGAAACTTTTGCATTATTGACCGTCCGCCCGGTCTGATCGGACATCATTTCATCTTCCAGAAAGAAGAACGCCCCCGGCAGTCCTGTAAGCAATTCCCTTAATGTACCTTCCATATCCTCAGTGATATACTGGCTGTCTGTTCTCGGATATGTAATCAGTTTATCTTCATACAGTTCCTGCAGTTCTTTCAATGTTTCCTGTGCGGTATAACCAAAGATACGGTTTGCTTCCCTTTGAAGAGTTGTCAGGTCATATAATTTGGGTGGAGAACTTTTCCTTCGTGATCTTTCCACTTTTCTGACCACCGCTTCTTCACCATCACAGGCATCTGCTACAGAAACCGCTTCATTTTTATCCTCAAATTCTTCAGAAACCACACGCAGCCCGTCCTTCTCAAGACACACTGTATAATATGCTTTCTTCTGAAATTCGTTAATCTGTTTTTGACGTTCTACCAGCATAGAGAGCGTTGGTGTCTGAACCCTGCCAATGACCAGCCTCTTATAATATCGGGAGGTAAACGCTCTGGTCGCATTCATTCCAATCAGCCAGTCAGCTTTTGCCCGACATACTGATGCTTCATAAAGGTTTTCGTATTCCTTACCATCTTTCAGATTCTTGAATCCATCCAAGATAGCCCTGTCTTCCATAGAACTGATCCACAGCCTTTTAATCGGGATTTTGCTTCCGGACAGTTCATAGACACGTCTGAAAATTAATTCTCCTTCCCTTCCAGCATCGCAGGCATTCACAACATATTCAAAATCCGGACAGTTCAACAGTTCTTTTAATATATCAAACTGTTCTCTTTTATCCTGTGCTACCGACAGCTTCCATTTATCCGGGATAATCGGAAGATCATCATAATCCCATGTGCGATATTTTTCATTATAGGCATCCGGAGCCACATACTCTGCAAGATGTCCCAGACACCAGCTGACCACACAATCTCGCCCCTGAAGGAATCCATCTTCTCTTATATATGCTCCTAATACTTTTCCAATTGACTGTGATACACTCGGCTTTTCAGAAATCACTAAATACATAAAATAAAACCTCCTTTTTTGCAGACAAGGCAGCCATCATAAGGCTGCCCTGTACCTCTGTTTTTCCTGTTACTCTTCGTCATTGCTGTTTCCGGATTTATTTGCTTCCTCCTCTTTTGCTCTTGCTTCTTCTTCCTCATTGATGGTCTGGAACATTTCTGTTTCCATGTGTTCGCTCTCCGTATCATCCTCTTCCTGTCTTGGTTTGTAGACTTTGAAGTAACCATAGGCACCGACACCAAGCAATGCTGCAAGGATTAAAGCAACCATTGCTCCTTTTGCAGAAACTGGATTTTCCTTTTCAGCTTTCTCTGGTTCAGTTTCTACAGAAGGGGTTTCCATCTGTGGAGTTTCATCAATGACTACAGAAGGAGTTGTCTCCGGTGTTTCCACACTGCTTTCTTCAATAAAATCCTTCAGATCATTCTCGTCAATTCTTGACAGCATGTAGACATTATCCGTCGTTGAAGAATGGTCAATGACAAGATAATAAGTATTGTTGTTGGCAGTAGTGATCGTATAGAACTCTTTTGAGGAATCATCCTTGATATTATCAAGGACTTCTCCGTTCCCCGGTACGGAAAATGCCTGATCATTTCCTGTATCTGCATTGTCCTCTGTTGTTTCCGCAGTTGTTTCCTCCTGCACTACTTCAGTGGGTGCCTCTGCATTTACATCATCCGGTACGTAGGCAAATGCGGTAACACTGGTTCCCAACATCATTCCAAGGCTTAATACCAACATTGCAATTTTTTTACTCCATTTCTTCATATTCATCATGTTTATCCTCTCTTTCTGGTGCTTTTTCCTGCACCGCAATCTCATTTACTTCCGGGGAAACAGGTTCTTCTGCTTCCCCGCTGATTTCAAGTGACACATTTCCATTCTGCATCTGGTTCAGTACATCGAAGAGGTCTCTGCCCTTCAATTTCATGCTGCGGATTGCCTTAATCATTTCCAGTTCTTCTTCCTGCTTCAAGGCAGCCTTGGTAATCTTAAGGTATTCCTGTAATTCAGCAATCTTAGCTTCTGTCCTCTCGATTTCGTCCAGATAACGTTTATATTTTTTATTCATTCCTCACCTGTCCCTTCTTATGGCAATCTGCCAAAACTCATGAAATGCTGCTGCCAGTAACTTGTGTTGATCGAAGTAACCTGCACCGGCTTACCACAATGAATCATCTGCCCATTTCCTAAGTAAATTCCCACATGGCTCGCACCCGGTGTATTATAAGTACCTTGGAAAAATATCAGATCTCCTGCCTGTGCCTGAGAAGAAGGTACTGAACGACAGATGCCTCGCAGCCCTTCTGCTGTGAGCCTTCCGATATTCCATCCTGCACCACAGTGGTTAATGGCATAAGAGACAAATCCGGAACAGTCAAAACCACTTGGGCTGTATCCTCCCCATACATAAGGCACTCCCAGGTATCTCATTGCTTCGTTGATCAATGCCCCTGCTCTTGCAGACACATTGCCACCAGCTCCATAAACAGAACCTTCTCCCACGTCCAGATAGAAATATGGGTTAAAACTTGTCCAACGGTATGTAAAAGAAATCCTTACATTGCCCTGGCTGTTTACTTTTGCAATCACATCGCCTTCTTCCACAGAATCGCCTTCGCTCACCCGGATATTGGTACAGTTCGTAATCTTTACCCGGTATCCCTTTTCACTCTCCAGCGTAATCGCACCACCCGAAATATCATGGACGGTTCCATTCATAACGGATAATATCTTGGTTCCCTGCGGCATTAACACTTCCAGATACTCATACTCATTGACATTTGTTCCAGAAGTCCTGTAACCATAGTTACCAATGATGTTCTGATGCCAGTCATATTCAAAAGGTGAGCCAAAGAATACCCTGTTTCCCTTTGAAGTTATGTAAATCTCATACAAACTTTTTTCTTCCTCTGTCATTAGAGCTTCCACAACTTCTTCCAGATCTGTTGTATCCAGTGATACATAGCAGGCATTTACCTGTTCAGTGGTAGTGACTTCAATCTCCTGTCCATCTCCTCCTGCATAAAATGCTTCGAAAGATTTGTGCCCCCATGCTGTTGCTGTGGCATGGTCATCGAAGTAAATGTCAAAGTCCACCCCATAGCGGGAAAAATTTCCGGTGTCCTCCACTTTATACAGTTTTCCATTCATAATAATCTCCGTACCCATCGGCACTGTGGGATTATTTGCATCCACTGCAATGGTATGATCTGAACGTGGATAAACACCAGACGCTGTGGGACCGCCTGACCACTGTCCACAACAAATTCGACAGTTACAATATGCACTGGTCACTACCGTTCCCAGTGATTCTCCTGCCCGGACAGTTTTGGTCACTGTCCTTGTTTCATTTGCTGTTTCAACATCAAGGTTGTACTGCATGGCAAAAAGCCGATCAAGTTCCGATTTAATGTCTCGGAATTTAAAGCTGCCATATTTTGCACTGAGGTAACTAATAAGCACCACTGGATCATGCCCAATTTCATCAATGCTGAAATTGTACTCATCATAGTTTCTCTGGGAATCCTGCATACTGTTGATTCTCTTCTGAAGATCCGCTTCCAGTTTCGTGTAATAAGTTTCTGCTTTCGTAATATCTTCATCATCTGCAGGCCATGTCGTGGTTGTAATCGAAGTCAGAGAACCTATTGCAGAAATCGCACAAGATTGAAGAGAACAGGCTAAAATAACAAGAAGCAATACCATAATCAGGAAATAAACCATTGGATTCCGTCTTCCGGTAAATGCTCTCCTTATCTTTCGCTTCATCTTCTCTGTAATCGTTTCTGCGGTTGCTTTTGTACCTTCCACTGCTGCAGCACCTTTTCTGGCTTTTTTATAAGCATCTTTGTACCTTTTTTTCTGCCAGAACTTTGACATTTTAGAATTCTTCTCCTGACTGCCATTCACAGTTCCCGACTGCTTCGGTGTGCCAAAATTCAGCCTTTCTCCACGTATCTGCTGAGAATCACTGTGATTCAATCTGCTTTGTACGGAAAGCTTACGTTTCTCCTGCACATTTTTTGCAACCCTTGCACTCTGTTCTGCAAGAAGTTCACTTTTATGTGCTCCCTCTACAGCTGCATTATCATCCTGCATCTCACTGACCTTCTCATGTGCGACATGGGAAACTACCATTGCTGTCCCTACAGATGCTTTTTTTCCGAAACCTGCCCCCGCACCTTTTACCATGCCATCAGCTTCATCATCAAATGACAATCTGGATGCTTTTTTCTGTTCTTGAAACAGCCGGCTTTGTTTTGCTTTTTTCCGGAGTTCTTCTTTCCGGTCTGATATTTCTGTCTTCTCAGGTGATTTTTCAGTCTGCCGGAGTTTTTTTCCATAAACAGAATCTTTCACTTTTACATCACCATCGTCAGCTGTTTCCCTTTTCTCATCTACATGGTCAGCAACTTTTTCACTCCGCAGTTGTTTCTCTGCATTTCTTTCCTTTTCAATAAACCGTTTGCTGGCTGACCAGCTCCGTGAAGGCTTATCCTCTTCTACAGGAACATCTCTTCTGTCACGAAAAGGAGCCGCCCTTTCAGGTGGCCCGGTCTGATGATTGCTCTTATTTTGGCTGATATTTTCGCTTGTTTTGTCATGCAGATTCACTTCTGTCAGACCATCTCTGGTCATTTTCTGAACCTTCTTATCCCTAGCTTTGTATTCATGTCCAGCCAATTTTTGTCACCACCTTTCTCAACTCAATGGTTCACTGCATCTTCAACAAAGCTGTTTCCCATTTTTCAAGCATTTGTTCTGACGATTCCATTGCTGACTTCCAGACATCTTTTCTATCTTCCATGACCGGACATCCTTTTGTAGTGTTCTGTAATTCTTCATACAAAAGATGATTCAGTTTCACCATACAGTACATATCTTCAACCATGGAAAAGAATGTTTTCTCTTCCTTTCCAAGATTCTGTTCATTTAATGCAAGACGAATCTGTCTATGAAGTTCCTCCCGTTCAACACAAACCGGAAGGCTCTCATAAAATCTGATATACGCTTTCACCAAACTGCCTCCTTTCTAATCAAGGTTCCAATTTTTTAGCTACGACCACCATGCGTCCATTCTTGTGCGAATATTCGCAGGTGGATAATGTCAAAAGCCTGTCTCCATATTCCGCCGAAAATCCGGTTTCATAATAAGACAGGCTTTTGCAAGTCCTTATATAATTGTCGTAATCTCTTGCATCTACAGCTTTTGAAAAACTGTAATATGCAAAATCTTTTCCCGTATAGACCGGGGTTGAAAAAGCAGCAATGACCTGATAGGTTTCCTCCCCATGCAGGGTACTGTAAGAAATCAGAGGATGCTTTTCATAGAAATCATGTTTTTTATAACCTTCTAATGCGGCAAACATGGAACCACTGTTCATGTGATGACCATAAATCAACAGATTGTCACAGTTCTGCGGATCGCAAATTTCCGAAATGAACAAAGAACCAGCTGCAGAGTAATTTCCATCAAAATCCCTGTGGAGATAATAATTCTTCTCTCCGGGATGGTACATCACAGGATAATCAATCACTGTCCCCTCAATCGTAATCCATCCAATACAATCCGGATTCTCCTCATGAAGTGCCAGAAGCCCTGCATTGATCTGTACTTGTTTTTCTTCCTCTGATTCCCTATCTTCGTCCTCTCCTGTTTGCTCTTCTGCATTTTCATAAATTTCTATGACTTTCTCATATACATCCCGGTCATGCTTCTCCTGTGCAAACATCCCCATCAGAAAATAAATACTGATGGAGAGCAACACAATGGAAAAGATCATCAGGATACCTTCCAAAAATCTTCGCAAAGTCTTATCCCTCCTGTTTACTTCCCTTTCTGTCGTTCTCTGCCATTTCAGAAGGCTTCGATGTCATTAATGAGTAGAGTTTCAGCCGACGGTCAAACTTATCTTTGAATGGAATGATGATATTTCCATAGAAAAGCAGCCCCTCACCCTCTCCACTGTTTGTCACATAAGATAACTGATATGGAGAGATATTCAGCTGTTTCGCAAGGATCTGTCTATCTCCTGCAGCCTGATTTAACATCAGAATGAAATCCGAGTTTTATAGTGATAGGTAAGCCTCTGATATCATCTCGGGCTTT
>JAUNHC010000028.1 GCA_030524175.1 Eubacteriales bacterium
CACATATTATTCATAAAAGAAATATGGTACTTAATTAATTTTCAATATACTAGTTGCTGAAATCTTTTCCAAGAAGACTGGGCTGGAAGTATTCCCGGTACGGAAGATGTTCCGCCACCCGCTCTATCCTTTTATGTTAGCCGATGTGGATTTTTTCATCCGTTTCCCGGATGGCTCTTACGGAATCCTGGAGTGCAAGACCTGCAATTATAATGCCAGGGACAAATGGGACGATAATGCAATCCCTGCCAATTATGTATATCAGGTCCGTCATTACCTGACTGTGATGAATATGAAACAGGCGTATATTGCCTGCCTTTATGGGAACAACGAAAACGAGTTTGTGATCCGTTCCATAGAGCGGGATATGCTTGAGGAAGAAGAAATCATTGACCAGGAGACTTATTTCTGGAGGGAGTACGTGGAGAAAAAAGTGGAACCGCCCTATACAGGGAAACCGGATCTGATCCTGGCAAGTATCCGTAAATATGGCGGATATGCCGACAAATCCATTCCGGAAATCAACATTACAAGTCTGGATGCAAAGAAGCTGGATAAATATCTGAGCTTGTCTGAAGAAAAATCCCTATTGGAAAAAAGGAAAAAAGAAATTGATGCCGAACAGCGTGCTTTGAGCGTTCCATATGTGGAGCTTCTGGGGCAGGGCTGCAAGGCAGTTTTGGATGACGGCACTTTCCGGTACCGGATTACTTATAACCCCACGGTAAAGACAAGAATCGGGAAGGAAGAGATGGAAAAGCTGAAGATACAGCATCCAAAGATTTACGACGAATATACCAAAACGACGGAAAGCCGGACGTTTCGGATTAGAAAGGAGGCTGCGTAATGTTACAGGGAAAACGGGCATATATCTGCTCTCCTTTATCTGCCCCAACCAAGGAAGGGGTCAGCCACAACATGGAAATGGCAAAATTTTACCTGCTTCAGATGAAAACACTTTATCATTGCCGGACGTTTGCATCCCATGCCCATTTGCCGCTGATGCTGGATGATTCCATTGCAGAAGAACGGCAGGCGGCGCTTACCATCGGGCGTGAGCTTATGAAGCTGTGCGATGTGCTGATTATCTGCGGCAGGCATGTAAGCAGCGGTATGGAAGGGGAAATCAAAGAAGCCTTTAAAATGGGGCTTACGGTATATTGGTACGACAGTATCATGAAACCCTTTGAACTGATGCGGGTAACAAGCTGGAGGGACATAAACCATGAAATGCAGGTACAGAAACAAAATATTTCTGAATGAGCAGAATGGCTACACCATTGCTGTCTATAGCACGGATGATTCATCTGTACCACTTGCGGCCAGGGATAAACACCTGGCTGCATGTAAAATCATTGCATTTACGGCAATCGGTTATGGCCTTCCGCTCACGGATCAGATTGAACTGGAAATGGAAGGTGACTGGGAAACAAACGATCACGGGATGCAGTTTAAAGTAGAAAACTTCATGGAAATCGTACCGAGGACCAGGGAAGGAATTATCGGCTACTTAGCTTCCGGTGCAGTCAAGGGCATCGGCGAGCGCACCGCCGAATCCATTTACGCCCGATTCGGCCTGCAAACATTGGAAGTCATGGAACGTACCCCGGAGGAGTTGCTGAAGATCCGTGGAATCTCTGAAAAGAAATTGGAGGGGATCAAGGAATCCTTTGGGAAAAACCGGATATTCCGGGAACTGATGACGTTTCTGGCACCCTATCATGTGACGCCGAAAAAGGCAAACCTGATTCTGCAGAAATTTAAGGATGAATCTGTCAATATCCTCCGTCACCGCCCGTATATGCTGTGTGCAGTCAAGGGCTTCGGGTTCCTGACTGTAGATGCGATTGCAAAACACAATTACAGCGCTCTGGACGATCCCATGCGGATTTCCGGGTGCATCGGGTATGTGATGCAGGAAGCAGGGAAAGAAGGGCATCTTTTTTTGGAGCAGCAAGTGCTGCAGAAAAAGGCCCTGGCAATCCTTAATAAAGAGCAGGCACAGCCTGTGGTGACAGAGCAGCAAATCGACAGGGTGTTATACCGCCTGGTGACGCAGAACAGTATCGTATTGGAGGATGGGCGTATCTATACCAGGAAACAGTATGAGGAAGAGACGCAGACGGCATCTATGATTGCCCGGATGCTGCTCCAGAAAACACAGGCGGTCTCCATTGAAGCCGAGCTTGCTTTGGCACAGAAAGATTTAAGGATTACCCTGTCTGAGAAGCAAAAGGAAGCTGTCAGAATGGTGTTTGCCAACGCTATCAGTATTATCACCGGCGGGCCGGGAACCGGAAAAACAACCGTTTTAAAAGTCATCCTGTATATCCACAAGCTTCGGTTTGGCACGGAGGTACAGCTGATGGCTCCCACCGGAAGGGCCGCCAGGCGAATGGCGGAAAGCACCGGTTATCAGGATGCTTCCACCATGCATATGGCACTTGGACTGATAGGGGATATGGTGGATGTGGATGAAGTATTTGAATCCTTAAATGCAGAGCTTATCAATGCCGACGAGGTATCTATGGTAGACATGCATTTAATGTACGAGTTCATGCGGCATATAAACACGGGCACCAGGATCCTCCTGCTTGGGGATGTGAAGCAGCTTCCTTCGGTAGGCCCCGGAGATGTTTTCCGGCAGCTCATTACCTGTGGGCTGATCCCGGTTACTGTGCTGGATTTCGTATACCGGCAGGGGGCAGACAGCAATATTCCTATGAATGCCCAGCTGATGCAGGAAGACAGGACAGACCTGATTCTGGCGGATGATTTTCAATTCATTTCGTGCAAAGGTGTAAAGGAAACGGCAGACATTGTGAAACAGCTGTATGTGGAAGAAGTCCTGCGGCATGGCATTGACCAGGTGCAGATACTGACGCCCTACCGGGTGCGGACTGATGCAGGGGTGAATGAACTAAATAAAACCCTGCAGGACAGGATTAACCCGCCGGATGGCGGAAAGAAAGAACTGCAGGTTGGAAACCTTGTATTTCGGACCGGTGATAAGATCCTGCAGAATAAGAATACCGATGCAGTCAGCAATGGCGACATGGGGGTGATTGAAGATTTCTATGTGGATGAGGACGAAAGCACGAAGGCAGTCCTTCAGTTTTCGGAGAACCGCAGAGTCGAGTATGATGCGGAGCAGATGGAAATGGTGGAGCATGCCAACGCAATCACCATCCATAAATCACAAGGTTCGGAATATGCAGTTGTCATCATCCCCTGGGTGAAGGCGTTCTATATGATGCTGCAGCGCAACATCCTCTACACTGCAATCACCAGAGCGAAAGCGAAGGTGTATCTTGTGGGGGAATGGGGTGCAGTCTGCCAGGCAATCCATAAGGATGACAGCGGAACCAGGAACACAATGCTGGGAGAACGGATTATCCGGTACTACCACCAGTATGGCGGGAAGCCCGGAGGAAATATGGAGCAGCTGCGTTTGGCAGTGTAGAAAGGATGTGAGTGGTTATTGGAATTTACAGACGACATGATAGACAGAATTGACGAGATGGATCAGGCCGTATACCAGATGTGTCTGGTTTTCCTGCAATTTAGCGATACGGATGATTTGGATACCAAATTCCCGTGGAATGTTGAGGCCATTGGGGAAATCTACGATAGCACGGTAGAAATACTGCGCAGAAACGGGTACAAAGTGTGTGACCCGTGTGTGGAATCTTCCGAAAGTGATCCTGACAGGTATTGTGATGTAAAAGAGTGTGGATTTGATATATGCAGTCTGCATCCCTAAAATCTGCACTTTTTTTCAAGTTTAGGAAGAAAAAATTTCAATCTCAATAAAAAGCGGACTATTACTTTTATGTAGGCGATAGTCTGCTTTTTCAGAAAGGAGCAGACAGATGAAAGAAATGTTATATAACCGGTCAGAGGCTGTGGCTGCCTTAAACCATGTGGAGGGCTTCAACCCGCTGGAGTTTGCAAGAAAGATTGCCAACGAGGGTCAGGAGGAACAGCTTTATTTGGATGTAAAGTATAGGAAGCTCTGGTTCCGCCTGATTCATCCACAGGGAAAAATCACCAGCCATATTTTAAATTTTACTGAAAATATGGCGCTTGTGGAAGCGAGGATTTATCTGGACAAAAATGACAGCTCAGATAATTATATAGCCAATTCCTTCTCGCAGAAATTTCGGAGCGCAGACCCGCAGTTTGGTGAAAAGTTTTTAGAGACAGCTGAGACAGCGGCAATTGGGCGCGCCCTCGCGGATGCGGGGTTTGGCCTTCAGTTCGCTGACGTGGATATAGCGGAAGGGAATGACCCCGCCCAGGTAGATGCAGGCATTCCGGTACCCACAGGATATGCGGAACAAGGAATGCAGGAAAATGCAGCACCTGCAGCACAGATTCAGCCAAATAGAGCATTACCATCCACGGCACCCGGAAATGGCCAGCAGATGATGCACCAATTTTATCAGCAGGCCCAGGCAACAGGAAACGCCATGGGACAGCCGGGCATGATGCCGGCCGCTAACAGCAGTCAGGCTTACCAGAATACGGGGGCCATGCAGATACCTGCAGGTCAGGCCCCATTAAGCGAATCTACATCTGTAGAGGAGCTGATGAAAGTCATGACTTATGAGCAGGCAACGCAGGTTATCATAAAGGGGAATGGGAAGTTTGGAAACAAAACCATGGGGCAGGTTGCTATAGAAAGCCCTTCCAGCGTCAAATGGTTCGCCTACGATTATACCGGCAATGATAACCGGATACCGGCGGCTGCCAGAATCATCCTTAAAAAGGCAGTGCCGATGGCAGGTTAAGGGAAATATGGCGGCCGGGAAACTGGCTGCCATCCATAGAAAGGGGGATCATACATGAATGAGTTATGACATGTCGGGATTTGATTTCAATATAAAAGATGTGGTTGAACTGCTAAGGCTCCGCATCCGGCATAAAGGAGCTGGCTCCTTAGATGTAGACTGCCCTTTTTGCGGAGGCTCCGGAAAAATGAATGTGAATACTGATCGGGATATCTACCGCTGCAATGTCTGTGATGAATCCGGCGGGATGCTGGCGTTATATGCGTCTCTGTATGGTATCTCATATGCAGAAGCGAACCGGCAGATACGGGAAGCATTGCATCTTGGCCAATACCGGGAAGATTATCAAAAAGTGAAGGAACCCGAGGCTGTCCAGATTAAAAACAGCAGACTGGCTGCAGAGGATGAAATAGACTGTACCTACAGACGTATGCTGTCTATGATTCCCTTATCGCAGAAACACAAGGAAAACTTGCTGGAACGCGGGCTTACGGAGGAACAGATTGAAGAACAGAATTACCGCAGCGTACCTCTGTTTGGCCTCAAAAAGCTGGCTGCCAGCCTGCAGAGGGAAGGCTGTACAGTAGCGGGAGTTCCGGGCTTTTACCAGGATGATGACGGGAATTGGACCATTCATTTTACAGCCAAAAATTCCGGCATCCTGATACCGATTGTCTCCATGGAAAACCGGATACAGGGATTCCAGATCCGTCTGGACCGTCCTACGGAATCCAAAAAGTATATCTGGCTGTCCAGTGTCAATTACAATCTGGGCGTGTCTTCGGGAAGCCCGGTGCATGTAATCGGGAACCTTCATGCGGATACCGTGTATCTCACAGAAGGGGCTTTAAAAGGAACCATTGCCCATTACCTGTCCGGCGATACCTTTGTCTGTGTTGCAGGCGTCACCTTGTACCGGAATCTGAAACCAGTTCTGGAAAGGCTCCAGAAAAAAGGTGCGAAATATATCTGTGAAGCCTATGATATGGACAAAAAGTTAAAGATTACATGCGACAAAGACTACAAGAAGTGCGGCGAGTGCGATTTTATACAAAAACCGGCTATCTGTCCGCATAAAAAAAGAAAGCGTGACAACATTCAAAGGGGATGCCAGAGAGCCTACGAAATATGCCAGGAACTTTCCCTGCCTGTGAGCCGTAAGTTATGGGATACCAATGAATGTATGGAATGGAACGGCAGGATAAAAGGGATTGACGATTTATATTACGAACAGAAACTTCATAACCGCCCCTTGTAAACCATCTGGTCAGGGGCATATCCGGCCAGGGCTTTCTAAGTCCTGGCCTTTTAAAAGGAGTATAGCATGAAACGATACGCAAATTATTTGATTTTGGCAGGCATGATCCTATCGCTTGGCGTAGGCACTTTTGCAATTACCAGACTGATGCTTGCCTATGAGGAATACCAACAAGGAGACAAGGTTTATGAGGAACTGCAGAATTTTGCAGATGAGGCTGGGCCTGAAAAAAATGCGGATGAGCCGGACTCACAAATGACGGAGGAACCCCCGGATGATTTTCAATTCCTTCAGGTGGATTTTGAAGAACTTCAGGCAATCAACCCAGATGTGGCAGCCTGGATTCAGATTCCGGCGCTGGACATCAGCTATCCGGTTGTCCGGGGTACGGACAATTCCTATTACCTGTCCCATCTCTTTAACGGCAAGGCAAATATCAATGGGAGTATTTTCATGGACTATCATAGCCAGCCGGATTTTACAGGACAAAATACCATTATATACGGTCATAACATGAAAAATGGAAGTATGTTCGGAACCCTGGAGCAATATCAGGATGAAAATCTGTACCGTCAGTATCCCAGCTTTTATCTGTATATTCCGGGATACCGTTTGGAATACCAGATTTTTTCCTGTTATACCGCCCGGGCTGGTAGTGCAGGTTACACCTACTCGTTTCCGGAGCAGGAAGATTTTGCCACGTTTCTGGAAACCGTCACCTCTTATGCGCTTTATGATACCGGAATAACGGCGGGCCCTGCAGATAAAATCGTATCCCTGTCTACCTGTGTCAATACCAGCAGGGAGCACCGGTTTTTAGTACATGGAAAATTGATGAATCAGACAGCCATTGGCACAAAGGAGTAGAAAAATGATTGCTTTTGCATATATGAATTGTATTGCCGACCTAATAGCTGATGCAGAGCTGACGGAAAAAATATTCTGGCTGAGATTTGAGGCTCTCAGGAAATTAAGAAGGCTTGTTGCCATCTATGAAGAAGACGGCTTCAAATCCGAACTTGTGGAGGCCGTATTCTGCAAAAAAGCAAAGTACCTCATGGAAGCAACGACAAAAAAGGAAACCGAGTCAATCCTAAAGCCCAGCACACCGAGATATTCTGGAGGGGAATTTCTTCCGAAAGGCGACTATTATGTGGAGGAAGAGGAATTGATTCTGTGGTCCAGAACTTCATATCTAAGGCCTTTGGCTTTGGAGGAACAAAAGCGGTACCAGGAGCTATTTGGGCACTATTTTGGGGATGAAGCGGCATAATGGAAGAATCTGGGCGCTGGCACGATAAGCTGGTGCCCTTTTTTTCTGATTTGCAGAATTTTCGGATAGATGGATGCTCTTTACGCAGCTTGTACGTACAGTATAAGTATCAAGAAAAAAGGAGTGACGCTTTATGATAAAAACACTGACCGTTCCGGTAGATCATGGGAACCGGAATATGAAAACCAGAAATTTAATTTTCACGACAGGGTTAAATCTACTGGATAGAAAACCCAGCCGGGGCGAGGATTATCTGAAATATGAGGGGAAGTATTACACTCTTTCAGAGAAAAGGATTCCCTACCAGAGGGATAAAACGAAAGATCCCCGATTTTTCATACTGACCCTGTTTGCGATTGCTAAAGAGCTGGAACGAAAAAAAGAGATCCAGCCAGAGGATGTGGTTCAGATTCAATTACCGATTGGCCTGCCGCCCAAGCATATGGCCGAACTGTGTGAGAAGTATGAAGCCTTTTTTAAGGGAACCGGGAAGGTGCAGGAGCTGGATTACAATGGTAAGAAATACCATATCGTCATTCAGGATACCATGGCATTCCCACAGGATTTCGCAGCCCTGGTGACCCGGTATGAGGAACTGGTAAAAGTACCGAAGGTTGTCGGGATTGATATTGGAGGGTTTACGGCAAATTATCTGCTGATGCGGTTTGGCAATCCGGATATGGACTATTGTGACTCCCTGGAAATGGGCATCATTACCATGTATAACCAGATTATCTCAGATATCAACAGCGAGCATGACCTTCTGCTGGAAGAAGCCGACATTGACAGTATCGTAAAAGGGGATACCCAATATTATGAAGATACCATCGTAAGGGCTGTGGAGGATAAGGTACAGGGATTTGTTGTGGATCTGCTTCACAGCATCCGTGAACGGGGAATTGATACCCGGACGTCCTATGTGGTTTTTATCGGCGGAGGGTCAAAGCTGTTAAAACGGTTTATTGAAAAGACAGACCGCCTCGGGCAGTATCTGTTTATTGAAGACCTGCGGGCGAATGCAGATGGTTACGGGATTCTCTACTTAATGTCAAAAGCAGAGGAGTGAGCAAAATGGCAAAGAAAAATCCATATGTCTTTACCATCGGGTTTAACAAATCAAATCCAGCACATGTGCAGGTGACGGAGATTCTAAATCATACGGAGGAAAAGGCGCAGCTGATTGCTACGGCAGTCCTCTATTACATGGAAAAAACACACGGTTCCGGCGGTGTGAATCCGGAGACAGCCGGCCTGCAGCCCGCTATTGCGGAAATTGTCCAGCGGGAGGTAAAAAAGGCATTGGACGCTTGTCTCATCTCACAAGTACCAAGAGTAAGTTCTCCGACAAAAGAACCGTCATCCTTAGATGAAGAACCAGCTATCCTGCATTCGGAAATAGCACAGAGTGCAAAAAATGCACTCAAGGCTTTCCGTAAGTTTTAGTCATAACAAAGGCAGTTCCACTTTCACGTGAAAAGGGAACTGCCGTTTTTTTGTCGAAATTTGCGTAATCTTACAGACAACTCACAGGTATCTCACAGATTTATAAATTATAATCGTAAAATGATGGCTAAATAAGGGGAACGGGTCAGGACTTTTCATTGAGACTGGATAACATTCCACGTAATGCTGCAAGAACCAACTGCTTGGATTCTTCGGAGCATTGATCCAATTCTATCATCAGCTGGTTCATAGAAGAATCCGCAGAGGGAGTTTTGCCATAAATAATCGCATCAATGGATATATCCAGGTAAGAAGCCAGGGCACAGAGCGTTTCAAACTGTGGGTTCCCTCTGTAATTTTCTATATCGGACACGGTACGCAACGATATATGAGCCTGTTCAGCAAGGGCATTCTGGGACAGATTCCGGCGGAGCCGCTCTTCTTTTACGATATCCCCAAGTATTTTTTTAACCATCATTTGTATCACCTCGCTTAACTCATTTAACGCTTATATTCTACCTTAAACAGGCATGAAGATAAACGTGTTAAGGTGCGCTATGATATGCGTCTTAATGCGTGTTTTGGCTTTCTTGGCGTTTACAAAGGAGAAATGCTTACCTTGCAGAATACTTATGAAAGGAAGAATACGGTAAAAATCACAAAAAAATCGCAGTCACCTTTAGGAGAACGAAGGCAAGAAAATGTGCAGTATGTCTCCTGTTACTGCTTCATGTAGCACACAATTTCACACGGGTTTTTCATTGGGCCGAACCGGCGATTGACTGGTTCGGCCTTTCTGTTTGGCGAGATAAGGCGGGTTTTGTCGAGAAACGCTGCCGCTCTCCCCCGCCTTCAGGATTTTGAAGTCTGTCAACCTTTAAAATTCTGGAGGAAAAAACATGAATGAAAAGAATACATATACAGGATCTAAAGTAAAAAATCAATTCACCTCTTACTTACAGGGGTTTATTAGGGGGAGGCGCCGGGATTACCTGGAGAAAAAAATCAAGGTAAGCAATACCGAAAATCCTATTGAAGATTTTTCGCAGGTAGAAAATCAAGTCGTCTTTGAGGAACTGCTTGAAAACCAGGTACGCGAACAGCTCCTGCTCCATGAGGCCGAAGGAAATTATCCCGGTTGGAATGAAATGACGGATCAGCGACTGATAGAGGCTTTGATGAGCCTACGGGAAGATGAACGCCGCCTGATTTACCAGCATGTATTTGAGGAGCGCTCTTTTAGTGAGATGAGCCTCTTAAATGCACAGCCGGAATCTAAGTGTAAAGGGGTCTACTACTATGCTATCAAAAAGATTCGCAAGATCATGGGAGGTGAAAAACTATGAGTTTTGAAGAAGTATTATTCCGGGCAAAGCAGGGAGATGCAGAGGCGATTGATGAGATTTTAGAGATGTACCGTCCTCTGCTGATTAAAAATGCGTTGGTAAACGGACGGTTCGATGAGGACTTGTATCAGGAACTGGTGATTGAGGCATTGAAGTGTATTCGGTATTACCGGGTGATTGAATAACCAGAGATGGGCAAGGATAGGCAGGCACTTGCCGTAATATCCTAAAAGTAGGTATGCCAGGGGAAGCTGCTCGATTATAGAGGACTTTCCCTGGCTTTTTGAAAATATAAATTCCAACTGCTTTCACGGGAACAAAAACCCTGGAGAGCGGTTGCGTATAATAAAGTTTACACTTTATTTCTATCTGCGCTGTTTGTGATAAAATGCTTTTAAAGGGAAACCACAATTTCTAATCCGGCTTTGTAAGTGATAAGGAGGCTGTAATGAAGAAACTATGTTTTCTGTTTATATTATGCGTATTGTCCGGATGTACTGCCTGCTCTTCTGAAGAGTCGGCAAAAGACAGGAATGTAAGCGGTGAAAAATCAACGCATCATTATTATATGATAGGAACGGTTCTGGAAATAGATGAAGAAGCGGAATAGATTACTGTACGCCTTCATGGGGAAGACGAAGATGCCGATTTTAAATACAAGAAAATATTGCATTATCTGGATGCAGAGAATGTGGCTCTGGAATCTGAAAAAGAGAATTTCCGATTATCCGGCCTGCAGGTGGATGATGTGGTTTACTTTTCATTTCTTGCGGATAAGGAGGAAATATTGAAATAGAATATGTGTGTTACAAGAGCAGTCGAACTGATGGCTGCTTTTTTGCTGTGAACAAAAGTTTTCTATGCCAAGGTTATGCAGTGTGGGCTGTATCATGGCGCTATTGGCTATTGACAGGAAGAACAATGTAAACAAAACCATCTGATATAATAAAAAAATATCTTCCGCTCCACAAAAACTCCACTTTTGTATGCTATGCTATTATCGGAGGTGTTCCTAATGACAAAAACAATCTTGATAATTGAAGATGAAAAAGCAATTCAAAATATATTAAAGGCCTTTTTGGAGGATGACGGCTATCAGGTGGAAACAGCGGATGACGGCATTGAGGGCATTGCAAAATTCCGCCAATGCCATCCGGATATTGTCCTGTTAGATCTTATGCTGCCCAAGGTAGACGGCTTTGCAGTATGTGAAATATTGCGGAAGGAAACGGATACGCCGATTATAATGCTCACCGCACTGGATGATGACGCCAGCCAGATGAAGGGTTTTGACGCTCTGGCGGATGACTATATTACAAAGCCTTTTTCAATGCCTTTGGTGGTAAGGCGTATTGAAGCTGTGCTGCGCAGGACAGAAAGCGGAAATGAAGGTGAAAATGACGGAATTATAAGATACAAGCAAATCTCATTGGATACAGAAAGCTATGAGGTTTTGGCAGAAGGGAAAACCGTATCGCTTACGGCCCGTGAATTTGAGATCTTAAAGCTCCTTTTGGAGAATCAGGGGCGGGTATTCTCAAGGGATAACCTATTGAGCAGTATTTGGGGCTATGATTATTTTGGCGATGAAAAGATTGTGAACACCCATATTAAGAACATCCGCAGAAAATTAAATGTTGATTATATAGAAACAGTAAGAGGGGTGGGATATAAGATTGAGAAAGAAAATCAGTGAAAGTATATGGGCTAAGACTTTTATCAGTATACTGGCGCTGCTTGTGGTATGCTGCATCATCATTTACGGTATGGTTATGATTTTCCTGCCAAAGAATTATCAGACCGAGCTTGAAAGTCAAGCCACATCCGATTTTCAGGATCTGGCTGAGATACTGGAAAGAAACGGCATTGAGGACAGCTCTGACCACCTCATCGAGTTTTCAATGAAGAACAATGCTTCCGTTGAAATCAAAGATGAAAACGGAAATGATGCCTTCTCTGTGAATTTTGCAGAAATAAATAATGATAAGCTTCCTTCTGCAGCATCCCCTTCTGTGACCTTTTCCACGGCCTTTGTACAGAATGGGCAGACCTATCAGCTTTTTGCCATTGTTTCACTTGTGGCGGTTAAACAGTCCTATGAGATACTGATAAAACTTGTGCCGTTCATTGCGGCTGTGATACTCCTGATCTCTGTCTTGGGAGCGTTTATCTGTTCCCGGTACTTCTCAAAGCCCCTTGTCAATATATGCGGTGTTGCAAGACGGCTGACGAAGCTGGATATGACCTGGAAATGTGATGTAAGCAGAAAAGATGAAATTGGAGTTTTAGCATCCAGTCTGAATGAAATGTCAGCACGGTTAAGCAATGCCTTAGACAGCCTGCAGAGGGCAAATGAACAGCTGCAGCTGGACATCGAAAAGGAGCGGGAACAGGAAAAACAGCGGATTGATTTTTTTACTTCCGTATCCCATGAACTGAAAACTCCTATCGCCATTCTGAAAGGCGAACTGGAGGGAATGATCTATCAAGTCGGCGAGTATAAGGACAGGGAGGCTTATTTACGCCATTGTGTCAAAACCGTCAATGATATGGAGAATATCGTAAAAGAAATCCTGTCAGCGGCAAGAATGGGCGGCAATGATTTTCAGCTTGTACGTTCCGACTTGAATATCAGCCAGATGCTGCAAAAGTGCTGCCAGAGAGTAAAAGGCAGAATGGAGGATAAGCAGATGGTGCTGCATCTTAATATACAGCCGGATTTTCATTATGAGGGCGACGGGCGGCTGCTTGAAAAAGCGTTTTCCAATGTCATCGGTAATGCGGCAGCCTACTCTCCAAAAAAAGCCGCTGTTTTTGTGACCTTGCAAAACAAGGTGCTATGTGTTGAAAATACAGGCGTCCACATAGACAGGGAGGATCTGAAAAGGATATTTACGCCGTTTTATCGGGCAGATAAATCCCGCAGCCGCAACAGCGGGGGCAGCGGCTTAGGTCTGTATATCACAAAAATGATACTTGACCATCATGGTATCCCGCATAAAATGGAAAATACCGAAAACGGCGTACAGTTTACGGCAAATTTTTCTAAACCAGAACAGGAAGACAAGCAAACGAAATAACTTATAAAACAAAACAACTTTTTATCCAGAGCCGGGAGGTTTTCATTCGTGAAAATCCTCCCGGCTTTTTAGATCCTGCAGGCAGCTCCACCTAAAATACTCCCAGGCTCCACCTTAACTCCACTTTTCTTCGGTATTTTTGTGAAGGAGGTGATTACAATATGAACTTATGGAAAAGGGCGTGTCTGTACTTAGGGCGAAAAAAAGAAAAAACATTTACGCTTCTTGCCTTTTTGCTCGTTATGGCAACATTGATGCTTACCTGCCTTTCAATTCAATCAGCCACTGATACCGCTAACGCAAATATGAAAAAGGCTCTTTTAGGGTATTTTACCATCAATGCCAAACCCTTAGAAACAGGGCTGTCAGAGGATGCATTAGGGCAGATTCTTGATACCGAAGGCTTGAGTGGGAATTATGCCCTGCGGTCCTATTCGTATGCGAATTACTATGATGCAGACGGAAACAGCCTTGTGATTGACACAGAGGGAGCCGCACAGACACCTGAAGGGTACGAAAATGCAGGAAAGATTGTGGCAAATTCCAATTCCGGGAGAGACAGCTATTTTACCGAGGGCGGATTTGAGCTGACCAAGGGCAGCGCTCTGACGCCCGAAAGTAAAAATGCCGTATTGCTGCACGAGGAGTTTGCAAAGAGGAATGGATTAGCAGTAGGCGATACCATGCAGCTTGGAGCTATTACGGATGACGGCAATGCTGTTCCCGTGACGGTGGCGGGAATTTTTACAAACACAAAAGAACAGGATGCTGCCGGAATGTCCCCATCTTATGACCTGTACGAGAATATCGTGTTTACCGACCTCTCCACCGCTTCTTATCTGATCTATGGAGCAAAGGATCAAACAAGTGTGCAATATGGGGATTTCTATGTGAATGACCCCGATGAGCTGGAACGCATCATGGAACAGGTACAAAAGATCCCCGGTGTAAATTGGGAGAAATGTACGTTGACCCGTTATGATAAGGACTACCAAAATGCAAAGCAATCTTTAAAGGGTTTGCAGAACATTGTTTTTATTGCCATTGCAGTGGTGTCAGTGATCTGCTTTTTAGTGCTTGCCCTGTTTATGACCTTGCGGCTGCGGGGACGTGTTCACGAAACGGGCATTTATCTCGCAATGGGCATTTCAAAGTGTACGATACTGTTTCAGTTTTTGATTGAGGTATTTATGGTGACCGCTGTAGCCCTGCTTCTCTCTTATGGGGCAAGTACAGCCATTTCCGGGCAGATTGGAAGCAAGCTGCTTTCACAGGTTACGGCGGAAAGGTATGAGACGGTGGATTTGACCGGGACCTCAGAAACAAAGGGGCAGCCCGGACAAGACTTAGGACTTTCAGAAGTTGTGGTGGAGATTTCCGCAGCGGATTATGCGATTGTGTGGACGTTTGGCGTGGTGCTTTGTCTGGCATCTACAGCACTTGCCGCATATCCGATTATGAAAATGAAACCGAAAAGTATCTTATCACAGATGAGTTAGGGGGTAAAAGATGAATTTAGGAATAAGGGCGGTATTATACACCGCACGAAAATGGAAAAAGACACTGCTCCTGTTTTGCCTGCTTCTGTCCATCGCAACGCTGGTGCTCTCTGGCCTTGCGATCGCTGATGCGCAGGAGGAACAGGCAGAGGAATTGAGGGGCACTACCGGTGCAAGTTTTACTGTCAGCCGTAATACTGCCACAGGCGGCTGGAGCAGCAGCGGCGGCGGTTCCTACAGTACACAGGAATTTTTATCAGATGATATGCTGGATAAGATTGCGCAAACGGACGGCATCAAAGGTTACAATGCGACGATCACCACCATTTTGTCACTATACGGTGAAGATCACCGGTACTTGGAAAATACAACGCCGCGGGGGATCGAATATGTTGACAGCCAGTATTATTCTTATGGGTGTGTTGACTCTCAATATAGTTCCTTATTTTTGTCCAATACACTTTCGCTTGTGGATGGACGGCAGATAACTATGGATGACAAAGATGTGATTCTTATCAGTAAGGATCTTGCAGAGAAGCACAATTTGAAAACAGGCGATAAAATACAAGCGGTCAATGACCCGAACGCAAATGACCCGGCAAAGGATGTAGAGATCGTCGGCATATTTGATGTGGTTGCCGATAAGACAGACGAAAAGAACAATTATAATATGTCGTCCTATTATGATTATTCAAACTATGCCTTTATAAGCATGGGTACCATGAAAGAACTGTTGGTGAACTATGAGGACTCGAAAGAAAGTGATTCGGCTGATTTCTTTGTCTCTGACCCTCAAAAGCTGGAACAGATCATTCAAGCAGTCCAGAAAATTGATTCTATCAACTGGAACAATTTTATTGTCACGGCAAACGATGAGGTGTATGAGCGTGTTTCTAGTTCTATTTCTGATACGGGTACCTTGATTACCACACTGATCGTTTTGATTACGGTTGTGAGTATGGTGTTGATGATTCTGATTTTGTCAATGTCCATACGCAGCAGAAAAAAGGAACTGGGCATCCTGCTTGCGGTTGGGATTGCAAAGCCTGCTGTCATCTTACAGTATGCGATAGAAACCCTCTTGATAGCGGTTGTCGCATTTCCTCTGGCGTACCTGGCCAGTAAGCAGGCTGCAGGAACACTTGGCACACTATTTGGCAGGACAGCAGAAAATGTAATCGTCACACCACAGCATTTCATTTTTGTGATAAGTATCGGAAGTGTCCTGTTGCTTACGGCAGTATTGATTTCTTGTATCCCTGCTATGCGGTTGAAACCGAAAGAGATTTTCTCTCAAATGGAGTAAGGAGGTTTAAGCAATGAACTTAGGAACAAGAGCAATTTTATATACCATCCGAAAATGGAAGAAGACGCTGCTCCTATTCTGTCTGCTTCTGTCCATCACAACGCTGGTGCTGTCGGGGCTTGCGATTGCCGATGCACAGGAGGAAAAGACGGAGGAACTTCGCGGAGTGACTGGAGCGAGTTTCACAGTTACCTCTAATAACGGTTACACATTAAATCCCATTACGGATGAGATGATTAAGGAGATCTCCGCTGTTGACGGGATTGAGTCATACAACACCGCAAAATGGACGATTGTAAATCTTTTCAACAATGACAGTCCGATGAAAGTAATGGACGGTGAAGAATATACTGCTGATCTGTTTTACGGAACAGGATGTTTTGATTCGGAATATTCGCCGCTATTTCTCTCTGGAGCATTGCAGCTCACAGACGGGAATCATGTGTCTGGAAAGGGACACGGAATTCTTTTGTGCAAAGATGTGGCCGAAAAACACAACCTTTCTGTCGGCGATACGATTGAGATCAAAAATGGTAATCCCAGCGACCCATTGGTAGAATGTAAAATCGCAGGATTATACGAGGTCCTTGCTGATGATGACGATGTGCAGGCAACTATGGCAAGACCATCGACTTACTATGATTATGAGGACTACATCTTTGTAAGTATGGATACCATGTCCGAAGTCCTTGCCCCTTATACCGCCACAGAGGGCAATGGTATCAGTTCCGTGGATTTCTTTGTTTCCGATGCTGCTAAACTGGAAAGCATTGTGCAGGAAGTAAAGAGCAGCAAATCCATTGACTGGGATTCCTACTATATCACAGTCAACAATGAAGTGTATGAGCGTATCTCTAATACCGTTTCGGATACGAGTACGCTGATTACCACGCTGATTGTTTTGATTACGGTTGTGAGCATGGTGCTGATGATTCTGATTTTGTCAATGTCCATACGCAGCAGAAAAAAGGAACTGGGCATCCTGCTTGCGGTTGGGATTGCAAAGCCTGCTGTCATCTTACAGTATGCGATAGAAACCCTCTTGATAGCGGTTGTCGCATTTCCTCTGGCGTACCTGGCCAGTAAGCAGGCTGCAGGAACACTTGGCACACTATTTGGCAGGACAGCAGAAAATGTAATCGTCACACCACAGCATTTCATTTTTGTGATAAGTATCGGAAGTGTCCTGTTGCTTGTGGCAGTGCTGGTATCCTGCATCTCTGCCATGCGGTTGAAGCCGAAAGAGATCTTATCGCAGATGGAGTAGTCTCAATATTAACAGCAAAAACAAAAAGAAATGAGGTAGTTATTATGAATATTATGGAACTTAAAAATGTTGGATATGCCTATGAGAATAAACGGAAAGTATTAAAGGGCGTAAGCCTGTCCATCGAGGAGGGGAAAATGTACGCTATCCTCGGACCCAGTGGCTGTGGAAAGACAACCCTGCTCTCTCTCATGGGCGGACTGGACAGCCCTTCTGACGGACAGATTTTATATGACGGGCAGGATATTGAAAAAGCAGGGCTTTCCGCCCATCGAAAGAATAACGTAGCTTTTATTTTTCAGAGCTACAATCTGATCGATTATTTAACGCCGAAAGAAAATGTGGCATTGACCTCAAAACTTCCCCCACTGCCCATATTGGAACGGGTAGGACTTACCGCGGAAGAAAGCAGGCGGAATGTGCTGAAGCTCTCCGGCGGCCAGCAGCAGCGGGTAGCCATTGCCCGCGCGCTGGCATCGGATGCGAAGGTCATTCTGGCCGACGAGCCGACGGGGAATCTGGATGAAGAAACGGCGGCGGGGATTACAAATATTTTGATCGAATGTGCCCATAAGATGCAGAAATGCGTGGTTATGGTCACACACTCCAATGAGCTTGCGAAACAGGCAGACGTGGTATTCCGCCTGAAACGAGGAGAGGTACAGGTACTGGAGCGCACGGTTCAGACTGGGACAAAACGGGGGAAAGTCGTATGAGATCAAAGAAACGGATGGGATTATACTTTGTATTTTATGTGGCGGCTGCTTTATTGCTGCTTTATACAGTCTACTCGGCATGGAACTGCCATGCTTATGTTGCAAACCTAATCTTACAAAAGCAGCTGCAGGTAGCAGGAAATGAGTATGGAATATTAAGTTATTACATGACAAATGTGGGGATTTATCTGCTTTATGTACTGGCTTTAGCTGGCATTGGACGTATTCTCTACGTTTCTATGGCAGGCGGTACGACTATAGTACAGGAAAAAAAGGAAGATGCTTCTGCTTTACCAAAGTATATAGAAACGGCAGACAGCAAGTTAGACGGGTTTGCCATAGTCGAGCCAATACAGAAACCTGAACAGCTGCCGGCAATTATTCAAAGTTGGCTTAAACTATACCAGCAGCCTGTCATTGAAGCAGAGGCGGAACTGTATAATCTTGCCACAGTCTGTATCAATATCTATGAAGAGTTGGAAGACGCATTGCGCAGAAGGGGCTATGAAGTCCGAATAAACCCCAAAGAGGCTTTTTCAGTAAATGTTCTCATTGACAATTCCTATATGCACTTGGCGTTATGTGCCCTGTTTTTTGGAACTGCAGTCCGGGAACCAAACGGGAGTAAGTTGTCTATAATGGCAGAGGGATCAAAGGTAGTGTTTGCTGGCTGTGGACTGACAGAGGAACAGCTTTCCCGCTATGGAACCGGATGCCTGGCGGAGTTAGAATACTCGGAAATGGAACGGGCAATGTGCTATGCGGTGATCTATATCAATTCCACACATGGGCGGATTGAGACATCAAAAAATGGGGAAAGCAGTAAGCTATCTGTCGATTTGCCAACGGCAGAATAAAAATGCAGATTCTAATGGCATATGGGAGGATATGAAATTATCTCGTAAGGAAAAAGCCCGAAGGAGCTGTTTGGACTGATATATTGTAAAGACGATTTTAGAACATCATGGCCTGTCATATAAAATTAAAAATATTAACACGGGTGTTGCATTTACAGTGGTATTTGGAGTTGGTAAGATAAATCAAAAAAGAAGCGACTGCAACTGATAGTTGACATATAGTTGGTGGTGCGCAACGGACATTTTTTATAAAATTGTGGCAAGGAGGAGCTGAATATGTCATTAGGCGAGAACATCAAAGTAAAAAGAAGAGAACTGAAATTGTCACAAGAGTATGTTGCCGAACAGTTAGGCGTCAGCAGGCAGGCGGTATCAAAGTGGGAAACCGACCAAAGTGAACCTACGACAAAAAATCTTATAGAATTGGCAGAGATATTCCATATCAGCCTGTCAGAACTGATTGATCCGCAGAAACATCATGTGGAACAGGTGACACAACAACACAAGCAGAGAGAAAAAGGAAACAATGCGAAACTGCTATGTTGCCGTTGGCTAGGGTATATTTTCCTAATCACAGGCTATTCTGGCTATGTTGGTTATTATAATAGTGGTTTATCCGGCTATTATTGGATAACGGTTTTTGCACTGGGAATTGTATTGCTGGTTATAACATCCATCAGATATTTTAAAGAAGTGCAAATAAAGCCTCTGCAGTTTTTTGGGGGACTGATTCTAATTTGCTCCGTATTCTTCCTGCCGGGAATACTCCCTCTGCAGAATGGATTGAATGTCTTAATCAGCCATATAATAGCCTTTGGAATGGTGGCATTGCTCAATTTGAAATACTGGCGGTTTGTATGGGACAGCCGTGATTGATAGCGTATTAAGAGCCAGGTTGCCCGGAAAAACAAGAGGGAGGGAATAAAATTGGACAGAACTACGTTAGTTCAGATAAATGAGAGAAAAAGGCAGGATGTAGAAACACTCCACAGCATATTTGGAAAGTACCCTGGAGAAACAAATACTTTTTCAGGCAAAAGCTTTAAAGGGTTAGCGATTTTTCCGAATTACTGGAAGGTGTTCCGGGGTAACAAAGAAATTTCTTTGTCGCCAAATGAGTACAGATTAGTATTTTTACTAACTGAACATCCTGGATGGGTATTTACGAAGGAGCAGATCTATCATGGGATCTACGGGGAATGGGCGGAAGGTGATATGGACAATATCATCTACTGCCTCATCCGCGGCCTGCGAAAGAAGCTGGAACCAGACTCCCGGCATCCAAGGTATATTCTTACGGTACGTGGTGTTGGTTATAAGTTTGAAGCACTCTCAGAGGAATGATAAGTCCTCTGAGAGATAAAACAAGTTTTTTCCATCGAAATTGATTTATGGTAGTTCCCCAAGACTTTCTTTCAGTGAGGCAATCCATGTCTCTATGGTCTCTGCCAGGACAAGCTGCTGCTTTAGAACAGCGATTCCTTCCGGCGGGATATCCGGATTAATTTCTTTGACAGCCAGGTTCTCCACTATATAAGATTTTAACTCTTTTACCTTGCTGTTGATATCTGACAGGCATACCTTCTGCTTTTCCGGAGAGAGGCTTGAAAGGTTTACGATGACCGCATTAAAATCCAGAAAAAAGTGAATCGGTTTGGTTGAAATCTCCAGCATGAGCCGTTCAAATTCCCGTTCTCCGGCTTCTGTCAGAGAATATACTGCCTTTTCCGGCATCTTCCCTTCCTTTACAATATTACTTTTGACCAGGTTCTTTTTCTCTAATTGAATTACTTTTTTATATATGGATGGGGTGCTGATTTTTACCCACTTGGAAATATTCCGGTACTCCACCAGCTTCTGAATATCATAAGCGCTCAAGGATTCTTTTTTTAAAATTCCCAGAACAATTAAATCAATGGCTGCCATAAGTTCCTCCTTTTACTTGACATATACTATAAATTATAGTAGTATGGGTATCGTCACAATATTACTATAATTTATAGTAATGTATTTTACAACTCATGTCAAGTGAAAGGAGATTTATTATGGAGCAACCAAACAAAAAAATGGAGCTGTTGGGAAATGCGCCGATACCGAAGGCACTGCTGGCGCTTGGACTTCCCACCATGATGGGCATGCTGATCAACGCACTGTACAATCTGGCGGATACCTACTTTGTGGGAGGACTGGGAACCGACCAGATGGGTGCAGTCACGGTGGCCTTCCCCCTGGGGCAGGTAATTGTGGGACTGGGTCTGCTGTTTGGGAATGGAGCCGCTGCTTATCTTTCAAGGCTTCTTGGAAGAGGCGACAAGAAAACGGCGGATAAGGTAGCCAGTACAGCCCTGTACAGCAGCGTCCTGGTGGGAGCAATCCTTATTCTGGGTTCCATCCTTTTCTTAAAGCCAATCTTAAAACAACTGGGCGCAATTGAGAGTGTGATGCCTTATGCGCTCTCCTATGCCGGTATTTACATCACATTTTCGATTTTTAATGTGTTCAACGTCACAATGAACAATATTGTGTCCAGTGAAGGCGCCGCCAAAACGGCCATGTGTGCGCTGATGGCCGGCGCTGTATTGAATGTGGGACTAGATCCGGTTTTCATCTATGTGCTTGACCTTGGAGTGATGGGAGCGGCCATTGCTACAGCCATTTCGCAAATGATTTCCACAGTCGTCTATTTGTGCTATATCTTTGGCAGAAAGAGCGTATTCAGTTTCCGTATCAGGGAATGCTGCTATTCCAAAGAAATCATGTCCGAGATTCTAAAAATCGGGATTCCCACCCTGCTATTCCAGGTTTTAACCAGTCTTTCCATTGGTATGATCAACAATGGGGCAAAAGAATACGGCGGTTCTGCACTGGCTGCAATGGGGCCCCTCACCAAAATCATGTCTATGGGAAGCCTCATCGTATTCGGTTTTTTGAAAGGCTTCCAGCCAATCGCCGGGTTCAACTATGGGGCGAAAAAGTTTGACCGCCTGCAGGAAGCGATTAAGACCTCTATTCTCTGGTCCACCATATTCTGCGCAGTGTTTGGTCTGGCTGCCGCAGTATTCCCTACGCAGATTATGACCCTGTTTACAAAAGGAGACAGTGAAATGGTACGTATCGGCGCTGCCGCTCTGCGGGCAAACGGCCTCTCTTTCATCCTTTTTGGTTTTTATACTGTATATTCCTTCCTCTTCCTTGTGATGGGAAAAGCAAAAGAGGGATGTATCCTTGGAGCCTGCCGGCAGGGGATTTGTTTTGTGCCTGTGATTCTGCTCCTTCCAACGGTCATGGGGATTAACGGAGTGCTTTATGCCCAGCCGGTTGCAGATATCTTATCTGCTGTCATCACTGCGTTTATGGCGGTGCATCTGCACAAGGAACTGAATACAGTGAAAACGAAGTTTGTTCATGGCAAAGTGGAACATGCCGCACCATAAACAGAGAAAAAATCTATTTTAGTGAAATTCACTCTCAGGGGAATAGATATCCCTTGGGAGTTTTTCATATTTCCAGCAGGCAAAGGTGTTTATTAGCAGTGCCCTGCTTGTGTTATTTGTGTAATAGAACTATAATGTATTCTGTTGGATATACGGTATAAATATATGACTTTGAAAGAAGCTGGTGAGAAATGGGGCGTGTCCCCGCGCTGGGTGAATTATTATTGCGCCGGTGGCCGTATTCCCGGCGCTGTAAAGGTGGCGACAATCTGGCTTGTGCCAAAGGACGCGCAAAAGCC
Organism: Eubacteriales bacterium; assembly: GCA_030524175.1. GTDB lineage: Bacteria > Bacillota > Clostridia > Lachnospirales > Lachnospiraceae > Blautia_A. The sequence continues at coordinate 22,572 of JAUNHC010000028.1, forward strand.
AGTTGACAGACGCTATAAAAGCACTAACGATGGAAAGGAGTGATTTTCTATGGCGAATATTTTGATTGTTGAAGATGAAAAGAATATGCAGGACATCATTGCCGCATATATGCAGCGTGGCGGACATACCTGCTTCACCGCTGACGATGGCGTGGACGCTTTAATGGTATTGAAAAATAATCCAATGGATTTGATGATATTGGACGTGATGATGCCTCATTTGGACGGATTTTCCGTCTGCAAAATGGCGCGGGAAATGAGTAATATGCCTATTATCATGCTGACGGCCAGAAGCGGTGAGGACGATAAACTGAAAGGCTATGAGTATGGAGCCGACGACTACATGACAAAGCCTTTCAGTCCTAAAGTGCTGGTTGCAAAAACAAACGCCCTGCTCCGCCGTTCATCCTCCGTTCCGTTGGACGCATTGAGCTTCGGGAAAATAACAGTAGTGCCGTCCTCTCACAAAGTATTTATAGACGGGCAGGAAATCACGCTCACCCATAAGGAATACGAACTGTTGTATTTCTTCATGGCAAATCCCGGACAAATTTTCACCCGTGACCAACTGCTCAACAGGATTTGGGGCTATGACTTCGAGGGAAATACTCGCACGGTAGACACTCATATCAAAACCCTGCGGCAGAAGTTAGGCGATGAAGGGAAACACATCGTCACCCTTATACGCTCTGGCTATAAATTCGAGGTAACAGTATGAAAATCGGTGATAATATGAACGTCCATACAGTACGAAAAAAGATACTTCTGGCTTCCAAGGTTGCCGGTCTAATTCTAATCCTTTCCTATATCTTTTCAACAAAGCTGCCATTCGCCCCGGATACTTCATTTGTTGTCTGGCTGGTATTTGTATCGTTGTTGATTGTAGTGATTGACCTATTGATGGGGTACTTTATTTCAAAGCCCATCTCTAAACTCAATCAAACGGCCCGGAAGATGGCAAAACTTGATTTTGCTGCCCCATGTACCATAACGACCAATGATGAATTTGGGGAATTGGCCGTAAGCCTCAATACAATGGCCGATAATCTGCAACGGGCCCTTGCGGAGCTGGAGGCGGCAAATACGCGGCTTGAAAAAGATGTGGAACAGGAGCGGCGGTTACTGGCCGAGCGAAAAGAGTTGGTAGATCAGCTTTCCCATGAAATGAAAACTCCGCTGGGTGTGATCCGCGCCTATGCCGAGGGCTTGCAGGACGAACCTGACGAGGCCAAAAAGCAAAAGTATTCAGAGATCATCATCACGGAAACGGAACGAATGAGCGGATTGATAACAACACTTTTAGATTTATCCGCTTTGGAAACCGGGGCTACCCGGCTTGTCCCGGAACGATTTGACTTTGTGGAATTTGTGGAAACTGTCGCTGGACGGCTGTTGATTGACGTGCCGGACGCCAATTTTACATTGCAATATGAACTGCCCGAACACAAGGTATATGTCTATACAGATAAGGCCCGCATGGAACAAGTTTTAGATAACCTGATCGTCAACGCTAAGAAAAATGTCCAACCAGGAGGTGTCTTAAAACTATCCCTGCGGGAACAGCAGGGCGCATTACGTTTTTCCATCTATAATCAAGGCCCTCAAATACCGCAGGAGAATTTGCCAAAGCTCTGGGCGAAATTCTACCGGAATAGCAATTCCAAATACAGCGGTTCGGGGCTGGGGCTTGCCATTGTTGCACAAATTTTATCCATGCAGAAATTGGAGTTCGGCGTAAAAAATTGTTCTGATGGCGTCCAATTTTATTTTTCTATTCCTTTCGTCAATTAAATAATTTTTCTATCAACGGTTCTGTTTTTGTTCAAAGCAGGGCCGTTTTATTTTTGAAGATTTCACGCCAATTTCACACTGGCCTCACACCAACTTCACCGCATTTTCATAAATTCATCTCAACAAGAGGGCAATCAGCCCTCACAGACAAAGGAGGGTTTTGTTATGACGTTTTTAGGTTTGGAATGGTACTGGTGGCTGGTGATTGTGGCGGTGCTGGCAATCTCCATCCCCTTTAAGGTCAAGTTTATGAAATGGTGGAGCAAGCGCCAGCAAGACAAGAAAAAAGAGCAGCACGGAAAATGGGGTGATGATGAGTGATTGAAGTAAAAGATTTGACATTTTCTTATGGCAAAGACAAACAGGTGTTACACGGCCTGAATTTCACTGTGAACGATGGGGAAATCTTTGGCTTTCTGGGGCCGAATGGCTCCGGGAAGTCAACGACTCAAAAAATCCTGACCGGGATTTTGAAAGGACACGGCGGCAAAGTGTCCCTATTTGGGCAGGATATTTCTACGGCACACACGCAGGAATTTTTTCAGAAGATTGGCGTTTTGTTTGAGTTTCCCTACCTATACGCAAATTTAAGCGCCGTTGACAATCTCAAATATTTTTCTTCTTTCTACCCCAAGGAGCAACTGCGGAGTATTGAAGAAGTTTTGGAGGAATTGGAATTTAAGCCGGATTTTTTGAAAAAGCCGGTTTCGTCCTACTCAAAGGGGATGCGGCAGAGGGCAAGCATGGCGCGGGCGCTGATCAGCAGCCCCAAGTTACTGTTTCTGGACGAGCCGACCAGTGGGCTTGACCCCTCCGGCGCTGTCCTGTTCCGCAAAATCATAGAGGAAGAACGTAAGAAAGGCACGACAGTATTTCTAACGACCCACAACATGCTTGATGCCGATCTGCTCTGTGACCGTGTAGCGTTTATTTCCAATGGCAGCATTATGGCGCTGGACACCCCTAAGAACTTGAAAGAGCAGAACAGCAACCATCGCATTGTGATTGACTATCTATATCAGGGACGGCGGGAAGAAAAGACGATTGAAGCGCCCGAGCTTGAGGCTGGTATTCCCTTTGCCCACGATGAAATTATCAGTATCCATTCACAGGAGCCGACATTGGAGGATATGTTTATCCAATATACGGGAAGGAGGCTGTCTTGATGTGGAAAAGCCTATATTCCCTATTCAAAAAGGATTGCCGGATGATGGTTTCCGGGAAATTTTTCTTTGTGGCGCTGGGGTCGCTTCTGCTTTATACATTGTTCATTAACTTTGGCTATCTGAATTTTATGCACGCCGAGCTTTACAATGTATATCTCTATGACCCGGCAGGAATACAGAGCGAGGTTTCCCCTCTTATCCATTCCGTAGCCTCTCTGGAAGAACTGGATGCGTCGCTTTCCAAGGATACCAACGGCGTGGGGATCGATTTAAGTGACGGCAAGCCTAATGTCATACTCTATGCGGCAACGGAAAAGGCAGACCGTCATAGGGCGGATTATGCCCTGTCTTTACTTCACGCTAACGGGGAATATGTGCCGGAAACAGTGGGTAACAATACCCCGGAAATGAAGCAGCGCAGAGAGATTACCTGTGAACTGCTCTTTATTGAGATCGTTGCCGTAGGCTTTTTGGGGATTGCGTCTGTCCTGTTCAAAGAAAAGCAGATGGGCGTGATCCGTGTCCATGCCGTTATGCCGCTTTACAAGAGCCTGTTTGTATTTTCTAAGGTCTTTCTCTTCCTGCTGACGGATTTGGCGTTTGCGGCCCTGATGACCGTATTCAATGTGGGGCCGATGGGGGCGGCAAGCATGATGCCTGCCGTATTGATACAGACTGCGATCCTCTCCCTGATTATGGCGTTGGTGGGCTTTGGTTGTACGATGCTGCTAAAAGATTTCAGGCAATTTTCGCTGGCCTATCTGGTCATTGCACTCTTTGCAGCAACCCCCGTTTTTCTGGCAGCCAATACCTCAATCAAAATGGCGTGGATCAACTACCATCCATTTTACCATGTGTACATGGGGCTGAAAAACGCATTTTTCGGTACGCCCGTTACAAGCCCCGCTTATTATATCTGTGCGGTATGTGCAATCAGTTTGCTCTTTGTCATGGTTGAAGCGGCGTTCCGTAAAGAAATGGGAAAGGAGGGCTGACAATGAAAGGATTGATCTATCAACTAAAAAGCGTCAGGAAAGATAAGTTTTGCATCATGTCATTTCTTCTGCCTATCGTGGTAGCCATAGCACTCAATTTTGTCGGCTCCATTGACCTTTCTTCTGTGGGAGAATTTCAGTTTGGCATGATTGCCAACGATGCCACTTCGGAAACAGAGAGTTGGCTGGAACGGTACGGCTCTGTTACAGTTTATCAGACGTGGGAAGAATTGATGTCGGCAATCAAGGAACCCTCTACCAATGTAATTGGCGTGGAAATGGAGGGGAATGATATTAAAACCGTTATATCCGGCGATGAATTAGCAATGTGGCAGCAGACGGCGGGTACACTCCCGGCACTCTATCAACAACGGGAAACAGCAGCACAGGAAAACGTACAGATTTTAGAACGGCCTGACATATTGGCGAGCTATCAAAACATTTTTGTGGCGATAACGCTGATCGTGGCCATGTTCATGGGCTGTACCTTTAATGCAATGAACATTATTTCCGAGAAGGAGGATGGTGTTGCGCTGATCAATGAAATACTGCCGATGACAGCTAGACAATATGTGCTTCAGAAAATCTTTATCGGCTTTGTATTTGGCAGTTTGTCTGCGCTTGTAACGGCAGCGATCTGCTTCCGGCTGTCCCCTGCTGGGGCGGCGGCCATGCTGGCGCTGATTGTTTTATCGGCCTTTGTATCGGCTTTGATTGGTCTGTTTATTGGCCGTATCTCGGAGGGGCTGATGGTAGGCGTGGTTTACATTAAAATTGTGATGATCGTATTCATGGCAGTTCCGATATTGTACTACCTAACAGGAGTGGAAAATAACGTCCTCTCGTACATCTGCTACATTATCCCGTCCAGCGCCACTTTTGAGGGAATTATGGATTTGGCAAATGGCAGTGTAGCAGCCGCAGGCAAAGATATGGTCATCCTTGCGGTTCATTGTGTCGCTTGGTTTTTGCTTTATCTTTTCATATCGAAGCACCAGAAAAAACATACCTGAACTATTTATGATTGATTAACGGTTTGCCCCTGATAAGGGGGATGTATCCTTGGAGCCTGCCAACAGGGGATTTGTTTTTGAATACAGCGAAAACGAAGTTTGTTCATAGCAAAGCGCTGCCGTTATAGACGCTGATATCCCTCCAGACCTGCCGGCTTGGAGGGATACTTTATCAGCTGATTACAGGGCTTCATAGGACACCAGTTCTTCTAATGGAATCCGTGCAGTGGAATGGCGCTCCGGACTTGCAGGTGTTTCATCCGTATAACCGACTGCCAGGATATTGATTGGTTCAAGATGCTCAGGAAGCTGGAATTCTTTTTTCAGCACGTCGGGCTTAAAATAGCAGATCCAGACGGAACCAAGTCCCAGTTCCGTTGCCTCCAGCATCATATGGTCAGTCAGTATAGAGGCGTCAATGTCCGTTGTTTTCATGCCGTCAAACGGGCGTGTCCAGGCCTTGGACTTATCAGCGCAGACAATCAGAGACAAAGGTGCGTGGTAGATGTTTGCAGCCTTTGCAATACGAGACAGGCCATCTTCACTGCGGACTGCTATGATGTGCACCGGCTGCAGGTTGGCCGCCGTGGGCGCAACATGTGCAGCGGTAAGGATTTTATGCAGCTTCTCATCTTCTACAGGCTGATTGGTATAGTTTCTTACCGAATAGCGGCTCTTTGCAATGTCTAATATACTCATATCTTTCTTCCTCCATTTTTGTTGTACTTTAGGTTAACCTATACTATAATTATATCCAAAACAAATCATTCAGCAAGAACGCACATTTTAGGTAGATACTACCCAAAAAGAAAGTGAGATGATCTTATGGAGATAAAATGCAAGGGGTTTACCTGTCCGGTAGAGGCGACCATACAGCTTATTGGAGGAAAATATAAAGCAGTGATTTTATGGCATCTGATGAATCAAACCTTGCGGTACAGTGAACTGCACAGGCTGATGCCGAAGGCTACGGACAAAATGCTGGCCCAGCAGCTTCGGGAACTGGAAAAGGACGGCCTGATTTACCGGAAGGTATATCCTGTGGTGCCGCCTAAAACTGAATATTCCCTTACGGATTTCGGAAAAAGCCTGGCTCCCATTCTGGACGAGATGTGCAGCTGGGGAGAGCAGTATTTGGAAGGAACACCGGAATAAAGCAGGAAAAAGTTTGGATTATCTGCTTATCTTGTGTCATTTTTTTCTTCTGTGATTGCAGTTTTATAAAAACTGATCTTATCATCCAGATTCTGAAGGTATTCTGCCCATCTGGCCTGTTGATTCAGCACATACTTCCGATGCGCCCGGAGCATGGCCAGTCTTTCAGGCATGGTCTTATTTCCTTCATAACGGAGGTCTGCATATTTTTTAATATCTTTCAGCATCATACCGGTATCCTTCAGCCTTTGTAAAAATTCCACCCATGCAATATCGCTGTCTGCATAACAACGTCTGCCGGAAGAATCCCGCTCTACCCGTATCAGCCCTTTCTTTTCGTAGTACCGCAAAGTATATTCACTGATTCCGGCTGCTTTTGATAGTGTTCCAATGGTCATGTACTTATCTCCTCTTAGCAATTTCAATAGTTATCCTGAAAAAAGTCCTTGACTTACAGTATAGTCTAAGTAATACGGTTATATTGTAATCGTTTAAGGAGGATAACGCAAATGGAGAAAACAAGATTTGAAAACGGTATGGAACAGTTACAGAGAATTGACGGTGCAGGTGGTGAAGCTGTGATTCAGTCCCTTCAGGACATTTCGCCTGACCTGGGGCGGTTTATTGTTGAATTTGCCTTTGGCGATATTTACACCCGCAAGGAGCTAAGTCTACAGGAACGAGAAATCATCACCATAGCTAGCCTGCTGACTGCCGGGGGATGCGAGCCGCAGCTTGAGGTGCATATCAACGGGGCGCTGAATGTGGGGGTAACGCCGCAGAAGATAGTGGAAACATTTCTGCAGTGTATCCCATATACCGGATTTCCTAAAGTGCTGAATGCAATCTTTGTGGCAAGAAAAGTTTTTGAGGAACGGGGGATTGAGAAAACTGGGCCTTTAAGTTAAGATAGGAGGCAAAGGAAGTGTTGGTATTATGAAAATACGCGAAGAATTCACCTGTCCATTAGAATTAGTCCACGATATGATGAAGGGAAAATGGAAGCCGATCATTTTGTGGCGGCTGCGCCTTGGTCCTACCTCTCTTTCAAAACTAGAGCGGGATATTGAAGGAATCTCACAGAAGATGCTGCTGGAACAGTTAAATGAGCTGATTGACTTTGGATTTGTAGGTAAGAAAAATTTTGAGGGCTACCCTCTCCACGTAGAATATTTTCTGACCGACGGACCAGGCAGGGAACTTTTAGAGGCATTGAAAATCATGCAGCATATCGGAATTGAGTATCTGAAGGAGCAGGGGAAAGAATCCCTGTTAATCGAAAAGGAAGTAGTTCCTGAATAATACCTACGAAAAAGTGGGTAATTTACTCCTGCGCTCCATGTGGTTATGATGGGATTGATAAAAATTACATGGAGGTGGAAACATGATTGTGACAAGTACAGGAATTGTTGACGGTATCATTCAGGATCAATACGGTGGGCGTGGAACACAGTTTAATGAAAATGGCGTTCCGACTTATTCCCTGCCGTTCAAAATCGTGGATGCACCGGAGGGAACGGTATCCTATGCCATTATTTTAGAAGATAAGGATGCATACCCGGTAACAGGCGGCTTTGTGTGGATTCACTGGCTGGCGGCTAATATTACCCGCCCTGAGCTGAAAGAAAATGAGAGCCAGACAGCCTTCGATTTCGTACAGGGTTGCAATAGCTGGACGAGCGTTCAAGGAAATAGCCAGAGTAAGGAAATGTCTTGTTTCTATGGGGGAATGACCCCGCCAGATCAGGCTCATACTTATGAGCTACACGTTTTCGCGCTGGACTGTCTACTGGATCTGAAAACGGGATTTCACCTGAATGAGCTATATCACAAAATGGAACGGCATATTTTAGCACAGCACACACTGAAAGGTATCTACGATAAAGTATGAAACCGTATTTCCCCCAAATAGGGGGCCGTATATGGAAAACCGTTATAGCTGTTTTTCTTTGCTTTTGTTTTGACGCGGTTCATGTTGGTGGTGTACCGTTCTATGCCGCGATAGCCGCTATTCTATGTGTGCAGCGTAACCAGAAAGATAGTTTTCAAGTAGCAATGAACAGAGAAGTTTCTACCGTAATAGGCGGAATATTTGGTATGTTGTTTTTAGCTTTTGAAAGGTATATTTACCAAGTCCCCATTAACTTATTGCGGTATGCTCTTTTGTCGCTTTTACTGATTCCGGTCATTAAACTTTCTCTTTTATTACGGCAGGAAAAAGGGACTTTTCTAATGTGTGTAGTATTTCTCTGCATTACAGTCACACATGAGAAAGATTTAAGTCCTGTAAGTTTTGCTATTAACCGCATTGTGGACACAACGATTGGAAGCATTGTTGCTCTATTTATTAATCATTTTTGGATAGACCGTAGTATGTAAACCGGGGTATGGAACTGACGTATCGGTTGATTCTAATCGTACTTTCTTTGAACGGAGTCATTTAGAGAATAGGAATACAGATGCCTCATGGATTATGCTCAAGGTAAGGATTGTGGTAGCCATCCGGGCATAAATTGGCTTCACTCCATTCCATCATAAGGTTCAGGATGGGGACGAAGCTGTTTCCCATTTCGGTGAGCGTATACTCAACCCTAGGCGGTATTTCCCTGTAAATCTCCCGATGCAGAAAGCCATCATTCTCCAATTCTCTAAGCTGCCGGGTCAGGGTGGACTGGGTGATGCCGTCCAGCCGGCGCATCAGCTCGCCAAAACGCTGGACTTTATAAAAAGCGACATACCATAAGATCAATATTTTCCATTTTCCACCCAGTACAGCCTGCAGGCTGCTCATAGGAACGCACTGGGCCATGGATTTTTCTGACTGAAATTTGTTTCGTGACATAACTGGAACCCCCTTTTCTGGAATTATATTACGAAAGACTGGAAAGGACAAGATACGGTCTGAAACCATACATAGTATCAAAAATAGAACTATCAGCAAAAAAAGACCGTACTTGTATGCAGAACAGAATGTGTATATGATGGAGCCGTAACAAAAGGAAACATCAGGAAAGGGGCGATATATATGCATTATACCGGAACTATCTGGCGGCCGCCTTACGAGGCAGGTTCGCTGCTTATCGAAGTCACTGCTGGCTGTACACACCACAGGTGTAAATTCTGTACTTTATACGATGACCTGCCGTTCCGATTTAGAATGTCCGCTCTGGAGGATATTGAATCAGATTTGAAAGAGGCGCAGAATGGCCTGCATATCATTGGAAACCAGACAGTCAGGCGGGTGTATCTGACAGGGGCAAATCCATTTGTGCTGAAGGCGGACCGTCTCAAACGGATTGCAGAGCTGGTCCATAAATATTTCCCGGAGTGTGAATCCATCGGCTGCTTTGCACGGGTGACGGATATCACACAGAAAACAGAGGAAGAATTGGGGATGCTCCACAGCCTTGGATATGACGGCATCACGATTGGAGCAGAGACCGGGGACGACATGGCCCTTGCATTCATGGATAAGGGGTATCGGGCACAGGACATTGTAACACAGGCGGGAAGGCTGGATGAGGCTAGCATCACCTATCATTATTTCTACCTGACGGGGATATCCGGTTCCGGGCGTGGTGTCACGGGTGCTTTGGAAAGTGCAAAAATATTCAACCAGACCAACCCGCAGATCATCGGTTCCTCTATGCTTACGATCTACCCCGAATCAAAGCTGTATCAGGAAATTCAGTGCGGAAACTGGAGAGAGGAAGGGGAACTGGAGAAACTGGAGGAATTAAAGACCCTCATTGCCAGCCTGCAGATTCCGGTCTATTTTGCCACACTTGGCGCATCCAATGCCATATGGGTAGAGGGCAGGCTTCCGGCTGACAAAGAGAAGATGTTAGCAGGTCTGGAAAAGGTATGTAAACAAGAGGATGAGGCGGCGCTTAGGCACTACCGGACACATTTGCGTCATTTGTGAGCAGTGGTTCGGTATTCTTCTCCCCAGATACACAGCTCTTTTAAAATGGGCTGCACAGAATTCCCAAGTGCAGTGATGGAATATTCCACTTTAGGCGGCACTTCCGGGAAAACTGTGCGGCGGATGAGCCCATGGTACTCCAAGTCACGAAGCTCCCGGGTTAAGGTTTTTGTGGTGATGGGCTGCAGCTTTCTTTGCAGTTCATTGAACCGGATTGGGCCTTTTAAGAGGATCCAGACGATCCTGAGCCGCCATTTTCCGCTTAACAGGTTAAGTCCGATTTCCATTGGGCAGTTCAGTTCAACGTTATCTGATTTTGCCATAATTGCCTCCATGTTATCTATCAGGATTAATATTTAACAGGTACATTGATCACCTATGCTATTTTAGTGATGGAGGCTCAGAATGTCAAGAGAGGACGTGGAGGGAAAACGCGGATATCAGATATCATACATTTATTTTGGGGCGGCGCGCAATGTGCCGCTCTTTATAATTTTAGAGAATGTTTTTCACATATCTTTATAAAGTCTTCAAAATTACCCTGTATAGTTACTTCCAGATTAAGCCAGGAAAGGATAGATACTATCGGCATGATCTTGAAAACAAACAGTAAAAAGTTTTTAAAACAGGAGGGTAACAATGATTAAGAAGATAATTTTAATGGTATCTGCTATTCTGCTGGCGGGCACAGGTATGGCCGGCTGTTCCGTTCTGGAAAAAGGAATTGCGCAATATTCCAAAGACAAGGAAGAATGTATGCTGAATATTGACAATGTGACGCAGTTTACCTACAAAGGAGACAGCTATACCATTCTTGATGATACACTGTCCAATGCAGACCTTGGAGAGTGGACCGGCTATATCAGAAAACTTGCGGTCATAGATGCAAACGGGAAGATCCTGCTTCAGCAGGACACAGAAAAAGCCACCTTCAAGACGTTGGCCGATATCGCCGATTCGGAACCGGACGCCGCCTATATCATTCCATTTTTAAATGTCTATACGGTAAAAGATGGAAATACGCAGGAGCTGATTGTTGACGCAAACGGAGACTATCACAAAGCTATCCTTAATAGCTCTGTTACAGATAAAGATACTATTTTTCAATACAATCAGAAAACAGAGGCAACAGCAGAAGGGGAATTTACAATAAATCCGCAAAATTGTACACAGTTGCTATGCGGGGATAAAGTTTATCAGATAACAGATGAAACCGTTCCCTATGAAAATATTGGAGAATATATGGATATAATTGCTGAGTCCTATACCTTTGACAGTGAAACAAAATTACAAATTCCCAAAGAAGAATTAAATCATATTGATTGGAGCGGAAAAGAACAGAGCCAGCAAAAACGTGTCCAGTGGACAATCGGTGACATACGTGAAATCCCGGGCAAGGATACATCGGATTGCTTGGCGGTGGAAATAAATTCTCAATACCGGATAGCAAAGTGCCTGTAAAATTTGCAAAATAAACTGTTGGTGCTACAATAGTACCGGACGGAAAGGAGGTGCATTTTATGGCGAATATCCTTGCCATAGATGATGAAATTCCTATTTTGGAATTGATAAAAAGCGGACTGCAGAAAGACGGACATATTGTTTCCGCTTATTCGTCTGTTTCACAGGTTTCTTTAGAGCATTTAAACAAATTTGATCTGATTATGCTTGACGTTATGATGCCTGACACAGACGGATTTACATTCTGTAAAAAAATACGTTCCCTTGTGGACTGCCCGATTCTGTTTCTTACGGCTAAAACATTGGAGGATGATATCACTTTTGGCCTGGGCATAGGAGCTGACGACTACTTGACAAAACCATTCCGGATCGCTGAATTGCGGGCCCGTGTAAATGCCCACCTGCGGCGGGAAACCAGAGAAAAGCACAGCACGATTGTCTTTGAACATATTAAGATTGATTTGTCTGCGAAAGAAGTCCGGGTTGATGACAGCCCCGTAGCCTTTACAAAGAGTGAATATTTAATCTGTGAATACCTTGCTAATAACAGAGGACAGGTTTTTTCAAAAGAACAGATCTATGAGGCGATATTCAGTATTGACGGGGACAGCGATAACTCAACCATTTCTACCCACATAAAAAATGTGCGGGCAAAATTTAATAAGATGGGGGTACACCCTATCGTTACAGTATGGGGGATAGGATATAAATGGGAACAAAGATAACGACGCTAAGAACCGCTTTTGTTAAATACCTTATTATGCTGATCGGTGGCCTTGGGCTGTCTGTGGTCATCCCCTTTCTGCTGTTTATGCTGCTCGCCAGTTTTGGGATAGTCAATTATGCAAACCAAAGTGAGGAATATGTGAAAGCCACAGCGCCTGTTCTGGCTACAGCCCCGGATTTCGCAGATGTGAAGAAAAATATGCCTGTGGGCTGTGATTACCTTTTACTGGATAAGTCATACAATGTACTGGATACTACCTTAAATGAAAGTGACAGGAAAGCAGCATTAAGATATGCAGCAACTGGGTCAAAGTCTAAGACGGATGCCAGACAGTTTATGCTGATCACAAGGAAGGATGAGCTGCTGGTACTGCAGTATTATATTGGCTCACGTTTTATAAATCCCTGGATGGACAAACATCTTCCCTCGCCGGAAACCATTCTGTATTTGACGATTGCATTAAACTGTGTTCTCGTTTGTGCGGTACTGACTCTTTATTTTTCACAGAAGCTGAGAAAACAGCTGCGGCCTCTTTTTCACGCCACGGAAGAGATTTCATCACAGAACCTTGATTTTGAGATTGGCCAGTCAAATATCAAAGAATTTGATGATGTCCTGCGTTCCTTCTCTGCTATGCGTGATAACCTGAAGAAGTCTTTGGAGCAGCAATGGACGGCGGAACAGGTCAGGAAGGAACAGATTGCCGCTCTTGCACATGATTTAAAGACTCCTTTGACCGTAATACGGGGAAACATCGACCTGCTGGATGAAACCATCCTGGATGATGAGCAGCAGAATTTTATAAAATATGCATCTCTCAGTGCGGAACAGATGGAAGCCTATATCAGGGCATTGATTGAACTATCCAGGGCATCAATGGCAGATGAGATATTTTTCGGGCAGGTTCCTTTTCTGGCATTCTGGGAAGATCTGTGCGGGCAGATACAGTCTCTTTGCAACCTGCGGTCTGTAGATCTTCAGACCAGCACGGATATGCTGCCGGAATACGTACAGGGCGACAGGATACTGATCGAACGTGCCGTGATGAACATTGTCAGTAATGCCCTGGATTTTGCACCTGAGAAAAGTGTTTTGAGGGTAAGCGTAAAAGGGGCGGGAGAATTACTTGAAATCAGCATAACAGACAGCGGACCGGGGTTCTCGCAGAAGGCATTAAAGCACGCCAAAGAGCTCTTTTTTATGGATGATGAGAGCCGGGGGTCCAAACAGCATTTCGGCATGGGATTATATATTGCCGCCCAGATTGTTGAGAAGCACCGGGGTAAGATGAGGATAGGAAATTCAGCTGTTACAAAAGGCGCGGAGGTGACGCTCAGTTTTCCGGCTGTTCAATAGTTCGCCGGCCATCCATTCTGACTGTGACGGGGAAGGTGAGCCTTAAATGATATGGCATGATTTTTTTGTGAATCTTTATGAAATCTTCAAATATGCCCTGTAGACTATCCTTTAGATTAACAAGAAAGGATAGACAGCTATGAAAACAATATTAAAAACAGATGCGCTCTGTAAAAAATTCAAAGGACAGATGGCGGTGGAACAGGTGTCACTCCATGTAGGAGAGGATACTGTATACGGACTTCTGGGACCAAACGGGGCAGGTAAGTCAACCATATTAAAAATGATCACAGGTATCTTAAAACCAACTTCCGGAACCATTCAATTTGAAGATCATGTCTGGAGCAGAAACGATCTGAAACAGATCGGTGCCCTGATTGAGACTCCGCCGCTCTATGAAAACCTCACAGCTTTTGAAAACTTAAAGGTACGGTCTGCACTCCTGGGGCTGCCGGATAACCGGATACAGGAAGTGCTTGAGACAGTTGGACTGCCGGATACAGGGAAAAAACGGGCAGGCCAGTTCTCGCTTGGGATGAAACAGCGTCTTGGGATCGCTATTGCTATCTTAAACGATCCCCGGTTATTGATCCTGGATGAGCCGACAAATGGACTCGACCCCGTCGGTATAGAAGAACTCCGGGAATTGATCCGTTCTTTTCCTGCCAGAGGGATCACGGTGATTTTGTCCAGCCATATTCTCACGGAAGTCCAGCAGGTAGCTGACCGCATCGGGATCATATCTGATGGTATGTTAGGGTATGAAGGGGAGCTTCATACAAGTGAAAATCTTGAAGAGTTATTTATGGGCGTCATCCGCAAAGGGGCAAGGAGGGAATACTAAATGATCTATATGCAGTCTGAAAATCTGAAACACAAACGTACTTTTGTAACGAAATTAATCATCCTTGCACCAGTGGTTACTGTGCTTATGAATATATTTGCTCCCCTTTGGTTCCAGATCAATTCGTTTAATTGGTGGTATGTCCTGCTTTATCCCGGATTCCTTACCCTGCTCTGCGCTTTGATAGAACAACGGGACAGCGGAAAATTAAAATACCGGGCGGTTTTTCCACTTCCGGTCTCCTTAACCAAAGTCTGGAAAGCAAAGATTGGCATGTCCGGAATATATTTGGTTTTGGGAAATCTGCTTTTCCTTGCACTTAACCTGGCAGGCGGTTTTACAATTCTGATGGTTCATGAACTACCGCTTACAGTGGGTGTTTGGCAGACGGCAGCCGGTGTCATCTGCATCATCCTTGTCAGTTTGTGGGAAGTGCCCTTATGTCTGTGGGTTTCAAACCGGCTGGGTATATTTTTTGCTGTATTTTTAAATGTTGGAGTCGGGAGCGTCCTGGGGATTTTTATGGCGACTTCAAATCTATGGGTCATCTGCCCGTATAGCTGGGTTCCCCATTTAATGATCTATGTGCTGGGAATTTTACCAAACGGAGAGCCGGTGGCAGGAGGCGGTAAGCAAATACCATATATGACGATTCTTTTTACTGTATTGTTTGCTTTGCTGTTCTTTGTGATATTAACGAACCTTTCGGCACAGAAGTTTGAAAGACAGGAGGCGAAGTAACTATGCGGTCAGTGATACGGTGTTTGAAAGCAGAATTTTTTAAATGCAGGCACAGTGCACTTCTATATATTCATGTAGTGGTTCCTGCTCTGGGGGCTGTTATCTTTGCTTCATATTTCAGAATATCCGGCTGGGATGCAGCCACAAAGATCAGTGCCTATCTGGAGGCTTTAGCGATAGCGCTCCCCTTTCTGATCGGTATCATTGTGGGGACAGTCACACAGAGTGAATATCAGGCAGGGCATTATCAGCTTATCCTTGGTACAATCCCTTCCCGCTTGGCAGCCTATGTTGGAAAATTAGGGATTCTGTTTATTGGATTTATGGGAGCAATCATACTGGCGCTGGGCATTTTTTATAGTTTATATCAAACGGGCTCCTATACCCTGTATTTACGGGCAGGCGGCCTGCTGGCATTAACGGCATTTCCCATATACATGATCCATCTCTTTATCGGCATGAATTTTGGTAAAGGTGCATCTATGGGGATGGGGATTGCCGGGAGCCTGGTCACAGCACTTATGATAACGGGCATGGGGGATGCGGTATGGAAGTACATCCCCTGGGCATGGGGAGCACGGTTTATGGATTACATGGTGCTTGCGTGGAATAGGCCGGCTTTGTTTCAGCAGATGAAATCTGAATTTATGAGTGGCATATGGATTACTGTAATATGCGCAGGAAGCCTGTTTATTGCCAGCCTGGCATGGTTTCGATATTGGGAAGGCGGAAAAGAAAATGATTAAAAAGCGTTTATCGGTATTGCTTTTATTGTTTGGTGTAATTACATTAGCGGCATGTGGAGCATTGCAGGATACAGCAAAAAAGAATAAAGAACTTAATGAAATTTTGCCTTATTATGAACTCAATACATCTAATTATAATGAGATTGCCTATCAAGGAAGAATCTATAAGATAACAGAGGCATGCCTGGACAGAACTGAACTGCAAAAGGAAATCGGTCAGATTTCCAAAAATTTGAAGGATGCGGAAGGTAACGAGATCAGGTTTGGCTATGTATACCGCATTAAGAAAACGGATGAAAATGATTCCGTTGCTGTTAACATGAACAATGAATATCGGCAAGCACTCATTGACCGGTGATGAAACTGCCATAAGTGTCCAAAAGGATAGTAACTGTCAAAAATGTGCGTTCTTGTTAAGCGGTATCCTTTATGCTATTTTGAGAATGGTAAAAAGAAACACATTGGAAAGGATGGGAATGATATGATCATAGACAGTCATCAGCACATCATGATACCTGCAGATCTGCAGCTGCAAAAAATGGATGAGAGCGGTATTGACCAGGCGGTGCTATTTGCCACTGCGCCACACCCAGAAAAGGCAGAGGGATTAGAGGATTTAAAAAAAGAAATGGCAGCGCTTAACCAGATACTTGCAGGAAGCAATACAAAAGAAGCAAATATGTACAGGATGCAGAAGAATATCGCGGAGCTGGTACAAAGAATCCGGGAGTATCCGGACCGGTTCCGGGGATTTGGCCCTGTGCCATTCGGGCTTTCCATACAGGAAACCGATGATTGGCTGGAGCAGCACATTATCGGAAACGGGTTCTGCGGAGTCGGTGAATTTACTCCGGGAACAGAGGCGCAGATCCGGCAGCTTGAAACTGTTTTTCAAGGGATCAGTGCATATTCAGGGATACCAATATGGATACATACGTTTTCCCCTGTTACGCTGCCGGGGCTTCAGATCCTGATGGAAATATGCAGGAGATACCCTAAAGTCCCGGTCATTTTTGGACATATGGGTGGAACTAACTGGATGGAAGTAATCGAATTTGCAAAGGAACAAAGAGAGGTATATCTGGATTTATCCGCAGCATTTGCTTCGATTGCTACAAAAACTGCTATTCATGAGCTTCCGGAGCGCTGCCTGTTCAGCTCGGATGCTCCTTATGGAGAACCTTATTTATACCGTCAGCTTGTGGAGTTTGTGAGTCCTGATCCAGAGGTTGCTGCACTTGTCCTGGGGAAGAATATGGAGAATTTATTGATGAACTCATATTTAGGATAAGTGTTAAACATTACAGAAATGTAAGGCTAAAAAGATTGCTATCTTTTTATACCGATGTTATACTTTTTATGAGCAATGGGGCCAAAATCCTGTTGCTCTTCTGCTTTTTTATAGGAATCAGGACACTGGAATCACTTAGACTTCACGGATACAAAGGGGATGATGAGAATGAACGTACCTGAAAAATACGACAGGGAATCTTTTCTGGAAAGAGCGATTGGATATTTATGTACCGGAGTTATGGCGGCATTGTGTGTTCTCTGGGGATTGGTACTGTTGGTGCTTTATCTTCTGTTTCTCATAGTGTTTCATTGTGTCCGGCTTTTTGATCCTGAAGGATAAGGAATCTTCACTGATATTCAAGGTATATTATAAAAGTGTGTGGAATCGAATAAAGATTTGAAAAGAAGCCCGAAGCTTAAAATGTTTCGAGCTTTCTTTTTGCGCGATACATCTTAAAGACGCAAAGCGTCTGTAAGAGCCTAGCCAATACAAAGCAAACAAGATACTATGTTACATAGTAACAATCAGCACACAAAAATGACTGGGATGGATTACTATGGGCGATAGAGTATTGGGTAAAAAAATAAATTATGTCAGAAAACAGAAGAAAATGACTTCGGAAAAACTTGCAGAGCTGTGTGACGTCAATGCGGGGCATATCCGGCAGATTGAAGCGGGAACCCGTCTTCCCAGCTTCAGGCTCTTTGTCGAGATCTGCAATAGTTTGATGGTATCTCCAAATTATCTGTTGGAACAGGAGCTTATTGCCTCTGAAGACCATGAGGGAAAATACAAAAGTATATTTCAGAAAGTAAAAAAGCTGACTCCGGATCAAATCGAGACTTTGGATTATTTATTGGATGCGGTTATAAAAAAGAACGGGATTTGACTTTGTAGGTCAAATCCTATTTTTAACTTTTCTAATAGAGTAATGACGATTCAGGGTGGACAGCAAGCGAGAAGTATTGTAACATTATAGCGTACAAAACATCATACAGCATACAAAGGAGGGATTATGTCATGGTATTTAACAGTACGTTTGCTGAAAAACTATAGTTTAAGCTGCCGGCTATATGGTAATTAACAAAAAATGTAAGTGATTTTGTTACGGTAAATATGAACTGTAACTTTTACAGAGGCACTACTCTTATTTTTTTACCCTGATACTACTAAATATAGTTAAAATAATATATGGTACTGAAAACTGATATATTTACCGCTTAAAGGTTAAAATAGAATCAGTCTATTTAATAACGAGGTGCCATATTTTGAACAGTAACTATATTATCAAACGCATTGATGAATTATGCGAGCAAAAGCATATGACCCAGTATGAACTCTCAAAGCGGGCAGGCATGACACAATCCTCACTGTCAAACCTGATGAACAGAGGCTGTATGCCCCAAATAAATACCCTTGAGAAAATTTGTACTGGCTTCGGTATTACTCTTTCGCAGTTTTTCAACAGAGAAGGCGGCTTTCCGGATTTATCAGAGGAACAGCTGGAAGTGCTGCAGGAATGGGAAACCTTATCTGCGAAAGAAAAGCCGGTAGCGAGGAAGATGCTGAAAAATATCAAGGAATTAAGATAAAAGAGATAGCCTTTGGAAAGGTTATCTTTTTTTATTGCAAAGGAGAACGATTATGGAGTTATCGCAGCTTTTTATGCAACTGCTCAGTAAAGGTGAGTCAGCAGTGAATGCGCTTGAGGCATGTAATAAAGAGCTATGTAAAAAAATGAATGGCATTTACGAACCGGAGGATTGTATCCCATACTTCTTTGATACAAACGAGAAGGGGGAAATACTAAGGCCAAATGAAGCTTATGATGAACTTGTGGAATTTTGGCAGGTTTACCGTGAATTTGATGCAGACATTAGTGAGGACATAAAAAAAGAACTGTGGATCCTGGAGATGCTTTATGAGACAGATAATTACCGGGCATCCTGTGAGAATAAAAAACGAAAGGAAAAACTATCAAAGCGCCAGAGGAAGATAATAGAAAAACTGTGCAGTGTGATCAAAGAGGTTTATGGTAGAAAATATTTAGTATTGTTAGATACAGATCAGGACGCTTATCGGGTGTGGAAAAAAATCAGGCTGGACCGGTATGGCCAGGAAGGTAATTTTTTTGAAGATGCACATGTTGAAAATGAACTGATGAAGCTAATGGATAAGGGCGGATTGGCGGTACTGGTTGTGGGGCATGGAGGGCTTACCCCCAAAAGGCTTTATGGAGTTGAGCTTCATGGGGGTGGTTTCAAAAAGTTGAAGGAAGCAGAGCTGGAAAAGCTCCGTTCTCTGGTTACTGCAGAAAACAAACGTGCCAGCCTGGATGGCAATCTCCGGGGATGCCCGGAAGCATTCGTGGAACAGTCAGCACTCCTTAAACACGAAAATAAATGAAGACGTCCGGTTAAAGGAATATGTGGGAAAAAGGCAGTGGGAAATCCATTGTCTTTTTTGGTGGGTGCGTTTTTCCTTTCTTACCCGTACAGGATAGATAAGAGACCTCTCAAAAAGTATACATTTTGAAGTGACAAGAAACAGCGGAATATTTCCTCTCGAAAAGTATAGACCGTGAGTTTTGAGAGTTCTCAAAACAGGAGTAGACATTTTGAGAGAAGAAAGGCGGTATTAGGATGGCAACTTACGGATATCACCGGACCAGCACCAAGGATCAGCATCTGGACCGGGGCGTACTGGAAATTAGAAATTATTGCAGAGAGAACAACATGGATTTGCTGGATATTTTTACGGATCAGCTTACCGGAAAGAAATTTGACCGTCCGGAATACCAGTTCTTGAAAAAAAGGATCCAGCCTGGTGATGTGCTTCTTATCACGGAGCTGGACCGCCTTGGACGGAATAAGCAGCAGATATTAAAAGAGCTGGAGTATTACCGAGACCGGAAGGTACGGGTTATGATATTGGAAATCCCGACAACACTCATGGATTTTTCAAATTGGGATAATAAATTGGCAGCTCTGATTATGGAGACAATTAATAACCTGCTTATTGAAGTCTATGCTGTATTTGCGGAAGCAGAGATTGAGAAAAAGGAAAAACGGCAGAGGGAAGGCATTGAAGCAAAAAAAATTCGTGGTGAATGGGGGGATTACGGACGCCCTAATGCCATGGACGATAGATCTTTTGCACAGGCATTTGAGCGGGTGCTCAACAAGGAAATCTCCCCAACGGAATTAAGCAGGGAATTAGGCATATCGTCGGCCACATTCTACCGCTACCGTGCCAGGTATTTAAAAGAACACCAGGATAAATTTCAATCCGAAAAATAATCGGCCTATTATTTATATAGAAGAAAATTTGCGGAGGAAAACTAAAATGAGTGAACGAAGAAATGGCATCTTGATCTATGACACGGCGAACAAAGCCTTTGATGTCCGGTTTGGCCTGGAAGAATACTATGGCGGTTTGTGCTGCGGCAAGTGTTTTGAAGTAATGGTAAAAGGAAAATGGGTTCCGGTACGGATCGAATTGAATTATCCGGACGACTGGTATCTGGTGGGGCTGCCCCGTGTGGATCTGAACGGGCTGCAGGTCAGAATTTAGGAGGGATATTATGGTAGCAATACATAAGGATCCGGTTGAAATACCGGTCATTTCCAAGGTGACAGATCTTGGGGTTATGCTGGAATGCCTGCATGAAGTTTATGGGTCCGAAGAATACTTGCTGCAGGCAGGAAAAAGTTTCCGCTCTACTATGGCCTACCCTTTTGTTAAAATGATAGAATCACAGTGTCATGGCCTGCCGGCAAAAGATCTCCATCGAATTTTGTGGAATATATATCTTCAGAAGGAAAGCAGAGCCATGTTTCTTGAGAAGGCAATGGAACGGTTAAAGGCACACAAGAAATAGATACAACTTTTTCCAACGTCCGACAGTAGAAACGATTAGAAATGACGATGCAGTAAAAAACCGGATATAGTGCAGAATTAGATTTGTAAAAAATAGGGCTGTCACGCTAATGATTTTTTGTATCATTGGTGCGGCAGCCCTCCTGTCATTGAATTGTAAGATTATCTCTATTAGATTGTTAGTGGAACTGATATTGTTCCAACAGATAAATGGGCAGTGTTTCAATCTTCCCATCCGTTCCACCTTTGGTATCACCTTTTAAGTAAAGCAGGCGATCCGCTTTACCTTGCTCCAACGCCTTCAAGGAAGTGGGCGCAGTGCCTTTCCCAGACTTCACCTCAATGAGATAACGGGTATGAGTTTTCAGGCTTTGTGCCACAAAATCAATTTCTCCGTTCTTATAGGTAGCAAAGGCCGGCGTCTCGAATGCAATTTCCGATGGAAAATCCAGACGTTTTTTGAGGTTAATATACACATAATTCTCATTCAGTGTACCGGCAAGAGTGCGGGCATCGGTTCCTACACGTGTAAAATAGTAGTTGGCCACGCCAAGGTCCATGAAATAGCAGCGGCTGGCAGCCTTAAAATTCAGGATATCCAGTTCTGTTATCTTCCCACAGAATCCAATGATACCGCAGTAATACAGCCAGCTGATGGCACGGTTGCAGGTGGCTTTTGAGATGTTGCTGGAATAATCATTAAGGACCAGCTTCTGCAGCTCTTCGCTGAGGCTGTCCTCTGCAAGCCCTTTTTTCTCCCGACCTAAGATCCGGCAGATGGATAGGAATATTTGGGTGAAAACCCTGGTATCCAAAATGTCCGTAAAATACCGGATAGACTCGTTTGTAAAGGTATCCATGATTTTCACCAGTTCCGCCTGCGCATGCTGCATATCTTTTTCCAGGAGGTATGTTTCCACCACTTTGGGATAACCGCCAATCTGGCAGTATATCTGGTAGGCGGTCTTTAGCTGGTCATAAGCACTGTCATCCGCCGGTGTTTCAAGCAAGGTACAGTAGCACCCATAAAGAGCTTCATCATATGCCTGAAGAAATTCTTCAAACGAGAGTGTATAGATGGTCAGGCTGGTAATATCTCCGCTGGAATAACGGAACTCCGGCTCATAAATACGACCAAGGTAACTTCCCGTGATGATAAAGCGTGCCTGGAATTGCCGGGTAAATTCACGAATCCGGTTATAGATTTCGGCGGATTCCTGAATCTCGTCAATGATGATGACTGTATCCTCTGTATCGGAAAAGGACGGCTCATAGAGCCTGAAAGCATCCTGAAGGGGGTGCTCCGGCCGTTTTGTGCCGGGTTTCCAGTCCTTTGCCTGCTGATAGCATTCCATAAACTGTTTTCCGCTCAATTCAAATAGATTGATGTATATGACATGTGAAAAATGTTCATTTGCAAATTTATTAACCAGGTAGGTCTTTCCTACCTGCCGGGCGCCATTGATTTCAAGTGTACTATGGACGGTGCTCTCTTTCCAGTTCACCAGCTGGTCATACACTTTTCGCTTTAGATACATAAGGCAAGCTCCTTTCTTAACTGTTCTTCTTATTATAGCAAATTATTAGATGATCATATAGTAGGAAATTTTTATTCCCAGTAAAATTGCATGTGTATACCTTTAGCAACGGGTATTATCTTGGTTCCATACTCAGTTTTCCACGAATATCCATTAATATATTGCCCAAATGGTTTTCTCCTAAACCATTCACGCAGCCCCAAAACCGGTCCCCCCAGGTGTTTTCCTCTATCAATACAGCATTGCCTGTAGCAAGCAGTGCCCGTATCAACTCAGGATGCTGGAAGAATTTGGACATACATATTTCATACATACATTGGATTTTAATGTGTTCCCAATCCGGGCGGAGCGTTATCTTCCGCCCCATTACTTTGGCTTTTGCCGGATCGGTAAGATAGGGAGAACAGAACCGTTGGCGCTCTTTCTGGTAAGTGGTCTTTTGTGCCTGAAAAGCTGCTTCGTTATTTGCATAACACAGGCCGTCATAAACAATCGGAGCCGTGTAAAAATTACTCAAAAAAGCATAATTTCCACGAAACTCTGTAATTTCCGGCCGTTGACTTATATAACTACTTTGTACATTTGTTTTGTATTTCATCATTCTTAGTAGCCCTCCATAAAATATTGACTTTCATCTTTGCTTTGCCGCTTATTAATCCCATTGTAAAAATTCAAATAGATAACCATTTACTTCAAAGGCTATAAACAATCCACTCTCATAGATTCCGTAAGTATCGCCTTCCATGTAATAATCAAAATAAAAATTTCCCAATGATTCTTTCAATTTGTTGATTCCATCTATTATGCTATTATATTTTTCTATTGCTATTTTTTCAGCCATCTCAAAATGACTGACAGCTTTCTCTTTTGACAAAAAACAATTCCTATGTGCTCCGTTTAAAAGTAATTCTTCTAAGATGTAGGATCTTTGCTTTGTGGGAACACATCTGTAATATTTTTTCTTTCCCATTTGGAGTCCTCCTTGTATCGCACTTTGTTAAAAAGAAAGGTGCAGCCGAAGCCACACCCTTCCATCTCCATTTTCCATTACTTATTTGATAATCAGGCAATCATCTGCAGGAATTCAGCTTCCGAGAGTATCCGGATGCCAAGGGTCTGTGCCTTTGCCAGCTTGCTACCCGCTTTTTCACCAGCGATTAGAAAATCTGTTTTCTTCGATACGGAGCTTCCCGGTTTTGCACCCAGCTCCAAAATGGTTGTATTGATTTCTTCTCTGGTGAAGTTTTCAAGCTTTCCTGTTGCAACAATTGTCTTCCCAACAAAAATAGTCTCTTTTTTCATAGTGGTTTCTTCCTTCCTTTCATCAAATGTCATTTCCTTCTGTAATGTTTTCCACAGCTGCAGATTGCTTTCCTCTGTAAACCACGTGTGGATGCTGTTATTGGAGATACTGCCAATTCCTTCTATCTGTGTGAAGTCATAGCCATTCAGGGCTGCATCCTCAAAAGCGTTCAAATCTCCGGCAAAATGTGTATCCAGTAGCCGGCTGATGGTACGCCCGATCAGCGGAATATCCATTGCTACCAGATAACGGACAAAGGTTGTTCTGCAGCTTGCACGAATGGCTTTCTGCAGGTTCTCATAGGATGCCTCGCCAAAGCCATCCATCTGCAGAATTTCCTCTCTGTACCGGTCTAAATGGTAAATATCCTGAAATGACTGAAGCCAGCCGTTTTCCAGGAATCTTTCCAGACGTGCAGAAGACAGCCCTTGGATGTCCATTGCCTTTTTACCAACAAAGTGGACGTAACGCCGCAGCAGCTGGCTTTCGCACTCAGGATTGTCACAGTGCACCGTCTCAATCATTCGGTTATCACTGGACTTCCGGGAGTAAATACGAGTCTTTTCTCCGCAGCATGGACAAGAGGGTGGCACAGGATCCTGATAGGAACCCCGGTCCAGATTCTCTTCTACGTGTGGGATGATCATATTTCGCTTTGACACCAATATACGGCATCCCGGAACCAGCTCCAACTCCTTGATAAAGGTTAAGTTGTGGAGGCTGGCCCTTGACACCTCACATCCGTCGATTTCAATAGTGTCAAAAATCGCCACCGGCGCAATCTCCCCAAAACGTGTCGGGGTCCATTCGATTTCCCGCAGGACGGTTTCATACTGCTCATCCTCGAACTTAAAGGCGATGCCATCTTTATAATGATGGCCCGTCTGCCCACAGTTCTTGGAGTAAGCATATCCGTCATAGGTTACTACCATCCCGTCAATCGGGAGGCCGTCATTCTCTGCCCGTACCTGAAGACGCTGGATGTCTTTTTCCAGATTCTCCGGAGTATAGGAGGCACCGTCAATAAAAAGGTGCGGACATATGTCAAAGCCCAGTTCCCTAAGCTGCTCAAGCCGCAAGCCTTTGGAATCCTGTAGTTTCGCATCCTCGTCAAGTCCCTCCAGAACTTTAAATGCCAGGAAATGCACCTGACGCTTTGCGCAGGTTTTCGGATTCAGGCAGCGGACGGAGCCGGATGCCAGGTTCCGGGAATTCCGGTAAGGCTTCCCGTTACTATCCCGAAGAGTCTTCTTTAGTTCCATGAAGTCATTTTTTAGAATCAGCGCTTCCCCGGTTATGCGAAGCTTTTTCTGATATGGGATCGTCAGCGGCACATTTTTCAGGGCGGGGATGTTATGTGTAATTACTTCTCCGATGGTTCCATTTCCCCGTGTAAAAGCCTGAATAAAATGGCCGTCTTCATAATCCAGTTCCACGGTAAGTCCGTCTAGCTTCAGCATCAGGAGTATAGGCTGTCCGTTGATAAAGGAAGTCAGCTCTCTTAACTGCTTAGTCTTATCCAAAGACAGCAATGCGGTCTGAAGAGGCGCCTTTTTCAATTCGCTTACAGGCATATATCCGACGCTCTGTGTGGGCGAAGTGGACAGGATGAATCCGGTTCTTTCTTCCAGTTCCTTTAACTCGTCAAACAGCCGGTCATATTCTTTGTCCGGTATGCTTGGCGCTGCCAGGTTGTAATATGCGTGTCGGTGCTGGTTTAAGATATGTACAAGATCTTTGATTTTTTGGATTAATTCAGTCATATAAAGGTTCCTTTCTGAAAGTGGCTTTTTTTATGGGAAAGCATGGATTAAGGAATCACAAGCCGTCCCTGTTTCCGGTCATAATAATAGGCATGGTCAGATAGTATTTCGGGAGGATCTACGATATTCTCATTAGCAAATTGGATTGTTTCATTCAGTTCCTCCGTCGAAATATCAGGCCCATCCGGATAGATAATCGTTTCATGGATGCTGCTTGGCAGTACAAAATAATTCATATGCAATAAGTCGCCAACTGTTTGTAATATCCCATCATAAAGAAGGGACGCAGCTCCCCAAAAGACTTTCTCGTTGGAAAGCACAAAAGTGGGATTTCTGTCGCATTCATCTTTGACAGATGCTCCCTGTTCCTTCAGGATAGATGCCATTGCCTCCAGCGTTGGCGGAAGGATATGCAGTCCATTCCTGCGTGCATGGGTATCCAGTGTCTCAGTATCCACATTCCATAACTTGAGATGCTCATTATGAATGGGAATACTTATCGTTCCGGATGGAGACATTTTCAGCACGATACAGAACACAATGGCCAGGTCAAGAAAAGGCAGATGTGGCATGTCAGCCAGCTGTTCTGCATTCCTTTTCGCATTGACCAGCTTAAAAATAATCCGATTCTTTATTTGCTTGAAATCCAATAATCCATGGCATTCCAGCTCTGCTTTTGGTGGAAACGCTTCCTTCAGTCCTTCAATTCGACTGGCTGTTTCGGATAACTCTATATCCTTTATAAACGCCTGACAGCAGTCTGTCAGATAAACGGGGCCTTGTAGGCCGGCTGCACCTTTTTGTTGCAATTCTTCTTGAAAATATGGGTAATTCATATGTTTCTCCTTTCATAGACAATGTTTTTTCTGTGGCTCTGTCGGGTACTCAAACTCCTCCTTTCCTGCGTTTAGGCATAAAAAAACAGAGGATGAGCCTTCCAGATAGTGAAAAGTCATTCTCTGTTTCCTGCACCATGTGTGCAAATAAAAAAGCCAGTGGATACCCCAAAGAGGCAGAATCTTCCACTGGCTATACAAACCTAAACAACATGTGAATCCAACAGGATTAACCACAAATAATTGATACATATTTAATATAGCACAATATATGGCTGTGTGCAATACAAAAAACGCAATATATAGTATTCTATGCAGTGCAAAACGCAGGATGTAGTAATGCGCTGTGCATTTGTAAGTTGGGTAATACGCATACAAGCTATATTCCATTTGAAAAATTATCCCGAAGGATTTATAATGACTACCATGCAGGCATTATTTGACTACCAAGGAAAGGCATGATGTATCGGTTGAAGAAAAGAATCTTTCACCACCTGTTTTTCCAACACAAAGGGTAAGTATATAAGTAGTTTATTATAGAAGCCTGCAATAACGTAAGTTTTCTTTTCAGTATTGCGCGATATCCAATATCCGCAACTTTTTCCGGCTCCATGACAAACAATCGAAATAATAACGTATGCTCCATGCCTGCTTTTACGGCAAACTGCGTGCGTGTGGAACCTGGACATAAGACGGTTAAGGAAACCCCAGTGTGTTTCAGTTCCGCGTTGATCCCCTTGGATACCGATAAGAGATAAGATTTTGTTGCCGCATATACGGCATCATAAGGGCATGGAATATAGGAACCTGTAGAGCCGATATTAAAAATTTTTCTCCCTGCTGCTTGGCGAAACTCTTTGCATTGATAAGATACATGCGGATATCGTAAAAGACAGGTTGTTGGAATATGCTTGCAGAAGGCTGCTGGAAGAACATACAACGTAAGGACATCGTGGTTAAAGAAAAAATGACGAGAAAAGTCGAAAAAATTACAGTTACGGAAAGATAAAGCTTTTTTGTGGTATTATAGTCATACAATTTATTTTTGTGGGGATCACATGGATTGAACCCCAACGGTCAAATGTACTCCAATGAGGGAGGGGCAGAGGATGCTCCTTCTTTCTTTTTATATTGGAGCAAAATATGAGAAAAGGGGTAGATTTATGGACAGAAAAATTATCATTGACGTTTCTAAGGAAAATGAACCGGTACTCCAGAATCTTTACCATGCGCTTAAATCGGTTTTTGGAACAGCCGTCTGTGTGGAAAACAGTAATATGCGATCCTTTCCCAGGTTGGATCTTTATCTTTTGGAGCGTCGTGCAACGGTAGATAATACACCGATTTCACTGACAGTACGGGAATTTGATACCCTGGCCTATCTCACAGCCCATCCGGGGTGGGTGTTCTCCAAAGAACAGATTTATGAGAAGATCTGGAAGGAAATACCGGAGGATGTGGATAATGCCGTTATGTGCCTGATTTCCAGCCTGAGAAGGAAACTTGAGAAGGATACGGATATGCAGTACATCCATACGGTCTGGGGGCTGGGGTATAAGTTTGAAATAACCCCGGAGAAATAAATTTACCCCAATTATAGTTTTTGTTTAAAAAGGACCGCCCAAGTGGACGGTCCGAAATCATTTACCATTCTCCTGTCATGAGTGAAATCAGAGAGTCCGAAGACCATCCGCAGATTGCAATCAGTACCGCCTCTGCGTCCTGCTCTAAAAGTGCTTTGCAGAGCTGAAATCCTATTTTATCTAAAGGTTCATCATCTGTTGAAAGATGGTCAAAAACTGCCTGGGCAAAATGCTTACAAGTTTCAGGATTCTCCATAATCTCATTTAAGGTTGAGTTCTTTATCACAATAGCTCCTTTCATCCGGCGCTTGTCCGGTATTTTCTTTGCTGTCTGTTTTCAGATAAATCAGGAGTTTTCCTTCCAGATTTAACTCCCGGTCCACCCAGGTATCATTTTCGTAAACTTTTTGGGTCAGTGTGTTATAAATCACAGGCTCCTGTTCAAGGTCAGATAAATCTGCCACAAGACAGTCTTTGGATGCTACATAGGGACGCAGCGCCAGCTCCACCAGGCTGCGAAGCTCAAGTGCCAGATGGTGCAGGTCCTCCACGTCATAATTTCGGGAGAGGCTTTGTCCCATCTTTTTTAACAATCCGGAACTGGCAATCGTCTGATTTATGACAGAAATCTGTTCCTCCAGAGAGATATCCGGGTTGACAGCGATTCCTTTCAGCACCACTTTTTTAGCAAAAGCAGTGGCTGTCTGGTTGATCCGATGCAGCAGGTTTTCATAGGCTTTCTGATACTGTGTTTTTAAGACTGCAGTGCCTACGTATTCCCGGTTCTTTTTTAAGCCGGAGAGCAGCCCCTGCAGGCTGTTCCCCAGTTCATAGATATTGTTCAAGCGCACATCACCTCGGTTGCAACGGGGAACATGGCATACTGAAGCCTGTAAATGGTATTGCAGGTCTCGAAGACTACGCCACATTCTGAAACTTCCAGTATCTGCTTCACAATGGTAGTTGACAGAGCCTGATTCTGGCATAGAATAAAGGCACGCTCTCCAATGCGCAGCGGGAGGGATAAAGATCCAGTTAATACAATTTGTTTCTTTTCCAAACTGTCCCAATCAAAACAGTGTTTCTTTCCTTTGTAATCCTTCTTCATAAAAATACACGCCCCTTTTCTTTTTAATGTTTTTTTGCAGAAGTCAGGCCACTGCATAGGAAAGCCGGAAGCAGCCACGGCACACGGGAATATACTGGTCCCGGTGTTCGTAAATCGTTGCCCGGACCCGTTCCTGGTAATGTGGGTTGGCGGCTGCCTTTGGATGCCGCTTAAGCTGGTCATACAGATCGGATAATGCTGCGATGCCACCCATGCTTTCCATAGTCATTCGGATAAGATGATGCCAGGTTAGAGCCGTTGTGTCTGTATCATGGACACAATACTGCCCTTCCTGGCGCTGACTGAATAAAATCATCAATGGATCCGCTTTTTTTAACAGCAGCAGATACTCTGTCACCACCGGGATGAATGGTTTTTTGTACCTTCTGGTGTCCGAGACACAGTTGAACTGTCCTTTTACCAGAAAGGATTCAAAATCCCCCATCCGCATCACATCATTCTGCATACTGTAAAAATGCCCCTGGCTTCGGATATCTCCCACAAGGATTGCAAGCCGGCCGTCTTTTCGGAGGGCCAGAAAGAATTTGTGGATACAGAAATTCAGTTTTTCCAGAAATTCTTCATAGCTTCCGCATCTTGAGAGGTCATCCGGATGCGGGGTACCCCACATGTTCCCGGAATATGGAATGATAGAATGATAAGGCGGATGGAAGAAAATCAAATCCGCCGAATCATCCACCTCATCTTGCAGTGCGTTCCAGTTTCCCCTGCCAACAGGCGGCGTGGGGTTCAGATCATAAAGTAAGGACCTGACCGGAAACCGGTCTGCCGCAGCTTTAGAGGTGCCGGAGCCGCTCATAGGATCAAGCAGCGTAAACTGGCTGGTATCTTTTCCCTCGTACTGCTTGCAGTCTAAGATATATTTCAAGATCGCCGCAACCACTTCCGGAGAACAATTTCCCCGCCAGGTATTGTCACCGCCCATTCCACGGTCCGGAAAAGCCATAAAGGATGTAAGCTCCTTGCCTACCCGTTTCCGAAGGCCTTCCGTTCCAAGCATCCCGGCAATGTTTTTCCAGTCTGTCCCGAATTCTCTCTCCAGCAATTGTGCTGCACGCTGCAGCTGTAGTTCATTCATAACCCGTCCCTCCTTTCAATTTTGCCGCATTCTGTCAGCATTTAAGCAGAGTGAAATCTGCCCACTGCCTTTCCGGTAGCAGTATATCTGGTTACTGAGGGCTTGGCTGGAAGAAAGGTCACAGAACTCCTGCAGCATTGCCTGAAGTGTGGATGGATTCCCCACAGCTGGTTCAACAGTAATTTCATCTTCTGATAGTAAGGTCAGGAACAAATCTTGTCTCCCTTCCTGGGCAATCGCCTCAAAGACTTCTGGGTAAAGCAGAGAAGTTGCCCCCAGGTAGTGTTCCTCATTAGTTACCTGAAAGCAGGGCCCCTTGTCCTGGAGCTCCTCGGCAAGCTCTTTAAAAAGAACTGTTTCACACTCACGAGATAAATCCTCGGCAAGCTGAGTTACGGAGTATACTTTCGGGGGATGAAGCCGCATGGTATTTTCTTTTGCAATTCTGTAAAGATCTTCCATAGAAAGATTCCATCTTTCAAGGCTTCCTTGTGCAATCAGGCAGTTAATTCCCATTTCCCTTGCAAATTTACCAAAATCCAGATAAAAGAGGACCTCCAAATCCAAATAGGGAGTGTGAACAGCATGATTTAGCATTTCTGCCTTCTGAGTCGGATTTACCAGCCTGCAGCAGATTGTTTCTTTCACATCTTCAAACGTTTTGTCTGGATCTTCCATGAATTCAATCAACTGGATATTAGAAGAAAACATTTCTGCTATATCCCGGACGAAATTCAGATCTAAGTTCTCAGCTTCCCGATAGAGCCCCATGACATCTAAGGCTGGGGATTTCCCGGCGCGTAGACGCTCACAATGTAAAAGCTCTTGGCTTCCCGCTTTTGTCTGTGGAATGATTTGGTAGCTGTGTTTGGAATCCAGTTTTTGCAGTGTCTTTAATAATTCTGATTTGAATAATTCGTATGTCATACTGATTTTTCCTTTCTCTATGTAGGTTAGTTTATATAAGATTTTGTTCCCGGAGCCGTCTTCTGAGCCGATAAAACCGGTTGCCAACTCCGTAGATGGTGATTTTACAGTGTTCGCTAATTTCCCGGTAGGTGTATCCTTCTGCTTTCAAACGAACCACTTCCTTCTCTTTTGGAGTCAAATGCGAGAGCAGGCGGAGGGCAAGTTCCTGATTGTCCAGTGATTCTGCTATGGACTGCATCCGGTTTGGCAGCAAATCATCCAAATCGGCAAAATCCCCTTCTTCATCCAGTGGTTCCAGGTGTGCACTGCGCTTCGGGCAGTGCCGGTAGTTCCATTCCTTTGCCACACAGTCGCGCATCTTTCTCCAGGCGATTGTCGTGAATGAAAATCTGGATAGTGCCGGTTTTTCCATGTATTCCTGGACGGCAAGCAGATATCCAAAGATGACAACATCGTAATACTCCTCTATGCTTAATCCTCTTTTATGCAGGAATTTATACACCAGATTGTGGTGCTCACTGGCGTAAAGCTGTTGCTGTGGGGTCAATTCATGTATTTTTCTCATGGCAATTCTCCTTTGCGTTTAATTTAATTGGTGGGCTAATGTGGCAGCCACCAGTTTTGCACTTCCCAGTTCCATGTCGGACAGCGGCTGACTGTACTTTGCTAAAAGCACCAGCGCCAGCGCCGGATGTGCCGGTGAGTCCCCGGCAATGGGGAAAAGTGCAGTGACGGGAATTTTATATTGTGGTCTGATAAAAATGGGATACTCCGGATTAAATACAATCTGTTCGCCGGATACCACATAATCAGCCAGTTCTTTCGGGACAGCGCTTCCTTTGGGCAAATGAATCCCCTTGGATGCGTAAACAGTCTTTGGGGAACACACAAAAGCTCCGCACGGCACGACACTGTACAGAATATCCAAGTAGGTCTGGATCTGCTCACTGTCCGGTGCAGAGGGCTGGCATCTGCGCAGGCGGATATCCTGCCCAGCGCTTTCTACCTCCAAAACTTCGCTGTCGGCCATCTGCATCATTTTCCGGATGGCCGAAGGGATCACAATACGTCCCTTATCATCCATATTGCAGATTGTTGCAATTTTCATATGATTCCACTCCTTCTTTACAGAAAGAAGCAGCACAAGGCTGCCTCTCACATCAAAATAAATGATTTATTCCTTCAGATATTGCTTCACTAACAGGGTCATGTGCTTGGGAAGGTCTTCTAAATCGGTAATATCCAGAAATCCGTTCTGATAGATCCGCTGGATATTTTCCTTATCATCGCCAATCGCAGCGGCAAAGAGCGTAATGCCTTTTTTCTCGTACTCCCTCTTGATGCCACGCAGATCGGCTTCGGCCTCCGTACCGTAATATCCATAGTCAGCAGGCTGCCCGTCTGAGATGATAATCAGCAGCTTTTTCTTTGCGGTCTGTCTGTACAGGTGTTCTGCTACAAAGCGCAGGGCTGCCCCATCCCGGTTCCCATCCCTGCCGCTCATATCCATGAGACGGTAACAATCGGTATTGTCTACGGAATCAAACTCTGCATAGGAATACAGGGCGACACCCGTATCATCCGTGGAATGCCCGTAAATGGTAATGGGAAGCCCAAGGCTTCTGCAAAAATCATAGAGCACAATGGCTGTCTTCTTGGCATGTGTGATGCGGCTGCCCCAAGACATAGAACCACTTTCATCCACCAAAAGAGCCACAGCAAGCTTGGGTTCCTCATCCGGCAGGCGTGTCCGCATAAAGAGCGTACCGTCCTGGTGGTAAAGCGCATGGGTATCCAGGCGTTTCCCATAGATCAGATTTTTCTGGACACCGCCTTTTGCCTCTTCCTGAAGCAGGGAAAGGAGGGAGGCCTGCAGTCGTTTGGATGCCTTTAAAAGTGCAGGGGCAACGGATTCATAACCAGCGATCATGGCTTCATCCACTTTTTGGATGCGGTTGACTGTCATGTGGATGCCTTTGTGGGCATCGCCATAATGAATGTCATTGGCCGCTTTCTGTAATTTCTCTGTCATTTCCTGCTGGTATTGTTCCTCTGCTTTTTCGGAAGCGACACTGTTTAAAATGTCAAACAGGTCAGAAGCCGCTTTTTCATAGCCGGAACCAGCATATTGATGGTTGTAGGTGACCCCTGGATTGTCGCCATCTAATATGGTGCTGGTCTTTACCAGGTCAATCCGGCCGCCCTCTTCCTGCACTACTTCCTGTATTTCTTCCATTTCTTCCTGCCGGCTTTTTGGGGAGCCTGGCGGGAGACTTTTTTTATCTTTTTCTTTTTTTCCAGCAGGTACATTTTTCGGCGTGCGTCCACCAGCTCCGGACGGGAGTGGCGTTCCTCCTTTGATTTCTTCGCCAAGCATTTCCGCAAGGGATTCTGCCGCCTCTGACTCGCTGCTTTCCTTCAGTTTTTCTTCCATCTTCTCAATGAGAGGTTTTATATAGTCCCAGAGAATCATTAGGATATGGTTGGCAGCGTGGAAGCGCTCTTTGATGTCATCGGCATAGATAGAGTCTTCGATGTACGGGATGCACTCCTCCAGATAGTCCAGATAAGGCCCGCTGTAGCCGGACGGATTGTTGATATTTCCGGCTTTGCAGTATTGGATGATGAGATTTGCAACAATGGAAAAATCATTGTATTTATTCTCCAACTGCTCTTCAATCGAAGGCATCTGTTCTGAAAACCGCAGGTTATTGAGCAGGATTCCCTGGCGGAATACCCCGGGAAATGCTTCGCACATACGCGCCTCGATATATACGTCTTCCAATACATTACTGAGTGTCCTGGAACAATTAGCCAGGACAAGGCAGGCTGCATTTTTTTCCTCTTCCTTTTTTTCCATGGCTTCCTGTGCCTCCTGAAGATGAGCCTGATAGGCAACCTTTGAAAAGGACGGCGCCGCCGGATAGAAGGCACCATTTTGCAGGCTGCCGAGAAACAGCCCCAGCGACACAAAATCGGTGTATCGCAGGTGGCCGATTTCATGCCCGGTCAGACCAGTGAGGCTCTGGGAACGCAGGTAGCGTGACGGAAAGCTTTGGGTAATCGGATTTGCAGCGTTACAGTGAATCCGATAATTATCGGTATATGCCACAGCTGCTTCCGGTTCCGCCTTCCATTCCATAATCACCTGCAGCCCGTTGCGGTAGCGGCCGGTAGCCGCTTGTGCAAGGGAAGTCTGGTGCCTTTGAAATGCGGAGGATAAAAACAGCTCTTCATCCGGCATGGTAAGCTCCTGATCACGGATCATTCTTTTAAGTGCTTTCAGGTTTCGATTCACCTTTCATTCCTTCTTTCTTGTGATAAATTTTTGGTCAATAACACTTCCATCGGATAGCCATAATAGTCCGCCAGACGGTATACGGCATAAGCGGACAGAGAGGCGTTTCCGGATTCATAATTCATGATTGTTTTTGGCGGAAGGCTAAGATACCTTGCAAGGGCTTTCTGGGAAATCTTTTGCTTTCGGGTTTTCCGAAGATAGCGGAGATTTTCAGAAAAGACCATACGCATCCTGCTTTCCATAATGATTTCTTTCTCCATAAGCCAGTGCTCCTATGCTGCAATGAGAGTGTCTAAACAGTTGCTTTCCAGGTCACTCCTGCTTTCCGCATCCGCAGAGGCGGAGGCAAGGATGGTATAGTGCGCTGCTTCACGGATATCCCCGCAGATCATATAAGACTGAATCCAGGATATTAATTCTCTTGATCCGCAGCAGCCATCGGTAATTAAGTTGGCCCGGCAGTATTCAGAAATGGTTTTTACAACCTGGACCATTGTCCGCACCGTTGATTTGTCGGTACAGCCGGTTACGGCAATTGCCCGCTCTGCCAAGGTATCCTCATCCGGTTCTTCCATGTCTACCACAAGGTTCATTCGTGAAATCACGGACTGGTTCATTGCCTTACATCCGGCATAATCATTGTTTGTGGTAAGCACGACAATCGTATCTGGATGGCGCTTTATAACTTCACCATTCGGAAGCACAACGCTGGAACACCCGTCTAACAGGGAGTTTAAGCCTACAAGAACTCCGGGATTTGCAATGACCGTGGGCTCCTGCAGCTCGATCAGGTATCCGTTCCGGATTGCGTTTACCAAAGGCGTATCTGTGTATTTGAACCGCTGCTGGGTAGTGCCTTTTGCAAACTGGGCTTTCGTCTTCGCAGCAATGGTCTCTACCAGCTTTTGGTATACAATATCTTCGGTGATGTCTTCCTCGTAAATACCAGTCAGCTTCTGGTACGCAGTGGCCGGATCCAGCATAATATCCTGAAAAGATGGATAACTGCAAGTCGACGCCGATGGCTGATCCACATCCGGTATAAACTGTCCCAGCAGCTCAAAAATTTCTGAATTTGCTGAGAACGTCGTAAACAGATATGGCAAATGGACGCCGGCCGCCAATGCCTTGGTTCCTTCGGTCTTTCCTGTACCAGATACACCCCGCAGCAAAAAATTACGCATGGGCTGTGAACTGTTGCTTGTCAATTTTGCATGTTCACAGATGCGCTTTATTTCCGGCGGTATGATATACCAGTCGGGCAGCGTTGGGATCATGCGTTCTTCTTCTGGGGTAAATATCCGGGATTCGGATAAGATATATTTGCCGACAAAATCTTCCTTTGCGATAGCTTCGGCCGTTCTTTTAGAGGCCCCTCCGGGCTTTATGACTTGAAACTCTCCAAAAATTACATTGGTAGGAGCATAGAGCCCCTGCTCAATATGAAATGGCTTGACCGCAGGGATCACACCTCCTGATGTAATGGATGATTTTATTTCTCCGGAAGGAAGCGTTGCGCCGTAACGGATGCGGCGGTACAGATTATCGCACAAAAGCGCTGCTGTCTTTGCTGCCTCGTCGATGTCAGGATAGCCATTGTCATGGTGTTCTTTTAATGTTTGATAAAAGCCGTTACACTCTTCCTCGGCGAGCGCAGTTGGCAGGAGCGCAAACAGCAAGGCTGCGCCGCTGTTATCTGCCTCTTTTAAGACGTACTTATCCGGATTACTCTCCGTATCCGGCGGTGTGGAATAACGGCCTGCTATGAATTTACCGTTTAGCCGGTTATAGATGACCACATGCAGCTCCCCGGTCTTGCTGGGATATTCTGCAATGGTGTAATTATTCCCCTGGCTTCCAATAGCGCCAAGCGCTTCCGTAGACGACCCGCCTACAGCGGTTTCCAGCTCCATATATGCTAAGACGGCCCTGAGTGTTGCTGCATGCAGAGTTGCCTTAGGACGGGGCTGTGTGCAGTATTTGGATGCAATCCCGTTAAATGTCGGATCATCGGTGTAATCCTTGAAAGGGTCAGGGAGTGTCCGGCGAAAGGTCCAGTTGTCAATCAAATTATTTGGCATGTCTTATTCCTCCTTCTATGCCCAGGATATTTCCAGTGCGTTCTCTGTCTCAGATGCTTCTAACTCGTCGCGAATCAGGATGTCGGAAAGAGCTGCCCAGTAATTCTTTGGCGGGAAATGTTCAAAGGTGCCTTTGACTTCCGGTACGGTCCCATTCTGGATGTAGATCTCACCCTGTTCGTTGATGTACAGCTTCTGATGTCCTCTTGCCTGCAGATCACCAACCAGATTGGTCAGCAGCGGTTTCCCGATTAATGTATACCAGGATTCCGGATCTACTTGCGGTGCCTCCTCCGTTCCTTCACCTGCCGGCTGTCTCTTCAGAGTTTCTATGGTCATCATGGAGAGTGTTAAGTTTCCGTAGAGATCCATAGAGACCTCAGCAAAGTTAAAGTCTTTTGTGCCGTTTGTACGAATCCGCATGGGCTCACCACCGATAAAACGCTCAACTTTAGGCGCTTTTATGAAATCCCAGGTGGCTTTTGGATATGCGGACTGAAGCTTACCGGTAATCTGGTAACTGATTTGCCGTAACAGCAGTGTCTCCATGTCGGGTGGCTGCCGGTTATCAGAAACTTTTAGCTTCTTTTTTGGCCGCCGGTGCTTCCGGAGTTTCGGAAGGCGGGGAAGCAATGGAATCAGGAACAAAAGAAGCGTCCCAACGATTCCGGTTACTGCAATGACCGTGACCAATATCCGATTCGGAAGATTTGGCATGAAAAGCGCCATGATGAATAAAACAATTACCACCATCTGTAAAAAGTGAAGTCCATTCTTTTGCAGTTTCATAGTGTTTTCCTTTCTGCGTGTGTAAATAAAAAGAGGAATTGCAGTGCCGGTTTCCCGGGCGGATGCAATTCCTCAACATAGGGTTCTTTTGTTTTAACTGTCTACATGGTTTTACGTAGGAAATGGCAGCTGTCCCATCTGGCTCTCCGGAACATTGGTGAAGCCATTGTTTGCATATCCATTCCCCGCAGGAGCTGCCTGGTAATTCTGGGGCGCTCCGTTCTGAGGCGGATAACCACCGCCCGCATAACCTGCAGAACCATTCGGATAGCCGCCCGAATAAGCTGCATTCGGAACATTGGGCGCACCTGCATAGTTCCCCCCGTTTTGCATGGGAGGCTGGTTGGGTGCTGCCTGGCTGGGCATTCCCTGGTTTGGATATCCTCCGGCACCGGGGTTCGGTGCTCCGCCGTAATTTGGTGCAGCGGCTCCATTTTGAGCCGAATTGCCTGCAGCATTGTCTGGTCTGTCAGAAGGGGCAAAATGCCAATCCTTGACGTTAATCTTTGCTTTGACGTCTGGTTGTCCGGCTTTTGCTCCCTGCTTATGGATATAAGGGGAAAATTCTAAATCCCCATAGACCATGATACCGGTTCTGTGCCGTACACCTGCTTTGATCAGGCGGTCTCCCAAAAACTTGTTAAAGTAGCACTCATAAAAAGTAGTTTCATTTTTGCCGTCCTGCCCGCGCTGTGTGGAAGAGATGCTCAGGCTGACATACTCCGTGGATGAGTTTCTGGCTTTCTGCATGGCAGGGTCTTTGGTAGGCCTCCCCATAACTAATACAATTGCTGACATAGTAAATCTCCTTTCTGCCTCTATGGGCTATAAAATAATAAATAGTAAAATAAAAAAAGTGCCATTACGAGGCCGCATAGTACGGCTATCATAATGACACTAATTTCCAACTTAAACAGTCTGTGCACTCTGGATGAATGGTCCAGACTCCACTACGGGAAGCACAAATACTCAAATACAATTTTATATTATCACAAGATATAGTATTAGTCAAACAAAACAAACTATATATTGTGTTTTCTGCCAACATAACATTATGCTTAATGATGGGATAAAGAGATTATTGAAGGGGAATACGAGCACAACCGGCTGGTGCTGCTAAAGATAAAAGCCAAAATGCTGGATCTTATGTTCTGAGCAATGACTATTATTATGGTTTGCAATGATCGGGTATGCTGTAACCAAACAGGCAGAGTGGGCATTTGTTTTTACCGTTCCCGGAATATTGCTGGCCTTTTATTGGATTGCGTATATTATTGTAAATATTTATTATGAAAAACACAATTAGATAACAGGGAGGGAATTACAGATATTAAATGAAAGCAGAACAAACGAAATGGTATTAATAGTTTTTGAGTATAATGATGAGACTGGTACTTCCTATGATAAGTAGAAAGTACCGGTTCTATATTTGCAGAAAAATAAATTAAAAATTATTATTGACTTTAATATTATTTATGTTATACTAAATGATATTAAAAATAAAAAGAAAGGGGAGGTAAAATGGACATAGATAAGGTTCCGCAATGGATTCTTGCCCTGGAACAGGAAGACGCAGCGTTTTTGAAAAACTTTGTAATAAAATCAGGATCACTGAAAGAAATCGCGAAGTTATATGATGTGTCTTATCCAACGGTCCGGCTTCGGCTGGATAAGCTCATCCAGAAAATAGAAGTGAGCGATCAGCAGGAGGAAGAACCGTTCCAGACTTTTATTAAGGGATTGGCGGTTGATTCCCGGATCAATTTAGAAACTGCAAGGCTTATCATTGACAAATACAAAAAAGAAAAGGAGCGAGATTAATGGCAGAGTTATTTATTGGGTTTGTTATAGCAGCAATTTTGATGTTAATCGAGTACTTGCTTTGTACCCGGTTAAAGAGTCCACTCTGGGGTGGTATCATACCTTTGCTTATATTGGCAGGGACCATTTATGTATTTGCGAGCGGAAAGATACCGTTTGAACTGAAAAATGTGTTCCCGTTTATTATAGCCAACACCCTATTTTTTGGAGACTGGGGGACTGGCAGGGATAAATATAAAAAGCTGCGGCAGGCGGAACTGGATAAGATGAAGGCGAATGATTTGTAGAAGAGGAGAGATACTTTAGGGAATTGTGGATCTGGGCAGAATGGAAGGATGTATCCCCATTTTATAAGAATGTTGCAAGAGACGGGGTGATGCTGTATGCAGCCTAGCAGATGGGATTTATCCGTATACAGAATGCAGCGGGCAGAGGAGGATTTGAGAGCAGCACAGCTTAATCTGGAGAATGGTCTATATAAAGCAGCGGTAAACAGGTCCTACTATTCCATATTTCATGGCATCCGATCAGTAAATGTGCTGTGAAATTTTTTTGAAGGAAGTACAGAACTATTTAGCGAATAAAAAGTAGAGGCTATCATTATAGTTTAGAACCAGTGAAGCTATGCCCAGTGCGAAGCTTCACCGGTTCTTTTTAAGCTATGTTATTTCAGAAGATTTTTCGGGGGCGACAGAAGTAAGTTCCTCAAATCCCAGGAAATCCTGAAGTGTGTCTGCGGCGTTCACAGGCACTGTTTTACCATCCGGTTTATCCGTTCGGAAATACAGGCGGTAATAATGCCCCTGAAGGAGCTTTACCCCTTTGTCCAGCGTAAAACGGTATTCCGTCCCAGCCTTATCCTGAAAGAGAATCTGCAGATTCCTCTTCAGAAGAGTAGGCTCCCGTTTGGTGCAGGTTCCTTCCAGATACAGATAGTGTTGACTGTGGATGATCCGGTACAGGCTGATGCACCGGATTAGGCTCCCGACTCCACTCCCAAGGCTCAATATAAGAAGAACCTTGTCTTTCGAGTGCAGTCCATACGCACACCCAAAAAGAACACAGAAAAAGCCGATTGCCCCTTGGGCAACCAGCTTAGTAAATAATGGTTTTGGCATGATACTCCTTTCTTTCAGAAAGTCTGAAATGATATCTGTTTGCTCAGATACAGGTTTCCGACTGCCTGCATCACAGGTAACTGGATGTGATGTACCTGCGCTTCCTCAGCCAGTGATTGATACGTGACCTCCGGATTTTGATACAGACGGTCCATGACATCCTTCTCGCTGCTTACCAAGACGCCTTTTTCGACGCTGGCAAGCAGTTCTCCCACGGATAACGGTGTCTTTTCAACTAATTTTAAGATGGTTTCCTCAATGGCTGTCCGTTTTTCTTTTTTTAAGTAACGCCCGAAATCACTGTGCTTGATTTTACCCTCCAGATACAAATGGATGCAGCTGAACAGGCGTATAGAAAACGTATCTTTGACCGGCCGGATATACAAGGTGCCAAGAAGCCGGTATAATGCATCCAGTCCGGTCATTCCCTCCCCTTTGGCGATAAGGCCGCGTAAAAGCAGCCGGTTCAGATAATGGGAAAAGGCTAAACCACCAGGCAGACTTGTCAGTTGGAGCCTGCGGTTATACTCTGCCTCCAGCTCATCTATTTGGAGGATCTGAAATGCCAGACTGCTCCAGACCAAAAGCTCATGGTCTGATACGCCATAGTCCTGGTTATTGTTTACTACCATAGGCATTGGCTTATCGTTTGTGCCTTTTTCAAATTTTAAATATCCAATCGCAGTATAAAGAGATAACATGAGATCCTCCTTTGGTATTAAGCTAACAGAGCATAAAGCTCCTGATTTTGCTGCAGCTTTTTTCGGGCCTTGCTTTGCCAGCACCGCACCTGGTTTGGGGATACGCCATAGTGTTTTGCCAAATCTAAACTGGTATATCCCTGTTGCTGCAGACGAAGGGATTCGATGCCTTTTTGAAGGCTGGGACAGCTGCTTTTTTCCAGCATCTGAAAGTAATCTTTGATGAAATGGGATAAGCTGTCCACGTCCGGCAGTGCGTAAGTGCTTTCGTAGCCTGGGAAGGCAGGTTCACAGGAATTGCCCTCGTGATCGGTCAGCATAGCATCCAGAGAACAAAAGTGTTCCCGGTGCTGTCCTGTGGCCCGGAAATTATCGAATAATGCATGCCGGATTACCACTTTGGCATAGGGTGCAAAAGGACGTACCCTGTCATAGGTCATGGCGGCACGGCAAAGGGCCAGGGATCCTATCTGTGTCAGCTCCTCCCGTTCAGATGCAGACAGATAAGAACAGGTGCTCGTCAGAGCAGTTACCATCTTAGGCACTAAAAACAGGTAGTCTTCTACAAGCTGCCGCTGTTCTGGGGTCATGGGGAGCGTCGCTTTCATGATACGGCCTCCTTTCACCCGGCGGCACGAAGCTGCACATGGTTATTTTTAAGCACCTTGGCAGATTCTGCTATGACCTGGTCACATAAATAATCGCCGAACTGTCCGATATGTGCCTGGCGCATATCCAGGCATAGTTTGTCTGATATCCAGCGGTAAGCGTCCTGTCTGGACAAAATTCCGCATTTCCATATCTGATCGAAGACCTGATGGGCTCTGATACGCTTTTTCCGCAATGCTTTGTTGGCCAGGGTTCCTTTGGGGATAGTGGTTCCCGGGTGGACATTGACGTATGCATCGCATGCAGGATAGTTGCTGCATACATAGACCATCTGGCCTTTGGCATGGTTTCCATATACGAAAGAATCTTTTCTTAAAACAGCGGTACCGCCGCAATAGGGGCAGCGGATTTTCTGGGTTTTCATAGTATTCACCTCGCTTTACGTATTGCATAAGTATAAAAATCCAGATACGTGTTCTCTGTACGGATTGTATACTTATATTGTAAGTAAGCAGGTGATGAATTCCTATACTTTACAAGCAGAAACAGCTCCCAGATTCGGACCAAATCCCACGTTCTCCCACAAATCAGGGGTACTCCGGATAGAATAGCACTTTAATCAATGGAAATAATCCGCTGTCTGTGAATCGCTGGTAGTTGACATCGGTAAAAATAAGCTGGTCACAGAAGCAGCGGATCAGAAACATTCCAACCAGTACCAGTGAAAGCCGGTATAAATTCTTGAATTTCGATCCTCTCTTTTTGGCAGGGGTAAATTTTGCGTACAGAATAAAAAGCATGGGCACAAATATAATACTGGTAAAAACACAGTCAATTGTATGGATGATAGCAGCTAAGTTTATCATTACTTGGCACCTCCTTTTTCTATCCTGTACGTAGAAATGGATAAAAGTGCAGCCTACCAGTCATAG
This sequence comes from Eubacteriales bacterium, assembly GCA_030524175.1. Taxonomy (GTDB): domain Bacteria; phylum Bacillota; class Clostridia; order Lachnospirales; family Lachnospiraceae; genus Blautia_A. The sequence goes on from JAUNHC010000028.1 coordinate 65,177, forward strand.
CATTGTGCTTCCCGTATACGCAGCAGCGCCATACAGGGACAGAGAGTACCGCAAATCTGCTGTTTCTCCAGGTATCTGTGGTAGACAGATAAAAACTGGGCGGCTGTCAGGATGCTTACACACTCCGTTGGTTCCGGAGTGCGGGGGAAAAGAAGCCTGGCATCGGAAAGGGGCAGCAAAAGCGGTTGCCCATCTTGGTCCAGGCAGCACAAAAAGTCCGGCTCCCGGCAGGTTCCCTGAAATTTACAGGACGGACAGTTCACATAGATGCAGTTGTGCCAGTTTCCATCACAAGCATCCAGAAATAAACGTGTGTATTTAGCATCTACGCTGCAATGTATACTCATATTCATCACCTAAAAGCAGGCGGTCTTTGCCGCCTGCAGAAAAAATTGTAAGAGTCACGTGGTTACTTATTTTTTGGGGTTCCTGCGCTTTTTCCAGTACAGGACGCCTAAGCCAGCGGCCACTAAAAGCGCAGCACCGGCAAGGCATACATAGGGAAGGATGGCAGTTGTGTCTCCGGTTTTGACTGGTGCGGAGACATCAGGAGTTTCCTTTGGCGTCTCTTCCTTCGGAACCTCGACCAGTTTGATTGTCTGCCCTTCGTTCTTTAAATCCTCATGGGAAGCAATCTCAATTTCCTTGTCGCCTTTCACCGCAAAGAGCTTTTCAAATACCACGACATCATGGCCTGCCAGGGCAGAAGCGTTAAAGGTAAAGGTTACCTCCACGGTACCGTCTGCTTTTTCTGCTGTAAAGTCAGCTTCAGCAGTCACCGGCTTTCCATCCACCAGCACCTCTTTTTCGGATTCTTTATCCATCAGGGTGCCGGAAACTTTATATTTGGTATCCGGAACCAGATTTTTGTAGGCGATGGTATCAATAATCGTGACCTTTTCATCTGCCAATGCCTCCTGGTCATCATCATCTGCATCTTTTGCAGTCGTGGAAATCTCTGGGAAGAAAATGGATTGTGCCTCGTCTTCAATATCTGTGTGGGAAGCCACCTCTTTTTCTTCATATGTGACAGACTCAAATGCAACGACCGTTTTTCCGGCAAGTGCGCTGCCATCAAATGTGAAGGTGAGTTCCACGCTGCCACTGGGTTCTTTCGGCGTAAAGGTTGTGGTGGCAGTAACTGGTTTTTTGTCTGCCTCCAGAGCCTTGCCGCTTTCCTTATCCATCAGGGTACCGGTCAGCTGATACTCCTTGTTTGGAATCAGGTTTTTATATGCTACGGTATCCGTAATCGTAACCTCTTTATCCGGGCAGGCATTGTGGCTACCAGTTTCACTGTCCCTGGCTGTGGTGCCGATTTCCGGGAAGAGAATCGTCTGTCCAGCATCGCTGATGTCCGCATGAACCGCCACTTCCTTGTCCTTATAGGTTAAGGATTCAAATACCACAACGGTTTTCCCGGCAAGTGTGGTTCCGTCAAAGGTGAAGGTTACATCGACCGTACCATTTTTCTCTTTTGGTGTGAAAGAAGCTTTGGCCGTCACGGGTTTTCCGTCTATTTCAACCTCTTTTTCGCTTTCCTTCTCCATCAGGATTCCTGTTAACTCATATTTTTTATTTGGAACCAGGTTCTTGTAAGTGACCGTATCCACCAGAGTTACTTCTTTATCTGCATGGGAGACACTGGTCTGGGTATCGGAGTCTTTCGCAGAGGTTCCGATTTCCGGAAAGTATATGGTCTGGTCTTTGTCCTCAAGATCCGCATGTACCGCCAGCTTTAAGTCTTCCTGAAAGAGTTCCTCAAATACCACAATGGTTCTTCCCTTTAAGGAAGAGGCATCAAAGGTAAATTCCACCTCTGCGCTGCCGCTGGATTTCTTCGCTTTGAAGGTGGTTTCAGCAGTCACTGGCTTGTCATTTATGAGGAGCGCTTCTCCGGTTTCCTGATCCATTAAGGTTCCCACCAGCCGGTATTCGGTTCCTTTTTTCAAGCCTTCATATTCCACCGTATCCACCAGAGTAATGTTATCCTTTGGCTGGCTCATATGAGAACCGGTTTCCTGGCTAAGTGCAGTAGTGGCAATACTGATTTGATCATCAGTCAGTGTCCCAAGATCAATGGCCACATTGTTTTTGTAGACTGTTGCCTCGAACTTCAGGAGGTTCATACCCTCGTTGGACTTGCATTTCTGTTCTTCGATGATATATGTGTCATAAATCAGGGCACCTTTGGAATCATCCGGTGCGGAGCTGCCGAACCAGATGCCATCTTCAGAGGACTCTCCCCGGTTGGTGTTGGCCGTATGCTTATTCCACTCGGAAGATGTGCTGGCGTAGCCGTTTTTATCGGTCACCAGTGTATGGCTCTCCCCAGTCGTTTTGGAGGTGATGGAAAACGGTACATTGGCAAGGCGGTTTAAATCTCCGTCACTTACCTTTACGAATTCAAGATCCCCACGGATGACCTGATTCAAGATGGAGTTCTCTTCAGTGGTCAGTTCCACGAATTTGCCGTCCTCCACAATGTCAAATTCTAGGGAGATTCTTCCTTCATTTAGATAGCCTTCCTGCGGCGGGGCAGTTTCATCCACCCGGTAATGACCATAGGGGAGCGTATCCTTTTCGGTGGAAGCAATGCCGGATGGATCTGTTTTAAGCGTTGCCACGGCCTGATCCTTGGTATAGGTCTTTCCGTCTACTAAAACGGGATGTTCATTCAGCGTTGTTATGGTAAATTCTGCATTTTCCAGTGTTGCGCTGCCCTGTGGCTCCGCCTTCAGAGTTTCCAAGTCTCTTTTTTGAATCTTTACACCGCCACGGTAGACTTGTTCTTCCACATTTGGAGCATTGTAAATGGAGAGCGTTTCCTGCTTGCCGCTGCCTGTGATTTTTTGTACAAACACGGTTTCTGCAGCAAAATACCCTTCCGGCGCTTTGGTTTCCTGCACCGTTACGGTTCCAATGGGAATACAAGGGGTCTTGCCGTCGGCCTGGTAGTAGAAGCTGTCTCCGGATACCAGGTAATCTTTGGTAAACAGAATCTTACCTTCGGCATCCGTTCTAAATACCCAGGTACGTGCTGGCTTTGCGCCATCCGCCGCCGGATCTGTATCGGACTGCTCTGTATAGAATTTTACTGTAAATTCAGCACCCTGCAAGGAAGCGCCGCCTTGTGAGAGGGCTTCTTTCGTCTCCTTAATCGAGTGGGTCGGCGGTATTACTACCGCTTTCCCCTCTAAGAACCGTACG
>JAUNHC010000029.1 GCA_030524175.1 Eubacteriales bacterium
TGTCAACAGCTTTTTTTATTTTCTGAAAAGTTTTTAATTTTTCACTTTTTCAGAAGCAATTATTTCCGACAGCCAGATTAATTTACCACAAAGCCAGAGGCATGTCAACAGCTTTTTTCATTTTTTTTGCATTTTTTTATTCCGCAGCAGTTCCGACATATTTGCCCACTTATTGGCAAACCCTACGAAAACCTGGCGGCCACAGGCATTCAGCCCTTCGCCGCCGGCGAATTTCATTAAGCCGGATCGGCAAAAATCCCTATTTAGTCTCCAAAAGAATATTATACTGTCTGCGTATTTCCTTCTGCCTGTCCAAGCTCACCGGAAGTGTTTTTCCATTAAGAAGTGTTATCTGGGCTGAACTATATCCAAATATGTAATGATAGTTTACCAAAAAGGATTGATGAATCCTTAAAAAAGGAATGGTTGATTTGTTTACCTCATCTTCCACCTCTGACAATTTCTTATAAAAAGAATCTGTCCCTCTTGCAGTATGTATAAAAATCTTCCGGCCTTTACTCTCAAAATACACAATATCCTTTAGACATGTTTTAAAGTTGACCCCCTTGATCACATAGCTATAATAAACCATCTTGCCGTTTATTTCATTTAGTACACTCTTCAGGCAATCCCGGAATTCTTCCGGCAAAACTGGTTTTTGAAGAAAAGCACTGGGATGGACAGAAAAAAGTTGTTTCATATAATTACCATAGCCGGAAATAAAGACAATCACTACATCTTTATCTCTGCTGCGCACATATTGTGCAGCACGGATACCATCTACACGCGCCATCATAATGTCTAAAAATATCAGTTCATATTGCCTGCCTTGCTCTATACCGTTTATCAGCGTATCTCCGTCAAAATAAATATCAATTTCAAAATCATAGAGAGGATTATAATGTAAAAGTAATTCCTCCACACATGTTGTAAAGCAAACATCGTCATCGCAAACTGCTACCCGTATCATCAGTATGCTCCTCAGGCCTGATTTTGGCAGTAGGTTGTGATCACTGCTTCCAGCAGCTTTTTATTTTCCGGACTTAGTTGCTGTATAAGCTCATCTATATCATTTTCTTGTTTTACAGCAATGACATCCCTAAGCAAATGTCCCGGTGTTTCATTTAAGATACTGCAGATTTGAACAAATTTGTGCATAGTACACGAACGATGACCGTTTTCTATATTACTGTAGTGAGTTGCAGAAATATTTATCTTTTCTGCTATATATTCCTGCTTTAAATTCTTTTTAATCCTTGCTTCCTTAATTCTCCGGCCAATCATATAATTGACATTACTAAAATCCTTTGTTTTATCTTCTGTAGTATTATTCATATTGCAAATCTCCTTTTCATTTATTTTAAGGAGTATTTTCAGATAGATTAAGAACCTTACAGAAAGGTATTCTTTCAATAAGAAAGGTTTTGCAGTATGATTGCCAGAAAATAATCTATATTTCACAGGAATCCCCTCCTAAAAAATTTTCAATCCTAAATTTACCTTATTAATCCTCATAAAATATGCGAATCATGCGAATCGCAGCTAATAATACCTATATTTAAAAATGAAGATATTTTACAAGCATTTCCTCTATTGTTGTAGTAAAATGATAAATATCTGTAAGGTCTTCCTGTTCCATGCAGCTCTTTGTGCATAAAGAACATGAACAGCAACGAAATATTTTAAAGATAGGAGAATGAAATGGAAAACAAAAAAACAACAGGGCATTTGGCTGCCCTTCTGACAATCGTTATATGGGGGACGACATTTATCTCTACTAAAATTCTGTTGGCGGATTTTCAGCCTGTAGAAATCCTGTTCTTCCGTTTTGTCATGGGATTCCTTATTCTATTGGTCATCTATCCCCGGAAGATGAAAGGGACTACAACAAAACAAGAACTGACCTTCGTGGCTGCCGGCTTTTGCGGCATATGTCTGTATTACCTCCTGGAAAACATTGCTCTCACCTATACATTGGCATCAAATGTGGGCGTTATTATATCAATCGCACCTTTTTTCACTGCCATACTAAGCCATTTTTTCATGAAAAGCGAAGAAAAACTGGGTATGAACTTTTTCCTTGGTTTCCTTGTGGCAATGGCCGGCATCTGTCTTATAAGTTTTAATGGTTCAAAGCTGGAGTTAAACCCCACAGGGGATCTCCTTGCAGTAGCAGCAGCTCTGGTATGGGCCTGCTATTCCATACTGTCCAGAAAAATCAGCAGCTTTGGCTACCACACTATCCTCACCACAAGACGTACCTTTTTCTACGGCATCCTGTTTATGATACCTGCTCTATTTCTGTTTGACTTCAGACTGGATTTATCCCGTTTTGCAAAACCAGTCTATCTGTTTAACATTATATATCTTGGGCTTGGTGCCTCAGCCATATGCTTTGTGACTTGGAATTTTGCCGTAAAAGTATTAGGTGCCGTAAAGACCAGCGTGTATATTTATATGGTACCTGTAATCACAGTTGTCACCTCAGTATTTATTCTTCACGAAAAGGTAACGCTCTTGTCGGGAGCAGGAATCATACTCACACTGGCAGGCTTATTTCTGTCTGAAAGCAAGCAACCAAAAATTGTGAAAAGAGGCTGTGAAAAAGCAGTCTGAATGCAAAAAGGACTTCCGACACACTTATGTGTGCAGAAAGTCCTTTTTCATTATAAAAGGGGATTATCTGCCCTGGCTTTCAGTCGTTCCCATCTTCTGTCTATCTCTGTCTGGATACTTTCCGTCACTTCCCGGTAGCTGTCATCTGCAAGATGTTTCGTACGTCCCATCATAGAAAACCACTCTGACACAGAAATCTTTTTATGGCTTTTTTCAGGGTCATAACTAAGATAAGTGATACCGTTTTCTATCTCGAACAGAGGAAAATAACAACAGTCAACAGAGGCTCCGATCACTTTCCGCTCTAGGTTAGGCTTGTCATTCCAATTGAGAGGACAGGCAGATATCGCCTTTACATAGGCAGTTCCGTAATTGTCTGCATAGGCCTTTGCTTTCGCTGCTTTTTTAATAAAATCTCCGGGATTAGATTCAGCCACTGTAGCCACATAGGGAATGTTTGCAGCTGCCATGATCATAGGCATATCCTTGTGAAAAAAAGTTTTTCCATATTGCAGCGGTCCTATATGAGAGGTGGAACTTTTGGCTCCTTTCGGGGTGGAATAGGATAGCTGATACCCTGTATTCATATATCCCCCATTATCGTATTCAAAGAGGATAAGCCTGTTATTTCGAAGGGCTGTTCCCAGAGCTGAACCCATACCAATATCCATTCCCCCGTCACCGCTCACCATAATAAAAGTGATAGATCCCTCCGGATATTCTCCCCGCCGTTGTCTCTCCCGAAACATCTCAGAAAGCCCGGTAAGTGTGGCTGCGCCATTTTGAAAAAGATTGTGGACATAAGGAATCTTAAAAGAGGTTTTAGGATAAGGGGTAGTGACTACCATTCCGCACCCAGTCTGGAAAAGGAGCACAACATTTCCTTCTATTCCCTTTAAAAGCAGATTCACATTTACCGGAATACCGCACCCCGGACAGGCACCGTGTCCTGGTGCAAGGCGCTTTGGCATGGCTGTTGTCTTATTTACCATTCCCCCTGTCACCTTCATCCGTCCCTTTTCACTGTCAAATATGCAGGTAGTACAGCCCGGTGATGCTTCTTCCTCTGTAACAGGAGAAAAATATTGGCTGTCCTCCATATCTGCATTACCGGGATTTACACCGAAATAATCAAATTTTATGGGGGTATCTTCGTAACAGGAGCGGAAAAACGCCTCTGCATCAGCTTCGTAAAAGTCTCTTCCTCCCAGTCCGTATATGCGGCTTAAAACACAGCTGCTGCTGCCATATTCCTGAAGCATGGCCTTTATTTCCAGAGACATGTTGCCTCCCCCTGCACCATAACTGTCCTGTCGGTCACCAACCAGAATTGTACAGGCATTTTTACAAAGTTCATATAAATCTTTCCCCGGAAAAGGCCGCAGAACATTGGTTGTGAAAACACCTACTTTTTTTCCTTGTTCCCTCAGCCGGTCCACTGCTGCCTTTGCGGTATGGTAGCTTGAACCTAAAAGAAACAGAAGCACTTCTGCATCCTCAGTACAATACCCTTCTGCCATATTGTATTGTCTGCCGGAAATCTCATGGTACTCCTTAAATACAGCCGGGATCACTTTACCTGCCTCCTCCATTGCCTGATGAAGCTGGTACTTGTTGTTGAGTATATCAGGCTCGTTCATATAAGAACCAATACTAACCGGATGCTCTAAATCCAGTGCGGAATATTCTGCCTTATATTCTCCCAAAAAGCTTCTCACCGTCTTATTTTCTTCAAACACAAAACACTTCCGCTTCTGATGGCTTGTAAAAAATCCATCAAAGGCCACGATCACCGGAAGCAATACCTTCTCTGCTATTTTCAGGGCGCAGAGGTTCATATCATACACTGCCTGAGGTGTATTGGCAAACAAGATGATCCATCCTGTATTCAAAGTATACATAATATCACTGTGATCACCCTTAATAGACAGCGGCCCCGAAACAGTACGGCAGGCAACATTCATTACCATGGGAAAACGGGTGCCGGATTGGACCGGAAGCTGCTCCAATGCATAAAGAAGCCCGTTGGCACTGGTAGCATTAAAAACACGGCCGCCTCCGGCGGACGCACCGTAACAAATTCCAGCTGCACTATGTTCCCCTTCTGCCGCGATCATAGTGATATCGTGTTCTCCATCTGCCTTCATCTGATCAAGAAGCTCTGCAATCTGCGTGGACGGAGTAATGGGATAATACCCCATTACATGATAATTGATCTGTTTTGCCGCATAGGCCGCCAGCTCATTGCCGCTCTCAAATAAAACCTTCTGCTTCTCCATTATACAAGCCCTCCGTCTACCCGTTCCTCTGTCAAATATGACTCACTTGTCACCCAGGAATTGGCACCTGTATCTTCAAATTCCAGCTTGTCTACAATCAAATCTTTATTTCGGACAAACCATTTCAGATCAGGATGCTCCCGCTCTATACCATCCACCAGGGCACCCGTAGGACAGACAGCCACACACCGCAGACAGCCTTTGCAATGATGATAATCAAGGCCGGCATTTACCATAGCCTCTTTTCCTTTATACTCCCCAGGCTTGAACTGAAAAACCATATCAGGACAGGTGGAATCACATAAGCCACAGTTAATACATTTTTCCTGTATGAACAAAGGGATGTATCCTTCCCTGGAGGCTGAGAGGTCATTGGACACGGTACTGCCAAACCGGGTATTTACCCCTCCTATCGGCGCATTTTTGTACCCCCATTTGTTCTCTGGTTCCTCATAATCAACCTTCTCATATTGCCCATCTGGCTGAAATTTTTCTGAACGTGTTTCTTCATATCCCCTTCGGATACCTTCAAGATTTTTCTCCAGCATATGAGGATATTTCCTTCCCAGAGTATCCTCAGTCAAGCATAGAACTGATTCTAAAGGGATAAAATCTGAAGCCCGCACAATGGCTCCCAGCATGACCATATTCACTCTTGACTTAGATTCCATGGCGATTTTCAACGCATCAATACATATGATTTCTCCTGCATACAGCTTTAATTTTTCTCTGATCTGAGCCGGAGATGCATCAGTATTTATGACAATTTTAGTGTCCTGGCCAACACCGGCTGTCACTGGCATTTTCCCTGCCATTGCCTCATGAAAAAGGCCTAAAATATGGGGTGACTCTACCGGACTGTTAATCTGAATATCTTTTGAAATCTCACACCAGCGTATAAAAGCCTTTACCGGTGATCCTCTTTTTTCAGAGCCGTAGCTGGAAAAGCTGGCTGAATTCAGCCCCAAATACACCGCCCCCAATTCTCCCAACATTTTTCCGCAAAGGTTAGCTCCAAGTCCGCCTATACTCTCAAGCCGTATTTCGTAATAACCATACTCATTGGTTACAGGTAATTCTATTGTGTCACTCATCGGTACACTCCTTCCCTTCATATGTTTTATGTTGAAGGTATTTCTGTTTATTATGGTTTTGGGAAGGTGTTCCTATTCATTTCAGCCATCAAAAAAAGACATCTTTTCTCACAAAGATGCCTTAAATTTATTTGTGGTTATCCGTGTTTCATTATATAGGAAATCGCATCCTGTACCTGCGATACATACACAAGCCTGATTCCTTGAGTCTTTTCCACTGATGATTTACAGACTTCAGGAAGGATAACTGTTTCGAATCCCAGCTTTTTTGCCTCCTGTACACGCTGCCCTGCCATACTCACCGCACGCACTTCCCCGCTCAAGCCGATTTCCCCAAAAGCCATCACTGTGTCGGGAATTACGATATCCTTAAAGCTTGAAACAATAGCAAGGCAAATGCCAAGGTCAATGGCCGGCTCTGTCATTTTCATTCCTCCGGCGATGTTTACATAGGCATCCGAAGATGCAAGGTGAACTCCCACCTTTCTCTCCAGCACTGCCATCAGAAGATTTACCCGGTTGAAATCAGTTCCTACTGCCGTCCTTCTTGGTATTCCGAAATTACTCTGGCAGATCAAGGCCTGGATCTCCACTAATATGGGCCTTGTCCCCTCCATAGAACAGGCTACCACTGAACCGGAAGCATCCTTAGGGCGGCCATTCAGCATAAATTCCGAGGGATTTTTCACTTCCTCAAGTCCTATATTCCGCATTTCGAAAACCCCGATTTCATTGGTTGATCCGAAGCGGTTTTTAACTGCACGCAGGATACGGTAAGAAGCGTGGCGGTCTCCCTCAAAATAAAGAACCGTGTCCACCATATGTTCCAGAACTCTGGGGCCTGCCACATTTCCTTCCTTTGTCACATGACCTACAATAAATATAGATACACCCATTCCTTTGGCGATCTGCATCAGAACATTGGTGGATTCCCTCACCTGGGACACACTTCCGGGCGCAGAGCTGATATCCTCATGAAACATGGTCTGGATAGAGTCCACAACAGCCACATCCGGCTTTTTCCGCTCTATGATTTCCCTGATAGCCTCCAGATTTGTCTCACACAGGAGCTGAAGCTTATCTGTAAAATCTCCGATACGGTTTGCCCGGAGCTTAATCTGGCGTAAGGATTCCTCACCTGAAATATAAAGTACAGAGACATCCTTCTGCGCCAGATTTCTGCACACCTGAAGAAGCAAGGTGGATTTGCCGATTCCCGGGTCACCACCCACTAAAACCAAGGAGCCGGGGACGATTCCGCCACCCAGCACCCTGTCAAGTTCTCCTATTCCGCATGTCTGCCGCTCATCCTCAGTCAGATTGATATCCTTGAGCATTACCGGCTCCTGCCGTTTCTCCTGACTCTTCCCACTTCCTGAAGACTTCTTGGGAGATACTGCTTCCTCTACAAAGGTATTCCATGCTTTACAGCCAGGACACTGCCCCATCCATTTCGTGGATTCATATCCGCACTCCTGGCAGAAATAGACGATTTTCTTGTTCTTTAACATTTTACGATCTTCACTTCTACTACTGCAGTATTTCCAAGCTCCGGACTGAAGGAAAGCTTACCGCCCAGATTTGTCTTCATTTTACCGGTGCTGGATCCATTGATAAAAACTTCATATTCTGTATCGCTTTCCAGTTCCACGGTAATCTGTGCATCTTCAGGGCCTTCCACCTCAAAACTCATCGTAGAACCATCCTGTACCAGATTAAATACAGCTGTACCCGGTACAGATTCGTACACGAACATGCCGTTTCTCTCAAGTTTGGTGATTTCTCTGAAGGTCTTTACTTTATACATATCGCCCTGATGCTGGTAATCTGATAATTTAGATTTCTGATCCAGTTCATAATTCCCAAAACTTATGGTACCATTCTCTTCTGTGCGAATCAGTTCCTTTACTACTGCCATGATCTTATGTCCTCCCTAAGACTCTTTTGTTAGTTGTCTCGCATATTTATTATATAATAAAACAAGTTCCTTTACCAGTATCTCACTAAAATTTTATTTCTTTTTAAGATTTGAGGATAACTGTTCACTCCCTGTGCTGCTGCTTTCTTTTGTGACAAAACGGAGCTTTTTATTGCTGAGCTGTACCTGCACGGTATCTCCCCGTTTGATGGTTCCCTCCAGGATTTCATTTGCCAATTCATCCTCTATCTGTGTCTGGATTGCCCTGCGCAGAGGTCTTGCGCCATATTTGCTGTCAAAACCAGCTTCAGCCAGATGGTCCTTGGCGGATCCGGTGACTGTCAGGTGAATATCCATCTGTTCCTCACATCTCTTCTCCAACGTTTTCAGAAGAATATTTACAATCTTTTTGATATGAGGCTTGGACAGTGCATGGAATACCATGATCTCATCAATACGGTTCAGGAATTCCGGCTTAAACATCCGGCGAACTTCTTCCATCACACCGGCTTTCATATGCTCATAATCTTGTTTTTCATCATTATCAGAAATAAAACCAAGACGCTTCGGCTCAATAATAGCCTGAGCCCCCGCGTTGGAGGTCATGATGATGATCGTCTGTTTAAAATCCACCTTTCTGCCGTGGGCATCTGTGATATGACCGTCATCCAGAACCTGCAGAAGAATGTTAAACACATCCGGGTGGGCTTTCTCAATTTCGTCAAAAAGGATGACACTATAGGGATGACGGCGGACCTTTTCACTAAGCTGGCCGCCCTCGTCATATCCCACATATCCGGGAGGAGAACCGATGAGCTTGGAGACGCTGTGCTTCTCCATATATTCCGACATGTCCACACGGATCATGGCTTGTTCACTTCCAAAAACAGCCTCTGCCAAAGCTTTGGAAAGCTCTGTCTTTCCAACACCTGTAGGTCCTAAAAACAGGAAAGAGCCTATGGGACGGTTAGGGTCTTTTAAGCCCACTCTGCCTCGCTTCACAGCCTGAGCCACTGCTTTTACAGCATCCTCCTGACCGATCACACGCTTGTGCAGTTCCTTTTCCAGATGCGCCAGACGCCTGGTTTCTCCTTCCGTAAGGCGCTGAACAGGAATTTTAGTCCAATCGGATACAATATCAGCCACAGAAGCCTCATTGACAACAAGAGGCTTTCTTTTATTCTTTCGCTCTGCTTTTGCCTTCAGGCCGGAGATCTCACATTCAATTTCACGCTGACGGGCCTGGGCCTCTTTAGCACGGTCCAGATCAGCATTCTTGATCGCTTCTTCCTTCTCTTTCAAAATATCTTTAATTTCCAGCTCCAGGAGTTCCACCTCAGGAGTTGATTTATATCCTGCAAGCTGAACTTTGCTGGCTGCCTCATCGATAATATCAATTGCCTTATCCGGAAGGAAACGGTCATTAATATATCTGACAGACATCTTCACGGCAGCCTCCAAAGCCTCATCTTCAATTTTCACACGGTGATGCTTCTCGTAATAAGGACGGAGTCCTTTCAGAATAGCAACCGCCTCTTCCTCCGTTGGCTCATCCACTGTGACTGGCTGGAAACGCCGCTCTAATGCTGCGTCTTTCTCAATATATTTCCTGTATTCCTCCAAAGTAGTAGCACCGATGAGCTGGATCTCTCCCCGGGAAAGAGAAGGTTTCAGTATATTGGAGGCGTCCAAAGCCCCTTCAGCCCCGCCTGCCCCGATAATCGTATGAAGCTCGTCGATAAACAGAAGAATTCCCTGATGTTCCCGAACTTCCTGTACCACATTACGGATACGCTCTTCGAATTCACCCCTGTATTTACTTCCTGCCACCATTCCGGATAGGTCCAGTACCACCACACGTTTATTCTTAACAGTGTCCGGCACCATCCCAGATACTATCCTCTGGGCAAGTCCCTCCGCAATAGCTGTCTTGCCCACTCCAGGCTCACCTACGAGACATGGGTTATTCTTGGTCCTCCGGCTTAAAATCTGAATGAGCCGGCCGATTTCCTTATCTCTGCCCACAACCGGGTCAAGCTTGCCGTCTGCTGCCAGTGCCGTAAGATCCCTGCTGTACTGGTCCAGGGTTGGTGTACTGGTTGTCTTTTTATTTTTAAGAGCCTTAGCCATCTGGAATTCTTCAGCAATGGCTTCGTTGTCAAGCCCCATAGCACCCAGTATTCCTGCATAAAGCTTCTGGATGTTCACACCCATTGTATACAGCAGCCTGGTTGCCACACAATCTGTCTCCTTCAGCATCGCCAGAAGAAGATGCTCCGTACCGGCCTTCTCCGCCCGCATAGCCTCTGACTCCTGGACGGCATTCTCAATTATCTTTTCAGCCCTTGGGCTATATCCCGGCTGTCTCTCGGCAACTAATGTATCCGGCGGAGCAATGAGCTTCTCTATCAAGGCCAGAAGGCGCTCTGCCTCCACTCCGAACTCCTCGAGAACTTTCCCCGCTGTTCCTTCTTCTTCCTTTAAAAGGCCGATCAAAATATGCTCTGTCCCAATATAAGTGTGATTGCAAGACTGTGCTGTCTCTTCTGCCAGCTTAAGGGCATTTATCGCCTGTCTGGTAAATTTCTCCTGCATGTAGTCCTCCTATCTGTCTGCATTATATTCATCAAAAATCTCATCTATCAGTTGATGTACTTCATCTCTTGTAATGTTCTTACAGCAACCCTTTGCCAAAGCAACCATCAGGTTTCCTTTTAGCTCCTGAAGCGCTTTTATCTTATCCACATCAATGGAAATGACTGCCCCCCGCCTCCTGTCAATAGAGACAAATCCCTCCTGCCGAAGAAGGGAATATGCTTTATTTACCGTGTGCATATTAATGCCGATATTCTCAGCAAGCTGCCGCACAGAAGGAAGAGCATCCCCTTCCTGAAGCCGCGATGTGGCAATTCCCAGAATTATCTGGTTGGTCAACTGTATATAGATGGCTTCATCGCTGTTAAAGTCTATTTCAATGACCATACGGCCACCTCCTCAGTAGTTTCCCACAGGCTTAAAACTCCTGTGTCTCCTGCTATACAGGTGTTATACATATACTAGCACATAATCCACAATTTGCAAATGGATATTTTATGATTTCACAATTTGTATTACTATTCATGGCCTATGGGCAGTACATAACAACGACCACTGCTTGAAGTCAGGAATTGGGGATTAGAGTAGCAATAAAGAAAAACTATATTTAAAATTGTTATAATATTTTCTTCTGTTTTATTACTTTAATCAAAATAAAAAAGAGAATGAAATCAAAAAATCTGTTTCACTCTCTTTTTTATCAATATTGTTATAATGTATTTATTCTATCAGTCTTGATACTCAACGTTATTCTGTAAACATAGCTTCAATTTCTTCTTTGTATTTTTCCCGGGCCTCGGCTTTAGCTTTGTCAAGTTTCTCATACCATTGGATCGGAAGGAATTTAGAATCTACATCTATCCCCATTTCTTCTGCATAATCGCTGCCGATATTCGTCAGATATTTCTTTACAGTAAGTGGAAATATACATTTCACTTCCTCATAATCCCAGAACTCTCCCTCAGACGGAAAGCTTGCCATTAAATCCAGCCCCTCATCTTGATATCCCTGCTCCTGAGTCAGTGTCTTATATTCTTCAATATAGTCCGCCACTTCCTCGTCCGTAACCTTAACTCCGTTCTCCAAAGCAGCCAGATACAGAGCCATCTGCTGTCCATAGAATTCCTTTGCTTTTTCTACAGCAGTTTCATGGTCATATTCAATCTCATAGGCTTTGATCGCTGCCTCAAATCCATACTTTCGGATTTCTTCCTCACTGCCGCCGGACTGAATCGCCGAATACTCCTGTTGAACCGCCTCATACCATTGCGATACTTGTTCTTCACGGGAAAGGTCTGTGCTGGCTTGTCCGGCACTGACAATTGTGGAACTGCCCAGCAGCATCAAAGCTGATCCCATGGCTAAAAACCTTTTTCTTTTCATACACATACCTCCCGAAGTATATCAATCAATTTAATTATTCACCTTTTATTTACCAATATTATAAGCCATATTTATTTAATTTTCAACAATATTAGCAGTTATCTTCTCTAAAATCAGATTTCTTTTTTAATCAATCAAAAAACGAAGCAATCCCTTTGTCTTCAAAGTTCATGCTTCGTATTTTAGTTTTTTATTTGAGAAATTTCTAATGATCAGATTATAAATCTTGTAACAGCGCCCTATTAATTCTTACGCTGTGTCTCCTTGTTCGCTATACCTCGTACACAAACCTCCTAAAATCCGCCCACTTCTTATGTCCCTGCAGATCCTGTGCACATATCCCCACAAAAGTCCCGGTAAATCCATAGGTAAAATCATCAGACAGATTCGTCACATCAAACCGCTCCCCAATGGGAAGCCGTTCACCTTTTTCCACATAAAAGAACTGTGCCTCCCGTTCCTCCACCGCAACGCCCAGCACAAACCGATTCCCTTCTGCCTTGTGCATCTCCATCAGATGATATTCCCCATCATAAATACTGGCTGCACAGAGTGCACTTCCGCCAAACTTTTCCTCGTAGGTGACATATAAATAGTACTGATTATCTTCATTATAACGAAGAATCAACCCTGCACTGTGCTGGAAATCTTCAGGCTCATATTCCATTTCAGTATAGGCTGTAAACTTCATATCGCACTGCCGTCTGGCCAGAAGAGTCTGTTCAAACCTGGAAGAAATACTATTTCTGCCGCGTAGACGCAGCCATCCCGGCCTAGCGGTCAGGGAGTAATCCTGCTCATTTATGCCCGTCCTAAGTGTTTGAAAATCATCCCAAAAATCATTATCTTCAAAAACATATTCCCGGCTGACACCCCAATGTCTGCATTCTTCCTTCACCTCCACAATCCCCGGAACTTCATACCAATCCTTTGGTGTGTTTCCGCCGCCTTTCAGTTCCAGCCATCCATGGTTCCAAAGGACTTCCTGTATGGCAGTTTCACGGCCCAGGACACAGCTTCTTGTCCCCGGCAGCGGACGGGCGCAAAGATGAGCCAGATACCACCTCCCATCCTGTGTGACGCAAAGACTCCCATGTCCGGCCTTCTGAAGCCTGTCACCCTCCCCGGAGGTAAGGATGGGATTATGGGGATGTATCTCATAGGGCCCTGTAATACTCTTGCTTCTGGCAACAGTAACCGCATGGTCATAGCTGGTTCCCCCTTCCGCACAGAGAAGATAATAATATTCTCCAATCCTGTACAGATGAGGCCCCTCCGTGTAACCTAAGGATGTACCCTTAAAGATGTTTATGGGCCTGCCTATAAGCCGTGCCTCTTTTTCACAGAATTCCTGAAGCAAAATTCCTGTAAAACACTCCGGCCCGCATCCTTTTCTGTAATCCCACTGCATATTCACCAGCCATTTACGTCCGTCACCATCATGAAAAAGAGAAGGGTCAAAGCCGCTGGAGTTCAAATATATGGGCTCAGACCATGGGCCTTTCGCACAAGGAGCTGTGACAAGATAATTTGCCATATCCTTAATTCTGCCCTGGTTCGTAACCACAGTGTATACCAGATAAAAAAGCCCTTCCCGGAAGCTTAGATCCGGCGCCCAAATCCCCTCTGATGCCCCGATGCCTCTCATGTCAAGAAGCTTCCGGCTTGCCAGAGGCATAGCTGCAAGTTTCCAATTCACCATATCTTCTGAAGAAAAAATACGTACTCCCGGATACCATTCAAAGGTAGAAACAGCGATATAATAGATACCGTCCACCTGTATCATACAAGGATCCGGGCAGAAACCCGGAAGTACAGGATTCTGTACTCTAGTTTTTATCTCTGTTTTCTCCATTTAAATCCCTCACCATATTCACGGCCAATATATTCCAGTTTAAAAAGCCTCCGTTCATCACAGGCTCTCCTGTGGACGGATCATAATATTCATGAAGCTCTCCTGTTTTTTCTAAATCCTGTCCCAAGAGAAGCAGGGTTCTCCTGCACAACTCCTCTGCCTCCTCCCTGTAGCCATAGCGGAGAAGCCCCTGAAAGACCACATAATTTGCCACTAGCCAAATTGGCCCAAGCCAGTCAGAGGGATTATTTGTGGCCTGGATGCAGAACATTTTCTCATCCTTAGACAGGGTACACACACCATAAGGGCTTCCAAAGGTAGGTTCATCCTTCCAATGCCCGGAAAGGGCTTCCGCCTGTTCTTCTGTGGCAAAACCTGCCCACATGGGTATAAACCCTGACCATACACGGATTTTAATGGGCAATGTTTTCCAGAATACTCCCAGGCCTTGATGGAACCAGTCGAATTTCCTGGTACAGATATCCACATCAACAGAATAAAAGAATTGGTCACGCTGATCCCAGCACTCTTCCTGGATCGCATTCACCAGCTTCTCTGCCTTATTAATATAATTCTGCTGCTCCTGGCTTCTCCCATATTGTGCCGAAATCTTCGCCATACAACGCAGTTCCTCCACCATGAAACTGTTGAGAAAAATATTGGCTGTGGATGCTTTCGGCCTTCCAAAAGTGGCTGGGTCATTGTCCATACCAATCATAATATCATCCTGCCATACATACAGACCACATTTTTCATTTAAATAATATTTATCATAACATTCAAAATATTTTTCTAACTTTCCAAATTCTTCCTGAACCCATGTATAATCCTTTGTGTAATCACTGATGAGACAAATCTGCTGGCACAGGAAGGGCTTATGAATATTCATCAGCACCCCCTCCTTATGCTTCATGTTCAGATAAGGCTCCGGCCAGTCCAGCACTTCGATCATCATGGGAATATAGCCGTCCTCCAACTGATGGTCAAGAAAGTTCCTGACATTTCCTTTTGCATGGACAATGATCCGTTCTCTTGTGCCCTGGTCAAATTCCTCCATCATTCCCAGCAGTGCATACACAGACCAGAAGGTATCCCAATCCCACACATTGCCGTCATAAATAGAACCCGGGTCTATAAACGGATAACGGATAAATTCCCTTGGCTGCTTCAACACAGTTTCCACATGCTTTTTTACATAACCCCGGATATTTTTTTCATACTGAAGATACTTTTCGTCTAACATATTTCCTCCTTTTTGCCCACTGTTCCTGGGCATATTGGTATGCCTTTGACATTTCCTCCTTGTCGCCCACTGTTTCCGGGCATATAGGTATGCCATTGGCATTTCCTTCTTATTATCAGCCTTTTACTGCTCCTGCCGTCATGCCTTCGATGACTTTTTTATTCAGCACCAGATACATGAGAAGCATCGGTATCACACAGATGGACACAGATGCGAAGATAGCGCCCCAATTCTTTGACCCGAACTCATCCTGAAAATACAATAGTCCTGTCTGTATTGTTTTCAGCTCTGTACTGCTGACAAAGGTCATGGAATAGAGAAGGTCATTCCACTTGAAGAAAAACTGGATGACCAGCACTGTGATGATAGAGTTTTTCGTAAGAGGCACTACCACCTTTGCCATTAAATTATAAATACCGCAGCCGTCTATGACGGCAGCCTCCATGATCTCATCCGGAAGTGACAGCATTGAGCCGGTAATAAGATAAATGGAAAAAGATATGGCAGATGCCACATAGACCAGGATCAAGCTTGAACGCGTATTGATCAGATTCATCTTCTGAAAAATCTGGAAAAGCGGAATCAAAGATGTAGCTACTGGAATCATAATCCCAAATGCAAAATACTTTTTAAAAAATTCTTTACCTATCCATTGCATTTTCGTAAGTGCAAAGGATATCGTCACAGTAAAAAATATAATAAATACCAGTGATATCACTGTGTTGATCAGGCTGTTCCGAAAGAATATTGCCATTTTCCCTCGTGTCCAGGCATCTATATAATTCTGAAGGTAGAAGCCTGAATTTAAAGCATAGGCTGGCTTCTCCACAAATTCTGCAGGCTGCTTGAAAGAGGCGGTTATCATCCAGAAAAGAGGATAGACATCAATCAGTACCACCAGAGCAATCAAAATCCTTTTAAACCAGCTGCCTACCGGTTGTTTTGCTGCTGTAAGCTTCATAATCTTTCTCCTCCTTAATCAATAGGCTTCTCGAATGACCGGATGATCCGTGAACCAACCACACACACCAGAAAAATAAACAATGCGATCACACTTCCGTACCCGGTCTTACTATAAGTAAAGGCAGTATCATACATGTAAATGGACAGGGATTTCGTCGCACCTCCGGGACCGCCGCCGGTCAAAGCCAGAGCAGACTCAAACATCTTCACCGTCCCTGTAAAACTGAATATGGCACAGGTAATGATCATCGGGCGCAGAAGCGGCGTCAGCACCATGCGGAATAACTGGAACGGCTTACAGCCGTCAATCCTGGCAGCTTCCACCACATCCTCCGGAATATCCAGAAGCGCACCGTAAAAGATAATGGCATAGAATCCCACCGCTGTCCAGATATCCATTGCAGACAGTGAGCCTAGTGCCGTAGATGCCTGTCCTATCCACGGCTGCACCAGTTCCTGCAGGCCCACAGCCTTAAGCACACTGTTGAGCAGGCCGTAATGTGGCTGGATCTCATAAATCTTAACAAACAGCTGTCCTACTGCCACTGTAGGCAGGACAACGGGAAAGAACACAATGGTACGGACCAATGTGGCAAAATGTTTCAGCCAGTATTTAAACATCAGAGCCAGCAGGAGTCCGATTCCCACCTGCCCTACAGTTACGATTCCGATATATTTAAGATTCACGATCAAAGCCTTCATAAAATTTTTGTCATGAAAGAGCCGTACAAAGTTGTCCAGGCCGCAGAATTCCCATTTTATCCCCGGTATCCCGTCAAAAAACGTGTAGTATCCCGACCATATGACCGGAAGTACCACAAATACGGTATACAGTACAAAGCCCGGGAATACGAAGAGAAAAATAGCCTTTTTATTGCTGAGAACTGTTTTCATTTTCATCCCTCATTTCCCATCCCACGGAATTTCATGTGTTTCCGCGGAATGCAGTTTTTTGAGTAGAAAAGGCCGGAAGCAATATCCGGCCTTTTTATTCGTCCTATAAAACGTACCTTTGTCAATGTGCTGCGTCCCAGATATCCTGCATGGACTCACAATATTCTTCCGGAGTCATATCACCATTCATCAGAGACTGTACATTTTCCTGTGAAATCTGAGAAAGCTCACTGTCCATAGCTGCCTCAAACCAGGTTGCACTGCCGGTGGATTTTTCAATCTCCTCGGCTACCATCTTACTGTAAGTGCTTAAATTGTCCGGATACTGGTCAATCACATAGCCGCGTAAGGTTCCCTGATTATTGATGGCATAATCTGCTACATTCTCCACAAAATATTTCAGCCATCCTTCTGTCACATCATCATACTTCTCATTGCTGAAGGCAAGAATTGTTCCGCAGTTCATGGAATATTCTGTATCTGTTCCTACACCGCCTTCTACTGCAGGAATATTAAAAAATCCGATTCCGTCTTCTCCGGCAGGATTGGTATCCGCCTGAAGCTGGGATACATACCAGCTTCCGTTGTAAATGATAGCTGCCTCACCGGATAAAATCATATTCGCTGCAGTATTCTGGTCAACTGTGGTTGCCCCTTCACCAAAATAGCCTTTTTCCACCATTTCCTGAAGCATTGCGGCACCTTCCACAATTCCTTCATCCGTATATTTGATTTCGCCCTTGTAAGCCTTATCCATAGCATCTGTGCCAAGCTTACGGATAACATATGCGTTGATCAGTCTTGTAGCAGGCCAGGAATCTGCACCGCCTACTGCAAAAGGCTGTATTCCCGCCTCCAAAAGCTTATCTGCATCCTCAAGCATCTCATCCCAGGTAGCAGGCGGATTCTCGATTCCTGCTTTCTCAAATGCCTCTTTGTTATACCAGAAGCCTTCTATGTTCTGTCCCAGAGGCAGATCATACAGGGTATCAGTCCCTGTCAGTCCGGTCAGGAAATCCACTGCACTTGGATCCACCTTGTCAGAAATTCCAAGCTCATCTAATTTTGCTCCCACATCCAGCACAAGGCCCGCATCGATCAGTTCGATCAACGGTGTGCCTGCATCATAGGCAAATACGTCCGGCAGATCATTAGATGCCGCCAGTGTGGCAATTTTCTGCTTCAGATTGTCCACGGAAACAAGCTCAAATTCATATTTAAAATCAGGGTTTACCTCCTGGATATACTTCTCTGTCACATCCTTCAATATCTGACCGCTGTCTGCGTCATCCTCTGCCCACATGGACAAAATTTTAAACGTCCTATCGCTTCCTTTATCTGCTGCCTGTACCCCTACAGAAAACATACTTGTGGCCATTGCTGCTGTGAGCACACATGCCAAAACTTTCTTTTTCATGAATCATACCTCCAATTATGTATTGTTTGCCTTTAGATTTCCGGAAATCTTTTGATAATTCAAGGATATCACAGACTTTTCTCCGGGACTAGTGGTAGATTTTTTACACCTTGTGGAAATTTTTCATATGTGTTCTTTAAATTTTACACATACTTTTCTGGTATAAGTCATAACCTTCTGCTCAGAACAAAATGGAGTACTTTCATAGTATATAAAAAAACAGCTGCTGCCCTGTGGCCTCAGCTATTTTTTGTGCATTTCTTTATATTCATTGGGGGTCATGTTTTCATTTTTTTTAAATACCTGGCAGAAATATCGGTAATCATTATACCCCACCTTCACACTGACCTCGGTAACCTTCTCCCCATCCCGGAGAAGCTCCTTAGCCTTGTCCATGCGGATTTTTGTGAGGTATTTCACATAGCTCATACCCACTCGTTCCTTAAATAGCATACTGAGATATGCCGGATTCATTTTCACATGATCCGCCAATTCTTTCAGGCCGATATCTTCCCCGAAATGTTCATCTATAAAGCCCAGAAGGGATTGGACTGCCTTATTTTTTGTCATGCCCTCACCTGCCTGGATCCCATAGGCAAATTCCTTGAAAATCTCATAGGTATAGAGACAGACCTCCTCTTTTGTCCGAAGCTGTTTCATCTCCATATAAGGGACAATATTCTTCCTCAGCTCAAACTGGGGATTACGTTCCTTCATCACTTCTATGGCCACATAAATATCCTTCACACATTCATCCTGGTAGCGTTCAAGGCTCATATCCATCCTTCCCATATCCCTGAAAGCCTTCTCTGCATAGGACAGCATCTCATCTCCACTGTCTTCCTTGATAGAGTGTATCAATTCCTCTGTAATCAACTGACACCTCCGGCAGCACTCCTCCAGGGAAACACTCCCGGACTTATGTACACCCCTCTTTTCCTTAAGATAATTTGCAGCAGTGCTCAGGGCCGCATACAGCTTATCCTCTGTAATTGGTTTATCCACGTAATCCAATACGCGAAGCTGGAGCGCTCTTCTGGCATACGCAAAATCCCGGTAGCCGCTGATCACTATATAAGCGGTCTGGGGCAGTTCATCCATTGTATTCTCGATCAGAGTCAGACCGTCCATTCCCGGGATCCTGATATCTGTGATCACAATGTCCGGCTTCATCTGCCGCAGAAGGGCAAGGCCTCTGATTCCGTTGTATGCCGTAGCAACTACCTGATAATCTCCGGGGGCCTGCTCTACAGCCCTTTTTATCCAATCCACCACAATACTCTCATCGTCAATGATCGCCAACGTTGTCATAAGAATCCCTCTCCTCTTTCATCACCGGAATATGGATATCCACCCTGGTTCCGGCACCAAACTCACTGGTTACCTCTATCCCGTACTCTTCCCCGTAAAACAGATGGATACGGTCCACTACATTCCGGATCCCATATCCTGCATATATCTCATCCAGCGTTTTCATGCCCACCCCATTATCAGACACGCTGAAATACAGATCATCCTCCATCCGTTCTCCCTTTATCTCCACAAAGCCGCTGCCTATTTTCGGTTCAAGGCCATGATACATGGCATTTTCCACAAAGGGCTGCAAAATCAGTTTAATAATATGGAGTGACATGATTTCTTCTTCAATCTCCATGATCAGCTCAAACCTGCCTTGATAGCGGACATCCTGGATTTTCATATATCGCTGGATATATTCCACTTCCTCCGCAATGGTGATCTTCTGCTGCCCCTTATTCAGCGAAATCTTGAAGGTTTCTGATAAATCATTCACCATTTCCGCTATCCCGTTTTCATCCTTTAATTTAGCCTGACAGTAAATAGAGTCAAGAGTATTATAAAGAAAATGAGGATTGATCTGCGCCTGAAGCAGTAATAGTTCGGACTCTCTTTCTTTTAAGTTTAGTTCCAGGACACGCTCCTTTAATTCAATATTATGGTTTACAGTCTCCTTCAAGGTATTTCCGATACTGCCAATCTCTCCGTCATCAAATTCCTCCGTAATATTTCTGCTGCCCTGTTTGACTTCTTCCAGAACCTTCTCCAGCTTGTGCAGCGGCTGGTTGATACGCTTGGAAAGCATGGATGACAGGAGAATACATATCAGAAGGATAAAAACAGCGGCCACAGTAACGGTGGTTCCCACATATACGCTGTCCTTACTCAGATCAGACCTGGCAATACCATTGACTACCTTCCACCCTGTAGTGAGGTTAGTTCCTGTGGTAAACAGATAAGCGCTGTTGTTTTCCGGACCGTTTTCCAGATAATACCGGATCATGTCTTCGTTCTCCTGCTCGCTTCCTGTATTGTATACCACGCGTTCCGGATAATTTTCATCTATGATAAGCAGTGTGTCACTGGCAAATTCTCTGCTGTTACCCACAAGGGAGCTGCGCAGAAAGCTGTTTGTCAGGCGTACAACCAGCATTCCAAGCACTTCACGGTCAACCGGCGAACGGATCTGCTTTACCAGTGAAACCTTTCCCTTGGTATCTTCAGGAATAAGCACATTATATCCAAAAAAGCATTCTTTTCCTTTTTGCTCCGCAGCTTTCCGGTACCATGCTTCATGGGTAATATCCGCACTTCCATAAAATTTCTGATATTTGGACGAATCCTTCTCTCCCCTGAAATGCTGCTGGTATCTACCCTGATCGTCAAAAAGAAACACAGCATCTATGAGATTGCTTTGAGACTCCAGGCTGATGGCCATACGGTTCAGTGTCCAGCTTGCACTTGTGGGGAAATATGTACTCCCTGTGGAATTATCCTCCCTCAGAATATTACAGATATCATCACTTAGCACCTCAGAACGTATGAGCTCTGTCACAGCCTCAAGCTTTGAATCAATGGCACTGTTAAAAGACCGCAGATTACTTTCATATGTCTTTGTATAATTTTCTTCTATAATTTTCTTGGAAACCATCCAGGTGGAAACGCCCAATGAACAGGTGGCAAAAATAGTCATGATCACCATTGATACTAATATCTGGGTTTTTAATTTCCACTTTCCAATGCGTGTTCTCATAAATTCTCCTTAAGCTCTATCCCCAATAATGTACAAAAAAAGAATGCCACAACTCCATTATATTGTAGCATTCTTTGTATTCTCATGCAAACCTACATAATTCCTAAATGTTCCAAAAGAATCTTGAGCCCTATGAGCACCAGGATCACACCGCCTGCAATCTCAGCCTTTGCACGGTATTTTGCCCCGAATGCATTGCCTATCTTGATTCCTGCGGCACTGAAGCAGAAAGTAACCGCTCCGATAAACAAAACAGCAGACAGAATATGTACACGGAGAAATGCAAAGGTTACTCCCACTGCCAAAGCATCAATACTGGTGGCAACTGCCAGAAGCAGCATAGTTTTTATATCAAAAGAATCATCCAGATCATCTGCTTCTCCTCTGGATTCACGGATCATATTCACACCAATGATCGTAAGAAGTATAAAAGCAATCCAGTGGTCTACATTTACAATAGCCTCCTGAAACTGGCTGCCCAGAAAATATCCCAAAAGAGGCATAATGGCCTGGAAACCGCCGAAGTACAAACCTGCCAGAACTGCATTTTTCCATTTCATTTTCGGCATAGATAAGCCTTTGCAGATAGAAACTGCAAAGGCATCCATAGACAATCCCACGGCAAGCAGAAATAATTCTATTAAACCCATGGCTGTACTCCTGTTATCCTATGATCTTTGTGATCTGGTCCTTGCTTAAAACCAGGTTGAAGCCCATGGGATTTACCACGTAACCAATGGCCTTTTCCATCATGAGTTCAGGAAGTTTGGCAAAGGGGAGCTTAGCAACACGCATTTTTTTCCCTTTGGCAAATTTCTCGTATTCCATAACATCGGTAAATACCGGCTGAAGAATCTGATCTTTTTTATCCTTGAGATAAGGAATATTTACTTTGTTGGGTTCTTCCTCGCTGACCTCCATTGCCATAAGATATTCTGACTTGCGAAGATTAACGATAAGCTCTTCCTCCAGCTCCCTCAGATTCTTACGTTCCTCTTTCTCTACAGGACGGCGCAGCTCCTGCATGAAATAAATGCCGGAAAGCTGAAGTGTGGGGTTCAGAAGAGGTCTCTTGGCCTCCTCCACTTTACTCATGTCTGCCTGCTTGGCAATATCCGGAAGGTCTACTTCGATCTTCTCTTCACCGTCTACCCAGACAACGCTGTTGACACCTACAGCATAAAAAGTGCCGTAAAGTCTTGGATAGTCCTTTTTATCGTAGCGCATGCCCATCAGAAGAATCTTGTCATCAAGAAGCTTCTTTCCATATTCCTTGATTCCCTCTTCTGTGGAGAAAATCCACACCTGATCATTATATGTCTCCTCGTCACAGGTAACATAAGGAAGCTTGGTTGCCTGTGAATAGGCTACAAACACCTGGTCTCTGTTCTGTAACTCCTTGATTGCTGTTTCTTTGCTCATTCCCATTTTCTTATCCTCTCTGTCTCATTTCTCTTATAATGTTTTTGGTATTCTTATCTACCCTGTAAGACTCCACGATTTTTTGTAATGCTTTTTGGTAAGTGAATTCATCCAGCTGGTGTTCTTTTGTCAGGTATTCCAGCACTCTTTGAGGAAAAGCAGCGAAATAAACGGATATCGCCCACGCCACTGCCATCTTTGCATAATAGCCCTCCTGACGGATATTCTCGAGACGCTTCAGGCTCCTGTCCACATACTCCTCATTGACAAAATGGCTGAGAAGCATCACTGCTGCAAACCTCGCTTCATATTCCTTGTCAGAAGCAGCGTAGGGTTCCAGGAATTCCCAGTATTCCTCTAAATGCTTTCTTGCTTCCTTCAGGGTATTGCAGAAGCTGTCACACACTGCCCAGTTATCAATAGCAGGTACAAATTCACGGATGTAGCGAAATCGTTCTTCCCAGTCCATCTTCGCGCTGGCTGCTGTGAGGCCTCTGACCATCTTTTCCTCGTAAGTTGAGTCTTCAGCGGAAAAAAACCATTCCTGCCAGTCATTCCTTGCAATTTCCCCGGCTAACTTCCGCAGTTTAGGAAGCCGCACCCCCATGATATTATCAATTCCCGGAAGCAGACTTGAATGAAATTCCCGGTAAGCAGGATCCGTCATGGCTAAAATCCTGTCCCTGACCTCCTGGGCGGTTATTTTTCTTTTGTCCATATACTTACTCCTGTCAGCGAAATTTTGCATCCCGTTCAGCTTTCCAACTGATATATCACAAAAAGATTATACATATATATTCCTCTTTCGTAACGTCATACAACATATGTTCTTTTATTCTATAATAAAAGTGCCTAAAAGTAAAGGATTTGGGCAATATACTTTGCTGAAATCCGCCAAAAAAGGAGCGGAATTTCCTGGAATCCCACTCCTTTCATAGCTTTAATCCTTTTACTGTCTATGATCAGTCTTAACTGGTCTATAACAAAATCAATATTTCGTTATTATTTTGTCATAAATTCTACAATCCCGTCAAGCTGTGCCATCTGATCTTCTTTCAGGGCTGACTTCACAGTCATGCTTTCTTCATAGATGTCCATATTTTTCATCTGGGACACCATCTCTTTCATGTGCTTTCCTGCTGATGCCGCCCAGGTTCCGTTGTCAAGAACAGCCACTTTGCGGTTCTGAAAATTATGTGCTTTTAATTCTGTAAGCAGAGTCTCCATTTTGGGGAAGATTCCTGCATTATAAGTAGGGGAAGCGAAGATGATCCTGTCACAGCGGAAGGCTTCTGCCAGAAGATAGGACGGGTCTGTGGATGACACGTCATACATGGCAATATTCTTCTCTCCTGCGTCTGCAAGCTTTCCTGCAAGTACATTTACAGCGCTTTCCGTATTTCCATAGATAGAAGCATATAGTATCAGAACATTATGGTCTTCCGGTGTATAGGTGCTCCATCTCTGATGTTTTTCAATATACCACTCCAGATTTTCCCTCCACACAGGACCGTGAAGCGGACAAATAATCTCTATGTCAAGAGCCGCCGTCTTTTTCAGCGCAGTCTGCACCTGAGTGCCGTATTTTCCCACAATATTCGTGAAATATCTCCTTGCATCTTCCAGCCACTCTGTTTCAAAATTTATTTCATCTGCAAAAATATTCCCGTTTAATGCCCCAAAGGTTCCGAAGGCATCTGCACTGAACAAAGTTTTGTCATAGATATCATAGGTCACCATAGCTTCAGGCCAATGCACCATAGGAATCATGGCAAAGGTGAGGGTATGCTTTCCTACATTAAGGTTCTCCCCTTCTTTGATAACTACCGCACGGGAATCTACATCAAAGGTAAAGAATTGTTTCATCATGGTAAATGTCTTGGCATTTCCCACAATCTTAACCTCCGGGTAACGGTGAACCACATCCTCAATGGTTGCACAGTGATCCGGCTCCATATGGTTAACTATGAGGTAATCCAGGGAACGGCTGCCAAGTACATGGCTCAGGTTCTCTATAAACTGGCCGCCCACAGCTTTATCCACCGTATCCAGAAGTACAGTCTTATCATCCATAAGAAGATAGGAATTGTAGGATACTCCTCTTGGGATTGGATAAATGTTCTCAAACAGTGCCAGCCTTCTGTCGCTGACACCTACCCAATATAAATCTTCAGTCACATTTTTTACACAGTACATGCCAAATACCTCCTGTTATTCTGCCTCGTCAATGGCCTTACCGATATCATGACGCATATACTTATTGGCAAAGGTGATCCACTCGGTTGCCTCATATGCATTTTTTCTGGCTTCTTTCAGATTGGGGCCGGTTGCTGTAATGCCAAGGACACGGCCTCCGTTGGTGACAATCTGACCATCCTTGAATTTCGTTCCGGCATGGAAACAATAGTAGCCTTCTTTATTGTCAAAATTCTCAAATCCATACATAGGAATCCCTTTTTCATATTTTACAGGATATCCCTCACTTGCCAGGACAACACATACTGCTGCATTATCCTCAAACTGAAGGTCGATTTTATCTAGAGTACCCTCCACGCAGGCTTCCATCACATCTATGATATCATTCTTCATGCGCGGCAGCACCACCTGTGCCTCAGGATCACCGAAACGTGCATTGTACTCCAGGACTTTAGGACCTTCATCAGTGAGCATAAGACCAAAGAAGATAATTCCTTGGAAAGGACGCCCTTCTGCTGCCATTGCATCTACCGTTGGCTGGTAAATATATTTCCGGCAGAACTCATCCACTTCTTCTGTATAGAAGGGGCTTGGAGAAAAGGTTCCCATTCCCCCTGTATTTAATCCCTTATCTCCGTCCTCAGCACGTTTATGGTCCTGAGCGGAGGTCATTGTCCTGATGGTCTTTCCGTCAACAAAAGAAAGGACAGAAACTTCACGGCCTGTCATAAACTCTTCCACCACCATAGTATTTCCGGCAGAACCAAACTTCTTATCTTCCATGATTTCCTTTACGCCTGCCTCTGCCTCTTCCAGAGTGCTGCAGATAAGCACACCTTTTCCAAGGGCAAGTCCGTCTGCTTTAAGGACAATAGGAAACTTTGCTTCTGTGCGGAGATACTGAAGTGCTTTCTCCGGATCCTGGAAGTTCTCATAGCCAGCTGTAGGGATGTTATACTTCTTCATCAGGTCTTTGGAAAAGGCTTTGGAGCCTTCCAGTATGGCCGCATTTTTCCGCGGCCCGAATACCTTAAGTCCCCGCGCCTCGAACACATCCACCACACCGCCTACAAGCGGGTCGTCCATTCCGATAATTGTCAGGTCAATGGAATTCTCCTGTGCAAAATCTGCCAGTTTGTCAAATTCCATGGCGCCGATGTCTACACACTGGGCGTACTGGGATATTCCTGCATTTCCAGGTGCACAGTATATCTTCTCAACCTTTGGGCTTTTGGCAGCACTCCAGGCAATGGCGTGCTCTCTTCCGCCGCTTCCAACGATTAATACTCTCATGTTCTCTACTCCTTTATAGTGGCAATTCCGTCAGCAACACATACTTTTCCGTTGGCGATCAAATCAATGGCTCTCGGCAGAATATCCCACTCTGCCTGCTCCATCACTCGTCTCTGGAGAATCTCCGGAGTGTCCCCCGGCTGTACCTCCACCGCTTTCTGAAGGATGATGGGACCTGTATCTGTTCCTGTGTCAACAAAATGTACAGTGGCACCTGTGACTTTGGCACCGCGCTTTAACACACCTTCATGGACATGAAGCCCATAGAATCCCACTCCGCAGAACGCAGGAATGAGGGAGGGATGTATATTTACAATTTTATTTGGATATGCTTCTACTATCACAGGAGGGATAGCAACAAGGAATCCTGCAAGTACCACTAAATCCACATTGCTCTCCTTAAGTCTGGACAAAAGTGCTTTGTGGAAATCTTCCCTGTTCTCAAACTGCTTAGGAGAAATACACACAGCTTCTATGCCGTGTTTTTCAGCTCTCTGCAAAGCATAAGCCCCAGGGTTATTGCTGATAACAATGCCCACTTCCGCATTTGTGATCTTTCCGGTTTCAATAGCGTCCAGGATTGCCTGGAGGTTTGTTCCTCCGCCTGATACTAAAACACCCAGCTTCAGCATAAGGTCACTCCCTTTTCTCCCTTTTCAATACGGCCTACCACATATGGGGTTTCCCCTGCTGCCTTGACAGCATTCATAGTCTTGTCCACGTCCTTAGCATCCACTGCAAGCACCATACCAAGCCCCATATTATAAGTGTTGTACATCATCTTCTCTTCAATATTTCCTGTTTTCTGAAGAAGCTTGAAGATTGGCAGTACAGGATAGCTGTCCTTCTCGATCACAGCTCTGGTTCCTTCTTTAAGCATACGGGGAACATTCTCGTAGAATCCGCCGCCTGTAATATGGCTGCAGGCATGAATGCGCACTCCTGCCTCTTTGATGCTCTTTAACGCTTTCACATAAATCTTTGTGGGTGCAATAAGCGCTTCGCCAAGGGTTGCTCCCAATTCATCATAATAGGTGTCAAGAGATTCCTTTGACATATCGAACACCTTACGTACCAGAGAAAAACCATTGCTGTGCACGCCGGAGGAAGCGATTCCAATAAGAACATCTCCTGTATTTAACTCTTCTCCCGTGATCAGATCCTTTTTATCCACCACGCCCACGGCAAATCCTGCAAGGTCGTATTCATCAACAGGATAGAAACCAGGCATTTCTGCTGTCTCCCCGCCGATGAGAGCAGCATTTGACTGCTGGCAGCCTTGTGCCACACCTTTTACAATTTCTGCGATCTTCTCAGGGTAATTCTTGCCGCACGCAATATAGTCCAGAAAGAACAGAGGCTCTCCCCCTGCACATGCGATATCATTGACACACATAGCCACGCAGTCGATACCAACCGTATCGTGCTTATCCATTACAAAAGCCAGTTTAAGCTTAGTTCCCACTCCGTCTGTACCGGAAACAAGAGTAGGTTCCTCCATATCCTTAAAAGCATTCATGGAAAAGGCCCCGGAGAATCCCCCGATGCCGCCCAAAACTTCCGGTCTCATAGTCTTTGCAATATGCTGCTTCATAAGCTCTACTGATTTATATCCAGCCTCAATATCTACGCCCGCGTTCTTATAATCCATAGTTTCCTCCTCTGCCGTAGCTGATACGGCTTTCATTCATTAAGTACCTTGCTTAAGGTAGTTCGATTCACTAAATTCAGCTTTCGCCTTCGGCTCGGCTTCATTAAGTTCCTTCGAACTAAGTTCGCACTAAATTCATGCTTCGCCTTCGGCTCCCATTCATTAAGTGCTCTACTTAATATTCCTTGTATCCCACTTGCTGCAGTCTGGCATCTTTGGCTTCCACCTGCTCTTTTAACTCCTGGCTGTATGCTTTTAAGCGGCCCAGAAGATCCTGGTCAGATGTGGCCAGGATTTTTGCTGCCAGAAGACCTGCGTTTGCCCCGCCATTGATAGCCACGGTTGCCACCGGGATTCCTGAAGGCATCTGTACGATAGAATACAGAGAGTCTCTGCCCCCTAAGGATGTTGTATGCATAGGAATTCCAATGACCGGCATAGGGAAGATTGCAGCGCACATGCCGGGCAGATGTGCTGCCATGCCTGCACCTGCAATGATAACCTTGAAGCCCTTCTCTTCTGCGGATTTCGCATATTCAAAGAACACATCAGGTTCCCTGTGTGCAGAGATGATTTTCATTTCATATTCAATACCAAGCTTCTCCAGGATATCTGCTGCCTTGCTCATTACGGGCATATCTGAGTCGCTGCCCATTACAATTCCTACTTTTGCCATAATTGTTCTCCTTTTGTATAATGTAATTTTTACGGCAGGGAGGAAATTTTCCCTCCCGCACCAAGGTATCTCTCTAAGCGTAAATTCTACTAAGATTCCCTTTTTCTGTCAACATGATAAAATTTTTGACACACTAATTATTTTTGTATTCATCAAAGGGACTGTTCAATTCTTCTGTTCCGGGAAGGACGAAGCGTCCATCTTCTATAATGGAAACCATATCACCCTCATCATCGATCACACGGATACTCCCCAGTTCATCATAAGGGATGGTGATATCTGTATGGCAGGCATAGTATGCAAGGCTTAAATCTTCCTTCCTTAAAATGGAAATCTCATTGTCCCTTGCAATGATTTCTTTTCCGTCAGGATTAAACACCGGGATATCCTCAGCCCAGCTGTAACAAGTATCCCCCACTGCAAAATGAGGTCCCATTTTCTCGGCAATGAGAATAGGGAGCTTATCTGCAATACCGTATTTCCGGGCAGCCACATAAGCAGTTGTATTTGTACCGATGGCAAATTCACCCATTGGAATCTTTTCGTGATGATGGAGAATATTCTCTTCTATATATTTGCGGTTCTCCTCCTCACTCTCAAAATTGCCGCAGCTATAATCAATCACCTGCCCGCAGTCGAACACCAGCTTCAAATCTTTAAACTGAAGTCCGTTGAGGTAGACCTTCTTCACATGGAGCACACCGCCTGTCCCTGCAAGCACAGGAGAAGTGAACACCTCTCCCACCGGAATGTTCACATCTGCCACACAGTTTTCGAAATTTGTCTGTTTTTCTTTATCTTCAAGAGTGTGAAGATGAATGAGCAGATCCGTTTCGTTTCCGTCTTTTCCCTTCACCTCCACCCACTCACAGGTGTCAAGGGTATCTATGATGGTCTGCTGTATCCTGTGGTAGCGCTGGTAATCCAGTGTGTTGATCTTTACTATCTCTTTAAATATCTCAGGGAAACTGCCGCCGATTTCCGGTACCGGATAGGCAATGATAGTGAAACTTCTCTCATCCCCTTTAATATATCTGTTTATGATCTGCCCTGACTCCGTATCCATCTCCTGCTGAAGCTTCTGCTGGGCCTCTGTAAAGGTCCAGGCCTCTTTTTTGCTCACCGGAGAAAAAGGAACCTCACCGAAGGTTTCAATACACGCTGGTCCTCCGTGTACATCTGCCAGCTCCTTACAGTTCTCATAAGAAGTCTGCATAGCCCTCAGTTTCCTTTTCATAAAATCAGCATCCATAAACAGGGCACTGTCCTGGCGGTGGTCATAATCATACTGAGCATTGGCAATACCGCCGGTATAACCCACACGGATCTGATTTTTCTTATTTACCACATGAGCGGCATGGCGGTAGATCACAGGTTTAAGCCCCATATCCATAAACTGGAGGACCGCAGCCTTCACCATCCGTTCGAATCCAAGGGTGAACCGGATATTTACTGTCTTTTTCTTAGTGATATCCTTCCGCCCGTTGATAAAGCCCATACGGTAGCCTTCCGTATAGGTCCTTGCCATATTGTCGATCTCCTCCTGGGGAAGAGAATTCAGGAAGCGGGCAACTCCCAGCTCATTCTCTGAAATAAACTCTCCGAACCAATACAGATAACGTAAATCGGACAGATCTGACTCCATGATGATTTTCACTGCGAAATCAAGCTCAGGGTCCACACTTTCACATATCCGCTGCTCCACCATATCCTGGCAGTAATCATTCACATAAGAACGCAGGATTTCCCTTACAATTTTTTCCTCAGGTATCTCATCCTGGGCGAAAGCCGCATAGACCTCCAAAAACAGCTCCAATGCCACCGTAAAATCCCACATCTTCTTTTCGTATGCATAGGAAATTGCTCCCCGCAATTCTGCGTACAGGAAGGTAAAATCTTTTCCGTACTCCCCAAGCTGCGAAACCGCATAAGCAGGATTTCCATAGCTGGTGCTGTAATTTTCTGAAAGGATATCCTCATACAATGCAAGATTTTCCTTCTGTAATTCCTCCAGAGTCAGACTACGGACATCTTCATCCATTACTTTGACCGCCTTGATCAAAAATGCCGCTGTTTTCTGGAAAAAACTCCTGTATGGCTCCTGAACAGCATCCTCATTCACGATTTCTGCCGTTCTTTCCTTAGCAAGGGTATAACGCTCCATCATCCATTCGTCCAAAAGCTCATCTCCATTTCTCTCTTATTCTGTCATATCATCAATAATATTGCCTAGCTGAACATGCTTTTCCACCAGGGTCTGCATATACTCCCAGATTTCACGGGAACCTTCCCCTGTCTTGCTGTTTCTTTTGTATATCTGGCTTTTTTTCACCTGGTGCTCTTTCCAGCTTTTACCGCCGGATGCATCATTTAAAAACAAGGGCTGGCTGTTATCCAGCATACGGGCAAACTTTGCCTCAGGAGTCTCATAGGCCTCAAATTCCTCCCACAAGGCTTTAAACTCTTGCCCCTGATCCCCGGGCAGCAGGCCGAAAACTCTCTCAGCGGCTTTTTTCTCCCGCTCATTCTTTGTGTCGGCTCCTGCATCATCGTAGGCATAAGTATCCCCTGCGTCAATCTCTACAAGGTCATGAATGAGCACCATAGGGATGACCTTTGCCAAATCCACGTCCTGGTTGGAATACTCCTTTAAAAGCACTGCCATCAATGCCAGATGCCAGGAATGCTCTGCATCATTCTCCTTACGTTTTCCGTCTGCAAGATAGGTCTGGCGGAAAATATTCTTCACCTTGTCCACCTCGATAATAAAATCCATCTGCTGTTTTAGTCGTTCCATACATTCCATATTCTATACCCCCATTAAAAAAAGGCCCAGCCAGCCCACCATGATTATTCCATTAGTGATGGAACCGATAATGCTGGTCCGATGATTACGTTCCTCTTCTGAAAAGCTTACAAGTCCCATTATAAATCCATAGACGGAAAGCAGCATTGCAAACAGGCTCGTTCCTCCCACAAGGTACCCTAAACTTCCTTCCAGAAAGAAGGCCAGCAGAACTGCCGCCAGAAACAACAGAAAGGAAGCTGCCGCCAATCCCACCGACAGCTTTCCCTTTTCAGCCTCCTTCTTTTTCGCAAATGCATATCTATATCTTCTTGCCATAATATTTTCTCCTCAGGTAATCACAGACAGCGAACGCCAGATACCCTAATAATGCTCCCAGCGTATTCAGAATCATGTCATCCACATCAAAGCATCCCACTTTAGTCACTAGCTGGATCACCTCCACAGTCACGCTTAACCCGAAACCGGACAAGGTGATCAAAAATCCGCTGCGCATGCGGCGGTTGATAATAGGCAGGATAAATCCAAATGGAATAAAACCTAACACATTTCCGAATATATTCGTAAACATGGCAAAAGCTCCCACCTGCTCACGGTAAATCCAAAATCTGCGTATTTCCACAAAGGGGATCAGATTATACCTGTATGCCCTTTCAGCCGCTGCCACCCTTCCATACTCTTCTGAAAAGAACAGAAAATATATCAACAGCAGCACATAAATCACAAACAGGATTATTCCCGTCCGCCTGATGATATGTTTTGTCTCGTTTTTCAATGTTCTCCCCTATCTAAAACTGCCCGAAAAGCCACACGAAACTGCGTGTGGCCTTTCTCACAGGTCATATCAAAATATCAGATTTTCTTTTTATGAGTTTTGCCCCATTGACAATCATCAGGATACCGGTCACAAGTCCCGTTACCAGTACCACAATTCCAATTACTAAGCTGCCTGCACCGGTTCTTGACATGGTTTTGTAGATTTTTTCATTCATAATCTATCCAGTCCTCCTTTTATATTTCTGTAGGCAACGGATCGGCAAGCCAATCCGGAGCAAATAATCCCGCTCAGCTGCCCGGTTGTCTTTATTCTGCTCCATACTGCTGGTAATATGCGTCAATTGCAGCTTTCAGCCCATCATCAATAATGATCTTGCCTTTATATTCTTTATTATACAGATGCTCTACCACCTCTGCCATGGTAACGATAGCGGTTGTCTGTAATCCGTAGGTTTCCTCAATTTCCTTAAGCGCACTCTTAGTCCCCTGGCCTCTTTCCATGCGGTCTACAGAAACCACAAGCCCTATTGGCTTCACATCCCCCTGGGCCTTGATAATAGGTAAAGTCTCCTGAATAGAGGTACCTGCTGTTGTCACATCCTCAATGATCACAACCTTGTCCCCATCTTCAATAGGGCTTCCCAAAAGAATCCCTTTATCTCCGTGGTCTTTTACCTCTTTACGGTTTGAGCAGTAACGGATATCCTTGCCGTATTCCTCGCTGATAGCCATGGTTGTGGCTACTGTCAGCGGAATCCCCTTG
Source organism: Eubacteriales bacterium (assembly GCA_030524175.1). Lineage (GTDB taxonomy): Bacteria > Bacillota > Clostridia > Lachnospirales > Lachnospiraceae > Blautia_A. The sequence goes on from JAUNHC010000029.1 coordinate 32,891, forward strand.
TATGCAGGTCCGAACAGCACATCGAAATCCAGGCCGAATTTGCTCTCAACAGCCTTTGCATAATACTGGCCCAGCTTACGAAGCTGCGCACCTGTACGGTAAAACCCAGTGTTTACAAAGAAAGGCGTTTTCCGTCCTGACTTTGTCACGAAATCTCCGAATTTCAGTACATTGCAATCAATCATAAACTCAATAAATTCCTGCTTGTAGCTTTCCATTTTCTTTCCTCCGGATTGGTTTGTTTTTTATATTATTTCACAATGCCGATAAGCTCTGTGATATCTTCCACTTTCTCTCTCTCCAAAAATTCCTGGATTCCCCGGACTACCTCCTGGGTTGCATAGGGGTTAAAGAAATTGGCTGTTCCCACTGAAACAGCTGTGGCACCTGCCATAATAAACTCCAGGGCATCCTCAGCAGATGCAATCCCACCCATACCGATCACAGGCAGGGACACCGCATTTGCCACCTGATACACCATACGGACTGCAACCGGTTTCACAGCAGGGCCAGACATTCCCCCTGTCTTATTTGCCAGGGCAAAGGTTCTGCGCTGGATATCTATTTTCATACCGGTCAAGGTATTGATAAGAGAAAGTACATCGGCTCCGCCTGCCTCAGCTGCACGGGCCATTTCTGTGATATCTGTCACATTGGGACTGAGCTTCATGATAATAGGCTGCTTTGCATATCTCTTCACTTCCCTGGTGATGGCTTCCAAAGCCTTAGGATCCTGTCCAAAAGCAATCCCGCCTTCCTTGACATTAGGGCAGGATACATTGATTTCCAGCATATCCACCGGTTCATTTCCCAGACGCTCCACAACCTCACAGTAATCTTCTGTGGATTTCCCGCAGACATTCACAATTATTTTCGTGTCATACTGTTTAAGAAAAGGAATATCACGGTCACAGAACACATCGATCCCCGGATTCTGCAGGCCGATGGCATTAAGCATTCCGCTGTGTGTCTCCGCCACACGGGGAGTCGGATTTCCCGGCCACGGAATATTGGCAACCCCTTTTGTCACCACGGCACCCAGCTGATTCAGATCTACAAACTCGCTGTACTCTGTTCCTGAGCCAAAAGTACCGGATGCAGTCATAACCGGATTCTTAAGCTCCACGCCTGCCAGATTTACTTTCATTTTACTCATAATTCCACCTCCGTGCTTAAGAATACAGGGCCGTCCTTGCAGACCCGCTTATTGTGCACGTGAGAATGACTGTCCACATCTTTAGACTGGCACACACATGCCAGACAAGCTCCAACTCCGCACGCCATGCGTTCTTCCATGGAAATATAGCAGAGTATGCCTTTTTCTTCCGCGTACGCCTTAACAGCACGCAGCATAGGTGCAGGCCCGCAGGCAAGGATGGCTTCTGCTTCTAAGGCATGCTCCCGGATAACGTCCATCACATTCCCCTTCGTTCCGGCAGAACCGTCTTCTGTGGCAGCAAACACCGCGCCGTAAGGCTCAAACTCCTCCTTAAGGAACAATTCATCACGGTACCCAAGGATTATGGTTTTCTCTGCCTCCAGCTGTTTTGCAGTCTCCAGCATGGGCGGGATACCAATACCGCCGCCCATAAGGAATACTTTCTTTCCTTTCACTTCCTCAAGAGGAAAACCGTTGCCTAAAGGCCCGAGAGTCTCAACAGGCACTTTTGCGTGAAGACGGGAAAACTCTTCTGTCCCTGTTCCTTTTCCTGTCACACGGTACACAAGACGCAGCCTTCCCTTCTCTTTATCTATTTCACAGATACTGATCGGCCGGGGAAGCAGTTTATCTCCGCTTCTGCTGTAAAGTGATACAAACTGACCAGGGCGTGCCTCCCTTGCAATATTCTCTGTGTGAAGCCACATGCTGTAAATGTCTGTTCCAATGCATTCCTGGCTCACAATGGGTGCATTTTCTTTTACTTTCTTACTCATGTAGTTCCTCCTAACGGTTCTCTAAGGCGCCGCTGATATCAGCAATCATATCTTTTACTGCCTGGCGGGAAGCCTCTGCATAACCGGCTTCGCCGTAAGAAGCATACTTGTCCTGTTTATAGGCAGCTATGATTCCTCTGGATGAATTGACTATGGCACCTAAGCCGTCTTCATTGAAGAAATGTACCAAATCTGCACCCTTACCGCCCTGTGCTCCATATCCCGGCACAAGTATAAAGGTCTTAGGCATAAGCTTACGGAGCACCTTGCCCATTTCAGGATATGTGGCGCCCACAACAGCACCGATATAGCTGTAATGCTCACCCATATGGTCTTCTCCCCACTGGGCAACTTTCTCCCCTACCCACTCATAGAGCGGACGGCCGTCAATGATTCTGTCCTGAAACTCTCCGCTGGAAGGGTTAGAGGTTTTCACCAGGATGAAAAGACCTTTCTTCTCCTCTTTACATACTTCTATAAAAGGCTTCACACCGTCAGACCCAAGATAAGGATTGACAGTGGCAAAGTCTTCATTAAAGCCTGCATAGGTCTTGCTTCCCACCTGAACCTTGCCCAGATGCCCTACCGCATAGGCAGCAGAAGTAGAACCAATGTCACCTCTCTTAATGTCACCAATAACTACAAGGTCTTTCTCCTTACAATAATCAACTGTTTTCTTATATGCTGCAAGTCCGGGGATACCAAACTGCTCATACATGGCGATCTGGGGCTTCACTGCCGGGATCAGATCATAAGTGGCATCCACGATCCCTTTATTGTACTGCCAGATTGCCTCTGCGGCACCTTCCAGAGTTTCACCAAACTCCTTAAATGCCTTGTCCTGGATATGCTTTGGTATATAGTTGAGCATCGGATCCAGCCCCACCACAATAGGTGCATTGGTTTTCCGGATTTTGCTTATCAGCTTGTTGATCATAAATTGTTCCTCCTAATGTATATGGTTTTTAATATGACGTCGGGTTCAAAAGGGAACGAGGGTCTGCCTGGAGTGGACAGTGACTGCCCCGGCTCCCTTTTGAACCCGACATCATTGATATTTAATTGTCCTGGTAAACTATTTTTCCGTCACAGATGGTGTACAGAACCTTTCCTTTTACCTTCCAGCCCTGGAACGGTGTATTTCGGGCTTTTGACAGGAATTTATTCTTGTCTATCTCATATTCATTGTCAACATCCACAACAATGATATCAGCAGGATGCCCCTCCTGAATAGTTCCGCTGTCAAGCCCAAGAATCTGAGCCGGATTCCAGCTCATTTTCTCCACCATCTCAGTGATGGTAAGGACTCCTTTTTCCACAAGCTCAGTATATGTCAACGCAAGGCTTGTCTCCAATCCCACTATGCCGAAAGGCGTACTTCTCATGGAACCTGTTTTATCCTTGGCGCTGTGAGGAGCGTGATCTGTACTGATGACCTGAATGGCTCCGTTTTTCAGTGCCCGTCTTAAAGCTTCCACATCAGCTTTGGTACGGAGAGGTGGATTCATTTTATAGTTTGGATCATCTCTTGGGATGTCGTCAGAAGTAAGGATAAAATGATGTGGGCACACCTCTGCCGTCACATTTTCCAATCCTGCCTCTTTTGCAAATTCCATCATTCTTGCAACTCCTGAGGTGGAGCAATGACAGAGATGAAGCCTGGCTCCTGTCTCGTTCGCCAGAAGGATATCTCTGGCCGCGATCGCGTCCTCTGTAGCATTACAGATACCTGGAAGGCGCAGACGCCTGGCATTCTCATCGTCATTCATACACCCGCTGCCTCTCAGATCTATATCCTCGCAGTGTGCAAAAATAGGCAGATCATATTTCACAGCCTGCTCCATTGCCTCTTTGTACAGCTTACTGTTCATAACAGATTTTCCGTCTTCAGACAGAGCCGGGATACCTGCCTGTGCCATCTCGGAAATGTCGGAAAGCTCTTCTCCCTTTTCGCCTTTTGTGATGGCGCCGGACTGCAGTACATGGATGCCTGAAACCTGAGCCGCTTTATTATGCACATAGTTCACACGGTCCGGACTGTCGATCACAGGCGTAGTGTTAGGCATAGCCACAACTGTAGTCACGCCACCCCTGGCAGCCGCCTTTGATCCGGTTTCAATATCCTCTTTATATTCCTGTCCGGGGTCCCGCAAATGCACGTGCAGATCAATCAGCCCCGGCATCACCAGACACCCCTTTGCATCAATAACCCTGTCAGTCTTTTCTTTCTTTTCCAGCTTATCACCAATTTCCTTGATAACACCGCCGTCCAGGTAAATATCTCCTGCCTTATCGGTATTGGTTGCAGCATCAATAATGCGGCCTCCTTGAATCAGAATACCCATGCGAAAATCTCCCTTCGTATATAATTCCATATTACTCCTAAAATACATAATACACGAAATTTATAATTAAATAAAGAGTTTTTTGTTTTTAAGAGATGCCGCCGTGGGCGGCGCACAGCAGAGGGTCCGCAGCGCCGGACCCTCTGCACTCCCTTCGCGCTTTTTTTAAGAGTGCTGCGTTTTATAGGGAGGGGTTGACTTTGTATGATTGCCTTTGGTATTGGTTATTCTGCGTTATTGGTACGGAACGCCCCCGGCGTTCTGTACAAAATAGATCTTTTTGCCCTATCTACAGTTTAGAAATAAATTTGTGTCAGCGAAGTATTTTCGCAAAATTTCCTTCTTGAAAACCTAAGGCAGAAAAATCACCTGTCAGTATATTTGCGCCTTACACATCTAAGGCGGTTTAATATAAGCCGGAAGGGAGTGCAGAGGGACCGGGGCCCGGTCCCTTTGCGGTTTTCCAGCCTTCCAAGCCCCCAACTTTATATAAAATAAGATTTATATAAAAACTCTTTTTATTTGCCCTTGACATTTCAAAAAAGCGGTTATATAATCAGTCTATAAATAAGATTATTTAATGTAAAATCACTAGTTTTTAGAGATTATATTTACATGATATAGTCTGTAAAATCTGGTGATTTTTTATCGCCAGAAATGCTTTTTAACTTTTTATTTTTTATGGAGGTAACAAAATGAACAACGGAACTGTAAAATGGTTCAATGCAGAAAAAGGTTATGGATTTATCACAGGAGAGGACGGAGCAGATGTATTTGTACATTTTTCTGCAATCAACGGTGACGGATTCAAATCCCTCGAGGAAGGCCAGGCCGTAACTTACGACTTAACAGAAGGTGCTCGTGGCATGCAGGCTGCCAACGTTACGAAATTATAATAAGTAACAATCAAAGCCAAACCAAACACGCAATAAAAATCCCCGGAGATTCCGGGGATTTTTTATTTTAGGTTCATTTTTAGTTGTTTCTTATTCTTCCGATGTGAGGCCTGCAAGATAATCATCCAGCGCAGTGGTATCCATCACTGTCTCCTGTGTGACAACTTCCTTGCCCTCATTCACCTTGGTGTAGACGGAAAATCCAATCCAGCACACTGCTGCAATACACACTACAACGGCAGCCAGCTTCTCCAACATCAGGATTCTCTTCTCTCTTTTAATAATTTTGTCACGGTTTGCTTTTTCCTGCTTATAAGCATCTACTTTCTTCTGGCTCATAATCTATCTCCTTTGTTTATACGATTCAGATAATAAATGATTATAGCACAATTTCTGCCAAAAGGAAAGCATCAAACCACCACAATGATTCCGCCGTCATTAGCGTACATACTGCTGACACCTGCAGTATCCAGGATAATGATCCTGGCCAGCCTCATTCTCTCTTCAAGTGCTTCTTTCAACATTAGTGCCCGGGCGGCACAGTTACAATGTGAAATAGCCAGCACTCTGTGTTCACTGTCTGCTGTCTTCTCTATGATATAATCCACCATTTTCACCAGTGCCTTATTCATTCCTCTCGCCTGATCCAGCTGGCAGATCGTACCCTCATCAGTGGCAGCCATCACCGGCTTGATCTTCAGAGCGCTTGCCACAAAGGCTTTAGCCTTACTGAGTCTTCCGTTCTTGCGCAGAGTCTCAAGGTTCTCCAGTACAAAGAAGGTGTTCTGACTCTCAATGTATCTCTCAACTATACTCACAATATCCTCAAAGGGCAGCCCTGCATCCTCGCATTCCTGAATCTTCATGGCGATCAAGGTTTCTCCTACTGAGGCGGAACGAGAGTTAAATATGTGGATTTTCTTATCAGGACAGTCCTCAAGAATAAGATTTTTCCCCAGCACAGCGCTGTTATAGGACCCGCTTAATTCAGCTGACAAAGTTACTCCATAAATATGATCCGCATCACAGTCAAACGCCTTCATATATCTCTCCGGAGACGGACAGGCAGACTTGGGACATTCCGGAGAAGCAGCCACCTTAGCGAGAAAATCCTTCTGATCAAATGTTTCGTCATCTATTATGTTTTCTCCGCTTACACTGAGGGTTAAAGGCACAGATTCAATCCTTACATCCTCTTTCCACTCTTCTAAAAGTTCGCCGCAGCTGTCTATCACAATCTTATAACTCAATTATATCGTCCTCTTTTCCATTATATGTAGTTTCAAATACCACATCTATTTTATCACATAGAATTATGTTTGAAAAGACTTTTTATAAAAACTCTGTTCTTTTTTTCTCACCTGATTTATAATGGTATCCTAGAGTACCTTTCAATGATAAAAAAGGTAGAATGAGCTGGATACATAACAAATCAGGGCTTCCTGAACTGTTATGAAAAAAGGAGTATGCACATGCTTGCGTTAAACATTACAGATATCAAGGATTTTATGAATAAGCTGCTGATAGGTGAGGTTTTTGACCCTTTATGGCTCACAGAGGCTGCAGTTACCACTTTTAACACCTTTACCATTGACGGAACGCTGCAGCGGGACTTTTTTGACAGTGATTCATGTCAGGTTCTGGATGAAACTTCCCGGACTCATTCCCTGTGGAAGGAAGTCAAACCATTTTGTTATTCTATTATCCGTGGAAAGCGCACCCCGCTGTATTTTAAAATTATATTTCAGCTTCCCCACAGGAAAGCAGAAGCTGCTCTCTCACAGACAGATTTAGGTATCTCACCGGAAAATGTAACGGGCCTATATCTTAATCTACAGTACAAAAACAATTCTTTGCTATGCACTACCGGAACCTCACTGAAAACATTTCTTCCCGGCAAACAGGTGGAACAGTTCTGGGACAATATGATCTTGGATTTTTTCCGCCAAAATCAGATTAATTTCGAAAAAAAATAATAAGGCAAAACAAAATGGAGTACTTTCGTAGTATAGAACAAAGTGGACAAGTCCACTTCAACTCCCTGAATCCCTCACTCATGAGGGACTTGTACACTTTGTGCGCCAATGTGCAGCTGCGAAGCAGCCTTCCTTTGCACATTGTGTGCATCCCCCGGAGGGTTTTTATATACTAGGAAAGTCATAACTTTCTGGTCAGAACAAAATGGAGTACTTTCCTAGTATATAAAAAAATACGGCTGTCAGCCAAAACAGCCGTACCATCTAATATTATTCCGCCTGGTTCAAATAATATGCCAGCATATCTACAAATTCACTGTTAGTAGGTTTGTAATTAAGGGGATAACCGGCAATATGCTCCATCGTTTCTTTGTTTGCCAGCCAACAGACGTTGATTACTGTCCTGATATCATGTTCCACATTCATAGGTGTTGATTTAAATTTCTTAGCCAGCCGTGGATAAATATCTTTCGTGATCTTCATAGGTTCCTCATCGTATTCCATTGTCAGCTTAACTGCTTCTGCCACAAAATAATAGCCTTTGTACTTTGAGGTAGCTCCTAATTTTCTTATTAAACCATATACCTTTCTCATAAATATCTCCTCCTGAAATTCTTTCCGTTCCATATAATACGACATTTTTCTGTAAAATTCGATTTTTCGTAACAACTCGGGCTTTTTCGACACATTTAGAACTTTTTAGCTTTTTCTCGAAACATATGGATTCCAGCATACAGGCATGGTATTGGCTTCATGACGTAGAACAAAGTGGAGTATTTTCCTATGATATAAAAAAACCCTTGCCCCCACAAAAGGGACAAGGGCCGGATTGGTAATTTCGGTCTTAATTATTATTTTGTCAACATCAATAAGATCTCATTGCTTCTCTGTACAAACTTTGTCATAGCTTCCGGTGAAAGCTGTTTATGACTCAGCATAGCAAGATCATAAAGCTGTTCACAGATCACCGGAACATTTGATGACTCTTTATTATCCAGCACATATTTCACCAGTGGATGATTTGCATTGAGGACTAAAGTCTCCTGTCCGCCGAACATTCCCGGATCCATTCCGTACATGTTATACATTTTCATCATATCCTGCATACGGCGGCTTTCCTCAGAAAGGGTAACCATGGCAGAGATATTTTCATTTTTCAGTTTTTCAACACGTACTTCCAGATTTTCTTTGTTCAGGCTCTTGCGGAATAATTCAGTGAGAGACTTCGTTGTCTCTTCGTCAGCAGCTTCCTCTTCCCGCAGTTCCTCTGTCAGGTCTGCATCGATTCTCTTGAACTGAATCGTCTGATCTTTCTGCTCCAGATGAGAAATAAAAGGTGAGTCTATGTTGTGAGGAAGAATCACGGCATCCTTGCCCGCTTCTTTGAACATATTAATATACTGGCTCTGCTGAACCTCATCGGTAACGTAGAAGATTACAGTTTTCTCAGGTTCTTTCTCTTCTGACTTATCCTCTGCTGTCTCCTCTGCCTTGTCTTCTGTCTTCTCTTCTGTTTTATCCTCAGTCTCCGGTGATTCTTTTTTGTTTGCTTCCACACAATCCTTTAGAGTAAGATATTTTCCATCCAGGTTTTTAAAGAGAACATAATCACTTATTTTCTCTGCGAACTTAGAGTCTTTGATGCAGCCAAATTTAATAAACGGACTGATATCATCCCAATATTTTTCATAAGACTCACGGTCAGTTTTACACATTCCGGTCAGCTTATCTGCCACCTTCTTAGATATATATTCTGAAATTTTCTGTACAAACCCGTCATTCTGCAATGCACTTCTGGATACATTCAACGGAAGATCCGGGCAGTCGATAACTCCTTTGAGCAATAACAGGAATTCAGGAATAACTTCCTTGATATTGTCAGCGATAAATACCTGATTATTATAAAGTTTAATTGTTCCTTCAATAGAATCATATTCCGTATTGATTTTCGGGAAATAAAGAATTCCTTTTAAGTTAAATGGATAGTCCATGTTCAGATGGATCCAAAACAACGGCTCTTTATAATCCAGAAATACCTTGCGGTAAAATTCTTTGTACTCCTCATCTGTACATTCATTTGGATGTTTCATCCACAGAGGATGTGTATCACTTAAGGACACAGGACGTTTATTAATTTTCACTTTGTCCTTTGCAGGGGAAACCTCGACGATTTCTTTCTCCCCATTTTCGTTTTCCTTCTCCTCTGTCTTGGCTTCCTCGTGGATATGTTCAACGACTACGTCATCTTCAGTTAACTCTGACTCGTCAATTGTCTCATATTCCTGCTCTGCATTTGCCTTGGAAAGATAAATGTCAACCGGCATGAAAGAACAATATTTCTCAATTACTTCTCGCATACGGTACTCATTTGAAAACTCAACACTTTCTTCATTAAGGAATAGCGTGATCTCAGTTCCTACGGTATTCTTGCTTCCTTCCTGAATATCATATTCTGTACCGCCGTCACAGGTCCAATGTACAGGAGCGGCACCTTCTTTATATGAGAGAGTGTCAATATGCACTTCATCTGCCACCATAAAAGCAGAATAGAAGCCCAACCCGAAATGACCGATCATCTGGTCATCTGTTGTTTTATCCTTGTATTTCTCAAGAAATTCAGTGGCACCGGAAAATGCGATCTGAGTGATGTACTCCTCAACCTCATCTGCAGTCATACCAATACCATTATCAATAAATTTCAAGGTCTTTTCTTCCGGATTTACAACCACCTCGATCTTAGCCTTATATTTATCCGGAAAATCGTATTCGCCCATCACTTCCAGCTTCTTCAGCTTAGTGATAGCATCACATCCATTAGATACCATCTCCCTCACAAATATATCATGGTCTGAATACAACCATTTTTTTATGATAGGGAAAATATTTTCACTGTTGATTGATAAACTGCCATGCTTTACAGCCATGCTGTTCACACTCCTTTGTTTATGTTCTTTTTTCTGCAGCTTTTTCTGCTGTACTGCTAACTTTCTGTAAAAATTAAAATTGCAGTCTGTGCAGGATCAAAACTGCACCTTTCATTTCTATCCAATATACTAATACGGTATGGCTAAAAAGTCAAGAAAAATTTAGCACTCATTTTCATTGAGTGCTAACAAAATAGAGGATAATTCTTATCTGAACAAATGGGAGTACATTCTTAGTATATAAAAAAGAAAGCCCCCAGCCAATCCCGCTGTCAGGGCTTCCTTTTTCTTATTTATTCAGCTTACCAAGCGGATGCGAAAATCCTCTTCCTGACTTGCCGAATATTTTATTTTCTTTTCTTTCTGTAAACTACAACGCCTACTACACAACCTGCTGCAATAATAAGTATTACAACAAATGGCATAATATTGGTGGTATCGCCAGTCTTTACCGCAGCCTTCTTATTGGCATCTGAACGATTAGCAGCCGGGGTTAAATTCTGTCCTGTCACATTCTTAGGCTCACCAACAGAGAAGTTCACTTTTTTCGTATCTTGTTCTCCTGTGTTCACCCAGTTGCTTCCGTCAAATTTCTGACGGTTAAATACAACAGACAAGGTATAATTTCCGCTCTTTACCAGCCCGAAAGCACCTGTATAAGGAGCATCCTGCCAGCTGTTGGTATTGATAACTGTCCAGTTAAGAGGTACGTAGCGTACATCGCCTTTTCTTGGGCTGGTATTATCCATGCCTGCTCCCACAGCAGTAAAGGTAATCTTTGACTGTGTGGTATATCCGCCGTCAGAGCTGATTCCAGTAATCTTATTCTCAGATGCATCCGGCACCTTAGGTGAGTAACCTCCCACTGTAACCTTTACAGCAGTGACCAGACTGATATCATCGGGATTAGTAACTCCCTTAGGAAGTGTGACTGTACCTTTCACATTAAAGGTCTGCTTATCTGTACTCTGTCTGTCGTAAGCACAGCCCTTTACGTCCCATTTTACATTTGCTTTTAATTTTCCGTCTGTAGTCTTGATCACCACAGTTGAAGGGAGCTTCAGCCCCTTTGCAGATTTCTCCACACCATTCTTAAGTCCAGTAATATCTGCCGGTTTCTGGATAGAGGTAAGCTTATTGCTGCTGTCAGTGACACTGAAGTAACAATTCACCAAAGCCTGGAACTGTGCACTGTTTCCGATATCCAAAACTTCCAGATAATCGCTCTCCTCCAGCCCTGTCTTAGGACGGACATTGAAGGAAGCACTTTCTCCGGGATTGAGAACTACTGCGGAAAGAGCTCCTACCTCAAAGTATTCACTATCTGGCTGTTCAAGCTCAACAGAAGTATTTCCTTCATTCGTGACAGTAACCTTCTGGGCCTTGGGAGCTTCCTTATAACCAGCTTCTTTCTCTCCGAAATCCAGACTGTCCGGATTCACAGTAAGCTTATAAACCGGGTCGCCGTTCTCAACTGTAAGCTGTGCTGTAACAGAAGCTATAGGCTGTACCACCGGTGCAGTACCTGCCTCTTCATTTCCGGCTGCAATTTCCGGATATATATTGATAACTTCTTTGTATTCGCCAGCCTTCAACCCTGTTTTGGGCTGTACCGTAAATGTTGCGTTACCGCCTCCCGGAAGTTCAGCCACAGACAATGCCCCAATCACAAAGTTCTCACTTTGGGGCTGCTGAATAGTTATTTTATCGCTCTGCTCATTGGTAAGAGTAACTGTCTGCGCTGCCGGTGCTTCAGCGTACCCTTCCTTTACGTTATCGAAGGTAAGAGTTGATGGTTCTGCCTTTACAGGTATCTGGACCGCATCTGTAACCTCTACCTCAGCAGTAACCTGAGCTTTGACAATCTCATTATCCTTTATGCCAAAATCCATGGTATCTTTATAAGAACCTTTTAACAGACCGGCCTTAGGCGATACGGTAAATACTGCTTCCTGCTGGGAATCCAGCACAATACTGTCAGCCTGCTGGCCTTCTGCTGCTTTGGCAGCCACATCAAAATGTTCTGCTGCCGGCACTGTCAGCGTTACCTGGGCTGTTCCTGTATTCTTTATGACAACTTCCTTGCCTGTGATCTGTGCATATCCCTCAGTCAGGGGATCGAACACCAGGCTTTCCGGTGAAGCAGTAATCTCCACATTCTCAACTGCAGGCTCCGCATCATTATCGCCCTGGTTCAGCAATGCATCCGGGTCTTCTGGTACATTCAGCCCATTGGATGTGTCCGGTTCTCCTGATGGACCAGGTTCATCCATAGGCTGCATATCAGGATCTTCCCCTGCCGGCTCGTTCACCGGATCGCTCACGGTTACTGTAGCCTCAAAGGAGCAAGAAACACCCTCATCCGTATTATAAGTAATGGTTTCTCTGTAAGTTCCCGGTTCAAGTCCTGTCCGGGGCTGTACCCAAACAGTTGCTTCTTCTCCCGGCTGGAGCGGCTCTTCAATATCCATAGCCATGAAACTCTCAGGGCTGATACCTTCAAAATTCAAAATTCCTGTACCAGTGTTTTTAACCGTTGCATATGCTGTTTCTGAATCTTGATAGCCATAGTCAAGAGTGGCAAAATCAATAAGTCCGCTTCCGTCCTCAGTATACACTTCTGCACCATATGTTAAGGATTCCTGCTTCGGTGCTTCTTCCTCTGTCTCTTCAAGCCCCAGCTGAGCTGCATCTAAATCCTCTTCTTCAGGCTGCTGGTCTTCAGCCGGAAGTGACTCCGGCTCCTGATAATTCTCTTCTTCCTGAGGCATTTCTTCCTCATATCCGCTGTTTTCATCCGGAGTTTCTGATCCTCCAGAGGACTGTGGCACTGCTTCAGTGGCAACAGACAGGCTTCCTGTGACTCCTTTGTCTTCAATACCTGTAACTGTGAGCACAAGCTTACAGCCTGCATCTTCTCCTGTCACCTGGTAGCTCTTCTGTGTTCCTACTTCAGTTAATTCCTCGCCGGCCTTTCTTGACCATTGAAAGTTTACATACTCTTCTGTAATCCCTTTGGGTTTTGCCTTAGACAGATCCGCACTCAAGGTACTTCCCACTGCTGCTGTGCCCTTAATTCCCAGTTTTCCGTCCAATTTACCTGCCGGCGCTTCTGCCGCAAACACCATGGACGGGAGCAGTGTCATTACCATGAGAACAGCCATCACAATTGATAAAAATCTCCTTTTCTTCATATGCCATCCTCCTTTTCATGTCTCAAATGAAGTCTGTTATTGTACTTGTATTGATTGTAACTTATTTCCTTTAAATCCACAAGTAAACTTTCTATAAAGTTTCCGGTTATCCCCTCCCAAAATCTGTCAATTCTTTTTTTCTTTTGCCGCAGCGCTACAATTTATCTCAGAAGTCTGCGGATGATCTTGTCTTTCGTTCCTCCATACCCCGGATAACGGACAGGAATGTCAGGATGCAGTCCTCTGTGAAGTATACTTTTCCTGTGGGAAAAAGTATCAAATCCTGTCTTCCCGTGATAAGCTCCCATACCGCTGTTCCCCACACCGCCGAATCCCATATACGGAGTAGCCAAATGTATAAGAGTATCGTTCACACAACCGCCTCCGAAGGACAGCTCTGAAAGAACCATATCTTTCGCTTTCCTGCTCCTGGTAAAAAGATACAGTGCCAGCGGTTTCTCTTTGTTCTTAAGAAAATCCACTGTCTCTGTAAGACTCCTATATTCCAACACAGGCAGAATCGGGCCGAAAATCTCTTCGCCCATTATTCTGTAATTCCATTTTACTCCATCGATAATTGTAGGTGTAATCTGCAGTTTCCCTTCATCTGTTTCCCCGCCTGCAACGATACGGCCTTCCCCAAGAAGGCCGGCGGCTCTGCGGAAATGTTTCTCTGAAATCATCCTGGGATAATCAGGATTCTCTAAGGGGTGCTCTCCCCAGAAATCTGTTATCCATTTTCTCAAAGCTTTTATAAATTCATCCTTGATTTCGCTGTGTACCAACACATAATCAGGAGCCACACATGTCTGTCCGCAATTAATAAATTTCCCGAAAACAATCCTCTTGGCAGCCTGGTTGATATCAGCCGTCCGCTCCACTATGCAAGGACTCTTTCCCCCTAATTCCAGAGTGACCGGAGTAAGATGTGCTGCCGCCTTTTCCATGACAAGCTTCCCAACCCCAGGGCTTCCTGTAAAAAAGATATAATCAAAACGCTGCTCCAAAAGAAGCTCATTTTCTTCCCTGCCGCCTTCTATGACAGTGATATATTCCGGAGGAAATACCTCCCCGATCATCTTCTTCAGCAGTGCCGATGTGGCCGGAGCATAGGCAGAAGGCTTTAAAATACAGCAGTTTCCCGCAGCAATGGCATCACAGAGAGGTTCTATATTCAATAAGAAAGGATAATTCCAGGGTGCCATGATCAGCACTACACCATAAGGCTCAGGACGAACAGTGCCGTAAGCAGGAAAATGTGTGAGCGGCGCCCGAACTTTTTTAACCCTCATCCAATTCTTCAAATGCTTCCGGACATGATTAATTTCGCTTAAAGAAAGACCAATTTCGGTCATAAATGCCTCGCCTCCGGACTTGTGCAGATCCTGGTGCAAAGCAGCCTGAATTTCCTTATCATATTTCCTCACCTGTTTCTCAAGCTGCTGCAGCATTTTCTGCCTGTATGCGTAAGGGCGGGTATTCCCCGCCCTGAAAAATTCTCTCTGTCTTTCCACAATTTCATTCATAGGCATTTACCCCTCTACGATCAGATACTGGCCGCCGGGAAGGGCAAAGACTTCACTTGCTTCTTCCAGCTCATCCGCTGACATACCTTCCACATCGGCGCCCATGTCATCCAGATACTTTTTAACCTCTTTGATGGAGTCTACCACTACTGCCATGCAATCCTCAAGAAAAGCCTCTGCCTCCTCATAAGTTTCCGCAACCGGCTCATCAAAAAGCTGCCCCTGTTTTTCCAGAAATGTCTGGATACATTCTTCTGTGTACATATTAAATAACCTCCTCTATTTTTCCGCCCGCCTGTATCAGCTTTTCCAATACCGTCTCCACTCTGTCTGCCTGATAATTGGCAGCAGCGCGTACCCCTGGCTTGGAATGTGACATAGCAAAGCTATATTTCACTGACTTTAACATTTCTATATCATTATATTCATCCCCAAATACCACACATTCATCCTGTGAAATGCCCAAAATCTCCTGGTATTTTCGGATTCCCTTCGCTTTATTTGTGCCGAACGGGATAAAATCCACCCAGTCAAACCCTGAAGTGACTACCGTACACTTGTCAGCAAAGCGGGTTCTCCAGTATGTAATGGATTCCTCCTGCATTCCTTCCTGCTCGTATACTGCCATCTTAATACAAGGCTCAGTGATATCATCAAAATCCCTGATAACGCTGCACCTGCTTGTCATCACTTTCGTCATCAAATCCATGTAATGCTGGGTTTTAGGCATAATATAATAGAAATCCTTAGTGGAACAGGAAAATTCCGCTCCATCTTTCTCATAAACTGCCTCTAATATCTCCCTCACAAGCTGAGGATCAAAGGCATCCTGGTACAGGATTTCTCCATTCTGAACAGCCATTGCCCCATTTTCACAAATAAATGCCATATCGGACAAAACAGGTTCAAAAAGCATTTTCATATTAGCATACTGTCTCCCGCTGGCAGCCACAAATAGAATCCCCATTTCCTTCAGCTTACGTATCAGGTCAAACAACTCCGCCGGAAGCTGCTGTGCACCGTCAAGAAGCAAGGTTCCGTCTAAATCACTTGCCACTAACTTAATCATTTTTCTTTTCCTCGTAAAGTTCTAATAAATCCTGTGGTTTCTCTGCCAATCCATCTGCACCGTTCTTTAGCAGCTCTTCCTTATCTCTGAACCCCCACAAGGCTCCTATTGTATACATGCCGGCTGCTTTTCCCGTCTCCATATCTGTCCCGGTATCACCCACATACATGCATTCACAGGGCCGGACACCCAATTCTCCGGCAATCTTAAGCGCAGCATCGGGGGCCGGCTTCCTGCGTATTTCCTGACTCTGCCCTAAAACTATGTCAAAATCACCGCCAAACATCTGGGCGATCACCTTCACTGCTGCGGGATGAGGTTTATTGGAACATACTGCAAGCTTCAGCCCCCGTTCCTTTAATCCCTTGATAGTCTCCGGCATCCCAGGATAATGCGTAACCTTATACATGGGGTCCTCTGCAAACATTTCCCTGTAAATTCTCTGTCCCTCTTCAAAATGTAAAAGTTCCTCGTCCCCTGCATCCTTAAGACATCTGCGCATAAGCATATTCGCGCCCTCACCGCAGTAATACTTGAAATTCTCTACAGGAAGACTCTTTAAAGAAAATTTCTTCAAAATCACATTTGCCACATAGGCCATGGACTCCAGTGTATCCGCCAATGTTCCGTCCAAATCAAAAATACAAGCCCTGATCATTTTTCTCATCCTTTCAAGTCAATTCCCAGCTTCTTCATCTCATAAAATAATCTAGCCAAAGGGAGACCCACAACATTATTGTAATCTCCGCAGATTCCCTTCACATACACGCCGAAAAGCCCCTGGATACCATAGCTGCCCGCCTTGTCCATAGGCTCTCCCGTTTTCACATAGCAGCGGATTTCTTCTTCAGACACAGGATAAAAGGTCACGTCTGTACACTCAGAAAATGTATGGGGAATCCAACTCTCTTTCTGTCTTTGCAGAACTGTCACCCCGGTGTACACCTGATGAGTATTTCCCTGCAGACTCATGAGGGTACGCACAGCGTCCTCATCATCACAAGGCTTTCCCAAAATCCTGCCGTCAAAGGCCACAATTGTATCCGCTCCAATTACCAACTCTGTATTCCCATCTGCCACATCAGCCACGAAGAGCGCCTTTGTCCTGGATAACTCCTCCACTGCCTCACAAGGCACTTGGGACGTTATATACTCCTCACCGGTGCTTGGAATTACGCTGAACAGTACTCCTGCCCTCTCAAGAAGCTCTCTCCTTCGTGGTGAAGCAGAGGCCAAAACAATTTTTTCCATAATCTTCCCTCTTCTTTCTCTCTTGTCCTAGTATAACCTGTCATAAAAAATGACGCAACTGAAAAATCTTCCCCTTTTCTTTTTTCTACAAAAGTATTACAATGGGAATAAGCTTCATCTGTCAAGATGAGGCCTACCATTTGGAAAGGAGCAAGGCATTATGGCAAAGATGAACAAATATTGGGGACTGGTAGCGCTGGGAGCACTGACTGCAGCAACAGCCGGGGCTATGGCGGCAGTTTTCATGAAAAAGAAATCTCTCAGGGAAGTTCCTGAATTTGAAGATGATTTTGACGATGATTTCGATATTCCAGAAGATTCCGAGGAAGAGGACAAGGAGGATGTACAGGAGGATTTCGCATCCTGGGATGCTGCTGCGCAGGCTGCCGAGGAAGAGGCTGAAGAGGAAGAATTGGAAAGCGAGCTGGAAGAGGACGTTCAGCAGGATGCTGCTGAGGAGATACAGGACACTCAGGAGCCTTTGGAAAACTCAGAAGAAGAAAGTACAGAAACAACTGCGGAAGAAACCGTTAAAACAGAAGAATCTGAAAAATAAAAAGATAAGCGTACCGTTTTTCATATGCGGTACGCTTATTTTTTATAAAATTAAATTTATGTACATATTTTCAAGCTGCCCATATCTGAAAAAGGCAATTGCAATTAAGCTTCCTTAATTTCCAGAACTTCCATGGGACAGGCTTTTACACAGATTCCGCAAGCGATACATTTGCTCACTTTATCTTCTTTTTTCACAATGACACCGAATGGACATGCCTCTGCGCACTTGCCGCAGCCCACACATTTCTTCTTATTGATCGTATAAACACCCTTTGCATTCTGTGTAATCGCTTCTTCCGGACAGGCTTTTGCACATTTGCCGCACTGTACACATACAACCGGCTTTGGTGTCTCTCCGTCTTTCTTCACTTCAATATGGATGCAGGAATAATCTTCATTAAATTCTTTGTAGAATGCCTCTGAACAGGCAGCCTCACATTCCTTGCATGCCATACATGCGTCTTTTTTTGCTACATTAAGCTTTTTCATTTTGTACCCTCCGCAAATATATTAGTGTATTTTATTTAAAGCATACCTCCGGCCGGGGCCAGAGGCATTTAACTTTATGCTTTTGGTAATTTAAAGGAACTTTTCAATGAAACTATACGGTTAAACACAGGAGCGCCGTCTCTGGAATCATGAATATCCGCACAGAAAAATCCATTTCTCACAAACTGATAACTGTCGTATCCTTTTGCTTCCATCAGTGCCGGTTCCACATAAGCAGTGACCGTTTTAAGAGAATCAGGATTCACATTCAGAGAACCGTCCTCTTTGTTATAAACACCCTTTTCTTCATCTACAATATTCTCATAGAGGCGTACCTCAGCCTTACCGGCATGAGCTGCTTCCACCCAATGGATCGTACCTTTGACTTTTCTTCCGTCAGGGGCATTGCCGCCTTTGGTTTCAGGGTCATACATACAATGCACTACATGTACTGTTCCGTCATCGTCAGCCTCAAAACCTGTACAGGTGACAAAATATGCGTTCATGAGGCGTACCTCTGTTCCCAGAAACAGGCGTTTATATTTCCTGGGAGGATCGATCATGAAGTCTTCTCTCTCAATATATAATTCTCTGCTGAAAGGAATCTGACGTGATCCCAGCTCCTCATTCTCCATGTTGTTGGGTGCATCCAGATATTCCACCTGGCCTTCCGGATAATTGTCGATCACTAGTTTGATCGGATCGAGTACAGCCATCAAACGCGGACGCTTAAGCTTCAGATCCTCACGGATGCAATACTCCAGCATAGCATAATCCACCGAACTGTTAGCCTTGGAAACTCCGCATAAATCCACAAACATCTTGATAGATTCCGGAGTAAAGCCACGGCGGCGAAGAGCTGCTATGGACACAAGGCGGGGATCATCCCAGCCGTCTACAATTCCGTCTTCCACAAGCTTCTTGATATAGCGCTTTCCGGTAACCACATTGGTAAGATATAGTTTAGCAAACTCAATCTGCTTCGGCGGCTGAGGATATTCCAGTTCTCTTACCACCCAGTCATAAAGCGGCCTGTGATCCTCAAATTCCAAAGTACAGATAGAGTGAGTAATTCCCTCAATAGCATCCTCAATAGGATGAGCGAAGTCGTACATGGGATAAATGCACCATTTATCACCTGTGTTATGATGTGTCATATGTGCCACACGATAGATAACCGGATCCCGCATATTCATATTGGGTGAAGCCATATCAATTTTGGCCCGCAGAACCTTCTCTCCATCGGCATATTTGCCATCCTTCATCTCTTCAAAGAGCTTCAGGTTCTCCTCCACACTTCTGTTTCGGTAAGGGCTCTCTTTCCCTGGCTCAGTCAGAGTCCCCCTGTACTCCCGGATCTGATCTGCCCTCAAATCGCAGACAAAGGCTTTACCTTTTCTTATAAGCTTGACCGCTGCTTCGTACATCTGGTCAAAATAGTCGGAAGCAAAAAACAATCTGTCCTCCCAGTCTGCCCCCAGCCATTTAATATCTTCTTTGATGGATTCTACAAACTCCGTCTTCTCCTTGGTGGGATTCGTATCATCGAAACGCATGTTGAATTTTCCGTTATATTCTTTAGCAAGTCCATAATTTAAAAGAATAGATTTGGCATGTCCAATGTGAAGATAGCCATTCGGCTCCGGCGGGAAACGTGTGTGCACAGTGTCATAGACACCCTCAGCCAAATCCTTATCAATAATATTCTCAATAAAATTCTTGGAAACGTTCTCGTTCTCCATCTTTTTCCCTCCTACAATTCTCTTAGAGATTTATCTTACCATAAACAGATAACTTTTAAAAGATTTTCCGCAAAAATTTGTGTGGATTTTTCTTTTTTCTTTTGGAAATCAGCCGGTTCCATAAAAGAATCTTGTCCTTCCAACAGATTTGCACAAATACGTTTATAAACCATCTTAGATATAATCCAATTTAAATATGTCATACTTGAAATTCTTCATACTCTATGGTAGATTAATAATTACTATTCATCGGCAATATCCCCCCAAGGCGTTTTTATGCAGATCTGCATGAAGATTCCAAGACATATAACGTGCGAAATTATGCATCTGGCATATTTCTCTGCATCGCGAAGTACATTGCTTGTCACGGCTTGAACGGGAAGTATTAATACTGAACAACGTCCGGAAAATATCTTGGCTATAAATCATTGTCCAGCTCTGTTCATATATTTCATTTCTTAGTGGATCATTCCACATTTTTTCCAATACCAGCACCTTGATAATTTAATAGACTTCACACTTTTGACGTGGTATAATACAGGCACGGATTTTCAAAGGAGCGTGATAATATTGGCATTGTCAAACGAAGATTTAATGGCGATATCCGGTTTATTAGACACAAAGCTTGATCCAATAAACAATCGTCTCGGCACTCTTGAAAACAAGTTTGATGTCCTGGAAAACAAATTTGATACTTTCGGAAAGAGATTAGGTACCCTTGAAAACAGATTTGACTCTCTTGAAAACAGATTTGGTACCCTCGAAAGCAGATTTGACTCTCTCGAAAACAGATTTGACACACTGGAATTCAAACAAGATATCACTCACAAGAAACTAAATGATTTAATTCTGGATTTCAAGATTGCTGAACGTGATACCAATCGCAGCTTTAAACTTATAGCAGATACACAGGAAACTATAATTACCGTACTGCAGGGCAAAGGTATTTTACCCAAAGCACTGTGACAACTAAATATACTGCCGCTGAAAAAGTGTGAAGCTTATTAAATTATCAATGGCTTTGCACTTTTTTATATATTAAATGCTCTATTCTTAAGATAAAAGCACTTATAACTAAAGGGACTTCCTAAAGCCAGGACAGATATGAGAATCGTCATCATACCGCCAGCACATATGGCAGGAGCCTGGAACAGAAAGCTGCAATTCTTGACAGCATCCCTGAGTTTCAGGCAAAATAAAAATAACCAGAACATTTGTCCTGATTACCTTTTTGCTTACCTTTGATTTACCAAAGTCCCACAACCCCAATAAAATCAACAATTCTATAAAGCTGCTGACGGGAATTGAACCCGTGACCTCCGCCTTACCAAGGCGACGCTCTACCGACTGAGCCACAGCAGCATTTTCTCTGTGCCGGCATTTCTGCCGCTCACAGTTGATAATATTATCAGACCTGCCGAAAAATGTCAACACTTATTTTGAATTTTTTTCTTTTTTTGCCCCGGCAAAGAATGTAGGGACAGATTCCGGCCCCATGAGCCAATAGTTCCATTACTGCACTTGGCCGCCGCCGCGGAATTTGTCCACACATTCCCTGATTTTTCCCCGAATGCGCTGAAGGGCATTGTCAATAGACTTGGGGGATTTCCCCAGAAGCTCAGCTATCTGGACATAGCCATATCCCTTGAGATAGCAGTCCAAAACCTTGTTTTCCATTGGACTCAGGCTTTTATTGATTTCCCGTTCCAGTGCTTTCGTATTCTCCTGGTCAATGACAATCGACTCCGGATTCTCTGTCCACAGTTCATCCAGATGATGATCTTCATCCTCCTGACTGAGGGAAATATACGAATTTAAAGGCATATGCTTCTGCCTGTTAGAGTTCTGGATAGCATTATAAATCTGCCTGTCAATGCAAAGACGGGCAAAGGTCTGGAAAGCAGCGTCCTTGTCAGGCTGATAGTCACGTACTGCTTTAAACAGGCCTATCATTCCCTCCTGGATCAGATCATCCGTATCCCCTCCGATGAGAAACATAGCCCTGGCCTTCTGGCGTACCAGCCCCTTATATTTTTCCATGAGATAATCGGATATGCCTGATTCGCCTTCCCGGAGCCAGGCTATTAATTCTTCATCGCTTACATTGTCGTATTTTTCCATAAACTCCTCCGCAGCTCACTTTTCAGGACAACAGTGCCTGCAATCCTGTCAATAAATCCTGCATCCACCCGGCAGGGAATCTCATCCCTATGCCATCCTTTGTCTCACGATCTCGTAAGCCAGCACACCTGCTGCCACAGATGCATTAAGGGAATCGATATCACCTTTCATGGGAATAGATGCCGCAAAATCGCATTTCTCCCGGATGAGACGACTTACTCCCTCCCCTTCATTGCCTATGACAAGCCCCATAGGACCTGTGAGGTTCAGCTTGTACATTGTCTCTCCATCCATATCTGCACAGACAAACCATATACCTTTTTCTTTCAGCTCATCAATGGTTTTCCCCAGATTTGTCACTTTGGCTACCGGCGTATAGTTCAGAGCACCGGCCGAAGTCTTAGCCACCACCGAGGTTAAACCTGCTGCCCTGCGCTTTGGTATGATAACGCCGTGGGCGCCTGCAAGATTTGCTGTTCTTATGATCGCACCCAGATTATGCGGGTCCTCTATGTTGTCAAGAAGGAAAATAAATGGTGCCTCTCCTTTTTCCCTGGCATTTGCAAGGATATCTTCGACGGAAGCATATTCATACGCCGCTACCTGGGCGATGACACCCTGATGGGCTCCTGTTTCACTTAACTGATCAAGCCTCTCCTTGGGAACAAAATTGATGATCGTATCTTTCTTCCTTGCTTCCCGGGCAATTGTCCTCACCGGTCCGTCCTGGCATCCGTCCAGAATAAAAAGCTTGTCCACACACCTGCCGGAACGAAACGCTTCCAATACCGCATTGCGGCCTTCTATCTGTTCACTCATGTTTTTCTCCTTCACTGATTCCCGCATGGATCAACTCCAGCATACGCGGGTATTCTTCCTTCAGATATAAATATCCCATCAACGCCTCAAAGCCCGTTGCTCTGCGGTAATCAGACATAGTGGCATGCTTTGCCATTGTGGGGGAATGTGCATTTCTTCCCCTCTTATATACGCCCTGCTCTTCCTCGGTAAGCATAGGCTCGATCACTTCCATCATAGCTGACTGCGCTGCTGCCTTGACAAGGCTGCTTGCCTGCTTATGCAGACGGTTCACAGGGCAGTTTCCTCTCTTTACCAGGATAGTGCGGACTACCAGCTCATATATCCCATCGCCGATATACGCAAGTGTTAAAGGAGAATAGGTCCGTAAGTCCCTATCCTCCAGCTTGAAAAGTTCCTTTAAATTGCTTACGCTCTCTGCCAT
Source organism: Eubacteriales bacterium (assembly GCA_030524175.1). GTDB lineage: Bacteria > Bacillota > Clostridia > Lachnospirales > Lachnospiraceae > Blautia_A. The sequence goes on from JAUNHC010000029.1 coordinate 56,160, forward strand.
TTCACACCTTCACGGGTATCCTTAAGAATGATCCCTTTCGCAAGAAGCTGGTCTCGGATCTCATCTGCTCTTGCAAAATTCTTATCCTTTCTTGCTGCCTGACGCTCTGCGATCAAATCCTCGATTTCTTTGTCCAGGATTTCATCTTCCTTTTCTATGATCAGGCCCAGGACATCACAGAGCTTCACAAGTATATCAAGGACACATCCTGCCAGTTCCCCGGAACTCTCTTCCGTCACATTGGTATTCCCGAATTTTACAAGTTCAAAAACAGCAGCCAAAGCATCTGCTGTATTGAAATCATCATCCATAGCTTCTTCAAATTTTACTGTGAAGCCCTGGGCTTCTTTCAGCAATTCTTTTTCCATGTCTGACATCTTCTGGTCAGCAGCCGCGTTTTTACGGTCTTTCAGACGGCTTGCAGCCTCCACGATACGTTCCAGTGCATTTTTAGAAGATTCCATTAAATCAGCGCTGAAATTCAACGGACTTCTGTAATGTGCATTGAGCATAAAAAAGCGCAGGACCTGTAGATCATACTGCTGGCTTATCTCGCGTACAGTACGGAAATTCCCCAGAGATTTGGACATTTTGCGGTTGTCAATATTCAGAAATGCATTATGCATCCAATATTTTGCAAAAATTTTGCCATTGCAGCATTCACTCTGCGCAATCTCGTTCTCATGATGAGGGAACACCAGATCTTCTCCGCCGGCATGGATGTCAATCTCCTCGCCCAGATATTTCTTTGACATTACGGAACACTCTATATGCCATCCCGGACGTCCGTCACACCAGGGTGACGGCCAGGAAGGCTCTCCCTCTTTTTTCGGCTTCCAGAGAACAAAATCCAGCGGATCTTCCTTCTGATCCTCACCGGATACCTGAAGTGCACGGAAACCGGACTGGAGATCATCCAGGTTTTTATGGGAAAGCTTGCCATATTCCTTGAACTTTTTCACCCGGAAATATACCGTGCCGTCTGACGCTGCATAGGCATACCCCTTGTCTATGAGTGTCTGTATCATTTCAACCATACCGTTGATTTCCTGGGTTGCCTGGGGATGGACAGTAGCCGGCTTTACGTTCATACCTTCCATATCCTGCTTACACTCCTGGATATACCGGTTGGAAATCTCTTCAGAGCTTACGCCTTCCTCTATGGCTTTTTTTATAATTTTATCATCAACATCTGTAAAATTGGAAACATAATTCACTTCATAGCCTTTATATTCCATATAGCGGCGCACTGTATCGAAGATTATCATAGGACGTGCATTTCCGATATGGATCAGGTTATACACCGTAGGTCCGCAGACATACATCCGCACCTTTCCCTCTTCCAGGGGCACGAATTCTTCTTTCCTGCGGGTTAAGGTATTAAAAAGTTTCATAGTCCGTTTTCCTCCATTTTCTGCTTGGTTATATATCAAAGCGGGTATAGCTCCCGGCTGTCCCTTTATTCTCTGTCATTTATTACAGCAAACTTAGGATCAGTTTAAAAGACAAATTGCCTGAGATGCAATTCCTTCCCCTCTTCCGGTAAATCCAAGACCCTCTTCTGTAGTTGCTTTTATGTTCAGCCGGTTTTGGGGAATCTCAAGAGCCTCTGCCATATTCTCCCTCATCTGCGGGATATGAGGCGCCATCTTAGGTTTCTGGGCAATGATAGTAGCATCTATATTTCCAATTTCATAGCCGTTCTTCTTAAGAAGAATCCCCACTTCCTTAAGAAGGAGCAAGCTGGAAATCCCTTTATAGGCAGGGTCGGTATCCGGAAAATGTTTCCCGATATCCCCCAGGGCTGCAGCCCCCAAAAGAGCATCCATCACAGCATGAATGAGTACATCAGCATCTGAATGGCCTAAAAGCCCCTTCTCCCAGGGAATATTCACCCCGCCAAGAATCAGGTCCCGGCCTTCTGTCAGCGTATGTACATCATACCCCATTCCAATCCGCATGTTTTCCTCCATTCTGTGCCGGTTACACAGCACCAGATTGCTGTTATGCAGTCTCTGTGCTCTATTCCTGCCTACACTCCCGGCCATCTCTCCATTTCAGTCATTTATTTCAAGCATTTTGCTTACACGCATAAGACTCAGTCTTCTCCTCACATAGGGAGACAGACGCAGTGACAAGGCTGCCAGTTCCTCATCCAGTCCAATGTCATGCAGATCTATTGTACAGCCTGCCTTTTCCAGCAGATGACGCATCTCTTCCTCATCCGGAAGTTCATCAATAATATCCGCAATTTCCGTGAGACACCCCTGAAGCCTTCCAGGTTTCACCTCCAGAAGAAGCTCCGGCTCATTCTCCCTGCAGATACCTTCTAAAAGTCCTTTTTTTCCAAAAGTCTCCTTTAGCAGTGCTTCATCCTGGTTCATATACGGCTTGGCGTGGCATTTTCCTTCACGGATCTTTCTCGCGATTCTTTTATACTCATGAAGCACCAGCATTACTCCCACAGAAACCTTCTCTCCGTGGAGAGCCTCCACATGGTCATTGATAACCTCCATCTCCCACAAATGGGACATATGATGCTCCGCACAGGAAGCCGGACGGGAATTTCCTACCATCTGCATGGCAAGCCCCGACAAGATCAAAGCATACATAAGCTTCTCGCATGCCTCTTCCTCACCTGCTGCAATTGCACGCAGACAGCTCTTCACTGTCTTCAACGCCTTTTCTTCCAATTCTGCCACATATTCACAATAATATTCCCCTGTGAGCAGACTTGCAATTTTCCAGTCCGCAAGACAGATATATTTTCCAAATAAATCAGATACGCCGGATGCATTGAGACGTTTCGGCGCATTTGCGAAGATATTGGTGTCCGCATAGACACACATGGGGGCAGCTGCAGGCACTGTCTTCTTCAGACCGTCCCAGGTCATGGCTGCCACTGTTGATACGAATCCGTCCACACTTGCAGCGGTAGGTACAGAAACAAAGGGAATTCTATATTTATACGCAACATAACGGCTGATATCGTGGATCGTCCCGGCCCCTACAGCCAGAATCAGATCAATATCTTCTTCCATATAATTCTCCACGATTTCCACAGCATAATTGTCTGCATGAAGGCCGTCGGCATCCAGGACAAGAACCTGGCACCTGTCATAAATCTCCTCCATGATTTCTTCCGTAGCTTGATACGTATTGGTATCACAGATAAGCAGAGGGGAAATATATTCTTTCAGAAACCCGTCTGACATTTCCTCCTCTAGTTTGTCCACAGCACCTGCTTCGATTAGAATCTCATTTACCTCTATCCGATGTTCCTTCCCGCAGCTACAAGGTCGGGCAAAATCGTCCGTATCGACTCGCATGTAATTATCTCCTCCTGACTCAGATAAAAATCAATCCGGATGACACCATAAGCCGCGGAGGCCTTTTGACACCCGAACAAAAATTGACAGTTTGTAACTGTTCAGAACCATGAACAGTTACGACAGTTTTACAGTTTGCTATTATACATGATTTCCCTGCAAAAAGCAATGATTCAGACAACAAAAGGCCTCCCGATTTGTCCGGAAGGCCAGTGCGGTGATCATCTTATTTTTCAATTGCAGCGATTACTTCCACTTCGCAAAGTACATTCTTAGGAAGTGTCTTAACAGCTACACAAGAGCGTGCAGGTTTATTTACAAAATATTTGGCATAAATTTCGTTAAATGCTGCAAAATCGCCCATATCTGCCAAAAAGCAGGTTGTCTTAACTGCATTCTCAAAACTTGTCCCAGCTTCCTTAAGAACAGCGTCCAGGTTCTTCATCACCTGTTCAGCCTGTGCTTCAATGGTTTCTCCTGCCAATTCGCCTGTGGCCGGGTCTACAGGAATCTGTCCTGAAGTAAATAACACATCGCCTAAAATCATTGCCTGGGAATAAGGTCCGATAGCTGCCGGTGCCTTATCGGTATATACTACTTTCATTGTAAAATCTCCCTTCATCCTAAATAAATTTTTTCACCTTGTTGTCTTTATTCTATATCAAAAATTTGTTAGGGTCAAGCAATTTTTTTGGATATCCATCACAGATTCAGATAGTTATATACTAATTTAGAAATACTTCTGATGTTATTGATGGCTGTATTTTCGTCCGGACAGTTCTCTGACATAACACAAAGTATATAATTTGTCTTCTCACCATAAACTATGGCAATGTCATGCTGGTCAGTATCTGTCTCTCCTGTCTTGTTGGCAACCTTGATGTCTCCGCTGAGACCTTCCGGTATTTTCCAGGTAACCTCCTGGCTCAACAGAAGGTCAAGCATTTCCCGGGATGCCTCCCGGCTCACACATTCACCCTTGTATATCCTCTCAAGGAGAAGGCCGCAGTCCTTTACTGAGGTAGTATTGCGCCCTCCTAGTCCTGTCTGCTGGGAAGAGGATGGATGGAGTGTGTGCTGTATGGAAGTGTCAGTATATCCTTCTTCTTCCAGATATTCATTAATGCTCTCCGCGCCTTCTCCAAAATCAGATTTATCCGACTGCAGACGCACCAGCTCGTTGCAGGACTCGTTATCGCTGACTGCGATCATATTGAAGAGAAGATCATCCATCTGCACCAGCGTATAATTACTGTCAGGGGTAGAATTAATTCTGGCTGCCTCGTGCTCCTTTACCGTTTCCATATTTTCATAAGTTTTTGCCATTACAAATGGTTTGATCAGGCTTGCAGAATACAATCGCTTATTGTTGATCACAACCTCTTCCTCTGTGTTCAGGTCTTTGACATAGATACTCCATTCCCCGTCATAGCCTGAAATAAGTGAATCAAGCTGAGGCTTAAGATTCTCTATCCCCAATTCATCCATATTCTGTACTTTTCCTGTCCCGTCCACGATCAGGCCCTCAGGTGTGACTCCGTTTTCCTGCAGCAGTACACCGTTGATCCCGCCGAAATAATAGCTTCCCTGGAAATGCTGGCCGTTGGAATCCATCTCTATGTAATGAATGCCTGTATCGGTTACCATCTGCCCGTTCTCATCGAAATAATAGTAGCCGTTAAAAGTTACGCCATCTATTACCAGGTTATCCATATAACGGATCTGCGGAGCGGCTGTCAGTCTGCCAAGATTATTCACCATAAAGTAGCCGTCAAATATATCTGTAGCTGTCAAATCACCCTCAGGTGCATCCGGATCAGGGACACTTAGCTGTCTTATCCTTACCATATGAGGATTTCCCGCTTTAAACTTCCCCTCTTCATCATGATAATAAAGGCCATCAAACACCGTTCCGTCAATGACAAAATGGTCAAAATAATGTATTGCCGGCTTATTCTCTTTTGTACCGTCTTCGTTCAGACAATAAAATCCATCGCTTTTCAGCAGATACTTGCCGGTCCCGTCAGGGAGAGGCAAAATCTGTGATTCTTCCGTAACTGACAAAAGACTTCCTGCTGCAGCTGCTGAAACACTTGCCGGAAAGGACAGGGCAAGGAGCGCAGCCCCCAACAGGAGCGTCTTTCCCAAAGCATTCTTATGGTTTCTCATATACTTCTCCCTTTCTAATCAGAAAAAGTATACCTTTTTTTTAACCACTCTGCAATAATTTTATTGAATTTCACACTTATTCCACAGTTACAGATTTTGCCAGGTTTCTGGGCTTATCCACATCCAGTCCCCTTCCTAAAGATACATAATAGCCGAAAAGCTGAAGGGGGATGATGGCCAGAGAGTTGGTGAAAAATGCATTCGTTTTAGGTATATAGATCACATAATCCGCTGTCTTCTCAATCTCCTTATGGCCAAAGTTTGTCACAGCCATGACAAATGCCCCCCGGGTCTTCACCTCCACAATATTGCTGATTGTTTTCGGATACAGATTCTCCTGAGTTGCCACCGCCACTACCAAGGTGTCATCCTCGATGAGGGAAATGGTGCCGTGCTTCAGTTCCCCCGCAGCATATGCCTCGGAATGAATATAAGAAATCTCCTTAAGCTTCAGCGAACCCTCCAGGGAGATTGCATAATCTATCCCCCTGCCGATGAAAAACATATGGTCAGCCGCCAGATATCGGTATGCAAACCGCTGTATTTTCTCTTTCATCCCCAAAAGGGATTCTATCTGCTCCGGAAGCTGCTCCAGATCATTCTGTAATTCCAGAAACTCTTGCCTGGAAATCGTCTCCCGTACTCTTCCAAACTTCATGGCCAGAAGATACAGTGCAGCCAGCTGTGCACTGTATGCCTTGGTAGTGGCGACAGAAATCTCCGGCCCAGCCCAGGTATACATTACATTGTCAGCTTCCCTGGCAATGGAACTTCCCACCACGTTTACAATGCCTAAAACACGGAGTCCATGGTCCTTTGCCTCCCGCAGGGCAGCCAGTGAGTCGGCAGTTTCCCCTGACTGGCTGATAATTATAGCCAGCGTTCCCTCCTCATAAATGGGATTACGGTAACGGAACTCACTAGCCAGGTCCACTTCCACAGGAATCCTTGCCATTCCCTCCAGCACATATTTTCCCGTCACAGCTGCATGGTAAGCCGATCCGCAGGCTACTATGGTAATCTTACGGATTCCCCGGATTTCTTCATCCGTCATGCCCAGCTCCTCGATCACCACTTCCTTGTTTTTCAAACGAGGACTGATGGTATCACGGACAGCTTTGGGCTGCTCGTAGATTTCCTTTAACATGAAATGTTCATAACCGCCTTTTTCAGCGGCATCAATATCCCAGTCAATGGTTGCAGGAGTCTTTTCCAATTCATCGCCGTCTATATTGTAAAACCTGATATTTTCTTTGGAAAGGCATACGATTTCCTCATTCTCCATATAATAAACACTTCTGGTATAGCGGAGAATGGCCGGCACATCGGAAGCAATAAGGTTGCCCATCTCACTTGCCCCTACGATCAAAGGACTGTCTTTGCGGGCAGCATAAATATGATGGGGATGGTCCTTGAACATGATTCCCAGCGCATAAGAGCCTTCCACACGGCGCATGACTTTTTCGATGGCAGAAATAGGGTCACCTTCATAATACTCTGTCAGAAGATGAACTAATACCTCCGTGTCTGTCTCAGATAGAAATTCATAACCTTTTTGCTCCAATTTCTTTTTAAGCTTTACGTAATTTTCTATAATCCCATTATGGACCACCACAATAGAGTGCTCTTTATTAAAATGGGGATGGGCATTGGCATCAGAAGGACTTCCGTGTGTTGCCCATCTCGTGTGTCCGATCCCTGAGTTTCCCGGCATAGTCTCGCCTCCATGGGTAAGTTCTTCCAGAACCTTAAGCCGTCCCATTACCTTTTCCATAGTGATTTCATTGCCGTCATACACTGCAATTCCCGCTGAATCATATCCGCGGTACTCCAGCTTCGAAAGTCCGTCCAACAGAATGGGTGCTGCCTGATGCTCTCCGATGTATCCAACGATTCCACACATATTGTTACCTCCTGTCGCCTTTTGCACAATTGTCTCTTTTTTTTACGTATCGTTTTCAAGTTTAAAGTTAAACCACACTAAAGTATAACGAAATTTTTCAATCTGTCAAGTTTTTTTGCTGCCTTTCCCAGAATTCTTTTATGATTTCTTCCACTGTATCCAGTCTGCATTTTTTCCTGTCAGACCATTCTATGGGAAAAAGATTCCTGTATTCCTGATTCCCAAAACGGTCATCCAAAAGCAGGATCAATCCTATGTCTTCCTGAGTCCTGATCACTCTTCCTGCAGCCTGCAATACCTTATTCATCCCCGGGAAACGGTATGCATGATCGAATCCTCCCTCTCCCCTTTTGTCATAGTATTCTTTCAGTATTTCCCGCTCATTGCTTATCTGGGGAAGTCCTGTTCCCACCACTACAACACCGATGAGTCTGTCTCCCATTAAATCAATACCCTCGGAAAACACACCTCCCATAACACAAAAGCCGACTAAAGTATCTTCCTGAACTGCAAACTCTTCCAGAAACTCCTCCCGTTCCCTCTCATTCATAGCAGAGGTCTGGCAGATACACCGTACCCAATCCACAGAAAACTCCGCTTCATAAACCTCATAAACATCCTCCATAAGCTTATAAGAAGGAAAAAACACCATATAATTTCCCTGCTTCTGCCATACCACTCTCGCAATGTACTCCGCTATCCTCCGGTATTCCGTATAATTCCTCCTGGTATACCGGCTGCTCACATCTCCTCCGGTGAGAATGCACCGCTTCTCCCTGGAAAAGGGCGAAGCCACATAAATGCCGAAATCATCCTTCTTGGTACTTAACAGCTTTCTGTAATATGCCATGGGGAGAAGGGTTGCGGAAAAGAATGCTGTACTTAGACCTTTCTCCAGATATTCCCCAAGATTGGCAGCAGGATTTACGCAAAAAAGCTTCATGCGGAATTTCCCATCTCCGCTGTTCTCCGTGTATACTACATAGTTTTCATCCACCAGTTCGGCAATATTCAAAAAATCCCTTACACAAAAATAAAAATCCAGGATTCCGTCAACTACCTCCTGGTCCGGCGGTTCCTCCAGCAGCTTATCCATCTCACCCATAACCTGGAGCAGGCTCAAGGTCACAGGTCCGGGATTATCCAGGACAACGTACTTGTCACAGTCCTTTTTAAGCTCCAAAAGCTGCTTGTTCACCTTCTCTAAAGCCCGGGAAAGCCTTGGACTTACTTCTTTTACCTTATTTTTTGTTTCCAATACATCCTCCTTGCAGATATAGGCACTGTACATTTCCCGCCCTCTCTCCACAAGATTGTGTGCCTCATCAATAAGGAAAATATAGCTCCCTGTCACACCATCGCCAAAAAACCGTTTTAAATGCACATTCGGGTCAAATACATAATTATAGTCGCAGATAACACCGTCTGCCCACAATGACAGATCAAGGCATAACTCAAAGGGACAAACCTGCCATTTTTCTGCCTGAGCCTTCAACGTCTCTCTGTCATAAACATGCCCCTGAGTCCAAAGTTCATAAACAGCATCATTGACCCGGTCATAATGTCCTTTTGCATAAGGACAGGCATCAGGATTACATTCTGTTTTCTCCATAAAACACAGCTTTTCCTTGGCTGTGATGGTGATCACCTTGAATTTCAGCCCCTTCTGCTGAAGTATGGAAAAAGCTTCCTCCGCCACTGTCCTGGTAATCGTCTTTGCAGTAAGGTAGAAGATCGTCCCGCCCTTCCCCTCCCCAACTGCTCTCACAGCAGGAAAAATGGTGGACATGGTTTTCCCCACTCCTGTGGGCGCCTGGATAAAAATCTGCTTTCCTTCTGAAATAGTATGATAAACGCTGGATACCATCTTGCGCTGCCCGTCCCTGTAAGGAAAGGGAAACTCCAGATTTTCCATTGATGCATTCCTCTGCTCTTTCCATTTCAGCTGATAAGACAACCATTTATGGTAAGAAGTCAGAAGATCCTCATACCATTCTCCCAAATTTTTAAGGGACACACGTTCCTGGAAACGCCGTATCTCCTCCGTGTCAAGGTTTGCATATGTCATCTGGATCCCTATCTCTTCCAGGCCTTGCTCGTCGCCGTAAATCCAGGCATAACATTTAGCCTGAGCCAGATGGACCGGCACCGGCTCTTTTATATGTTCCAGATTCTTATAAATTCCTTTTATCTCATCAATGGATACCTGCCCGTTATCCGTAAAAATACCGTCTGCACGCCCCTCCACCAAAATGATCAAATCTTCAAATTCACTTTCCCGTTTCAGGGAAACCTCCGGGCGGTAATTGCCGCCCATCTGTTTCTGTATTTTTCTGTGGATCCTGCTGCCTTTCAACATTGCTTCCTTATCCATAGAGCCCCTGCGGCTGTCCAGATCACCGCTGCGCAAAATAAACTCCACCAGATTTCTCACTGAAATACGGACAATTGGTTTTTCCATACTGTTCTCCTGTCTCTGTACGATCATACTCCCCCGCCCATGGCCTGGACTGCTTTAGAGTGTGTTTGAAAATTCATTCCGACAATCTGCACGCCCCACTTTGCGGTATATGTGGCTCCAATTCGGTCAGCGTAGCCCGCTACGCCTCCCTCATCGGAGCCACATCTCCCACAAATTGTGACGCACATCTTGTCGAAAGTAATTTTCAAACACGCTCTAGGAACATGATCCATTATACCACGGCCCCTTGGCGGGGCATAGGTATAACTTAAAAGGGCGCATTTCCCGGAAATGGGAACTGCGCCTGTGCTTGTCATTTAAAATCTTATTAAGCTACTGCAAACTTTGAAATCACTCTGTTGAAATTTGCATCTTCACCATAGCATTTCACGGTCAAGATTTTTGTCAGATCCATGCTCAGGATTCCTAAAATTGACTTCGCATCAATGATGATTCGATTGTAAAAGACATCTATATCAAAGTCGCATTTACTTGCAGCGTTGACAAATTCCTTCACATCTTCTGTCTCGTTTAATTTAATCTGACGCTCCATCATGTTTCCTCCTCATCCAAAAAATATGCAGTATATCAAATACTGCTCACAGGAAAAATACCATTGCTGATCCGGGCTTTTTCCATAGGCGTATTTTTACATTTAAAGAAGGAATTGTCAATAGTGTTAAAATTTTCTTTACATTTTTCGACAAAAACCACAAAAAAATTGTGGCTCACGCTCATATTTTTTCTATTTTCACTTTAATTGTTAACAAAAATTTGATCTGTACTGCCCGTCTGCTGAGATTGGCACCTTCACGGACTCTGATTGAACTCCAGCATATTTGACCGAAACTTTAAGGGGACAAACTGCTGCTGCAGCTTTCCGTTTCTCCTCTCATGCACGGTAATGCTCTCACAAAACGCCTTCCACAGGTCTTCATACTCTTCCCTGTTCATCAACTCCTCCCTGTAACCTTCAGAAAGCTCCACCCCTGTGCGTAGTGTACATTTCTCTCCTCTTGGATGAAGGATCACCTTACCTCTTCTCTCATCATATATCATCCAGTGCTCATTGGGAAAACGGTTCTCAAAATGAGGGGCCAGCATAACTAGAATATCATTCTCCGGTGCTATCTTCGAGAAGAGAACGCCGCCTCCAAGCTCCCTGAAACGGACAAAGCCATAAAAACGGTGAAATTCATGCCATACCTTGGTATGAAGCTTCCATACTATATTCACATAAGGATCTGACAGATCTTCCATTATCCTCCTATTACGGCGTCCCTTTGACAAAGCCTTCAACAATACCTGAAATATGGCTGTGCCCTTGTCTGGATGAGTGGACACTACTGCATAGCAGATATATTCATATGTCTCCTCTCCAAGCTTCTCACGTATCGTTCTGCCCACCTTGCAGGACTTCTCACCGTCTGTTTCAATCTCTTGATAGGTACAGAATAACTCCAGGGAATCCGGCATCTCTGTCCTGATCTCCACCATGGTCCCCTTGGCCCCGGTCATCCATCCGTCATAGACTGCTGTGAATATACCTTCCATGGAATCCTCGCAGATCAGGATCAGCTTCTCATCATACATAATTGATTCTCCCCTCCCTGCAAAAGCTGGTCGTCAAACATAGAAATCTGGCGGTATGTGACTTGAGACTGGTCCACCGGCAGTTTCTCCTTGGGGTCCAGCATATTCCGGAGAATATAATCCTCATCCAGCTTGGTAGGATACATCATCCTGCCGTTGCAGGTTATAAAATATAAAGCCCGCTTCAACACCACACCGATTTTCCGTAAGTCCTGGAAATCAAGGGAATGCTGCCTGCGTGCACCTACAATTCTCCTTGCAGACTTGTCTCCGATCCCGGGAACGCGAAGCAGTGTATAATAGTCCGCGGTATTGATCTCTACCGGAAACCGTTCCAAATGACTTAAGGCCCAGTCACATTTAGGATCCAGAAGCAGATGTGCGACGTGAAGTCGCGTAATGAATTGCTAACTGTTAGCTACCCTATCCAT
>JAUNHC010000084.1 GCA_030524175.1 Eubacteriales bacterium
CTGGTGAGGGACGGGGAAATTAATCTTTAGGGGATTTTTTTCAGGAAGTTAACATTTATCTGGATTCTTGCCCCATTTTCCGGATGGATAAAAAGTCCTGTTGCATTTCGGATTCTGCCTTCCCCATCTACTATTTCACGTGCGCTCTCCACAATGAAACTTGGTACATCAAACATTGTCTCATTGTTCTCCAGTCTCCCGGTAAACAGCTTCCATCCTGCAATTCCCACCTGCATATTCCTTTTTATTCCTGCCTTCTGAAGCAGCCGGGTAAAATTCAGTTCCGTTTCCATGGGCTGGTTTGGCAGCGAGAAATGGGGCGTATGTACAGCCTTGGCCGGTATTCTGGAATACTCTGCCATCCTGAGCATTTCATTGCCTAACATCAGATATGCCTGCCCGTCTTTATGAAGGATAAGGATACTCTCCTCGAAACGTGGCTCAAACCCTGTGAGATATCCGTAATTTGCACCATGCTCCCGGTCTGCATAAACCAGCAGTACATCTAAATTCTCCTGTTCCATCCGCATCAGGATTTTCATCCTGTGTTCTGTCATTGTCTCCTCAGTCAGATCCACCGGTGTATCCGCAGGAGTGGGTCCTGGCGGTACTGTCTTCTCATATAAAACTTCAAACTTTTTCATTCTTTCCTTTTTTCTCCTTCTGGGCCATTCTTGCAGCTCCGTAAATACCAGCATCATTCCCAAGGGTGGCCAGCACGATTCTGGCTTTTTCTTTCTTCAGAAGGGAATACTGGTCATAATATTCTTGTACAATTTTAATAAGATAATCTCCTGCATGGGAAACTCCGCCTCCGATGATAAATATTTCAGGATCAATGACATAACTCACAAATGCCAAACTTTTACCCAGAAAACTAAGGCAGTGTTCCACACTGTGTGCTGCCAGCTTGTCTCCTGCCCTGGCAGCATCAAATACTTTCTTGGCAGTCAAAGCTTCTTTTTCATCCAGGACTGTGGGAGCATATTTTTGCGCCAGAAGCTTTTTCGTGTAGCGTACGATTCCGGTGGCTGAGGCCATTTGATCCAGACATCCTCTGCCGCCGCAAGTACACAGCTCCGTCTCATCCGGGTTCACCATCATGTGCCCTATCTCCCCACTCAGCCCCTTGGCTCCGTATACAATCTTTCCATCCATGATCACCCCGCCGCCCACTCCGGTTCCCAGTGTTATAACTACAAGATTTTCATACCCTTGTCCGCTTCCCTGCCACATCTCTCCAAGAGCAGCAACATTGGCGTCATTCCCTACAGCAATCGTCTTATCCGGAAATACTCTCCCAAGTATTTCTCTGGGATTAAAATTTCGTATTCCCAGATTCACACAAACCTCCACAAATCCATCCTTCTGCACCGGCCCGGGTACCCCCACTCCGATTCCGCTCACACTCCTTCCATTATCCGTATGTACACAGATTTCTGTGGTTATCTGGCTCCAAAGGTTCTCTCCCTGACTGCCGATATCTGTGGGAACCTGCCACTTCTCCAAAATATTCCCGGTTTCTGTGAAAATACCGAACTTAATGTCTGTCCCACCGATATCCACACCTACAAATTGTTTCACTTCACCTCACCTCAAGTTCATTAATTATTTTCATGATGTTATTATTATAGTCTAACTAATATTTTCTGTCAATTATTGATATTTCCCAATATATTCTTGTAAACTTTAGTAAATATTTTGTAGTTAAAAGACGCATGAATCTTTAAATTCCCGAAACTCCGGATATAATTGTAAGCCGCACACAAAGTGTAACTATCCGTACTGAAAAGGGCTGCGCACCTGTAATCAGAATCACAGCTGCAGCAGCCCTCCGGCAAACACGCTCTAATCTCTAAATTTAATCTTTAAAAATATTCCCTCAAAAGCCAGGCCGGTGTGCAGCTCCAAGCATGGCAGAAGCTGTTCACCTGAGAGGAACCGTAAGGTGAAGCATTAGGGTCTTCCGGGTCAAAGGCTTCCCAGAAAGTATCTGCCCCAAGCTGGATCATTCCTCCCCAGTAAGTTCTCATCAGGTCCAAGGCTTTCTCCTTTTCTCCTACGTGAAGCAGCGCTTCGATGACATGATGGTATGCATAGGGAGTGGACACCCCCATCTCCGGCTTCTCAGCCAGAAGGCGAAGCATCAGCTCACGGCTCTTGTCTTTGTCAAACACATCTGCCAGAACCATCCATGCCTGGCTGGACCAGGAAATCTGCCGGCTCTCGCCGCTTAAGAAAAATCCCTGTTCTTCGTCCCAGAAATGATCCACAGCCTTTTTCAGTGCATCAGAAAGAAGAGTTTTTATATGGTCCTCAGCCTGGTTATCTCCTGCCAGTGCCCCAAGGCTCTGTGCCTGACGCAGACAGTAAATCCACACGGCATGTGCTGCTGCCTGACGGTCCAGGCCATCCTTCCAGTCAATAAACGCCATCATAGGATTCTCGGTCTTAGGAACCCCGTCTTCCATATCAAGAAGTGCCAGCTCTATCTGACGATAAGCGGCAGGCCAAAGCTCTTTTACAATATCAATATCTTTTGTCTCCTGATAATAGTCATAGAGAATGGATATAAAAAACAAAGAATAGTCAAACAGGAAGGTGTCATCCACCTGCATCACCGGCTCGGTGAACAGACAGGCCCCGATTTTCCCGTCATCCCGGGTCAGTCCGGCAAAAAGGTACATACAGCGTTTCACAAGATCCATATTGCGGAAGGTTGCATAATTGGCTTTTGCCTGTAGGCGCAGATCACCGATCCAAAGACGGCGGTCACGTTTCGGCCCATCCTCAAAGACATGCTGCATACAGTCCTGCAATGTCTTCAAACTGGCCCTGTCGATTCTCTGCAGATCCTCAGGAAGATTCTTCAAGGGTTCCGCCTCATCCAGGGAAACAGCGGACACGGCAGTAAGGCTGGCATCCTCCACCACTACCTGGAATTTTGCTGAGGTGTCAACAGCCAGTACCTCCAGATAACGGAATGCATAACGTCTTGGAAGCTTCAGTTCACAGGGAAGTACATCAATATGGAGAAACTCCTCCTGGATCCATCCCTTGCTGATCCATCCGTGATATGTAGAGGAATCATCCAGAATTTCTCCCGGAATCTCTGCAAACTTAAGTCTGAGATATGCCGGAGCGTCCTGGGGACTTCCTGCGGAATTAAGCTTAAGAGTGACATACCCCACGTGATGATCCCCGAAATCCATACACAGGCTGTCCTCTTTTCTCAGAAGCTTCAGGGGCATCCGGCTGATATCTTCACGGGAGGTGACAACGGCATTGCCATCTTCCCTTCCCACTGTCACCAGAGAAAGAGGCTTTACCAGCTTCTCCTGAAGCTTATTGTCAAGGGCCTTAGCCTTCTCCACAAAAGAATCCACGGTCCTTCTTTTCATATCCGGAATAATGCTTACCAACATATCTCCCATCTTTCTTTATTCCTCCTTATGCAGTATTTGTCCATTGGTAGCGATCACGTCCTTGTACCAATAAAATGATTTTTTCTTATAACGGTTCAAGGTTCCTGTTCCGTCATCGTTTCTGTCAACATAAATATATCCGTAGCGCTTCTTTAATTCTGCGGTGGAAGCACTGACAAGATCAATGCATCCCCAGGAAGTGTAGCCCATCACCTCAACACCGTCTGAAACAGCTTCCTCTACCTGGAGAAGATGCTTTCTCAGATAATCGATCCTGTAATCATCCTCAACAGTCATCTCTCCGTCCCGGCCCTTCACCAGTTTATCCACTGCACCAAGGCCGTTCTCCACAATAAACAGGGGTTTCTGATAACGGTCATAATAATAATTCAGTACATAGCGAAGGCCCTGGGGGTCAATCTGCCAGCCCCACTCTGATGCCTCCAGATAAGGGTTGGGAACGCCTCCCAGAAGGTTTCCTTTTCCTTTCTGCTGCTTCCGGGGATCAGCAGTATCACAAATGCTCATATAATAGCTGAAGGAAACAAAGTCCACTGTGTTCCTGAGGATTTCTTCATCCCCGGGTGCAAACTTGATCTCAATATTGTTTTCCCGGAAATAACGCTTCATATATCCCGGATATTTCCCCCGTACATGCACATCACCGAAGAAATCATTCATGTGTGTGCTCTCCATAGCCTTGATCACATCCTCCGGCGCCGGAGTAAGAGGATAAGTAGGCATACTTAAGATCATGCATCCAACCTTGGCCCCTGGTATCATCTCATGGGCGATTTTCGTAGCTAAGGCACTGGCCACAAACTCGTGGTGCACTGCCTGGTAAAGCTCCTGCATGGACAGCTTTTCTTTGTCTGTATAAATCCCGCCGCTTAAAAACGGCTGGTGAAGCACGGAATTTATCTCGTTGAAGGTGAGCCAGTATTTCACTTTTTTTCCGTATCTCTCAAAAATGGTACGGACATATTTTTCATAAAAATCAATCATCCTTCTGTTTACCCATCCGTCGTAGGTCTTTGAAAGATAAAGGGGAGTCTCATAATGAGAGATTGTCACAAGAGGCTCCATGCCGTACTTCAGGCATTCATCGAACAAATCATCATAGAACTGAAGTCCCTTTTCGTTAGGTGTATCCTCATCCCCCATAGGGAAAATACGGCTCCATGCTATAGAGGTGCGGAAAACTTTAAATCCCATCTCAGCAAACAGCTTAATATCCTCTTTATAGCGATGATAGAAATCTATTCCAACCAGCTTCATATTGTCAGGAGTAGGCTCCTGGGTCCTGGGCCCCACAATTCCGTGGGGGGTTACATCCTGGGTACTCAACCCCTTACCGTCCTCGTTGTATGCTCCTTCGCACTGGTTTGCGGCTACAGCACCGCCCCAGAGAAATTCTTCCGGAAATGTCATTTTGTTAATCTCCTTTCGTATCATGCATTACCTTATGTATCATGCGTTACCGTTCAGCCGGGCCGGATGCCTGAGTCAGCCGGATTTTCCCTGTCTGAACTGTTATTCTCATACTTTTATGTGTGGCTGTTTTCACGGCTTTGAATTGATATAATGGTACAGAGCGCCGATAAGATTGGCATCATTATAAAATCTGCAGTTAGTAATCTTCGGTTTCGGTATATAAGGGCTGATATCCTGAAGGGGATTATTGGCAGCCAGGTCTTCAATACTTTGGTTTAAGTATTCCAGAAGCAAAGGCTGTTGGCTGATTCCTCCGCCTATTGCTATGATATCTAAATCCAGAAAAATATTCAAGTTGTAAATCTGTACAGCAAGAAAATCCGTAAATTCCTTAAGCCCCTTTAATACTTCCTCATCCCCGGCATTTGCCTTTGCAAAGATGCTGATACCGTCATAGCGCTCCCAATCTTCGCCTGTATACTTTGCCACTGCCCGTGCCAGGCCCTGGGCTCCTCCGGACATACCCCAATAACTGTCCGTTTCTCTTGGACTGTCATCCTTTGTACAAATAAAGCTGTATTCTCCGGCAGTAAAATGGTTGCCCCGGTACAACTGCCCGTTTAAGATAATACCGCCTGCTACCCCTGAGCCTAAAACCACCACGGCTCCATTTAAACAATCTTTTAGACTTCCCTTCCAGTATTCTGCAAGAGCAGCACACTTACCGTCATTTTCCACACTCACCGGCAGGTGATATCGCCCGGACAATTCATCTGCCACTGAGCTTCCGCAGAGATAAGGCAATAATCCGGCAGTCACACAGTAGCCAGTCCTATTATCCAGCATCCCCGGCATGCTGACTGCGATTCCTGATACCTGGGGTTGATATTTCCCTGCCACGGAATCTAATATTTCATAAAAATCCCTTTTCGTATGGGTTCTATAATCCGGAGTAGGAACCTTGCCTTTTTCCAGGATAGCAGCATTCTCATCCATCAACGCATATTTTGTAAAAGTCCCGCCCACATCGAACACAAGATAATTCTTCATATTTTTATTCTTCTCCATATGTTTATCTGTAACAGTTGACCCAAGCCTGTCCTGCTGCGTTTATCTTTCGCTGCCAAAATTTATCGCCAGCTTGGCAAAAAAATCCTCCAATGTCAAACGGGCGTCCAAGGATTTATATACCCGGATTTTTCTGTTATCCTGCCCGTGAATATAAGTCATGTCCTCTGCAATTCTCGGAGCAGGAACTAAATCGTAGCTTTCTTTCTCCAACTCCTCCATAAGGACAGCAATGGTCCCCTGGTCTCCCAGCCCCCATATTTCGCCATGAGGCCATTCCATTTCATAGGCTGCTGCCTTGTGGTTAAATTCCGCCATCTGTTCAAACAGATATTTTCCGATTTCTCCGCAGGGGCGTACCTTAAGCTGCAGCTCTGCCAAAGAAACGGCCATCACCTTGTACACACTCTTAGGAATCTGCCACACAGGAACCCCGGAGGAAAAAATAACATTGGCCGCATGAATGTCCATCATAAGATTAAACTCAAACCCTCCATATGGATAGTCACCTCCGCCAATCCAGATCACTGTCATCCGCTCAGCAATCTCCGGCTTCATAAGGAGAGCAGACGCCACATCTGTCACCCCTCCCTGACAAGCGATATAAAGGGGGCGGGAGTCCTGTCTCATAGCCTCCTGGATGATAAAGTGCGCCCCTTCTGAATCTATCGGTGTATGCTCATCCTCCAGGGCTTTGGGCGCTCCCAGATATACAGGATATTCTCCTTCCACTCCCATAAGTGACATAACCTTAAGAATCTCATCATAGCTGGCCTTTGCAGTTACAAGCTCACCATACTCCTGCGGATTCTTCCAAAAGTGTCCGGCCACAAGACCCTTCACCTCAAATCTGGGTGTCATCAGATGGTGGGCAACTGCGAATTGGTCATCCGCTTCATTTTTACAGTCTGTATGTACAATAACACGTACTTTTTTGTTTTCCGGTACTGTGTAAGCATAATTCCACATTGCTGTTCCTCCCCTTTTCTAATCCGTTTGCCGGACCATTTATCATTTTTGCCGTTTGCACCAGACACCTATGCCTGCTGTACTCTCCTGCTGTCAATTTCTTCTTTGATCTTATCGTAATTCTTGTCCAGATCATAAAAATGCATCACTGCCATAGAGCAAATATTGCAGATGATGGGAAGTGCCACAAAAGCCAGAACAATTGCCTTGTTTGCAGCCGCTCCCTGTACAGCAGCAGTTCCGTCATAAGCGCCCCACGCAAGGAGTGCTCCTACAATAGCACTGGCACATGCACTGGCCACCTTGTTTACAAAACCGCTCACTGCTGTCTGAGTTCCTGCCAGACTCTTCCCGTTCTTCCACTCACCATAGTCTACCGTATCTGCCAGCATGGAAAAGAACATATTCTGGCGGAATCCCATTCCAAATCCCATCACGGCGACACCTGCATAAAGCATAGGAACATTTGCCCCTGCAATATAAATAACAACATAACCCAATATCTGGATAAATGCTCCCATCTGGCTGATATTTCTCTTGGAAATTTTCTGATTCATCTGTGCTGCCAGAAGCATGGAAATAATGGGTACCACGGTTGCGATGGTAACTGCCACTGAGGTAAGCATCTCATTTCCCACAATATATTTAAAGTAATAAGCAATCGAAGCAAACATCCCCAGATATCCTACAAAGAGGAAGAAAGTGTATCCAAGCATAAGCATGTAAGGCTTATTATTCACCAGAAACCCAAGATCCTTGATAATACTTGCCTTCTTCACCTCCGGGGCAGGATTGATCTCACGTACACTCACCACACAGATAATAAGGATAACAATTACCAGAACACCAAATACAATATTTGTATTACGATAACCCACTGCCTGATCTCCATGTCCCAGCTTACTGATCAGCCACAAAGCCATAGAAGCAGAAGTCAAAGAACCTAAGTTAGAAAAAATAGTTCTGGAAGTGGCAATCTTAGTTCTCTCTGTAGCATCTGCACTTAAAGTGGGCAAAATAGAACCCATAGGAATATTTACCAAGGTATAACCAAAAGAGAAAATTATGTAGGTGACATATGCCCACGCCAGTTTGCCCCCTGCCGAAAAATCAGGCGTAGTAAATACCAAAACCATCCCTATTGCAAGAACAGGCGCCCCGGCCAGCATCCACGGACGGTTCCTGCCCATCTTCGTATTTGTCCTGTCAACAAGAGCACCTACCACATAATCTGTCCCCGCATCAATAAACTTAGTGATCAGAAACATAAATGCGGCAGAAGCAGCCGGAATCCCCGCCACATCCGTATAAAAAATCAGCAAATATGTGTTAACCATTAAATACGCCAGATTACAGGCATAATCTGAAATTCCAAACCCAATCCTCTGCCTCCAGAGAAATTTCTTACTGTAAGTTTTCACTGTAGTGTTTTCCATGATTTCTCCCTTTCAAAATACATAATATTTCAATTCCTCTCCCATCACCAGCGGCCGTCCGGTGATCATCTTGGTATTAATATAATTGATGACGGGGGATTTTTATATCAAAATTTTGTACTTTTTATTAAAATCATGACTCTTTCTTATGCCATTGCGAGGGGGAGTATCTCGGAGTTGCGAAGCCCGAAACCCCCTCGCGCTCCCCCCTTGGGCACGCTGTCTTCTGGTGGAAGGTGGCAGAGCTGTAAAGGGGAATTCCTTGGACTCCCCTACACCTTTGGGCACGCTGTCTTGGATTTTAAGGTTGGATGCAGGTGGGGGAAGGGATGTGGTTGGGAAATGTGTTGGGATGAATAGGTGGTTGTATATATTTCGGGATTTGGGGCAAATGGGGATTTGGTATTTAATTCTGTTTTATTTTACAAAGCTTGTAGTTTACCGCTGTTGTATAGTTCGGTTTTGATTAAGTCTAGTCCCTGGATAAGAGTTTCTTTTGATAAGCCGGAATAGCCCAAAATAATTTCATTTTGGTGTTTGTCTTTTATAAGTGAATGATTCTCTACGGGAACAATGTATACTCCTGATTGTAGGAATCGTTTGACTAAATCTTCCGTAAAGGATATATCACAAAACTTTACGACAAGGTGCATACCTGCCGCGGCTCCATATATATGGATATCTTTTCCAAAATAGACTGGGAGTAATTTAAGCAGGGTATCTCTTCGCTTGCGGTATTCCTTTTTCATACGGCGGATATGGCGCTCGAGCTCTCCGCCCTCTATGAACCGCATAAGAGCAAGCTGATAAATAGAGTTTGAGTGATGATCTGCCAGGCGCTTTAATTCTCTTATTTGAGAAACAAGATGCAGTGGTACAACAAGATATCCAAGCCTTATAGATGGAAACAGGACTTTACTAAAGGTACCCACATAAATTACCCGGTCAGGGTCTAATTCAAAAATAGAATGTGAAGGTGGTACATCATAAGTAAATTCACTGTCATAATCATCTTCCAATAAATATGCACCGCTTTTCCTCGCAAATTCAATCAGTCCAATTCGTCGCTGAATAGACAAAACCCCGCCCATAGGAAATTGATGGGAAGGCGTTGTAAAAATAAGTGCAGGCTTTCCTTTTTTGGGAAATAATTCCGGCTGTATGCCTTGTGCATCAACCTCAAAAGGTACAATATTGTTTGTATGATAGGAGAAAATATTCTTTACATTAATATTGGACGGATTCTCCATCCACACTTCGCTGTCAGGTCGGAGCAGGCATTTGGCTGCAAGAGACAGTCCCTGCTTTGCACCTGCTGTAATAATAATTTGTTCCGGGATACATGAAATTCCCCGGGTCTTTTTCAGATATGCACATAATACATTTCTAAATTCCGGCCGTCCTTGCGGATCATCATAGCCAAGGGATGAAACAGGTGCGTTTAGAAATGCATTAGATACCACACGATTCCATTTTTCTCGCGGAAACAAGTCAAGAGCTGGTAAACCACTATCAAAATTAATTATCTGATCAGTGAGGATAATATCTGAGAGAGAGGCTGCTTGCTGACTGCCGATTGGAATATTCTGAGGAATAGGTTTTATATCAGAACTTACATAAAATCCTGCCCCGGCAATACTGTAAACCATGCCTTCCGACATTAGCATATCGTAAGCAGTCAATACTGTATTTCTGGCAACACAGAGTTCTCTGCTCAAATCACGGGAGGATGGCAGCAATTCATCAGCGTATAACTCACCTGACAATATTTTTTCACGAACCAGATTGTATATTTGTTTTGTGTAAGAACGTTTTTTTGTTTTGTCTAAAGAAAGATGAAGCATTTTATCACCCCTCAACTGGCTCAATAAAAAATAATAAAAATTGTATCTTTTATATACCGATATTTTATGCTTTTATTATAACGTAACATACCCATCCCTACAAGCAGAAAGGACTAAATAATGAATTTTAAAAACAGCTTTCATCCTTATGCCATTATAACAATCATATTTTGGTCATTTGCATATGTTTTAACAAGACTTACTTTAAAATACTTTTCCACCTTTTCTTTAGGATTTTTAAGATATTTTGTCGCCTCCTGCACTCTTATGATAATCGCAATCCATAACAAAATAGATTTGCCTGCTTTGATTGACCTCCCCTGGTTTATGGCCGCCGGAAGTGTAGGTTTCTTTTTTTATATGATCGCTTTTAATCAAGGTCAAGCAACTGTAAGTGCTTCCACAGGAAGTGTTGTAATTGCAACGGTTCCTATAATAACAGCGTTATTAGCCCGTTTTGTTTACAAAGAAAGATTATATATCTTCCAATGGATAGCAATTATGGTCAGCTTTGCAGGTGTTGTTGTATTAACTTTAATGAACGGAATATTTTCAGTAAATACCGGCCTTATTTGGCTTTTATTTGCAGCGATAACGTTGAGCATCTATAACCTGCTTCAACGAAAATTAACAAAAACCTATACCGCATTACAGACTTCAACTTACAGTATTTTTTTCGGTACATTTTTGTTAACAATTTTTTCACCAACTGCTATTGAAGAAATACGCCATGCACCTGCTATTCAATTTGTTTATCTTTTAATTTTGGGTGTTTGTTCAAGTGCAGTTGCCTATGTGTCTTGGGCCAAAGCGTTTTCAAAAGCAAAGCAAACCTCACAAGTCAGTAACTATATGTTTATAACACCATTCCTTACAAGTGCTCTTGGCTTTTTTATTGCCGCAGAAGTGCCGGATCATGCAACATTGCTCGGCGGAAGTATTGTTTTGTCAGGGGTACTTATTTTCAATTTTGGAGGGGAATTTTATAAAAGATTTTCACGTTCTCGGAAATGTGATAGAATAAAAAAACAGTAAGCCGACAAAGAGGGGCAAACCATAAAAATGCCAAAAAGAATATCGACCCATAATTTTCGCCCCTCGTGGGATGAATTGTCTGCCCCTTTTAAACATTGCTACTAAAGCCATGCACTCATTGCTTAAGCAGCGATACAGGCAAGTCAGAGCACTGCCATAAATGGAAGATAAAAGATTGTATCAAAGGTATGTTTAGAGTTGAGGAGGAGCAAAATGATAGAATATAAAGTGGATGATAAACAAATTAATGCTTCGTTTTTTGTCTTTTTTGTTAATCAAATATGGTCAGGCAATTATGATATAAAGAAAAGATAATCTCATCTTCTCATTTATCAAGCCGAATTAGCTTCGGTCCAACCCATCCCAAATTTCAGACAAACACCAAATGACAGGAGCTCCATACACACTCTGCCCCCTTTAAATCCCCTACCTAAAGCCATCCCCCACATTCTTCCTCCCCTACCGAATACATCCAAATGTCAAACACGGGACAGCGTGCCCAAGGGGGGAGCGCGAGGGGGTTTCGGGCTTCGCAACTCCGAGATACTCCCCCTCGCAATTTCGCAACTCCAAGATACTCCCCCTCGCAACAGGCTTGATTTATTATAATTATCAGCGCTGTTCCGTTTGAATAGCCTGTTTAATTGCATAAACCACGACACAAACAATTAATACATATACACCATAAATACACACTTTCCAGCTCGTTAAAATATATATTGTCAGAAGTGCAAAAATAATTGCCAAATGACAAAAAACAACCGAAACCATACGGTACTCAGCCTTTTTATCTATATTCTTTCTTTCGTCTTCAGATGCAAATAAATATGAATTAGAAAGAATAGGCCCCTTGCATCTCATTGAGAAAGATACATATATAAATAGTACAACTGAAATTATTCCTGTAAGTACAGCCAAAATCAAATCTCTCATCAGTTCCCTTCCCAATTGACAAATTCCTCAATTCAAATATGTTAAGAGACATATTAAACAAGCAAACAACTTTTCTTCTCAATTTTATCTTTTATAGCTAAAACAGTTTCTCCAATAGATTGATTTGTTGTATTTATAACGTTGGCTTCATAGCATTTTAAATCATTGAATTGTTCCCACATTGTTTCTACTAATTCTATATTCGTATCCATACTCAATTTTAAGCGTTCAGCAGCACGTTTCATAGTTTCATCTTTGTCCGCCCGCAGTACAATGTAATGTACTTCATAATTATCATAAGCAGTTCTTATCCACGGCTCCAAAAACCATGGTCCAACTATTCCGTCTACAATAACATCATATCCGCCGCGTGCATAACGTTTTGCTGCTTCCAAAAAAGCTTCAATAACAATCAAATTTTGTTCATTCGATTGTGGCAAATATGGAGGTATTACACCCTTGCAAAGATAATGATAAAAATCATCTGTATGCATATGCACAGACTTTTTTAAGCCCGACTCTTTCGCAACAATCGATGCTGTTGTAGTTTTCCCCGTTCCGGGCGAACCAGTAATTATAATCATTCTCCCTTGTCTCATTTCTGATATTCCTCCTTTCTCTATAAAAATATTTTTTCATAATTTCCTCTACATATTACATAAACAATCTTTGTTCAGATCCAGAGCAAATTTCTTTCAAATTCATATTTTACTTGCCCTGCAAACTGGAATCAATCAATTCAACCTTAGTTTTTCTCCCCATCCACTCATAATATTGACGCCATAACGACAATCCTTGTAAAGGAACACTTTCCCCACCAATGGTAATATATTCTACAATTTGGTCAGATTTTAAAGAGCAGTCATGTTCTATATTATCTTCCACTATAACAAATCCAGCCATTACATCGATTTCCACTTCATCAACTGTAAATTCCATAAAGACTCTGGTCTTATATTGAGGATTAGAATTCGAATCCCCTATGCTTCCCATATTCAAAAGAATGTTTTTACATTTCTCAACGTCCTTTTCATCAACCATAATGTCAATATCATTAAATGACTTCACCATGCCTTTGAAATACAACAGCAGTGATGCCCCCACCGCCCATAAAAGTTTTTCTTTATTAAACTCACTTGCTA
The DNA here is from genome assembly GCA_030524175.1 of Eubacteriales bacterium. Taxonomy (GTDB): domain Bacteria; phylum Bacillota; class Clostridia; order Lachnospirales; family Lachnospiraceae; genus Blautia_A. The sequence goes on from JAUNHC010000084.1 coordinate 13,287, forward strand.
CTCTTTGCAAAACACTTATCTTTTTCTGAAGATCATCCATATTAAAATCCTCTCATGAACCTTTTAAAGCTACTGTCTTTACTCACCCTCAATAAATATAATACACTGGCATATCGTAAATTAAATAACTGTACCAATTTATCCTTATATAAAAAAATCCGTATTAAAATAACTGAAAACTCCTTAAATCTGCAATATTACCTCCCGCCCACATCCAAACGTCAAACACAGGCCAGCGTGCTCAAGGGGGGAGCGCGAGGGGGTTTCGGGCTTCGCAACTCTGAGATACTCCCCCTCGCAATTTCGCAACTCCGAGATACTCCCC
>JAUNHC010000085.1 GCA_030524175.1 Eubacteriales bacterium
GTACTTAGTTGAAGGGAAGCGAGTGTCTGCCTGAAGAGGACAGCGCCTGCCCCGGTTTCCTTTTGGCCCCGACATCATAACAATTTCCTTATGCTTCCTTCAAGTTCTACTATACGCCGCATATATGCGCACAGATCATATTCCATGCCATTGTCCAGCCAGTCAAGAAGCGCTCCTACAAACACACATTTATAAAGCTTGATAACAAGGAACTTGTCCTCTTCTGAAAGATTAAGGTCTTTCACTTTCTTATCGAAATACTCAGTTATGATATAAAGTGAAATCTTATCCAGATAGCGTACAAAGCTCTCCCGCTGTACAGAACGGTAAATATGAAGCATAGCTTTCTGGTTGGATTTCACCAGATCTGCCACAAGCTCCAGACATTCAGCCACAGAATCCACTTCCATTTTTGAGTTGATGATCTTATCCAGCTCTCTCTTCATGGCGAACTCCACCACATCAGGTATATCACGGAAATGATAGTAAAACGTATTCCTGTTTACTCCGCATCTCTCCACAATATCCTTGACCGTAATCTTCGCCAAAGGCTTTTCGTTTAACAGCTCCATGAATGTCTGTATGATAATTTCCTTTGTAAATCCTGACATCTTCCCTGCCCTTCATAAGAATGCCTGTAAGAAACATGTTACTATCTAAATTATAAGTCATCCGTTAATATCTGTCAAAGTTTAAACACGCAGGCAAGGTAAGTTTATATTTACTTAAGATGATGTCGGGGTCAAAAGGGAGCCGGGGCAGGCGCCGTCCTCTCCAGACAGACTTGCGGAAGCGCGCCTGAAAATCCAGTGCTTACGAAGACTTAGGCGCGAAGGCTCTCCTGAGCGTCTTAGTCGCAGTTAGTACTTAGTTGAAGGGAAGCGAGTGTCTGCCTGAAGAGGACAGCGCCTGCCCCGACTCCCTTTTGACCCCGACATCTTAAGATTTATTTGATTTCTTTCAGAGACAATTCTATTTTCAGCCGCTTCTCTCCCTCCAGGTCCGCTGTCAGCCTTCCGCCCATCTTCTCAGTGAGACATTGGGCAATGGTCAGCCCCAAACCTGTGGCATTGTCTCCCCTCGACGGTTCCCTCACATAAAAGCGTTGAAACATATGCTCTGTCTCTTCTTTCTTCATCCCTGACACATCATTTATAAATGATATTTTAACCTGTCCGTTCTCAGCCTTAAGCTCCACAGAAAAGATAGTTTCCCCATAACGGCACACATTTTGGAACAGATTCACAAGAACTCTCTCCGCCCCATCTCTATCCCCCACGACCCACACAGGATGGTCGGGTATTACTGCATTCACAAGAAGTTCTTTTTCTTCCAGCTCCGTATAGAAACCCATAAGGGTTTCACGCAAAAGACGGGCTATATCCACAGATTCTGTTTTGAGAATGTAATCATCTGCTGTGAGACGGGAAAAATCATAGAACTGGGAAATGAGACGTTTCAAAAGCATGGTTTTGCCTATCACCACATCTAGATTATCTCTGTCCTCCTGGTTCAGACTGTCCTTGTCCATGATTTTCAGGTACCCCATAACAGCAGTGAGAGGGGTGCGTAGGTCGTGGCTGATATTTTCAATCTGCTGCTGAAATTCCTTTTCCCTTTTTTGGTAAAGCACACGTTGGCTGCGTATTTGCCCTAAAAGGGAGTTGAGGGTTATAAGCAGATTCTCCAGCTCCTTGCTGCTCACATCCTTCTTTAAAATACGGTTCTCCTCCAGCCCTGCAACAATAATTTCCTTTAGTTCTTTATCCGTTCTTTCCAATGCGCGGGAAAGCATTTTATATCGGATAAAAAAATATACAGCAAGCACACTTATGATCCCAAAGACTAAATATATCATACCCACTCTCCCTGTCATTTTTATTCAATATACTTAAAGTATATACCAAAAGCCGGCCATGCTTCCCTGGTATCCCACAGGCTGCACAACCGGCATAATGATCATACTTCTTGTTTTCTGCACACAGCAATCCCGGCAAAAGTAAATATAACAATTCCGGCTATTCCGGCTGCAATACATTTTATCAGCCCTTCCTGTGTCCTCCACATTCCCAAGCTGCCGCTCATATTGGCCACTGTCTCAAGTCTTAGAAAATTCCATGGCATCCACATTGCAATTTTTCTCAAGATATCAAATTTCATCCCGCCAAAGGCAAAAACCGTAGGAATACCAATGATAATACAAAACCACACTCCAAATGCAGTAGACTGTTTCCTATAATACTGCAAAACTCCAATTGCCAGTATGACTGCGGAAAACGCACATAACAGACTGGCCCCTATTCCAGAAATCAATTCCCCAAGGGGGCCTTCCATGGGCCCCTCAAGGAGAAGACATGCACTGCCTGCGTACACAACAAAGACCATCACCAGGCTTAAAACACTGACGGCAATGCATACCGCACATTTTCCCAGAAAAATATTCTGCCTGGAAATACCATAAGCCACTGCATTTTTCAGCGTTCCGATTTCATGTTCCTCAGCAAAGAGTCTCCAAACGATAATACCTCCTGCTACAAAAAGCCAGGGCGTGTCTCCGATCACCATATTAAGAGAGAAATTCACTGTACCATAAGGAAAATTCTTGTCAGCCGCTGAAAAAACCGCCAGGATCATATTGAAAAGAAATGTCAGGCCGCACATAATGGCTGTGATAACATATATCTCCCTGCTGTGAGTGATCCGATACCATTCACTTTTTATGAAATTCAGCATCACACCCCCTCCCTTCTCTTCATGTTCATGTAATATTGCTCTAATGTAAGCTGACGCAGTTCAAGCTTGCAGAATCCTATATTGTTTTCGCTGGCAAGCCTGCTGTATACAATACAGTCCTTCTCCCCTTGATAAATCCTGATGGTGTGATCGGGAAGAACCTGATACTTCACTTCCCCGGGCAGCTTCTCCAAAAGGACAGTATACCGCTCTGCATCATCAACCTGTATCTCCACAAAACTGTTACATCGCTCTTTCAGTCTCTCTGCAGAAATTTCCTCCATAAGACATCCTTTGCTCAAAAAGCCATAAACACACGCCAGCTGTTCCAATTCAGAAAGAATATGGCTTGATAAAATAATGGTTATATTTTTCTCTTGGTTCAGCCTGTGCAGAAGGCTGCGGATTTCCATAATACCGCTTGGGTCAAGCCCGTTAATAGGCTCGTCCAATATCAGCAGTTCCGGCTCTCCTAACATGGCGATAGCCAGCCCAAGACGCTGCTTCATGCCCATGGATAAATACCGTGCCCGTTTATCCTTTTTATCCAAAAGCCCTGTGAGATCCAGAATCTCATCCACACATGCTTTTCCCGGAATCCCTTTCTGCAGCCTGTAATATTCCATATTCTGGCCAATGGTAAGCTGAGGATAAAAGCCAGGTGCCTCGATGATGGTTCCTGTCCGTTTCCTGCTCTTCTCCATCTCTTTTGGCAGATGCTCACCAAATAAAGAAAGCTCTCCCCCATCAGGAAAAATCTGCCCGGCAGCCAGCTTCAAGAAAGTGGTTTTTCCCGCTCCGTTGTCACCTATAAGGCCATAAATATCTCCTCGGCTAACATGGATATCCACCTTATCCAGCGCAGTAAAAGCGCCGTATTTTTTTGACAGACCTTCTGCTCTTATTATATATTCCTTCATTTCCTTCCCTTCCTTTTCCCATGAGAATTAAGAATCAGACAGCCCACCTGCATCCCTTCTGCCGAAACCATCCGGCTTCTCTGCCCTCCGGTCCCCTTTTGTCCATGGTTTTTCCTTATCTGAGATTAATTTTACCAGTCCGGCTCTTAAAAAGTCATCAAGAAAGTTTAAAGAAATCATAAAGAACATCTATGACATTTTAAACCCAATTCCCCACACAGTTTTAATATATTCCTGTTCCTTATCCACAGCCGCTATTTTTCTTCTTAAATTACTTACATGAACATTCACTGTATTGTCTTCTCCATAATAACCATTTTTCCATACCTTTTCATACAAAGTTTCCCTGGAAAAAACCTTTTCCGGCTGCTCCATCAATACATAGAGAATATCATATTCTGAATTTGTCAGGCTGATTTCCTGCTCTTTCACAGTCACTGTCCTGGAGGACGGTTTCATCAAAAGATTCTTATACTGCAAAAGATCCTCCCGGGCACAGCCTTCTTTTCCTGATCCTGTACCTCTGCAGCGGCGAAGTACAGCAAGTACACGGACCAATACTTCTTCCGGCTCAAATGGTTTGGTTATATAATCATCAGCCCCCATTGTCATGGTTCCTACCTTATCCTCCAGCCCTGACTTTGCGGACAAAATGATCACGGGAACCTTAAGCTTGTGTTCATTTCTTATAAATCCAAGGAGTTCTTCCCCAGTGATCCCAGGCAGCATCAGATCCAGGAGGATCAAGTCCGGCACCTCCTTCTCAAGCCTGAGCTGTGCCTCAGTGCCGGAGAATGCCGGGATCACGCTGTATCCTGCATTGCTTAATATACGGCAAAGCAATCGGCTGATATCCCCATCGTCTTCAATTACCAATATTCTCTCCATATGTTCCTCCCTTATTGCCATCACACCAGGAAAGTCATAAACTTCTGGTTAGAATCAAGCAAAGTACTTTCCTGGTATACAAGAAATAGCCGTCCTGCTCCCCACGAAAGGTTGGACGGCTATTTCTGCAGCTTGAAACTATTTCGCCGGGACGGATAGTATGCACCTACCTGACGGCTGTCTTGTTAAGCATATTATAGCAAGTATACTCAAAATGTCAATATTTTAAAAACCATCTGACAACATAATAGCATGCTTTGGTTTTTGTCTATATGCGATGAGCATGTTTCATAAAATCATGTAATCTTTCCTTATCGGGAAGATTGTCATTATCTCCTTTAGCGGAAATGATAATAGCGCCCATTGCGTTGCCTGCTGCTGCTGCCTCTTCTAAAGACAATCCTTCCAGCAGCGCACATGCGGCTCCTGCAGCAAATGCGTCCCCCGCGCCCACAGTATCCACAATTTTCTCTGGCTTGTATCCGGGAACCATTCCTTCGGAAGGACCTGCTTTTATCTTTCCGGAACCACATCCAGTACAAACTCCATTTTCTGCATTGGTCCTGAAGTAGGCCCCTTGGGCACCAAGCTTGATGATCACAGCGCCAGTGCCTCTCTCAAGATAATAATCAGCGATTTCCCGGGGTTCGTAAAGCCCTGTGAGCAGCCTTCCTTCTTTAATGCCCGGCAGAAAAATGTCACTCTCAAAAGCTAACGTATTAAGAGTATCACGCATCTCTTCCTTGGAATCCCAGAGTTTTTCCCTGATGTTAGGGTCAAACATCACCATTACCTTTTCCCATCTGGCTTTTCTTACAGCCTCAATGCTGGCAGCTTTGCACTCCTTTGACAAAGCGGGGGTGATTCCTGTCAGATGAAACAGTCTGGTCCCTTTAAACTCCAGACTTCTCACATCTTCGGGTCCGATATGGGAGGCAGCGGAATTTTTTCTGAAATAGAAAACCTCCGGGTCGCCCTCATATACTTTTGTTTTTATATAGGAACCTGTGAGATACCTGGAATCAAAAACAAGGCTGCTTCCGTCTATCCCTTCCTTCTCAATAAAGCTCCTGATATAAGCGCCGTAGGGATCATCGCCAAGTTTACTGAAATACGAAGCCTGATGCCCTAATCTTGTAACTCCCACGGCAAAATTAAGCTCTGCGCCAGCCAGCCCTCTGGAATAACGGGATACCTCCTGAAAGCTTCCCGGTTCCTCTGCAATATACACTACCATTGGTTCCCCGAATGTCATGATCTCCGTCATGGGGTACACCTCCTGCACACTGTCTCTGCGGCCATTTTGGATTTCTCCTTGATCATCTGGAAATCCTTGTTTTCAATATCCTTCTCCCGGACCATCCAGCTTCCGCCGCAGGCTGCAACACAAGGCAGATCCAAATATTGCTGTACATTTGCCAGATTAATTCCGCCTGTGGGTATAAACTTTACTTCCGGGAAGGGGGCAGACAATGCTTTGACGGCATTGGCCCCTCCGCTGGATTCGGCAGGAAAAAATTTCACCAGTTTCAGCCCCATTTCCATTGCTTTCATAATTTCGCTGGCTGTCACACATCCCGGAAGACACGGGATCCCCCTCTCCCTGCACCGCAGAACAACCTGCTCTGAAAGCCCCGGGCTTACAATAAACCTGGCCCCGGCTTCCACAGCCTGATCCACCTGTTCTGCCGAAACAATAGTGCCGGCTCCTACAAGCATGTCAGGAAACGCTTTCGTCACCTTCTCAATCGCCTGGGCAGCATTCTGTGTCCGGAAAGTAATTTCCATACAGTGGATGCCGCCTTCATACAATGCCTGTGCCAGTCCGGGTCCATTCTCAGGATTTGAAATCTTAACCACGGGAATAATAGGGTTATCCATTGCAATTTGTATTAAATCCTTCATCTGCATCTCCGTCCTTCTGCCTAAATCCATTATCTGCCGGCTGAAGCTTCCTCCAACTCCTTGCTCCAGTCAAGTGTGCGGTATTTTTCTCCTCTTTCATCTTCCTTGATAAACGTAAGCAGACGGTTCATCATTTCTGTGGGCCATATATCAATATCTATATCTGCAGTTGTATAAACCCCGCGTTTTATCATCTCAAAACCGAATATGTCTTTCACATGCATTTTCTTAGCGAATTCTATGACTTCTTTTACCATATGGCTGGGTATAAATATGACTCCTCCCCCGTAACCGTAAACCACATCTCCCGGCAGGCACACAGCCCCGCCTATTTTTGTCATAGAGTTAAAGCTGCTCATAACAAAATCACGGATTGGTGTGGGGTCAACGCCCCGGTAATATACCTGCAGTCCTTCAATCTCTTCTATCTGTTCCAGATCACGGATGCCTCCCCACACAACAGCCCCGCCTGTCTTTGTACGGTTCATGATAGCAGTTGAAAGATTTCCGCCCACAAATGTGCCTTCATAGATTTTGTCATACATATCAGCAACCACCACGTCCCCTTCGACCAAGGTATCAATGACCCACTGATTACAGGTTCCCTTGCGGCCTTCTGAATCGCCGATATTCTTAACTGTCTCCTCTAAATCCGGCCTTGCGGGAATAAAAGAACAGGTTACTGCACGGCCTACCAGTTTTCTCTTATCGTTGTGAAGCTTCTTTAACTTCTCTTCATACTGGTTTACATAACCTTTCAAAAACAATGGCTGCCAAACCTCTTCGAGAGTCAGGCTGCGGATTTCTTCCAGGTCCTCATCAGATACCTTGGGCCTTCCGTCCTCAAGCCGTTCCCCCTTCCATTTTTCTGTAAGCTGTATAATATCTTCCTTAACGTTAAAGTGCATAAGACTTCTCCTTCTCCAAAATGTCCTTAAAGTCAAATCTTTGTGTTTATAATAGCAAGAGCCAAATGCTCATCAGCTCCACAGTCTGTCATGGGAATAATCGTTGTCCCACTCCTCAGTAGGAAGCCAGATTCCCGGATAATCAGGATGAATATGTTCCATGATCACCTCATCCACAAGCTCATCGATTCCCAGCCCCGGTTTATCAGGCACATGTATATATCCATTGTCAACCAACGGTCTCGGAAGGCCTGTAACCATATCTTCCCACCACGGAATATCCACAGAATGGAATTCCTGTGCAAGAAAGTTCTCTGTGGCAGCCGCACTATGTACTGCAGCCATACATGCAATAGGACTTTCCGCCATATGTATTGCCATGGCAACCCCGAACTCCTGCGCCATATCACCGATTTTTTTGTTTTCCAGAATCCCCCCGGAGGTAAGGATATCAGGATGTATCACAGATACTCCCCCAGCCTCCAAGAGAGGACGGAAGTTTTCTTTCAGGTAAATATCTTCTCCGGTACAGATAGGCACAGCACATGAATTAGCAAGACGTACGTACTGGGATGTAAGCTGCCAGGGAATCATATCTTCCATCCAGGCAATATTGTATTTCTCAATCCTCCGGGCCAGCTTGATACAGGATTCCACTCCGATATGTCCGAAATGGTCAATGGCAAGAGGAATATCCCAGCCGATAACACTTCTTACATCCTTTACATACTGCTCTAAAATGTCAAATCCGTGCTCTGTGACTTGAATCCCGGTAAATGGGTGAGGGACATTATTCATATCGTAATCACGGTTTCTGGCAATACGTTGGTTCATATCAAGATTTCTGGGGATGGAATTGTATGAGGATGCTGCTTTTAGCTCCCGGACAAATCCCAGGGGAGCACACAATGCGCCTGGTTCATCGTATAGTAAATCAATTCCCAGATCCATCTTAAGGAATGTAAAGCCTTTATCCATCCTCTTCTTCAAGGCCTTTCCCATCTCAATGCCTGTATGTTTCCCCTCGATGTCTGTGTCACAGTAAATCCGGATCTTATCCCGGAATTTTCCCCCGAGCATCTGATATACAGGAATGCCGTAAGCTTTTCCCGCCAAATCCCACAGAGCCAGCTCTATGCCGCAAACACCGCCGCCCTGTCTTGCATGGCCGCCGAATTGTTTGATCCTTCGAAATAATTTATCGATATTACAAGGGTTCTCTCCTAAAATACGGCTTTTCAGGGACAGGATGAATTTTCTGTCAGCGCCGTCTCTCACCTCACCGTATCCCACAAGTCCCTGGTTTGTATAAATCTTCACCAAAGTACAGTGCATAGGTGCCCCTACAATATCTGCAACACGCATGTCTGTGATTCTTAACTCCGAAGGCCGTGAATTCGTATTCACATATTGTAAAGTCTCTTCATATGATCTATCCATTATTTTACTTGACCTTTCTTTTTAATAATTATTTATGTGCCGTCCAGCGTCCTTGTCCTTTCCCAATACTGGTCAAACGGAACTGGCAGCCTATATCTCCTTCAATAAATTGTACTTTATCTATTTCACACTTCCATCTGACTTGCCGGAAATCAGCTGCCCCTGTGCAATAATATAAATAACAGCAACCGGAAGTGAGGTGACCACCGAAGCGCTCATGATCCTGCCCCAGATAGCCGAGTCTGCATACTTAAAGCTGGAAATAGCCACCACTGCAGTCTGCTGTGCATTGCTTGTTGTCATGATCATGGCGTACAGGTATTCATTCCACGACATTGTAAACGCAAAGGTGGCAACCACTGCAATCCCCGGAAGTGCAATGGGCATTATGATATACCACAGTGATTTTATTCTTGTACACCCGTCAATTAACGCAGCCTCCTCCAGTGCATAAGGTATGGCCTTGAAATAACTCATGAGCATATAACAGCAGTATGGCACTACTGTAGTCGGATAAATGATCAGTAACGCAAATTTATTGTCATAAAATCCCAGCTTACTTACAAACACATACATCGGCACAAACAGCACTGCCGTTGGAATCAAATAAGAAAAGATAATACTTGTCTTAAAAAATTTTCTTCCGGGAAATTTAAGCCTTGTCATGGCATAAGAGCCAAGTATGCTCACTGCCAAACAGCAAATTGTAGTAATCCCGGCAATCTGGAGACTGTTGAACAGAGCATGTGCAAATTCTGTCTCTGTAAATAATTCTATATAGTTATCTAACGTATAATGTTGTGCGATCAGCGGAGGACGCGCCACATACATTTCACTGTTAACGGTTACGGATGATTTTATCATCCAGTATATGGGAAAAATCGTCCAGACCAGCGCAGCAGCCAGAATAAAGTACGTAACAGCCGATGATGCGATTTTCTTATGTTTCTTCATTACCATTTGGACGCACCTCCTAAGTATCCTTGTTTGACTTGGTATAAAAAGCTATCAGTACCAGCAGCAGCGGTATCACAGAAATTGCCACAGCCACAGCCCTTGCAAAATTATTTTGTATAAATGCCATATCATATGTGTAGGTCGCAATGGTACTTGATGAATAAAGGGGGCCTCCTCCTGTAATCAAATAAACATTTTCAAAATCATTGAATGTCCAAATTGTTGACAAAAGAGTGGTAATTCCCAGTACATTAGATATGGAGGGTATGGTGATATACCAGAACTGCTTGAATGCACCTGCCCCGTCCACGTATGCCGCTTCATACTGCTGTTTATCCAGGGTCTGCAGCGCACCAAGAATACTGAACATAAAGAACGGAATCCCTCTCCATACATTTACGATCATAGTGGAGAGCAGTGTAATATTCGGGGCACTCAGCCACGGGATCCCTACCTTGGTCAGTCCAAGGGTGATAAGTATACTGTTAATAATTCCGTAGGTGCTGTCATACATCCACCTCCAGGTGGTAGCTGCCACCATACCGGGTATAGCCCAGGGAATCAAAAGAACAGTTCTGAAAAAGGCTTTTCCTTTAAATTGACGATTGAGGATGACTGCCAGCAAAAGACCAAGCGCAAGCTTTGCTGCAATACAACCTACTGTATATATGATCGTATTCCACAATGACTTCCAGTAGATTTTATCATGTATTAATTTGATATAATTATCAAATCCTACAAAATGTTCCTTCATCCCCACCAGCTTATCAGTAAAGGATAAATAGATGGCTCTGCAGAATGGATATCCCATAATGCCAAAAATGATAAGGACTATAGGAATCATCAATATCAATCCTAATCGTTTATCTTTTTTCGCCTGTGATTCATATTTCTTTCCCGTCAGATGCAACATTGACAATATCCCTTTCCTTTCTGAGAAGGGCCTGATGCCGGAGCATCCCGGCCCTCTCATGTGTATGCATTACTCCGCGTACATTTCCACCAAGGTTTCTTCCAGATTGTCCAGTGCTTCCTGGGGGTCTTCTCCGTTTACCACGATCTGCTGAAGAGTCTTGGTACAAAGCTGATTGGAAAATCCTGCGGCCACCTTAGGCTCGGTCGGCGCCGGATATGTGGAAACCATTAATATCTGGGAATTCTCAAGCCATCCCACATTCTTTTCCTGTTTCCAGAACTCTGTATCGTCGTAGCCGTTGATCACAGGCTGCCACATAGATCCCATAGCCTCGATCATCTCATTATAATAATCTCCGTCCTGGAAATAGTAGGATACAAAATCTTTTGCAACTTCTGTATTCTTTCCTGTCTCAAAAATGCCGAATACATTTGCTCCTCCAAGAGCATAGGTCTCTCCGCCTTCTGTGGCTGCGGGATACTTGATGATCTGGGTGTTTGCCAGAAGCTCCTGATTCTCTTCCTCCATAGAAGCTACAATAGATCCGGAATTTGTCACCATTCCCACTGTTCCTGCCAGCCATGCTGAATTATTCGCACTGTCATCCCAGGTTGCCGCATCAGGAGGACATAAACCTTCTTCATATAAAGAAGCAAGATATTTAAATGCCTCCAGCGTCTCGGGACTGTTCACGGTAATTTCACCGTTTTCATCAATTACTTTGCCGCCGTAGGTAAGAATCACTGTTCTGATAAATGTCTCAGCATCTCCGCCGCCGCTTGCCCCCAGGGGTATTCCCAAAGCATAGAAACCATTTTCCGGATCATTGACAAGCTTTGCCTGCTCTTTCAATTCCTCATAGGTAGTCGGCATATCAAGCCCTTTTTCTTCCCATTTATCTTTTCTGATATACATGCCAGGTGTGATAAAGGATAATGGCACCAGATATTGTTTTCCGTTAAATTCTGCGTATGTTTTTGCATTTTCCTTCAGGTCCATTCCTTCCAGTACGTCTGAAACTTCGGCTAGCTGTTCGCTTACAACATATTCTGCCACTAATGTATTGTCTCCCATTATCAAATCCGGCTGGTTTCCAGATTCGATTGCCGCTGCCAGCTTCTGCTTCAGATCACCTGAGGGAATGATCACATATTCTACATCAACGCCGTTTTTTTCGGCAAATTCGTCCAGTTTTGCTTTCATCATATCATTATAAGCAGATACATATTCTGATTTATCCCAAAATACAAGCTTTTTGTCTTCTGCCTTTACCTCTGCAGCCGTACCTGTGAGCAATGCACTTCCGGCCAATGTAATCCCCATAACTGCTGCCAATACCTTCTTCATCTTCATATCATCTTTCCCCTTTCACATTACACTTCTTCCCGTTTGACACCTGTTGTCTTTCCGATTTCCAACTTTACAGGCTCCAGATAAGAAGCAAACCCCTTCTCCGGGTTTTCAATTAATTCAATTAGTTTCTCAAATGCTTTCTCCGACACCTTGTATGCTGCTGATGGGATTTTTGTGTACTCTCTGTCCTGGAACCTTACATACTCCGGATAATAAATGTCATAATAATCAATGGCTATCACAGAAAGATCCTTGGGAATATACAGGTCATTCTCTTTCACTGCCTTTTTCAGATAATGCAGCAGGTTTGCGGGTATCAATATACCTGTGGGCCTGTCCTTATCTTCAAAAAGTCCCTTTAAAAATCTTGGTACCTGTTCTGTCACTTCCTCAGACAAAAAGCTTCTGCAGTATTTTTTCTCATAGTCTATGCCATGTTCCATTAATACCTGCTTATATGTATTCTTCCTTGCCTCATCAACTACACTTAGTTTATCCTCTGTCACTAATGCAATTTTTTTATGCCCCAATTCAATAAGATAGTTCACTGCATCCCGGATTCCCTGTCCATGATCTGTTGCCACAAAGTTGTAGTCAACGTAGTGTGGGATTTCGCCTACACAGACATAGGGGATTTTATTTTTCTCAAATTCTTTAAAGTACCTGTCTTCCGGGGACAGTGCGAAAATCAGAAAGCCGTCTACCAGTGATTTTGCCAGTCCCAGCAGATAGTCCAGATTATCATCTGCCACCTGCTTATTCTGGACATAGATTAAAACAGAATAGCCGGTTTCCTCTGAAATTTTTCCGATTGCATTAAATACAGTGGGATAATACATGGTATCAAATACATGTGCCAGATTCCTGGGAATAATTAAACCGATGGTTTTGCTCTTTTCTTTGGCAGACAATCTGCGCGCGCTGATGCTTGGAACATAGTCCAGACTATCGATTGCCTCCTGGATTCTTTTCTTTGTTTCTTCTTTCATCCGGTCATATCGTTTATTTAAATAATTAGAAACAGTTGCCTTAGAAACCCCTGCCCTATCCGCCACCTCTGATATTGTTACTTTCTTATCCATATACCTCACCTCTGAAATTCTTTTTCTTATAATATACTATAGAATTTTGATTTAGTGAAGCGGTTTACTAAATAAATAAAAAAAATTGCTTACATGGATTTTCTGTATAAATATAAAAAGTGCCGTTCAGTGAAGCGGTTTAGTAAAGCGGTTTACTTCCCGAAATCTGACTTTATTATATAAATGATTGGATATAATGTCAATATATTTTTCAAAACATATTTCTTTTTGTGAATATTTCATATAATTCATAGACGGCTTTTGTATATAGTATCCTCAGTAATGGACAACCGCCGATTAATATTTGCGATTTCATCTTCCCTCTGCACATTGTGTGTATCCCTCGGAGGGTTTTTATATACTAGTATATTGAAAATTAATTAAGTACCATATTTCTTTTATGAATAATATG
>JAUNHC010000086.1 GCA_030524175.1 Eubacteriales bacterium
AGAACGACGCGGCATCAGTTTAATATAGTAATTATTTAATATTCGATGTACTAGTATTAACGAGACAAGGGGTAAATTATCGACAGGAGGAAGAAAATTGGGACAAAAAGTTTTGCTTGTGGAAGATGATGCCAGCTTAATTGACGGATTAGTGTATTCTTTAAAGAAAAATGATTATATTGTAAGTGTTGCAAAATCAGTAAAAGAAGCCAAAATACTTTTGAAAAACGGAAAATTTGACCTGCTGCTACTGGATGTATCGCTGCCTGACGGGACAGGGTTTGAAATCTGTGAACTGGTCCGGATGGAAGACAGTCAGATTCCCATAATTTTTCTCACAGCAGCAGATGAGGAAGTCAATGTTATCAGGGGCCTTGACAGCGGCGGAGACGACTATATCACAAAGCCTTTTAAACTTGGAGAGCTGTGTTCCCGCATGAGGGCCCTTCTTAGAAGAGCCGGGATCACCCAGAACAAGGATACTGCCATTTTGTCCAGGGGAGATATTACTGTGGATCTGCTGGCCTCAAGAGTCACTTTAAAAGGAAAGACACTGGAGCTTACAGGTGCGGAATATAAGCTGCTCTGTCTTTTGGTGAAGAATGCAGGCAGGATCATTACAAGAGATGTGATTTTTAATGAGCTGTGGGATGGGAGCGGGAATTTTGTGGATGACAATACGTTGTCTGTGTACATAAGGAGACTGCGGGAAAAGGTTGAGGACAACCCTTCCAAGCCCCAGCATCTTGTCACGGTCCGGGGCTTTGGGTACCAGTGGAAAGAGGTGGAATGATGGAGGTTTTCAATGAAAAGAAAAACCGCTGTTTTTGTTTTTTTCTTATTGTATGGGGACTTGCCTGTGCATTATTCCTTGCTGTTTTTCACAATTTTCAGGGGAAGGCAGCCGCGGAGATGCTGGCGGAGCATGACAGACGGATAGTATCCAGTCTTTTGGAACAGGGGATATCACCGTCCGGGGCATTACAGGCTGTGACCAGTACGGAGGTTACAGAGGATGGAAAGAAACTCATAGAGAAGGCTGGTATTTCAGGTGATACAGCCGTTCGTTTCCTTCCTTTGGCTGCCGGGGTACAGGGGAGAAGCGGAGGGCAGCTGCTGGCCGGATATTTGATTTTTATGACAGTTCTTCTTGCCGGGGCTTTTATTTTTCTCCGGGAGCGTGAGAAGCTTTATCTTCTGGCAATCTCTGTGACACAGAAGTTTCTGGAGGGCAATTTTACAATGCATCTGCCCCGTATGAATGAAGGCAATATTTACCGCCTGTTTGGGTCAGTGGACAGCCTGGCAAATGCCCTTCAGTCAAAACAGGAAGCCGAGCATAAGGGAAAAGAATTCCTGAAAAACATTATTTCTGATATTTCCCATCAGCTGAAGACTCCATTGTCTGCATTAAAAATGTATAATGAAATCATTTCCGGCGAACCTGAGAACACCAGTCTGGTAGAAGAATTTACAGAAAAGTCTTCGGCAGCGCTGGACAGGATAGAACAGCTGATAGGAGCGATGCTGAAAATCACCCGCCTTGATACAGGAAATATTGTGTTTGAGAAACATCCCTACCAGATGAGAGAAATTGTGCTGGAAGCTGTGGGGGACTTGAAAACCCGGGCACAACTAGAAGAAAAGTATCTGACTCTTGAAGGAGGGGAGGAAATGCTTGTCTGTGACCTCAGGTGGACGGCTGAGGCAGTTGGAAATCTGGTGAAAAATGCATTGGACCACACAGATACGGGAGGACATATCCGGGTTTCCTGGGGGAGTTCCGGCCTTATGATGCGGCTTTGTGTGGAGGACAATGGGTGCGGCATCAGGGAAGAGGATTTTTACCATATATTCAAGCGCTTCTACAGGAGCCAAAATTCCAGGGACAAGCAGGGCACAGGCCTTGGACTTCCCCTGGCAAAGTCCATTATTGAAGGCCAGGGGGGGATTCTCTCTGTGAAAAGTACGCCGGGATTGGGAACCTCCTTTACTATTTCTTTCCTTACGGAACCGTAAGCTCTTTTTCACGTTCCTGTAAGGTCCGTCTGGTATTCTGAGGAGGAAAGAGAGGGACAGAATAATGGAAATTTTAAAAGTAGAACATTTAAGCAAGACATACGGAAAAGGGGAAAGCCAGGTTAAGGCCCTGAAAGATACCACGTTCACCATGGAAAAGGGTGAATTTACTGTGGTTGTTGGGGAATCCGGTTCGGGGAAAAGCACACTTCTCAATTGTATTGGCGGTTTAGACACTCCTTCTACAGGCAAGGTTTATATAGAGGGAGAAGACCTTTTTGCCATGAAGGAAGAAAAGCGCACTGTGTTCAGGCGGCGGAATATCGGCTTTGTGTTTCAGTCTTTTCAGCTTGTCTCCGAACTGACGGTAGAACAGAATATTATGTTTCCCATGCTGCTGGATTACCGGAAACCTGACCGGGGTCAGACAGAGGAAATCCTGGAGGTGCTGGGGCTTACAAAGAGGCGTCACCATCTGCCGGGACAGCTTTCCGGAGGACAGCAGCAGAGAGTGGCCATCGGCAGGGCGCTGATGATGAAGCCTACGCTCATACTTGCGGATGAGCCTACCGGAAATCTGGACAGCAAAAGCAGCCAGGATGTAATGGATCTACTTACTAAGGCATCCCGTTATTACCAGCAGACAATCCTTATGATCACCCATAACATGAGCCTGACCTCCTGTGCGGACCGTGTTTTGAGGGTTTCGGACGGTGTGCTGAAGGATTTAGGAGGGGTGAGACAATGAAGAGCTATCTTGATCTTATCCCGATTTCGGCAAAAGTTCGCAGAAAGCAGAACAGGATGACATTGCTCTGCATTATCCTGGCAGTATTTCTGGTTACCGTGATTTTCGGAATGGCGGATATGGAGATTCGCAGTCAGAGGATCCAGACCATCCATGATAACGGAAACTGGCATTTTGTAGCCAATGTGGATGATGAGGAAGGGAAAATCATTGCTGCCCGCCCAGAGGTAAAGGCTTCAGGTATGTATCTTGCCGTTGACAACACTGCCGGTTACTGCCTGAATGGAGAAGAAATCCTGGTGATGGGAATGGACGAGAAACCATTTCTGGATATTTTCACCACGGGGATAAAAGAAGGAACATATCCAAAAGGTGAGAAGGAAGCTGCTCTCACTTACAATGCAGCGCAGAAATACAATGTTTCTGTGGGGGACACCATCAATCTCAGTTCGCCGGACGGACATGAGTTCTCCTACAAGGTAACAGGTCTGGCGGAAAGTACCTCAAAGCTTTTGACCGGAGGGATTGGCGGTGTGATCCTGACTGTGGACAGCTTCAGGAAGATGGTTCCAGACAATCTGTACGTAAACCAGTATCTTGTCCAGCTTTCACCCTGGTGTAATATGCATAAGGTTATTTCACAGGTGAAGGAACAGTTCGGACTGGACGATACACAGACAGGTGTTTTTGAGAAGCTCATCGGTCTTTATGGACAGGGGAAAAGCGGCCTGATCAGGCAGATTTACGGGGCGGCGGCAGTTTTGTTTGTACTTGTTCTGGTGGCCGGGGTTCTGATGATCGCCAGCAGTATGAACAGTAATGTGGCCCAGCGTACAGAGTTCTTCGGTATGATGCGCTGCCTGGGGGCATCCAGAAAGCAGATAATAAAGTTTGTACGCAGAGAAGCGCTGGGCTGGTGCAGGACGGCAATCCCTGCTGGCGCATTGCTGGGATGCATTGTAGTGTGGATTTTATGCGGTATTCTGAAATATATGAGCCCCACATATTTTTCGTCGCTGCCTCTGTTTACCATAAGCTGGCCAAGTATAGCAGTGGGGGCAGGGGCAGGACTTCTCACAGTTTATCTGTCTGCTAATGCTCCTGCCAGAAGAGCGGCTAAGGCCTCTCCCCTTACTGCAGTTTCCGGAAACGCAGGAACTTCGAAACCGCCCAAAAGAGCCGCGGCAGCCAGGTTTGCCAAGGTGGATACAGCCCTTGGGATCCATCACGCATGGGCGGGTAAAAAGAACTTTTTTCTTGTATCAGGATCTTTTGCATTCAGTGTGATTTTGTTTTTGTCTTTTTCTACGGCAGTAGAATTTATGCATCACGGGATCACTCCCCTGAAGCCCTACACAGCAGATATTTCCATTGCAGCCCAGGATGATCCCATTGACAAAGCGCTTGGGGAAAAGCTTCAGGAAAACCCTGGTGTAAAGCGTGTTTATGGAAGGATGACTGCCAGGGATATCCCTGTGATCTGGAAAGGGGAAGAGAAGAAAATTAATCTGGTTTCCTATGAAGCATATCAGTTTGGCTGGGCAGAGGATGACTTGGTGGAAGGAGAGGAAGAGAGTGGAGCAGGAAAGGTACTGACTGTCTACGATCCCGCCAATCCCATGAAAAACGGTGATACTCTTTCACTTAAGCTGGCTGGCGGGGAACAGGAGGTACAGATTTCAGGAGTAGTAAATTACTGCCCCTTCAAACGTACAGAGGATGCAGAGACAATTATCTGTTCCGAAGAACTGTTTAAAAGTCTTACAGGGATTGATAACTATACAGATCTTGACGTCCAGCTTGTCCGCAGTGCCGGTGAAGATGAGGTGGAGGACATAAGAAGCCAGGTTGGAGACAGATATTCATTTACCAACAGAAAAAAGAGCAATGACGAGGCCAGCGGCGCATACCTGTCCTTTGCTCTTTGTGTTTACGGATTTCTTGTGGTGATCGCCTTGATCACAGTGATAAGTATTGTGAACTGTATTGCCATGAGTGTTGCTTCGAGGATCCGCCAGTACGGGGCCATGAGAGCTATTGGAATGAATCAGCGCCAGCTTATAAAAATGGTGCTGGCAGAGGCAATCACCTATGCCTGTGCAGGATGCATTCTTGGCTGCGCTGTAGGGATTCCTGTGAACAAATGGCTGTTTGACGGTCTTGTCACCTATCATTGGGGGACCCAGTGGACGCTTCCGGTGGACAGGATCCTCACCATTGTGCTGCTTGTTCTTGTATCTTCCGCATTGGCAGTCTACGGGCCTTCCAAACGGATCAAGGACATGTCGGTGGTGGAGACTGTCAGGGCACAGTAAATTACAAATCTTATGTCAGAACATTTTTATCTTGGAACAGTCCATTAGATCATACAATTCATTGGCCTTTTCTGTATTTTCATCGATGATCTCAGGACTTAATCCGGCAATGCGCATGGTTATTGTGGACAGAAGGCTTGCAAGAGCAAGAAAGTCAGGGCTGTCCACAGAAATGTCCTTATTTTGTTGGATCAGTTCACGGCGGGCACCGTATTCGGCAGTGGCGCACCAGTAGTAATACTGGGGCGTCATTTTTTGATGGAAGGATTCTATGATCGCTATCTGCCGGGAACGGACTAGAGTATGTATTGACTTGGGGATCAAGTTGTTATGATTGATCTCCAGGTGGAACTTTCTTGTCTTAGGATCCCGGAAAATCTGTGTAAGCATAATGCGGGAAAATAAAATATGGTACTGGAAGGTGTTGTCAGGTCCTGCATCCTGCTGCATGATGGCATAGTCGATCTGTTTGAAAAAATCAGTATAAATACGCTCCAGCAATTCATGTTTTTTATAATAATAATTCACAAGGCCCACAGGTACTTCCGCTTTGGCAGCGATCATGCTGTAAGTGGTGTTTTTGTATCCTAGTTCATACATGAAATTTTTTGCAGTCTCAAAAATCCGTTCCTGTGTCTGCATTCCATTGGCGTATTGCATGAAATTTCCTCACTTTTTTTGTAATTGTTTTTCTTGTATCATAGCACAAGAATCGTAGACAGTACAATTATTTTCTGTTATAATTAAAATTGAATAAAATTAAAAATATTCAAAATGTAGCTGAGGGCCATGCAGGAGAGAAACAGGAGATGACCTGCTTCTGCGGCAAAAAGGGGGAATTTCTATGGGTGAGAAAGGTAAGAAGTTAAGCACGTATCTGAAGCTGTCCTATGGTATGGGAGACTTGGGTTTTATCTTCATGGTAACCATGTCCAACACGTATCTGCTGATGTTCTACACCGATGTGGCAGGAATTACCGCTGCCGCGGCAGGAACCTTAATGATGGTGGGCAGGATCATTGACAGCTGCAGCCCGCCGTTTATCGGAGCAGTGATTGAGAGGAGCAGCCCTAAATGGGGGAAATATCTCTCGTGGATTTTAATCGGTGCCCCTCTGATTTTCATATTTAATACAGTAATGTTTACCAATAACAATCTAGGAATGCCGGCCAAGGCAATTTTAGCCTGTATTGTATATGCGGCTTTCTGTATCTCCACCAACATTGCATATACAGGATACACCTCCCTGAATTCATCCCTTACAAATGACCCCAGGGAGAGAGTGCAGATGTCCACAATGAGAGGCCAGGGAAATGCACTTGGAAAGAGTCTGGCAGGCTTTTTGCTTCTGCCTATGATACTATTTTTCGGCGGCGGAGAGATGAATTCCGCAGGATTTCTGTGGGCAGCAGTAGTGGCAGGTGCTGTGTGTGTGATCCTGTATCTGAATCTTGCAAGAGCTGCCAAGGGAAAGGATATCCAGTATAAGGAGAACGATACGAAAGCACAGGAGAAGCTTTCGGCAGGAGAAATGCTGAGGATGATTTTCGGCAATAAGAATCTTCTTGTACTTTTTCTCACAGATGTGGCCCGTATTCTGGCCATGCTTGTAACCTATGCCATGTTCCCGTATTTTTTCAAATATGTGGCAAACGATATCAACGGTGCGTCACCATTTTTCGGGATTGTAAATATTCTTGCATTTATAGGTGCCACTACCGTACCCTTTATCACAAAATACTTGTCAAAAAGAAACGCATATATCGCCGGAAATATTATGCTGGCAGTATGTATGGTTGCGGCAATTATCTGCAGCAGCAATATCACCGCTGTGATCGCCCTGATTTCCATAGGTTATCTGGGATATTCCTGGGGCAATGTTGTCAACACCTCCATGTATGCCGACACGGTTGATTACGGAGAGTGGAAAACAGGGAAGAATGCCAGAGGCTTATATTTTTCCATGTTCCAGCTTTCTATTAAAATAGCGGCTGTATTCAGCACTGCAATTGCGGGCTTCGGACTTTCCGCAGTTGGGTTTGTGGCAAATACTGAACCTACAGAAAAGGTAATACAGGGAATCCGTGTCATATCTATGGGACTGCCTGCTGCATTGCTGGCTTTAGGCGTTGTATTACTGCTGTTTTACGATTTAAGTCCTAAGAAAATGGAAGAGATACATAAAGAACTTGAAAAAAGGTAAAAGTTCAGGTAAGCCTAAACTGTCACCAATAAGATAAAAAAGAAATGGGGGTAAATATTATGGCACTGACACCAAAAGAGAATTTCAGGAAATTCTTCCGGCATGAGAGAGGGGAATGGTTTCCAAGCTTTTTCACAGATGCGAACCTGGCAGTCTATATCACCGGTATGGATGAGCGTGCTCCGGGAAACAGAGGGGGCAAGGATTTCTTCGGCTGCACGTGGGTTTATGACGAAGTGGGGATGGCGGCAGTTCCGGACACCAGAGTTGCGCCTATTCTGGAGGACATCTGCGACTGGAGAGAGGTGATTGTGTTCCCGGATCTGGATGCAGTGGACTGGGAAGCCAGTGCTGCGGCTGATAAGGTGGATCAGTACGATCCCAATAAATTCAATTACGCCATGCTGCTGGAAGGACCTTTTGAGCGGCTTCACACTTTGATGGGATTTGAGAATGCCCTCTGTGCAATGGTCACAGACCCGGATGAGGTGGCAGCATTTTTTGACCGCCTTATGGAAATGAAATGTAAGGAAATAGAGATTCTCCACAAATATTATAAAGCAGAGGCAATCTGCTTCCATGATGACTGGGGAACACAGATGAATATGTTTTTTTCACCGGATATATGGAGAACTCTGCTGAAGCCTCAGATTAAGAAAGCAGTAGATAAGTGCCATGAGCTAGGTGTATTCTTTGATATGCACTCTTGTGGAAAAATGGACCAGATCATCCCTGAATTTGTGGAAATCGGAATTGATTCCTTCCAGGGACAGGGTATCAATGATATCCTAAGCGCTATGGAGAAAACAGGAAATAAATTATCCTACAATGTCACGCCAAGATACCAGGAACTTGAGGCAGCGGCAAATGCAGGAACGCTTACCGAGGAGGAGACAAGAGCGAAAATCCGGGAAGAGGTGATGTCCTGTGCTGAGAAGGGGATTTACACACCTGCTTTTGTGCCCCTGCGCAGCTGGTGGTTCCCTGTAGCTTTGGACGAAGCGGCAAAATGCGGGAAAGAGATTTTTGGAGTTTAGAGCGGAACGGCATTGAAAAATTATATACAGATAGAACGGGCACCGGCAGAGATGAAGCCGGTGCTCATTTTTGTCTTTAAAACTCTTCAAACACATTATGGGACAATTAAGGGACAACTTCTGGAAAATCCGAAACACATAAAACATCACTCAGCGGTCATTCATCAAAAACATATTCACCAAAAATCAAAAAATATATTTATCAAAAAACAGTTGACACGGATCACTCTTTGCGTTATATTAGAGGAAAGCTAGTTAGTTACTTGAGTAACTAACTATAACACAAGGGAGATGATAAGATTGAATATAAATCCGGACATAGATAAACCAATATTTATACAGATTGCAGAACAATTAGAAGATTCAATATTCACAAAGGTATTCCCCGAAGAGACAAAAATACCTTCGACAAATGAAATATCCGTACTGTTGAATATCAATCCCCATACGGTTCTCAAGGGTATGAATATGCTGGTGGACGAGGAGATCATCTATAAGAAAAGAGGATTAGGAATGTTTGTTAAGGAAGGTGCAGTAAAAAAGATACGGAAGAAAAGACAAAGCCAGTTTTACGACCAGTATGTGGCTGCTCTCATTGACGAGGCGTCAAAACTGCAAATGTCAAAGGAAGAAGTTATATCACTGATAGAAAGGGGATTTGAACATGAATGCAATCCAAATTAAAAATATAACTAAACGATATAATAGTGTAACTGCCCTTGAACAGGTTTCATTTTCATTTGAATATGGCAAAATTTACGGGCTCTTAGGAAGAAACGGTGCCGGAAAATCAACCTTGATCAATATTATTGCAAACCGTATCTTTGCAGATGAAGGGGAAATCTTTATCGACGGCCTTCCGGCTAAAGAAAATATAGAAATGCACGAGAAAATTTATTGTATGAGTGAAGCAGATTTATATGACACCGGCTTAAAGTTAAAAGATATTTTTAAGTGGACAGAGAGATTCTATGATAATTTTGATTTAAACAAAGCATTCCGGATTGCAGAAAAATTCAGCCTGGATACGAACAAAAAGTTCAAAGCGCTGTCTAAAGGCTATCAGTCAATTTTCAAACTGACAATCGCTCTGGCTCTCGATGTGCCGTATATAGTTTTTGATGAACCTGTGCTTGGATTGGATGCCAATCACCGGGAATTATTTTATAACTTATTGCTGCAGGATTATGAAAACAATCAAAGAACAATCATTATCGCAACACATCTCATCGAGGAAGTTGCAAATATTATTGAGGAAGTTGTACTTATTGACAGCGGCAGGGTATTGCTGCAGGAATCCGTGGATGAATTAATGAACAAAGGATATTGTATTTCAGGTATTTCGGAGCAGGTTGATGAATACTGCAAAGATAAAAATGTTATAGGCTATGATGAACTGGGAAATATGAAACTTGCCTATATACTGGGAGTGAAAGACAAGCTTCCGGAAAACAGCAATCTGCAGATTTCCAGGATAAACTTACAGAAACTGTTTGTGAAGTTGACAGAGAAAGGCGGTAACTGATATGAAGAAGCTGCGCACAGTGATTCAATATGAATGTTCTACCTCGTTTAAATATATTTGGCTGTTTTACTCCATTGTGTTTGCTGTCGTTTTGATCACTGCTGTCATTACCTGCATTGGCACAGGCTCCACTGATAAATCAGGGATAAACGGTTTGGAATTCAATTCCGTTATTTATGTGGGTATATTAGGGGTTATGGGATTTAAAGAAGATTTTAAAATGCTGATACAAAATGGATTTACACGGAAATATATTTTTCTTTCAACCTTTTCCTTATTTGTCTTTGTATCCGGGATCATGGCACTTGTTGATACAGTGGTGGGAAAAGTATTGCATCTGATTTACGACAGCTATGATTCAATCTTCGGCGGCTTATACGGATATGGACATTCGGTATTTCTAAATTGGTTTTGGCTGTTTTTGGTCTATATGCTGGTCTGCTGCTCCCTTTATCTGGCGATCCTTGTGATCAACCGAATGGCAAAAACAACAATGATATACACAGGAGTCATATTAGGATTAACCATCATTCTGGTGATACCGGCCCTGGTCAGGTTTGTTCTGCCAAAGGAGTTCACGGACAAAGTCATTGAAGTATTAATGAAAAGTATGGGCTTTATGACTGACGGCACAATTAATTTTATATATCCTATACTGCTTCTTGTGGTCATTGCCGGGATTATGAGCATCTGCTCGTATTACGTGATACGGAGGACAGAGCTTAAGGTTTGAGAGGAAGGGCTTGGGTTGGAGTATAAGAAATAATTTCTCTTTCTTTCAAAAATATAGATTGTGCACGGGGCTGTTGCTGAATTATGTTTTCAGGACAGCCCTTTTGGCTGCGGAGATATAGGATCATTATCTCTTTTGAATTCTTATGTACTATTTAACCGGTACTGGCCAAATCTCTTTATCAAAGATTTCTTTTCTTTTTCCGGAAACAACCCAAAGGGCCTTTGCGATTTTTCTGGGTAAGGCAAGTTCTCCTTCTTTAGCTTTCACAATGATGTCTACAATTCTAATGCAGGTTATGTCATCCATCCCGGTATTCAATTGCTTATCAATAATAGGCTGAAGGTCTTTTTCATCTGTGGCAAATACCGGTATGCCTGTTGCTTTTGCATAAGCAAGTGAACACATTTCGCCTTTATTCTTATTTGGATTCATCGGATTGGCCATTACCTTAGCGAGATTATTGTATGCAGCATCATAAGTAGCTCGGACCTTACTATCCAATCCGCTTTCGTTAACAAGAATTAATTTGCCTTCTGAAATCAAGTCCTGTAACTGTCTGACAGCACATGCAGGAATCATGACTTCTCCATGTGCGTGTGTATGCATATAAATCTCCCTTGAAATCATTGGAAGAACATCATACAAATATCTATATTTATTACTTCCACCCAACTTAATGCATAAATCTGCATCAACGATTATTTTATCTACCATACTTATTCCTCCATGATACTATCTAATTCATCATCAGAAGGAAATTCGCAGACAGATTTTTTTTCAATACCCAAATCCGCTGGTATTAGTTTACTGATTCCAAGCAAATATTCTAATTTTTCGAATGTAATGTATCCAACTTCATATGCTTTAACTGCTAACTCAACTAGATTATCTATTACAATGCGATTATCAGATTTCTGGGTAACTATGGAGTATCTTTTTTTATATTTTTCAATAGAGTCCTCTGGTTGTGCGAGGAATTTATTTACATCAGAATCCTCAATAGATTCTATTTCTCCCAGTCGCTTTACCATTGTTCTATATGGAACCGTGAATAATTCAGATAATTGCAGTATGCTTTTTATTGTAAATTCCTTTATCTTATGTAACTCAATTTCCTGTTTGAGCAATATTTCATCTACGAGAAATTCTGCGGCAAATCTATTTGCTTTTTTCTCACTTGTCTTTTTGTCCTGTTCATTTAGCAAATCAGAAGGCAGCATATCCGGGGTTTGTTCATACCAAATATGATACAATTCATGTGCTGCAGCAAATACCTGGTAGTCCAATGGGATAGAAGAATTTAGTGCCACAAATGGTTTCTCTAAAGATGCGTCATTTTTAGTCCCGCTGATTCTAGTGAAACCCCAAGGTGCATCTTTTCCTAATGGATAGTAAATTACTCTGGCATACAATCCAAGGATAGAGAAAATCTGTGTCCCAATAATATCATTTCCTTTTCGGCATAAACCTAACTTTTCCTTTGCATGACTCTTTATTTCATTAATTTCAAATTCATTTAAATCATTAGTCATCCAATAATTCCTCCAACATATGAATCTCATCAATTGCAGACCTGATTAAATTAACGCGTTCCCGCGTAACCTCATCGTGAACATCCCCCATAAAACTTAAGCTGTCGATAGTTACTGGTTCTGATTCCACTGTTAGTAATGCATCTGTAGATGTACCTAATATACCTGCGATTCTTGCAAGTTCATTCACATTGATTGCCTTGCTGCCTTTAATGATCTTGTTCATAACTTGCTTTGATATACCAAGAGCATTCGCCAAATTCTGCTGAGTCATTTCCTTTTCAATTAATTTATTCTGTATGTTAGAACCTACCTGTGCGAAATCCATTGCGTACATGGCATCATCCTCCTTTAAGTTTATTATTATTATAGCACTAGTAAATATGAAGGTCAATGATTTGTTGACTTTATATACGACTATTGGAGTTGTTACGTTTACAATAAATGTATTAAATGCAATTTCTGTACAGTTGAGGTTTGCAGCGGTAGAGAAATGTATTGACGAGAAATTAGTAAAAAAATGAAAAAATGAGCTGTTTGACATTTCCGTATGCTGATATTAGAATAAAAATAGTTAAGTTACGTTTGATCGCTTTTGGCGGATAAGGTGTATTCAACAAAACGGAAGTTATAGAGGGAGATTTAAGTATGGAAGATGTTTATAAAAATTGTCCTAAATATGAAAATGAGGATTATATTTTGAGGATGGTTAGCAAAGAAGATAAATTGGATTTGCTTAAAGTTTATTCGGACAAAAAAGCAGTAGCGCTTTTTAATAGTGATAATTGTGGCGGTGACGATTTCTATTACACGACTGAAAGCAGAATGGAACAAGCTATTGATTATTGGTTTTTTGAGTATAACAGAGCAGGATTTGTACGATGGACTATTATATCGAAAACAACTAATGAGGCAATAGGAACAATAGAACTTTTCCACAGAAATGCTGATGACTATTTTACCAATTGCGGTTTGCTTAGATTGGATATTCGGAGTGATTATGAAATATCACTCGAGATTATCAAAATGTTAGGATTAATAATTGAACCTACATTTACTCTGTTTCATTGTGACAAGATTGCTACGAAGGCAATTCCCTCCGCGACAGAGCGCATTAAAGCATTAAAAAACTTAGGCTTTGAATCTACAGATGAAAATTTAATTGGACATGATGGAACAAAGTATGTATCATACTTTGTGTTGAGACGGCACGGTTGAAAGATTAATCAGTCAGCAAAACGTATTTGCAATTGAAAAATGGATTGATTTTTTGCCGGAAACAGCATATAATACCTGTCTTTAAGAGTTGAATAGAAAAAATGGTGCTAAGCCTCAGTTTA
>JAUNHC010000118.1 GCA_030524175.1 Eubacteriales bacterium
TTCCGCCAGCTCCTCCTGCGACCAGCCGCACCGGGTTCGCAGCATCAGTATTTTCTCTGATAAAATCATTTCGTTTTCCTCGCTTTCGGATTTGATGAGAAAAGGATACCATTCCGCGCGGTTGCGCTCCACCAATTTCCCGTAGAAATGCTGCAACCGGCGGTTGCGATCCTGCTTTTGTCTGTTTTATCTGTTCTCGTGATCAGATTAAAATGCTTCGCTCTCTCCACATCTATAATTCTGACGATCTCTCCATCTGCTCACTAATTTCCTCAATCAAACCCAAATCGGCCGGCAACCACTCAACATCATACAAAGTTTCCTTCGTGAGCCAGCGAGCTGATTCTGCCTCCAGAAGCTTTAGCTCTCCATCTGCAATTTCACACCAAAAGCAATCCATAGACAGATGAAATGTGGGATAATTGTATTCAATCGTACCAATCAGCTCTCCTACCGATACCGTTACATCCAACTCTTCTTTTATTTCTCTTATAAGGGCCTGCTGCGGCGTTTCTCCAGCCTCAATCTTTCCACCAGGAAACTCCCACTGCCCTTTAAAATCTCCATAGCCTCTTGCAGTCGCAAATATCCTATCCCCTTGACGGACGACTGCTGCTACCACTCTAACTGTTTTCATATCATTCCCTTATACAAATTCCAGCAGCTTCTTTTCCATGCAGAATTCATACCCTATCTTCTTTTCTCCAACGGTTTCAAACTGTATCATAATGGTGGTATCGGAAATCTCTATAACCTTACCGGTTCCAAATGTTTTATGCTTCACCGTTTTACCTACAATATCCGCAGGATGACAACAGACGCCTTCTGTTCCGGTTTTACATATACTGATGCCGTTACAATTGGAGTCTTTGTTTTACGCATTTTGCGTTCTTGCAACATTTTAGTATATTCTTCGTCAACGTTCCCGCCGCGCACTTTATAATCCTCCATGTCTTTGAATACAAACATTTGAGGCTTTTGCACATCATTATCCGGAATTGGACGAACAGGGAACATCCAAACTTTTCTTAACGCACCATCCTCACCAGGCTGGATATCTACATACGGCTTGTCTACCAACTCAATTCTTCCACAATAAACATACTCACCAGCATCTATCGCCTCAAATAAGTGGACATCTACACCATTTAATCCGCATTCTGCAAGCGTTGCATTCTGGGACCAATATAAATCCTGATCTCCAGACTTACCCATACCGGTGTAATGAAGTACTCCCCCAATCCACTTGTCATGATAAATGCCTTTTGTATAATCAGATACAATAACCAAGGTGTTCGTTGTTTTTGAACGACGCATTCCACCCATATTGCCACACTTAAAGGTATCAACAATATCCGCCTATTTTCAATCCTGGATCAAACGCCATAGCGCACCTCCTGTATTATTGCTGTATTGTTTCATTTAAAGATTGTTGTTTCATATATCTGTACCGCCTTTCCTGATAGTTATATTTTACCAGATCAGTGTTGTACAGTCAGTAAAAATATTAACTAACTAAAACTTCCCATACCCAAAATAGGGTTCACACCTTGAAAATTCAATATTT
>JAUNHC010000087.1 GCA_030524175.1 Eubacteriales bacterium
GATTCCACATTTGTTAAAACGGGTTTAGGGGACAATTATTTAGGAAGTTCACATAGTAATTGAAATCGGAATAATGTTTTATTGTTTCGACACTGGAACGATACAAAGAACATTATGGTTCCAATGAAGCCAATAATTTGAATAACTATGTATGATTTTGTCAACTTAAACTTCCTTCCACAAATGTCGATTTGTCAAGTACGCTCTATCCTCCATAGATGCACAATGCTCTGTCCAACGTGGGACCAAATTGGCCCGGCGTTGCTCTTTGTCATTATACCATAGTATTTTCCAAAAGGGAATCGGCTTCCGCCCGCCATGAGTTTGCTTGTTCCCTTTCGGACACTGTCTGAAACCGCGTTTTTTGAAGAAATTCTTTAAGATGGTCAGTTGTAGTCCTCGTTTCCTCGCTGTCTTCCGTTGTTTGTGTACCGTGGCCGCAGCAATCAAGATAATCTGATTATACCAGCACTTTCTTCCGGCAGAATGGGTTGTATTCTGGCTGGAATTTACCTATACTGTAAATATGAACATATGGTTCGTGTTATATTATCTATAGAAATTCAGAAAGAGGTACAACACATTGAAACTTTTTATTATAGAGGATGATGAAGGACTGGCCGGTGGAATGGCTTTTGCTTTGGAGCGGGAGGGGTACCAGGTTGTGTGTTTCCGGGGATGCGGTGACAGCCGCAGGGCTTTTGAGCGGGAGAGACCGGATGCAGTGCTGCTGGACTGGAATCTGCCCGATGGGGATGGGCTGGAGCTTTGCAGGGAGTTCAGGGAGCTTTCCGGGGTTCCGATCCTTATGGTGACGGCCAGGGATATGGAGATGGATGAGGTTATGTGCCTGGAGTGCGGGGCAGATGATTATATTGCCAAGCCTTTTTCTCTTGCAGTGCTGAAAGCCAGAGTGGCAGCTCTTCTTCGGAGGAAGGAGCGGATAGGACAAAGGCAGCTTTGTTCAGGGGATATCCGTGTGGATGAGGGGAAAATGAAGGCCTTTAAGGGCGGCGAGGAGTTGGAGTTAAGCCTGACGGAGTTCCGTCTTTTGAAATACTTATTGGAAAACAGGAACCAGGTGCTATTGAAGGAGCAGATTCTGGAATCTGTATGGGATGCAGGGGGGATTTTTGTGGAGGAGAATACACTTCCTGTGAATATCCGCCGCCTGAGGCTGAAGATTGAAGAGGATCCGTCCGCACCCAGACGTATTAAGACGGTGCATGGCATGGGGTATCTGTGGGAGGATTTACATGAATGATACTTTGCTTTATCTCCTTGGGGCAGTGATAATTCTGGGGATAGTGATAGTATGTGTATTGGCAGTCTATTACAGGAAATCTATGAAGCATATGGAAGAGATTTTAGCTGCTTTTGAGAGAAGGGACAGGAATAAATGGAACGGCTTAAAAGAAACGCGGGAATCAAAGCTGGAGGGGAAACTGGAGAAAATTCTCAGCCAGGTCATACGGGATCAGGAACGGGCTTATCAGGAGCGGGACCAGGTAGCTGCCCTTCTTTCAGACCTGTCTCATCAGCTTAAGACCCCTCTTGCCAATATCCGAATGTATACAGAGCTGCTCGGAGAAGAGCAGATAAGCCTCCAGGAACGGGGAAGGTTTTCAAAAGAAGCACAGGCGCAGGTGGAAAAGATGGAGTGGCTGATGAAAACTTTATTAAAGGCATCCAGACTGGAACAGGGAATGATTTCGTTCCATGCCCAGTATGAAGGCATTAAGAAAACCATTGCACAGGCGGTTGGCGGGGTATTTGCACAGGCAGACAAAAAGAGGATCAGGATAGTCACAGAGGAGTTTTCAGACAAAAAACTGTATCACAATCCCAAGTGGACAGTGGAGGCGATAGAGAATATTCTGGAAAATGCAGTGAAATATTCCCCTGAAGGGTCTGTGGTCACGATACGTCTGGTCCCTATGGAAATCTACAGCCGTATTGAGATCCAGGATCAGGGGATCGGTATGGAACCAGAGGAATACAATGAAATCTTTAAGCGTTTTTACAGAGGAAAGCAGGTGCAGCAGCAGGAGGGAAGCGGGCTGGGACTGTATCTGGCACAGCTTATTTTAAACCATGAAAAAGGATATATCACCGTGTCTTCCCAGGTGGGCGCGGGCAGTTGTTTTTTAATATATTTACTCAACCCCAAATAAAAAAGTTCTTACAGAAGTTTTGACAATTTTGTAAGAACTTTTTTTCTGCTTGTCAGGAGGCTGTAAGATTCTTTTGGTAGGATGGATGTATCAAAAGAGACTGCTATGAAGGTTTGAATAGTGATCAATAATAGGGAGGTTAACTATGGAAATATTGAGGACTAGTAATTTGAAAAAATATTACGGATCAGGGGAGAATCTTGTGAAGGCTCTGGATGGTGTTGATCTGTCTGTTGAGGAAGGAGAATTTGTATCTGTGGTAGGTACGTCAGGGTCAGGAAAGAGTACGCTTCTTCACATGCTTGGGGGGCTGGACTATGCTACCTCAGGTGATGTGACAGTAGCCGGAAAAGAAATATTTAAGCTTAATGAGACAGATCTAACGATTTTCAGAAGGAGAAACATAGGATTTGTTTTTCAGAATTATAACCTGGTGCCCATTCTTAATGTTTATGAAAATATCATTCTTCCTATAGAGCTGGACGGGGAGACTCCGGACAAGGATTTTATCAGGGATGTGATGGAGATGCTGGGAATCAGCGGAAAGAAGAACAATCTTCCCAATCAGCTGTCCGGCGGGCAGCAGCAGAGAGTGGCAATTGCCAGGGCTCTGGCAAGTAAGCCTGCTATCATTTTGGCGGACGAACCTACCGGAAATCTTGATTCTAAAACATCTCAGGAGGTGCTGGGACTTTTAAAGCTAACCGGGGATCAGTTCGGACAGACGATTGTGATGATTACACACAATGAGGCTATGGCACAGCTGAGTGACCGGGTTGTCCGTATAGAAGACGGCAGGATCATCAATGGACAATAGGAGGTAGAGAGATGAAGAATAATAATCAGAAAGTGGTGAAAAAGCTTTCCAACAGAAGCCTCCGTAAGAACAAGATGCGTAATATTTTTGCAGTGGCAGCCATTGCCCTTACCTGTATGTTGTTTACCGTTCTGGCCTCCATGGGTACCGGGATGGTCCAGGTGACCCAGGAGCAGACTATGCGGGAGGTTGGGACGAAGCTTCACGCAGGCCTTAAAGGCGTGACCGCAGAGCAGATGGAGAAAATCACCGCAGATCCCAGGGTGAAGGATTTTTCGTGGAATATATATATAGGGTCGGCGGAGAATATTCTGAAGAGAAGCGGGGAGATCCGGTATGCCCAAGACAGTAAAGAACTTGAAAATTCTTTTGTTGAACTGAAGGAAGGCAGCCTTCCTAAGAACGAGGACGACCTGATCGTGGATACGTTTGTCTTGGATGAGCTGAAGCTGCCTTATAAGCTGGGAGTGCAGGTGCCGCTGAGCTTTTCCTTTCACGGAGAGCAGATAGAGAAGACTTTTACCGTGTGCGGCTGGTATGAAGGGGACAGTGTGAGCCATGCCACCCAGATATATGTATCAAAGGCTTACTGGGAGAAGCTGAAAGGAAACCTGACTGACCGGGATTTTCAGGACTGGATCCGAAAGTCACCCCAGGACAGCCGCGTAGGCCTTTATAGTGTTGCTTTAATGTTTGACAATGAGCGGAAAATTGAGGAGAAGGTTACGGATATTATCCGGGATGCGGGCTATGAGCCGGATGTGGATGTAGAATACGGTGTAAACTGGGCCTATTTAGGAAACAGAGCGGAACAAGCAGATCCTTCGGCGGTTTTGATGCTGGGTGCTGCCTTGGCGGTGATCCTTCTGACCGGATATTTGATCATCTATAATATTTTTCAGATTTCAATCCTCCAGGATATCCGTTTTTATGGATTGTTGAAAACCGTCGGTACCACTAAAAGACAGTTAAAGTGGCTGGTGCGCAGGCAGGCATTTCTGTTGTCCCTGGCGGGGATTCCCGTAGGCCTTGCGGCCGGATTTCTGTTGGGGAAGGCTTTGTTTCCCTTTGCAATGAGCATTCTGGATAATGGGGGAATGAAGATCGTCCTGCATTTTCACCCGGCGATCCTCATATTTGGTGCAGTATTTTCTCTTATCACAGTTGGCATAAGCTGCAGGAAACCCGGCAGAATAGCCGGGAGTGTGTCTCCCATTGAAGCAATCCGATATAACGAGGGCACCATCAAAGGAAAAAAGGCCAAGAAATCCGAGAAAGGCGCAAAAGTCCATAAAATGGCACTGGCCAACCTGGGCAGAAACAAGAAAAAGACTGTGTTGGTGATTCTGTCAATGTCATTGAGCATTATACTTTTGTGTGTGGTGCTCACTGGTGTGGGAAGTTTTCGCATTGAAAAATATTTAGAATCCAGACTGGCAGGAGATGTGTCGGTGGGAAGTTTGAATTATACCAGCAACGCCCGGAACGGGGATTTTCAGGTGGATGAGAAGTTTTTGGAAGTGCTGGACGGACAGCCGGGTGTCCGGTCAAAAGCTGAGATGTGGACTATATTCAATGGTATACCGCTGGTGATGGATGAGCCGGCCCGGGAAAGGTACCGGGCACTGTATGAACAGGGAAGTTTGAACATAAGTGAACATGATCAGGATAACCTTTCCAAAGCACTGGAAAAGGGAGAGATTCAAGTGAACCGGTATGTATATGATACCACTCTTCTGAAAAATCTGAAGGTTATTTCCGGGAAAATAGATACAGAGGAATTTGAAAAGGGCGGTTATGTCTTGGTGACCTCAATGCAAAACGGAGAGTATTTCCTCTATGAGCCAGGAGATAAGATCACTTTGGATCTGCCTACTCCTCTCACAGAGATGGAAGTGATCAATGATGAAGAAGGGAATGTAGTGGATATAAGGTATGACAATCTGGAGAGTAAAGAATACGAAGTGATGGCTGTGGTGGATATCCCTTACTGTATGGATATCCATATGTATATCATTAACAGCGTGGAACTTGTTCTGCCTCTTAGTGATGTGAAAAAATTTCCGGATAGCAGCTCTTGCTTTGCAGTCTCCTATGAATTGGAGGATGGAGCAAAGAAGAGCTTTAAAGAGGCAGCCAAAGCCTATACAGAAAATGAAAATATCTATATGGGATATATTACAAAGGAAGACCTGGTGAATGAATTTTCCGGAATGAACAGTATCATAAGAACATTAGGTGTGGCGCTGAGCGCAGTGATTGCATTTATCGGAATCCTGAATTTCATCAATTCCATGCTCACTGGTATTTATGCCAGAAAAAGAGAACTTGCGGTTCTCTGCAGTATTGGTATGACGGAAAAACAATTAAAGCGCATGCTTCTGGAGGAGAGTTTGTATTACGTGCTCATCAGCGGTGGTGTGAGTATTATCCTTGGCAGTGTCATGTCCTATGGAATCCTCCGTGCACTTAACGAGGTCGTACTGTTTTTCCAATACCGTTACAACGGCTGGGCTTTTGTTATCATGCTCCCCATCTTTGTTCTTGTTGCCTGGGTGGTACCCAATGTGGCTTACAGACGGACACGTAAGGAGAGTATTGTGGAGCGGCTGCGGGAGACGGAAAATTAAAGTGCCGGCTTGG
The DNA here is from genome assembly GCA_030524175.1 of Eubacteriales bacterium. GTDB lineage: Bacteria > Bacillota > Clostridia > Lachnospirales > Lachnospiraceae > Blautia_A. The sequence goes on from JAUNHC010000087.1 coordinate 5,635, forward strand.
GTTTCAACATGCATATAGCATAGTTTTGCTATCATAAAAGAATTGATTTGTAAGAATTAACTGTAAATGCTATAATGATTTTCGAATAAATCAGCAGTATGGAGCAGTTAACATATGAAAAACTATCAATTCAACATAGCTGTCTGTGATGATGAACAGGCGGACAAAGAAGAAATTGCAAAAATGACCGAAGAAATCTGCAATGAAGAGCAGATTTCTTCGGTGATCACTTGTTTTGGCAGTGCAAAAAAAGCTTCTGGAAGAGATAAAGAGAGGACAGCAGTTTGACTTACTCTTAATAGATGTAATAATGCCGGGTCTGGACGGTATGGAATTGGCACGGGTTCTGCGCAATGAAAGAGAGATAACGTCTATTGTGTTTATTTCCAATAACCGGGAGATGGCACTCCAGGGATATGAGGTGTCGGCGGCCCGGTATCTGTCAAAGCCCCTGCAAAAGGAACGGCTGAAAGAGGCTGTTGTTTTTTGCTACGGACACAGGCAGGAAGATAAAGAACTGTTGATTTCCGCCAACGGTGTCATGCGGAAGGTACGTGCGTCACATATCTGTTATCTGGAAATTTACGGCCGGAAAACCAGAATCAGGCTGGAAGATGAGACTTGGGATATCAATCTGTCCTTGGATGAATTGGAGCAGATGCTAAGCGGCCGGGGATTTATCAGGTGCCATAAGAGCTTCCTGGTGAACTGCCGGTATATCCGCACATTCAGCTCATCATCCATTGAGCTTGCAGACGGAAAAGAGATTCCCGTCAGCAAGCACCGTATCAAAGATGTGAGGAAAGCATTTTTTGATTACATGAACCGCTAGAGCATGTCGGAATGAATTATCCAACACGCTCTAAGGCAGAGGAAGAAGCAAGGAAACCTTAAATACTGTTTCTGTCTGCTCGATGGAAATCATATTACCCCATTTTTTCATGATCTGCTGAATGATTTTTAGTCCGTATCCATGTCCGGGTATGGACTTTTCTTTTTGGACTCTTGGAGAGGGTATAGAGTTCTCACAGGAAAAGACAAAGTAGTTGTCCCGGCAGTGAAAATCCAGCCGGATAAAGGCTTTTGCTGTATTGGAAGATGAGGCGGCATTGATTGCATTGTCCAAAATATTCATAAAGAGACAGCAGGTCTCTGTATCTCTGAGAGGCAGTTCTTCCGGTGCCCCGGAACGGATGATTTCCACAGGAATGCCCTTGTCAGATGCTGTGCTCAGTTTCCCGTTCAGAATAATGTCTAAAATCCGGTTTCCTGTTGCTACTACCGGCCGTACAGCTTCAGTTTGTGTGATCAGGTTATTTATATAATCCGGCAGTTTTTCCGGTGCTTCGGCGGCAAGACGGCTGATCATGGTATAGTGCCTGGCAGTGTCATGCCGGAGCATTTGTACTTCTTCAGATTGACGGCGAAGATGTTCATAACTTTCTATGGCAAGTTCGTTTTTTTCAGCCAGGATCACTTTTTCAGTTCTCCGATCCATTTCCTGTTCCAGCAGATCAGCCACAACTGCAAACAGGCTGGAAATCAGACAGAGATTCCATACAAGTTTCAGAGAAAATTTGGGCAGCATCAGGGATACTTCCCCGGCAAGTCTTGTAAATACACTGGATGCGTAATCGGGCAGGAAGGGTATACTTACCAGGAGAAACAGTGCATATCCTGCTGAAAGGACAAGTACAGCCTGTGATATATGGAGGAAAAACCGATTCTTTTTATGGCGGAGAAAGAAGGCGCAGACCAGTGTACAGGTCAGAGTTGCAAATCCGGTGATCTGGGGTAAATTCATGATGAACACATAGTAGTCCCCATAGGGGATCAGTCCGGCAATCTGTATGATCCCGCTGGCACCAGTCACCACAAGCTGAAGCAGGGTAACACAAATAAAAAGCGGGCGCAGTCCTTTGGCATACAGTGTAAGGAATGCAAGCAAGGCCCCCACAGACAGGAGGAAAAACAGGGTTGACAAATCCAAAGGAAGTGTTTCAAAGTATTCCTGAAAAAAGTCAGCCTGAGCCAGAATGCTACACATTTCAAAACAAACCGTCAGGGCAAAGAACGGAAGCTCCAGCCTGAGAACTCCGAAAGACGCATTCCAGAGAAAGGCTGCCAGAAGAAACAGTATCAGAGCAAATAACAGCACTGCGGGAATCATAGTCCGGGCAGTCCCCGCGATCAGACCGCTTTCATAAGAGTATCCGCAGTATAATGTGACCTCAGAAGGATAAACCTTCGTGTCCGTACTTCCGGGTTTTTCCAGCGTGCCGCTCACATCTGCATTAGACTGGGCGATTGTGAGAGTATGTCCCTGGAAATCCGGCGGCAGGGAAACAGTCACCGGTTCCGCCCGGTCGTAATCCAACATGGGCAGCTTCAGGTAACCAATGCGGTTGTCAAGCTCCGGGCAGTCTGTGTAAATCAAAGTATCATCAAGGAAAATGCTGATCGTCCGGTTGGCAGTTCCAATCTGAAGTGTAGGACTGTCCAGCTCCTCTGTCATCTCACGGGAAAAATAAAATGTCTGTCCATCGTAATCCAGGCCGGAATAACCTCCAACTCCGTCCGGCTCTAGCTCCTTTCGTTTCCCTTCAGAATCTGTAAATATTGTCCACCCCTTATTTCCCTCCCATTCCTGCCCGTCTTCTGCAAACAGGGAAAGATTGTAGGATGCAGCCTTCATTGGCTGAGTATAATAAAACACTGCCAGTGTACACGGTATGCACACCAGTATGGAAATCAGCAGTGCGGTGATAAACCTTGGTAAAGGCGTCCTGTTCTTCATATGGAAAATCCTCCGGATATAATTGTATATTTCTGATGTCGGGTGCAAAAGGGAACCGGGGCAGACACTGTCCTCTTCAGGCAGACTTGCGGAAGCGCGCCTGAAAATCCAGTGCTTACGAAGACTTAGGCGCGAAGGCTCTCCTGAGCGTCTTAGTCGCAGTTAGTACTTAGTTGAAGGGAAGCGAGCGTCTGTCTGAAGAGGACAGTGCCTGCCCCGGCTCCCTTTTGACCCTGACATCATATTTCTGTTTCTGTACTTAAAATAACCATATTTTCAGGGCGCTGTCAATGAGTGTTCCGAGATATTGCCGGATATTGATAATGCAATTCCCAGTTTTACGTGAATCCTGCCCAGTTTTGCAGATTGATTGAAAAAAGTACATAGGTTACGTTAAGATAAGGATCACAGACAGAAAATAAAACAAGGGAGGCTTAAACAAAATATAAGGCAGGTTTACTCTTTGTTCTGGTATAATATGACCAGGATCGATCAGAATTTTGCGGACATTAAGGAGGATGAAAATGAGAAGAAAAAGGAAATGGATGGCTTTGCTGCTTTGTGCGGCTATAAGCGTATCTTCCGTGCCGGTTTTGGGTGCAGAACAGTTTGAGACAGGTGAAGCTGCGGTAGAACTGGGAGAAAGGGGAGAAGCTGGAGAGTCAGATCCAGGTGAGGTAGATACCGATAATACAGAAACTGGTACCTGGGATTCCGGTATTTTTGATGACAGCAGCACGTCTGAAGAGGAATTCGGAGATGAGGCCCAGGCTGAGGAAGGGGAACTGTTCGGAGACGGAACCGGAGCGGTTCCGGCAAAGGGAAACAATGCAGGCAGGGGAACCTTAAAAGCCAGGGGAAGCAGTACAAACCTTACATACGTAGAGGGTGAGGCTATAGTGTGGATGAAGGACAACGGCGGCCTGCTTCAGGGAAGCCTTCCCTATGAGACCGAGACTCTGCTGGAGAATATGACTCCGGTGGGAGAGGATTCCGGCGAGGAGCTTTACAGGAACTCCGGAGCGGATGAGGATACCAACGGAAGTGTGCTTCTGGTGAAAAATCCAGGACAGTCAACCCAGGAGCTCATCGGGGATTTGTTGGAGTATCCGTCTGTCGAACTGGCAGAACCAAATTATATTGTGAGCCTGGAAAGCCTGGAGGCACCCTTTGAGGATGAGGGCGATACCTTTGGGGGAGATGTTTTTACTGATGGCGGAGAAACAGACATAGAGGCGGAAGGCGGATCAGAAGTATCCTTCTCCGGGGAAGATACCCTTTTCTCTGACAGCAATACAGAGGGCAGCGCTGACATTGACTATAGTACCTATCTGGATATGAGCCGGGGTGAGTGGAATAAGAACAACCAGGGACAGATGAGCGGTACGGCAGGAGCGGACACAAATACTGAAGCAGTGTGGGAAAAATACGGCGGCGGCAGCAGTGACGTGGTGGTGGCCATAGTGGACTCCGGCATTGCTTATTCCCACCCGGACCTGGCAGAAAATGTTTGGACCGATGGACTTAAATATGATGAACTCACTGCGTTGGAAGGAGGATTTTTCGGTATCAACTGTGTAAGTTCAGGCAATTATTCCTCCGCAGATCCCTACGATGACAATTCCCACGGAACACATTGTGCCGGAATCGTTGCGGCATCCAATGACGGGGAGGGAGTGACAGGAATTGCACCCAATGTGAAAGTAATGGCAGTCAAGGTCCTGAACGCTAAGGGAGAAGGTATGGTTTCTGACATCATAAAGGGATTTTCCTATGTGCTTACGGCGGCCAAGGCCGGGGTAAACGTAAGAGCTGCTAATTACTCTATGGGCGGAGCCTACTATACGCCTATTTTTACAAAGATATATGATGCACTTGGAAAGGAAGGGGTGGTTACCTGCGTAGCTTCCGGAAATTCCAGCTTAAATTTAGATAACCATATCTTCGATAGCTCATCCGGGATCATAAGCCCCTATGTGGTGGTCGTTGATGCACTGGAGCCCTCCGGGAAATCCGTCTACTTTTCTAATTACGGAAAACAGTATACCCATGTATACGCTCCCGGTGTCTCTGTCCTTTCCACCGTGCCGGAGGAAAAAGCAGCCTTCCTGGCTGAGTATGCAAAAGGCAATCTTCTGTATACAGGCTTTGAGGACACGGGAAATCCAGGAACTGACACAGCGGCGGCAGGTCCGGAGATTAATTTTTACCAGGTGCAGGAGGGAAACAGCCGCCTGATGGGGTTGGAGGTAACACCGCAAGAGGGAGAGAGTGCTCTTGGCAGCAAAAGTGTAAGTGTTTCTTCTGCCTCCCCTGAAATTATTTCTGCGCCCATCCATCTGGATCAGGCACCTCCAAAGGACAGCTATCTTTCCTTTGCAGGAAAATGTGTTAACGCCTATGGATTCCCTACTGTGTCCCTGGTGGATCGGAACGGCCGGGAATATATTCTGGAAAGTGCAGAAGGACCGGATGCGGGTTTTTATGTAGATTACAATATATGGGACAATGTCCAGATGCTTATTCCTCAGGAATTTAACTCCTGGGATGATTTCCAGATTAAAATCAACGTGACGGACTACTTCCAGGAGGATGCGGACTTTACCTGCCACATAGACTGTCTGGGAATCGGTACCCAGAAAGTTCCCTATGACTATATGTCAGGAACCTCCATGGCAACTCCGGCGGTGACAGGAGAAGCGGCCCTTCTGGCATCCATTTATCCTAATGAAGGAGCGGATTATATTGCTGCATCCATCCGGGGCGGCGTAAACCGGGCAGAGGAGATACAGGAGCTGTGCCTGGACGGCGGATATATTAATATTGAAAAGGCAGTAGAAAATCCATATCCAGTGATCACAGGAGTGGAGGATCTGGGAGATACCTTCCTTCTCAACGGATATTTTCAAGGAGAAAATATTTCTGTGACCGTAGGGGGCCTTCAGACGGAAATTGTGGATTCCTGTGAAAATTATCTGGAAATCCGCACCCCTCAGGATATGAAAGAAGGAAAAGTAGAGATAAGGGTCACGGCAGACAACGGGACAGGGCGTTATTACTGGATTCTGGGTGAACCGGAGGAAGGCTATGATTCTCTGCTTATTTCCATGGGTGATAAGCTTAAAGAGGAATTTGACCAGGGAACCTGGGTGGATATGGAAGGAGCCGGGGACAGTCTGTACCTGATGGCTTTCCCAGAATTCCTTGAACCAGGGAACTACAGAAATTTATGGAAATACCAGATTTCAAAGGGAACCTGGGAAAAGCTTCCTGCAATATTTGAAGGTGAGTATTACACTTATGATATTTGTGCTTACGACGGAGAATTTCTGGCATCAGGAGTCGTTGAGTCCAACGGAATAACTGTAAGCTTTGTAGCAAGGCTGAACGAAAAGTCAGGGAAGTGGAAGAGCACACTCATGGCAGAACTTCCTTTTTTCGGAAGTCTGTTTACCTACCAGGGAAGGCTTTATTACGGCGGCGGAGTCCACGGATCGGAAGAACTGGATACCGTTTACAGAATTTATCCGGAAACAGGCCGTGGGATGCTTACGGAGATGAAGCTTCCCATTCCGGTATCAGGGCCCAGACTGGAAGAGCGAGGGAAAGGGCTGCTCTTTTACGGGCAATCGATGAATAGCGTCCGGGCACTGTACCATTATAACGGCACGGAGTGGTCAGAGCTTTCTGTTCCGGAGGATGTGGAAGACCAAACCTACCAGTTTTCGGCACAGGCAGTGGAGGATGGTTTCCTCCTTACAGGGCTTGTGAGGGATGCGGCTGAGGATAAGTCATTTACAGATACCTGGCTTTTGAGGGATAGGGAAGGTGAATTTTCCTTTGAACCCTACCCCGCTGTGTTCTGCCCTGTAAGAGGACAGGGATATGTGGGAAAGGCCCTTGGAAACACCCTTTATGAACTGGCCTATATACCCCAAAAGGGCAGTGCAGTGCTGAAAAAGCTGGACGGCATCAAGGCATACGGACAGACAGCCCCAGAGAAATACGGCTGGGTGACAAAAAGCGGAAAGAAATACTACTATGAAGACGGAAAGCTTGTCACAGGCCTGAAGAAGATTGACGGTGTTACCTACTATTTCTTTGAAGGAAGCAATACAGCCGCCGCTTCTGCGACCCAGAAGGGGGAGTGCGACGTGAAGTCGCGTAATGAATTGCTAACTGTTAGCTACCCTATCCAT
>JAUNHC010000119.1 GCA_030524175.1 Eubacteriales bacterium
CCGCATGTTTACTGGGTTTCTGTTGATTTAGACTTATTTTACCATCAGCATCACCTTTTCTGAGTCCGCAGAAAAGCCCCAATAAGATTTCCAGGTACCACCCGCTATTGTAAGCCGCTGTCAAAAGTCTTTTTACATTTGCCTTGTTTAAAATAATGATCGTCGGCTTTTTCCTTGGATACGGTTTTGTTGCAGGTATCGGATTAACCTTAATATATTCCTGTATTACTGCTTCTTTCATCGCCATATTCAGGAATTCTCTGGACTTGTTTCCCGCGGACTCACAGGCGCCTGCAACAGCAGCCAGCAACGAATCAAAGTATTCCTTATTGGCATACCTTAATTTTATGTCCTGCTGCATATTCGGAAGAATCAAATCATACAACACATAAGCGCACACCATACGGGTTGTATTCTCAATTCTTTCCGAAAACACATCCTCAAACCAATAAAGCAAATAATCTTTCAGACCAACATCAGGATTTTCCTTTACTGCCATCTGATAGATTCTGGAGACTTTTTTGAATTCTTCCTCATATTTGCGGTAGCTTGCTTCTGCTTCCGCCTCGCTCTGAAAGCCCCCACGTTTGCTGTATTTCACAGTTCCATCCGGTTGCAATAGCTTTACTCTGTGAAACCAGGAAGTGCCTTCATAAAAGGCAATACCTTTTTTCTTTCCCAGCTGTTTCACTAAAACACCTCATTCAATCACCACCGCCATTCAGCCATTCATCAAAACCCCGCTTCGGCACTCTAAACAGCTTGCCAATTTTAAGAACTCTGAACGGTGGATTCTTCTGTCTATGTACTTCTTCAAGAAAGGTATATGCACTGCTCTTTCCTATTCCGAGCATACGTTGAATATCGGCTGCCATGTATACCTGCTGATTCACTGCTGCTTCTCTCTCTGTATCTGCTGCCATTGTCTGACCTCCCCTCTTCTCCATTTTTATTATAGGAATTTCAGATAGCACTATCTGTATCCTCCTGTTCCCATAAGGTAATTTTTCTGCAGCTGAAACGGAATTAGTATAGCCATTGATGCAAACCTTTCATATATCTTATACGAATGGAATTGTCTGTCTTTCAACTGCAATTTACGTTGTTTTCCTATTGAACTATGGAAGTGTCATTTGCACACATTCAATCAGGTCATTTCCTGCGCCAACGTTTTGCCGCGTATTTCAGGTATTGCTGTGCAATTTTTAAACAGAGGGCGGCTCCCACACAAGATCATCGCACACTGTCCGTCTGTACCTGTATAACTCCCGACTTGTGCTATGAAACTGTCAAGGTGCAGAGAGGGTCTTCCCATCTTTCAAATATGACCCATACGATATATAAACAAGATAACTCCTTACTGTTTTCTGCAAATTGTTAAATTTATTTTCATTTTTCACATCTTAGGAAAGATGGCGTATAATTGGCACACTTCCGCACAAAATTGGCAGGGTTTTGCTCTTTCGCCGTAAATCCTGCCATGTTAAACTGAATATGCTTCAAACTGCATCCAAAATCAAAAAAGCGACTGAAACC
>JAUNHC010000088.1 GCA_030524175.1 Eubacteriales bacterium
GTTGACAAGAGAGGTAACAGAATGGATAATTTGGCAGAGCAGAGCAGAGCAGAGATTCTACACTTGACATAATTAAAGCAATTGGTATTATTTTAATGGTAATGGGACATTCCAAAAGTCCAATCAACGATTGGATATACCTTTTCCATATGTCTCTTTTCTTTATTGTTTCTGGTATGTGTCTAAAAGAAAGATATTCTGAGAACACAAAATCAGTTTGGCAATTTATTAATAATAAAGTTAATACTCTATATTTTCCCTGTGTTATTTTTAATGCAACTATTGTAATCATGAATAATTTTTTTGTACATATTCATCTAACCAGTGAAGAAAAATTGGGATGTAGTGCTATCTTAAAAAATCTGATTAAGAGTTTGTTATTTTCCGGTGGAAGGCAGATGAGTGGCGCTATGTGGTTTCTTAGAACGTTGTTTATGGGGTTGGTTAGTTACATAATAATAGAATATTTGTGCAGAAAATGGGCACATCATTATTTTGAGATTATTAAAGTGCTCCTATTTATAGTAGTACTTGTAAATGTATTTTTTCTCCCAGATACGATGTCAGGATATAAATATTTGAATTTTCTAACGGTATTAATTTTGATTCAAATAGGTCATCTTATTAAGAAATATAGAATGAGGCATTCAATCTTTCTTGCTGTTTGCAGCCTTTTAGTTTTAGTAATATTCTGGAGAAGGGGCTGTAGGATAGACATTGCGTCTAATCATATATGTAGCCCTTTGAGCTTCATTCTTGTTAGTGTCGCAGGTTATTATTTTTGCAATGGATTGGCAGTGCTGATAAGTAAGACAAAAGTAAAAAATCTGTTTATTTACATCGGAAGAAATACAATGCCTATTATAATGTTGCATTTTTTGTGCATGAAAATAGTCACGCTATTTCAAATTATATTGTATAAAGAATCGCTTTATAAGATGGCAGAATACCCTGTATATATAAAAACAGGGGGCTGGTGGATATTGTATGCTATGAGTGGTGTAATCGGGCCATTAACAATATTTTATTTAAAAAATAAGATTGGAAGAACTGTGAAACGAAGACTAAATCTGAAATATTAAAATGCACAATTGTACGAGTACGATAGATATTTTAGAGGAATATTAATATGTATGTTGTGATAGGTCATAAAGAATGTTCCGAAATGCTATAAATCTTATTAATTCAAAATAATGGAAATCAGTACAGGTTAACGAGTGATAGAATAATAGTGTGGAAATCATCTGTAACAACTTGGATACTGAAGTAGCAGATGATTTCCAAAATTCTAATAATGCGTCAGGAGCAATTTTGGCGGGTTATAATAAAGTTGGGAAATTAAGCAGGCTGTAATTGTAATCAAATCCCTCTCTCCACCACCCCCGTAGACTCCCTAACCACCAACTTAGGCGAAATAATAATCTCTTGTGGTTCTGGTTTTATATCTGTTTTAGCATTGTCTATCTGTTCCAGCAGTAATTTTGATGCACGTTCACCTACCTTAAAGGGCCGGATGTCAATGGTAGTCAAAGGCGGAAGCATCATGTCAGAGTATTCATTATTGTCATATCCCACTACAGAAATATCCTGAGGGATTTTTAAATTATATTTGGCAAAGGCTGAATATACCCCACAGGCAACGTAATCGCTGAAGCATAAAATGGCAGTGGCATTTAATTGTTTTAAATCAGAGTGCTGCTTAAGCCATTTTTTCATCACTTTATAACTGCCGGAGCGCGTACCGTCACATTCTTGTATCTGGACAGCAGATTCAGTCAGTCCTTTTTCTTTCAGGTAAGAGACAAAACCTTCAAATCGTTCCCGGGCGGAAGATATATGCATGGGTGCAGATACATATAAAAAGGAGCGGTGGCCCAGCTGATACAGGTGTTCCGCTGCCAGATATCCACCTTTTATATCACTGCTTTGTACATAATTGGCAGCTTTGCCGGTGAACTTACGCTGGAGGATGACATAGGGTACCCGGGCTTCCTCTAACTGGGTGAGTACATCGGCGTTTCTCATGCTGGGAACAAGGAAAATACCATCCACTCCGTGATCCAGCATATTTGATATGATGGCAGCTTCCTCATTTGAGTCCTCATTGGAATTGCCGAGCATTAAGGTATAACTGGTCTGTATGCAGGTTTTTTCTACTCCTTTTATCATTCCTGAAAAGACAGGATTACTGATGTCTGTGACGACCATGCCAAGTATAAGAGATCTGTTTGTCCGAAGACGGCTGGCCGCAAGATTCTTTCTGTATCCCAGCCGGGCAGCGGTTTCCCTGACCAGGTCTTTTGTCTCCTGGCCAATATCAGGCATGTCGCGCAGGGCACGGGAAACGGTATTGATAGACACGCCGAGTTGTTCAGCGATATCTTTTAAGGTTGCACGCAATTTGCTTTCCTCCCTTTATAAATTGGTAATATTATACAATAATTAGATAGTACTGTCAAAAATAAATAAAGATATTGACAAAAGTATTGCTAGAATGTATTATAACATTAACGTTAATGTATTGGAAGAACTTTTTTAAAAAAGGAGGGTTTTATTTGAAACTGGCATTATTGATAGCAAATCGCGGTTTCTTTCCCAGCAGTGTTATTGAAGCTGCGAGAGAAGATATGCGTCAGGCAGCAAAGAATTCCGGAGTGGAGCTTTTGGAAATGGATTCCTCACTGACACATTATGGTGCAGTTGAGACCCGGCAGGAGGGGGAATTGTATGCGGATTTTCTTGCACAGAATTATGGACTATATGATGGCCTGATTATCTGCCTGCCAAATTTCGGAGATGAAAATGGAATTAAAGAGGCAATTAAAGATGTAGAAGTTCCCATACTGCTGCAGGCTTATCCGGATGAACCGGGGAAACTGGGTTTTGCAGACAGGCGTGATGCTTTTTGCGGAAAATTAGGATTATGTGCGGTGCTGAAACAAATGAAAACAAAGTTTACATCAGGAGAACCATTTGTGATGCATCCCCTAAGCAGTGAGTTCAAAGGAGAATTGGATGATTTTGTAGCTGTGTGCCGTATTGTGAAGAGAATGAAACATATGCGTATTGGTGTATTGGGCGCCAGAACAACGGCTTTTAAGAGTGTACGTTTTGACGAAAGTGCACTCGAATCACTGGGGGCAGATGTGGAGACATTGGATTTGTCTCAGGTATTCAGCCGTATCAGAGATATCCAGGATAATGATCCGCGCTTAGAAATATGGGAAGAATTAATTAGACGAGTATCGGACGTAAGCGATGCACCATCATATTCTATCCTTAATCAATGTAAATTAGGTGTGGTAATGGAACAGCTTCAGAGTGAAATGAAACTGGATGTTATGGCGATAAGGTGCTGGAGCGAACTGCAGTATGAGTTTAAAATAACGCCTTGTACTGTAATGGGAATATTGAACGAAAAGGGTATTCCGGTGGTATGTGAGACAGATGTGACCAATGGTCCTGCAATGCTTGCATTGTCTCTGGCTTCGGACGGTGCGGCAGGATGCCTGGATATTAATAATAATTATGGCAGAGAGATGGAAAAGTGTATTTTATTTCACTGCGGGCCTTTACCTGCCAGTCTCTTGTGCAGTTCCGGCCATATGGAAGAGCATAAAATGTTCGTGAAGACTCAGGGGGAAAATTGTTCATGGGGTGTGAATGTGGGAAGGATTAGGCCAGGAACGATTACCGTTTGCGGAATGAGGACAGAGGATGGCCAGGTACGCTATTTTACAGAGAGAGCAGAGGTTATGGATATTCACATAGAGGAAGACTTTTTTGGCACATACGGTGTTGTGGAAATTCCCGGCCTTCAGAAAAAGCTGCGCCATATGAGTGAAGAGGGGTTCCGGCATCATGCCATCATCACTCAAGGGGATCAGACACGCAGAATCAGGGAAGCTCTTTTTAATTATCTTGGTTATACAGAGATAGAGCTATAATTTTTTTTCACATAAAACATTAACGATAATGTTTTGCTCAGAACAGGAGGAAATATGAATAAGCTAGGAATTTTTACGAATTTTTGGGAAAAGAATTGGGATTTTGATCATATTAAATACATTAAAAAGGCCAAAAGAATTGGCTTTGATATTCTGGAATTCCAGGCACAGCCGCTGTTGGAAATGTCTAAGGAGCATATGGCTGAAATCAAAAAGTACGCAGATGATGCAGGGATTGAGTTGACCTATAGTTTAGGCTTAGACCAGCGCTATGATGTATCCAGCGCAGATATCCGGATCAGAGAAGGCGGCATTGATTATTTAAAACGTATTGTGGAATGCGTGGGTTATATGGACGGCAAAATTATTTCCGGTGTCAGCTATGCGGGCTGGGGTTCCCCGGACTATATCCTTGACGATAAGACAGCCATGACAGAGCGTTCTCTTGACAGCATGCGGCAAATTGTGAAAACAGCAGAGAATTACGGGGTAATCTATTGTGTAGAGGCTGTGAACCGGTTTGAAAGCTGTATCATAAACACTGCCCAGGAGGCATTGGATTATATTGCAAAAGTAGACAGTGAAAACATTGCAGTGCTTTTGGATACTTATCATATGAATATTGAAGAAAATAACATTGGTGATGCAATACGGCTGGCAGGGGAACATCTTGGTTCCTTTCACACAGGTGACAATAACAGACGCTGTCCGGGAAGAGGCCATATTAATTTTGATGAGATTTTCCAGGCACTTGCAGATATCAATTATAAAGGCAGGATCGTGTCAGAGCCGTTTGTGCAGATGGGAGGAGAAGTTGGCAGGGATATTAAGGTTTGGAGAAACCTTGATGTTCCGGAAGAGTCATATTTAGATAAAGAAGCTGCCTACCTTCTTAAATTTGAACAGGATATGCTGCGTAAGTACGGAATGGCGTGAGAATTGAAGGATAAAGTTCGTGTATTGGAAAAAGTGACAGAAAATTAATGAAATTACTGTATATAATGCCTTATTGATATGTTTTAACATTAATGGTATAGTGATATTACAATATACATTAACGTTAAAGTAAAGATACTTAATTAAGACTAACTTATTGTTTGAAAAGGAGGAAAATTCATGAGAAAACGTAACAGATGGATGGCATTGGGCATGGCAGCGGCTTTACTGGCAGGTGTTATTGGTTCAGCAGCAACAGTTGCAGCAGAAGTACATAATGATTTGGATTATGATGCCAGCGGTAAGAAATATGCATTTGTTTTTAAAGCAACGGGAAATCCAAATGGTGAGAAACAAATGGAAGGATTCAAAAAGGTGATTGAAGCTTATGGAGGTGAAGTTATCCTTAAGTCTCCTGAGGCGGCTACAGTGGAAGGGCAGATTACGATTGTGAATGAATTGATACAGCAGCAGGTGGATTGTATTGCAATTACAGGAAACGATGTGGACGCATTGCAGCCAATACTGACTCAAGCTATGGATGCCGGCATAAAAGTCCTTTCCACAGACGGACAGGTTAATCCTGAAAGCCGTATGATTCATGTTAATCAGGCAGATTCTAAACTGGTAGGGCAGACACTTGCACAGGGTGTGGCTGACATGATTGATAATAAAGGAGAAATTGCAGTATTATCCGCTACCAGCCAGTCTGCAAATCAGAATACCTGGATCGCATATATGCAGGAGGAACTGGATGAAAACTTTAAGGATGTCACATGTGTGGAAGTAGCATACGGAGATGATGAGTTCCAAAAATCTGTAGATCAGACACAGGCGCTGATTACCAATTATCCTGAGTTAAAAGCCATAGTTGCACCCACCACTGTTGGTATTGCAGCAGCAGCCAAGGTAGTAACGGATGAAGGTTTAAACGGTAAGATTGCTGTTACCGGACTGGGCCTTCCATCTGAGATGGCAGAATACATTGAAAGCGGCGTATGCCCTTATATGTATTTATGGAATCCGGATTATGTAGGTGCATTGACCGCCTATACGTCAATGGCACTGGTAGAGGAAAAAATCACAGGCGCAGTGGGCGACAGCTTTGACGGGTATCTGGGAGATGAGAAACGCAGCTTCAGTGTTACAGAAGCATTGGACGGCGGTACAGAAGTTTTGTTAGGAGAGCCTTTTGAATTTAATTCCGAGAATATTTCTGAGTGGAAAGATGTGTTCTAGATTCTGAGAAAGCTTTTATATTAGGAAGTGATGAGGCTGCGCAATTCGATTTTGGATTGCGCAGCAGTATTATTACGAGTCTGGAGGGGAAAATTTGAGTGAATATCTTCTTGAGCTAAAAGATATCACAAAAAAATTTCCAGGGGTAAAGGCCTTGGACCATGTTCAGTTTCAACTGAAAAAAGGCGAAATACATGCACTGATGGGAGAAAACGGAGCTGGTAAGTCAACTTTTATAAAGGTTATTACAGGGGTACATAAGGCTGAGGAGGGAACTGTATATCTGGATGGAAAAGAAGTACACTTTAAAAATCCGAGAGATGCACAGAAAGCAGGAATTGCAGCAATCTATCAGCATGTGACAGCATATCCCCATTTGACTGTGGCAGAAAATATTTTCATGGGACATGAGAAAATGAAAGGCCGTTTTATTTCCTGGAAAACCATGAATACGGAAGCAGAAGATTTATTGAAGGAGTTAAATGCGGATTTTAAACCCACAGATGAGATGAGTTCCCTGAGTGTAGCGCAGCAGCAGATGGTGGAGATAGCAAAGGCTTTGTCCATGAATGCCAGGATAATCATTATGGATGAACCCACAGCGGCATTGACCAAGAATGAATCCGAGGAACTGTATAAAGTTACAGAGAAATTCAGAGATCAGGGAGCATCTATTATTTTTATATCACATCGTTTTGAGGATATGTACCGTTTGGCCTCCAGGGTAACTGTGTTCCGGGATTCGAAATATATCGGTACCTATAATGTGGATGAAATCTCAAATAAGGATTTGATCACAGCCATGGTAGGCCGAGAAATTTCTGATTTGTTTCCAAAACCTTCTGTCCAATTCGGAAAAGAAATATTTAGAGTAGATAAATTAAGTCGGTATGGATATTTCGAAGAAGTTTCTTTTTCTATACGCGAGGGCGAAATATTAGGCCTTACCGGACTGGTAGGCGCAGGGCGTACAGAAGTTGTAGAATGTATTTATGGAGCAGAACGATATGATTCCGGTAAAGTATTTATAGATGGCAAGGAAGTAAAGATAGATAATGTGCAGAAGGCGCTAAAGCTGGGAATTGGATTACTTACCGAGGACCGTCAGAATAAGGGATTAATCTTGGACTGGGGAATTGGAAGAAATATTACACTTTCTGAAATCCAGAAATTTGGAGGAAGATTTTTTACAAATAACAGGGCAGAGGATCAGGCGGCAAAAAAACTTGCAGAAGAAGTAGATACAAAAGCCGTCACAATATTTGACAAAGTGAGTTCACTGTCAGGGGGAAACCAGCAAAAGGTGGTTGTAGCTAAAATACTGGCATCTGACCTTAAAATCCTGATTATGGACGAGCCCACAAAAGGTGTGGATGTAGGGGCAAAAGCAGAGATTTATGCCATTATGGGTGAGCTTGCCAGGCGCGGATATGCTATTCTTTTGATTTCATCAGAAATGCCCGAAATTATAGGAATGTGTGACAGAATTGCTGTGATGTGCGAGGGCCGTATTACAGGAGAGCTTTCCAGAGAAGAAGCGGCACAGGAAACGATTCTGGAACTGGCAATGGCAAAAACAGAGACAAATCACACGAATAAGGAGGACGAAGAATGAGTAAAAAATGGAATTTTAAAAAGTTTACAAGTTCCCGGGAATCCAGCCTTATTTTCGTTTTAATTATATTGTGTGCTTTGATACAGATGAGGAATCACGAATTTTTGACACTGAAAATGTTTGAGAATCTGTTTAAAAATTATGCAGTGATCATGATCCTGGCAGTTGGTATGATGTGCGTTTTGTTGATCGGGGGGATTGATATTTCCATAGGTTCCACTTTGGGACTGTCCGGTATGTGTGCCTCTCTTTTTATGCGGGATCACCAGGAAGCGCCTATTCTCGTTGTCTTCTTAATTTCCATGGCAGTGGGTGTGATC
The DNA here is from genome assembly GCA_030524175.1 of Eubacteriales bacterium. Lineage (GTDB taxonomy): Bacteria > Bacillota > Clostridia > Lachnospirales > Lachnospiraceae > Blautia_A. The sequence goes on from JAUNHC010000088.1 coordinate 8,058, forward strand.
GTAGGGTTTATTCTAGGCTGTATTGTGTCCTACGGTGAGGTGCCTCCGATCATAGCAACGCTGGGAGGTATGTACGCTTTACGCGGACTGACTTATCTGGCAGCTGATGGACAGTGGGTTGCATCCTATCAATTTACAAAAGCATATAAAGACTTTGCCCAGGCGAGATATCTGGGATTTGGTGTTGTAAATAATCTTGTTGTGATCATGGCTATAGTATATGTTATTTTCTATATTTTCCTGAAGTGGACAAGAACTGGAAGAAAGATTTATGCAGTAGGAAGCAATGCAGAAGCAGCTTCTGTTAGCGGAATAAAAATCAGCAGTGTGAAGCTCCTGTGCTATGTTATTATGGGGTTTCTCTGCGGATTATGTGGAGCTGTATACACATCCCTTTATGCTTCAGCACAGGGGGATATGGGGACAGGAATGGAAATGGATGTAATTGCATCCTGCGTAGTGGGCGGAGTGAGTCTTAACGGCGGCAGGGGAAGTGTCACAGGTGTTTTTCTCGGGGCGCTGATCATGGCTGTAGTGGGAAAGGCCCTTCCCCTTATAGGAGTATCCCAGTATTGGCAGACAGCCATTAAAGGATTCATTATTGTCGTTACCATTGTACTGAATATCATCACACAGAGAGTTATGGAACACAAAAATATGAAAGAAAGGGGCGCATAAAATATGGCTGGGAAATCAGGACGGGTAATCAGTGCTGAGAGAACACACGACTGGAAAAAACAACTGATGAAATGGGAAACATTTCTGTTCCTAATATTCATTGTTGTAAATATTATGAATATCTTTATTTCTCCTTATTATATGAGTGTCAACGGCCTTTTTACCGCAACCTCTTCATTTTTGGAAAAGGCATTTATTGTATTGCCCATGACATATGTTCTCCTGATCGGTGAAATTGATATTTCCGTAGGCGCAACAGTGGCTTTGTCTGCCTGTATGCTTGGAATTACATATAATGCAGGCCTTCCCATGGGAGCGGCGATCATTGTCTGCCTTCTCGTAGGAACCTTATGCGGTCTTCTGAATGGAATTTTATTGACAAAGTTTACAGAGCTTGCACCAATGATACTAACTCTTGGAACCCAGATTTTGTACCGCGGTATTGCAGAAATCCTGCTCACAGATAAAGGTACAGGCGGATTTACAAAGGTTATCTGGTTTCAGAATCTCTATTGGGGAAAAATAGGAGTAATACCTGTCATGTTTATTGTCTTTATAATATGTGCCCTGGCTTTCGGAATTGTGATGCATAAAAGCACATTGGGGAGATGGATGTATGCCATTGGCGGGAATGATCTTGCGGCAAAATATTCCGGCATCCGCGTACAGAGAATACGCTGTATCGTTTATACACTGACAGGAACCTTTTCCGCAGTTACCGCATTCTTTCTGGCATCCAGAATGGGGAGTGTCCGCTCAAATATCGCAGAAGGATACGAGATGGAAGCCATTTCAATGGTGGTATTGGGCGGTGTGATGACCGATGGAGGAAAGGGCAATTTTCCAGGCGTGATCATTGCTGTTTTTGTTATCGGATTTTTAAGGTACGGTTTAGGCCTGGTAAATGTTCCCTCGCAGGTTATGATGGTAATCATTGGAGTATTGCTCATTCTTGCAGTTCTGCTGCCCAATCTGGCAAAGAAAATCAGGGGAGTGCGGGTATGAATGACATTTAATTTATATAGGAAGCAATAGGAAATACCCACCGGGTATCATTCAAGCAGGCTGAAATCAGCTGAGCAGAAGTATACTCTGGTGGGTTTTTTACGTTGTATTAAAAGTGTACGTTCTAATAATTAGCTGTCTAATGAAGATCCTGCATAGGTGCGACAAGTAGACGAGTTTCATTTTTCAAGCCTTATGGCATTTGTTCCGACTCTCCGGGAGTAATCTCCGCAAAAATAATAAAACACTGATTACCCACGGTACTGTATTCACGGTATACGCAATGTGCAAAATATGACAATAATCTTGTATTTTATGCTGATATGAAATTTTACTGAAATATTCTGGACTATCATTGACGAAATCTATGTTACTATCATCTGAAGCAGTAAATTTTATACTGTACAGTATAAGCTATGGGAGAAATTTACGTGGAGAAATTGGAGATAAAGAGGAAACCTGCGAAGAGCGCCGGTGAAAGAGAAATATACAGAACGCTGCGAACTAATATAGAGCTTTCAGGAGAGGAAAATCGCGTAATAGCCATTACAGGATGCACGTCAGGAGATGGAAAAACAATAGTAGCCTACAATTTAGCAGTTGCTTTGGCTGAAAGCGGCAGGCGGACAGTTTTGCTGGACGCAGATTTAAGAAATTCAGTTTTGCTGCAAAGACTTGAGGTATCAGTACAGACTGCAGGTTTATGTCAGTTACTGTCAGGAGGGGCAATGGTGGGGGATGTGGTATACATTACAAACGTACAAAATTTATATCTGATCCCTTCGGGCATGAGAACAGAAAATTCCACAGAACTTTTAGGCAATGAACGATGCCGGGAAGCAATATCAGCTTTAAGAAACACATACGATTATATTATCGTGGACACACCACCTTTAGGAAATGTAATAGATGCGGCAGTTACAGCGAAATGGTGTGATGCCTCCATACTGGTGATTCCTTCCGATACACTGTCAAGAACAGCCGCATGTAATATAGTGAGTCAGCTACGGGCAGCTAACAGCAACATCCTGGGTGCTGTGCTGAATAAAGGAGAAAATAAGTCCAGAAAAAGGCATTGATACAAAGAATGATCACAATTTCCGGCAATTACATTTTATGATGGATTTGGAAGGAAGCGGTTATAGAATCATGGAGAAAAAATATAACGGTGAGGAAGAATTAGAAATTGATTTAAAAGAGGTAATCCACGTTCTGATGGCTAAGTGGTGGGTTATCATAATTTCTGCTTTACTGACAGGTGCGCTGGCCCTATCCCTGACTATGTGGCTCATTTCACCTGAATACGAGTCCTCTGCAATGCTTTATGTATTAAACAAACTGACAGATGAAACCTCCCTCTCAGATATCCAGATAGGAACTGAATTGACAGCAGACTTTGAGGTTATTGCAAAAAGCAAGCCAGTTATGGACGGTGCGATCCGGCGTATCAAAGAGAGATATGGCGATACATTTACAAGAAGAGATATTGAACGTATGCTCAAAGTATCAAATTATTCAGGCACCCGTATCCTCGTTATTTCAGCCAAATCTGAAAATGCAGTAAATGCCTGCAAGGTAGCAAATGCAGTTGCAGAAGAGACAGCAGAAAGAATGGCAGCCATAACAAAAGCAGAGCCGCCCACGACTGTGGAGGAAGCAGAGGTCTCTGAATACCCCGTAAGCCCGGATCTTATTAAAAATACAGCCATAGGTTTTTTACTGGGCTTTTTAGCAGCCAGCGTTGTTCTGATCATGCGTTATATTTTGAATGACAATATAAGAAAAGAAGAAGATGTGGAAAGATATCTGGGCCTTCAGACTTTGGCTGTTGTTGAATATGAGGAAGAGAAAGGGATGAGTGATTGAACATCGGTGATTCCGGTATAAGGACTGGGGGAAAAGAAGGCAGGGGGATTGAGGATTAAGGTTATATGATTGTGAATAAAGGAGAAGTAATCAAGAAATGAGAGGCTTGATGCTTCTCTTTTTGTGTATAAAAAAAAGACCACAGCAGATAATAGGGTCATAATATTCCAGTATTGCGACAGGATGCTAAAAATGGCCGGCCAGTGGGGTTTTCCGGCTTGGCTGACCATTTTAGTGACTCTTTATTTATGAATATCTATGAGTTGATTCATGTAGTTTCTTTTGGTATCTTCGCGGATATGAACGTACAGATCTAAGGTAGTGCGGACAGAGGTATGTCCTAATATTTCTGATAAAGACTTTGTGTCAAAGCCTTGTTCCACCCAGCGACAGGAGAACTGATGACGAAGAGAGTGAATTTTTATAGGAGGAATTTCGCATTCCTTTAATAGAGCAGCATATTTTCTTTGGATGATTCTAGGCTCCATGCATTTGTTTGTACCTGATAATACATAGTTTTCTTCGTGATTTTTCAAAAGCTGTGCCAAATTGACAAGTAAATCCGGAAGAGGAATTTCACGCATAGAATTTGTTGTTTTCGGAGGACCGATATGGAGTATGGTTTTTCCTACTTTTTGTGAGTCAGGGTCAGGAATTTGATCCAGATTCTTTAGTGCGACGTGAAGTCGCGTAATGAATTGCTAACTGTTAGCTACCCTATCCATT
>JAUNHC010000030.1 GCA_030524175.1 Eubacteriales bacterium
CGTACGGTTCTTAGAGGGGAAAGCGGTAGTAATACCGCCGACCCACTCGATTAAAATTGGGATGCTTCTCAGTAAGAAGCTCTGATGCCTTAAATCCATAAAAGCGCAGCAGCCAGTCCGCCTGATACAGCCTGTGTTCCCTCAGAAGGGGCGGCCCAAAGGGAAGCATGGGAAGCTCCTTATCCTGGTTTACTGCCACAAAAGCAGAATAGAAAACTCTCTTTAAAGAGAATTGCTGATACAAGGATTCCGCCACAGAAACTATCTCATAGTCACTCTCTCCTGTTGCACCGATGATCATCTGGGTACTCTGCCCTGCCGGAACAAATTTGGGAGCATGGCGGTAAAGCATCAGCTCCTGCTTATTCTCCCCGTGCTGCAGCTGAATCTGCTTCATGGGTCTTAAAATCGTCTTACGGCTCTTATGAGGCGCCAACCGCTTTAGTCCCTGGGCAGTAGGCAGTTCCAGATTTACACTCATCCTGTCTGCCAGATATCCGGCCCTCTCGATCAGTTCCGGAGACGCACCGGGGATTGCTTTCAGATGGATATAGCCCTGAAAGTTATATTTCCCCCGCAAAAGCTCCACTGACCGTATCAGCCCTTCCATAGTTTCATCAGGACTCCCTTTCACGCCTGAGCTTAAAAAAAGTCCTTCTATATAATTCCGCCTGTAGAACTCAATGGTAAGGCGGCTCACCTCCTCCGGAGTAAAACTGGCCCTCACTACATCGTTAGAGGCCCGGTTAGCACAGTATTTGCAGTCAAATACACACTCATTAGTGTATAGGATCTTCAGCAGGCTGATGCAGCGCCCGTCACCGGCAAAGCTGTGGCAGATACCTGCTGCTATACTGTTCCCAATTCCCTTCCCGTCTCCGTTTCTGTCCACACCGCTGGAGGTACAGGCAACATCATACTTAGCCGCATCCGATAAAATCTCCAGTTTCTCCATAATTGTCATGGATTCCTGTATCACCATAACAGTCTCGCCCTCCAAACATTTGTTCTTTTTTCATATTCTAGAACATATGTTTGCAATTGTCAAGGTCATAAAACGGGACGAATTGAAAAAGCAGATTCCAGGTTTTCCGCCCGGAATCTGCTTTCCTTCACTTTCTGTCTTTGAATAGCTGCGTAAATATACTTGTTATATCTGAGTTATCACAAAAATATCATAAATTGCTTTCACTGCTGTCTCGAAATCTCTGTTCTCCACACCGATGATGATGTTCAGCTCACTTGAACCCTGATCTATCATTTTTACGTTCACGTTTACATGGGCAAGTGCAGAGAAAATGCGGCCCGCTGTACCCCTGGTTGATTTCATTCCTCTTCCCACAACAGCGATCAGAGCCAGATCCGACTCCATTTCCACGAAATCAGGCTGCACTGCGCGATGGATGCCTGCAATAACCTGCTGCTCCTTCTCCTCAAACTCATCCTGATGGACATACACAGTCATGGTATCAATCCCTGACGGCACATGCTCAAAGCTGATACCCTGGTCCTCAAATACCTGGAGTATTTTCCTTCCGAAACCAATCTCGCTGTTCATCAGAGATTTTTCTATATTAATAGAACAGAATCCCTTCTTTCCTGCAATACCGGTGATGGTATATTTAGGTTTTTTGCAGGTGCTTTCCACAATGAAAGTCCCCTCATCCTCCGGTTTATTGGTATTCCTGATGTTGATGGGGATTCCCTCTTTACGTACCGGGAAAATAGCTTCCTCGTGAAGTACAGTAGCTCCCATATAAGAAAGCTCCCTCAATTCTCTGTATGTAATAGTCTCGATCACGGCCGGATTATCCACGATTCTTGGATCTGTTACCAGGAAACCGGATACATCTGTCCAGTTTTCATACACATCCGCCTTGATCGCTTTGGCTACAAGGGAACCGGTGACATCAGAGCCGCCTCTGGAGAAGGTCTTCACCACACCGTCCTCACAGGCTCCATAGAACCCAGGTATCACTGCCTTCTCACATTTAGCAAGTCTTCTGGAAAGAAGCTTATCTGTCTTCTCTGAATCAAAGTTTCCGTTTTTGTCAAAACGGATAACAGAAGCTGCATCCACAAATTCATATCCCAGATAAGCAGCCATGATCTTACCGTTCAGGAACTCACCTCTGGACGCCGCATAATCAGATCCGGCCTGGTTCTTAAAATCTGCTTCGATCTGCTTAAATTCTTCCTCAAGGGAAAGATCCAGCTTCAGGCCCCGGATGATCTCATAATATCTGTCCTTGATTGCCTTAAGCTGCCCGCTGAAGTCATCTCCTGCCACTGCAGCATCATAACAGGCATACAGCATATCTGTAACCTTTGTATCCTTGGAAAATCTCTTGCCCGGAGCGGACGGAACCACATAGCGCCTGCTCTCCTCACTTCTGATAATATCTCCCACTTTTTGGAACTGCTCCGCATTTGCCAGGGAGCTTCCGCCGAACTTCACTACTTTCCTCATAACCATGCTCCTCACACTCATAACTTTTTCTCTTTACCACTATAAAGTATGTATAGTATTTTATTGAAAAATGTCTGATTTTGCAAGCATTTCTTTTCATCCTGCTGAAAAATAGTGATATTACACAAGGGATATGTAATTTCTAAGATTCTTATGCACAATACTGCTTAAGAATGCCTTCCAGTGCCGCCGCGCTGCTGGTATGGCAGCGGCAAACCGGAATATCTTTTCTTTTTGCCTCCTCCACGGCACAGTTCACCATCTTGTGGGATACCGTGCTGGTAAAAAGTATCAGCAGATCCGGCACGCCGATCTTTTTCTTCATTGCACCCTTCTCCTTTGCAAATACCTTAGCCTTACATCCGTAGCCTTTGCAGATGTCCTCATACTGACATACCATTCTCTCATTTCCGCCTACAATCACAACGCTCATAGCTTCACCTCTTCTTATCTTCACCCGATTAAGTTGTATTCAACTAACTCTGTCGCATATTTTTAGTTAGCTTTCGCTAACTTTATTGTATCATACCACGCTTTCCCTTTGTTGTCAAAAGATTTTTCATTTCAGACAGTCTGCGCAGTAAATGCGCAGACCTGCCTCAACCTTCACTTTGCTTCACACTTCTATCCCGAAATATTCCTTCAGAAGACCTGGAAGCTCTTCTTCTCCAAATTCCCTGTCCTGAAGCACCTGCCCCTCCTTCACCTGAACGAAACAATTCCCCATAATAGACACATTCCCGTCTTCCGTCCTTCTGTTCACATATAGCTTCTGACAGAAAACGGATTTTTCACTCCTGGAGCAGTATTCATTCATAGGAATATAGTTTACAGGTTCCTGAGGCATTGTATAGAACTGGAGCATGGATTCCATATCACCGCTGCTTTTCTTTCTTTTTATGGTCCACCAGGACGAATCTGAGCGGTACATATAATAATCCTCTCCCCGGGCATGAAGCTCTGCCCCGTCCTCCACAAGAATTGATGCCGGGGGCATAGGACCGCCGTAACCCACATCACAGAAATATTTCCTGTCCTCTATCTCTGCAATGATTCCTCTGTGAAGGACAAGGGGCACATAATCCTTATTCCTTGTAATCCTGCACATACAGGAGTATGCATGAAATCCCAGGCCATTCAGCAAGGCAGTAAACAATGCATTCAGTTCAAAGCAGTAGCCGCCCCTGCGGTTAGTCACTACTTTTTCAAAAATTGTATGGATATCCAGAGATATCTCCTTCTTAAACATCCACACGTCAAGATTTTCAAAGGGCACACAGCACTGATGGCTGAAAACCAGCTCATCCAGACTTTCTTTTATAAGAGCCTTGGGACGTTTGCAGTGAATCCGCTCTAAATAAGCGTCCACATCAGGAACAGGTGCATACATAGACTCGTACATGATCAAAAAAATCCTCCTCCCAAAGCATACCGTACATATGTGATGTGTTCATTATAAACAGAAATTTTCTTATTTGTAAAGCCAAATGTAACTCCTGAAAATCTTTCGTCATTTTTCTGTATCGTATACTACAAAAAGTATGAATCATTTTCCCATAAATAAAACTCTGTGCGGATTTACTCAAAACAGACACCGGTATATACTGAATTTATTAATTATCAACAGCATACCGGTGTGTGAACAAAAAGTATGATGGGCAAAGTATGTTTTTTGTCCGAAATGAAGGGAGAGATACAAATGAGTAGTGAAAGCAACCCCGGCAACACAAATTCCAAAGGTTCGGAAAAACCTGAGAAAAAGGAACTTAGCAAAGCCCTCAAACTGTTTTATGGAATCGGCGACTGCGGTTTTACCCTGATGACCAATGTAGAAAGCTATTACTTTACCTTTTTCCTTACCAACCTGGCTCAGTTTGGGCTGGCAACCGTCTCCTTCATCACAACTGTCGCAAGTGTGATCGACGCCTGCCTTTCCTGGATATACGGCGCTATCCTTAACAGTATTAAACCTAAAAAATGGGGCCGTTATCGTTCCTGGCTGATTCTTCTTCCATGGATGGTCCCGTTCCTCTATGCATTCCAGTTCCTGAAAATAGGTGACGGTCCTTTGTCCATCGCTATCATTATAATTGCTGCTGTGGTAAGCCATGTAGTGTGGAACTTCCCTTATGTGGCCAATGTTTCAATGATAGCTGTTGCCGGAAAAACACCGGATGACAGAGCCCAGCTTGCCTCCACAAGAGCTGCATGGGCCAATCTGTCCAAGGTTATTTTCTCCTATGTAGGACCTCCTCTGGCAGCCCTTTTTGCAGGTATGATCGGAGAAAAAAGCCAGTACGGTGCAACAGCTTTCGTTCTTGGATGCATCATGGCCGTTATGTACTATGCTCACTTTAAAATGTTCGACGGATATGAAGAGGTGGAAAGCCAGTCAAATGCCAATGCTGCAAAGAAGGATACTTCCAAAACAAGCGGCAAGGATCTGATCAAGGCGCTTTTGCAGAATCCTCCGCTCCTTACTCTGCTTCTGGCAGATTTAGCAAAATGGATGTTTAACTTCGTGTGCTCCGGCGTTGCGATTTATTATTTTACCTATGTTGCACAGGATGCCGGCCTGCTGGCTACCTACATCCTGGTATCCAACATTCTTTGTGTCATCGGCTCCTACCTGGCCAAAAACATGGCCAAGAAAATATCCACAAGAACTACTACCATTTTCACCTTCTTCGTGATGGCAGCCATTTTGTTCGCAGCCAACTTCACATACTCCAATGTGACTATGGTCATCGTTCTTATGTCTGTAGCTCAATTCGGATACGGCATTGCCTATGCCTGTACTCCTGCACTGTATGCGGACACGATCATCTACTCTGAGTGGAAAACAGGCAAGAATGCCACAGGATGGATCAGCGGTCTACAGAATGTGCCCTTAAAGGTAGGCGTTATGACAAGAGGAATCATTATCTCCGCCTGTCTGGCATTTGCAGCTTTCGATCCAAGCATTGACGCTGCAATGGCAACTGTGGAACTGAAAAAAGGTATCTGTATGGCATTTATGGTGATTCCGGCCTTGGCTCTTATTGTAGCAGCCGTACTTCTGCTCCTTGGTTTCCGCCTGACAAAAGAAAAAGTAGAACAGTATTCTGCTGAAATCGCAGCAAGAAATTAACAATATTTATTTGAAGAATTAAATAAGAATTCCTTTCAAAACAGGAGGTATCACAAAATGAAATTTGACGAAAAAGAACTGGAGATCATAGGTGAATACAGTATGCCCGGTATCTATGGCGCTCCGGACAGTATCGTTCCCAAATACAACCGTCCCATCACTCCAAAAGAAAATATGCTGCGCATGCTGGAAGGGAAAATGCCTCTCTGGGTTCCAAACCAGACTCTGGACAACAATGCCATCCAGCCACTGGTGATGCCTGACGCAAAAGCCAGGAATTTCGGCGGCACAGACTGGTTCGGTATTGAATGGGAATACGAGCCCAACACAAAGGCTGCCATGGTCAAACCTGGCACCCAAAGATTGTCTGATATCACCAAATGGCGGGAAGAATTGGAGTTTCCGGATTTATCTGCCATTGACTGGCAGAAGGATTATGAAGAGAATTATAAGAACAGGATTGCTCCTGACCGTTTTTCCTACTTTGTCATTGTAAACGGGTTATTTGAGAGAACTGCAGACCTTATCAGCTTTGAAGAAGCCTTCTGTGCCCTCCTGGAAGAGCCGGAGGAATTGACCGCTTTTTATGACAAGCTTGTGGACTGGCACATTGAACTGATAAAAATCGCACATGATGTTTATCACACGGATATGATCCTTTTCCACGATGATATGGGCACTCAGATCAGCACCTTCTTCTCCCCGGATACCTATGAAGAACTTTTCCTGCCTCAGTATAAAAAAATCACCAAGGCAGCCCACGATATGGGCATGTACATCTGTCTTCACTCCTGCGGATGCATTAAAACATTAATGCCCCTCATTATCGAAGCGGGATTCGATGCCTGGGAAGGCCAGGACAGTGCCAACGACAAGGCTGCTATCATGAAAGAATACGGCAAGGATTTAGCCCAGTGCACATTATACATCATTCCCGCTGATATGAGTGATGAGGATGCAGTTTCCGACATTCATAAAAAAGTAGATGAACTTGGAATGACCGGCCGTTTTGCTTGCCGCTTAAGAGATGAGAAACCGGACCGTGCAGTAAACCTGGCAGACGAATTGTACCGTTACAGCCGTATAAAATATATGGAAATGGAGGAACAGAAATGCTGACACCAAAACAAAATTTTCTTGAAACATTAAAGAAGGACGGAAAACCGGATCGTCTGGTCAACCAGTACCAGCCCTTTGTTCCCATTATGAATGACCCTCTCCAGAAATTTACGAGAGGGAACCGTGTAAGAGGTAAGACCTCTGTTGACCGCTGGGGAACTGAGATCCTTTTCCCGGAAGACGCACCGGGACCAATGCCCCACGTAACAGAAACCAATAAGGTATGCCCGGATATAACACAATGGCAAGACTATGTAAAGGTTCCTGACCTTGTGGCAAACTGCAGCAGCGGCTGGGAAGATGCCCTGAAATCAGCATCTGAAGTAAACCGGGATGAAAAACTGGTTTTGGGCTTTATGGGCACAGGAATCTTTGAACAAAGTCATTTCCTCATGGGTTTTGAGGATGCTCTCATGAATCTTCTGCTGGAACCGGAATCTATGAAGGAATTAATTGACGCCATCGCAGAATACCGCTTTCAGTATGCAAAGCTTCTTGTAGACAATCTCCATCCTGATATCATCCTGTCCCATGATGACTGGGGTTCCAAGACAAGTCTCTTTATGCAGCCGGACACCTGGAGAGAATATTTCAAGGAGCACTACCGCAGGATTTACGGTTATATGCACGACCATGGCGTATTGGTCATGCACCACGCAGATTCCTTCCTGGAACCCATCATCGAAGATATGGTGGAGATTGGTGTGGATGTATGGCAGGGTGTTCTTCCAGAAAACAATATTGTGGAAATGCAGAAGCAGCTTGACGGCCGGATGACACTTATGGGCGGCATCGACGCCACTATTGACAGAGTTGACGCGACAGAAGAAGAAATCCGCAAGGATGTTCGCAGAGCCTGCAGCACCTACGGACCAGGGGGACACTTTATCCCCTGTATGACATATGGTCTTTCAGGAACGATCTATCCTCAAACAGATGAAATCATAGCTGATGAAATAGAAAAATATAACAAAGAAACCTATGGCATCTGATAAAAAACATATATTCTGACAAAGCAAAGTGAACAAGCCCTTCAACTAATGAGGGGCTTGTTCACTTTGCACTTTCCGGTAAGCAATGCTATACTGTTGTTACCATCTTATTGATAAAAAAGGAGAATCCGGCCTTGACAGAACTGTTTTTAAATTCAGAAGAAAAAAACCTTTCCTTTCATCTAAACATGCAGATACTGGCTGATGCCTTCTCTGAAGATTTTAAAAATGTGACCTTGTACGCACAGAACGACCGTGCCTTTCTTGAAGGCGTCAGATTATTTCAGAAAGGTAAAACACTGTATTCCCAATATGTTTACTTTATCCACGGTTCTGACCCGGATAAAAACTTCATGCAGTACAGAGACATTTCTTTTATCTCTGTGGGGCATACCGACATCACTCTCTTTCACAAAAGCTGCTCTGTCATTGAGCTTAAGGATTTTAACAGTATTTATGATGCCCTGGAGCTTGCCCAGGACACCTTTGACAAGTACAGGAAATGGGACCGCCGCCTGCAGTATGCCCTCAACAGTGAGCATCCCCTGGATGACATGCTATCCGCCAGCCTGGAGCTGTTTAACAATCCTATGTTCATCCACGACACGGATTTTTATATTCTCTCCTGTCCAAGATATGTACAGGGCATGACTGTATGGGAGCGTGATTCACGGACAGGACGGAACATGGTTCCTTTAAGTCTCATTCACGACTTCAAGGCAGACACAGAATACCTGGACACACTCAGTAAGAAAGTACCCTCTCTTTTCTCTGCCGAGCAGCGTGGATACCGGATCCTCTTCGTAAATCTGTGGAACGGCAGCCGGTATGAGGGCAGGATCTGTGTGGATGAGCTTCAAAGCGAACTAAAACCAGGCAATTATCTGACTCTGGAATACCTTGGAAAATTTATTGAAATGGCCATCAGGCACAAAAGCTTATTTTACTTAAGTACAGGAAATGACATGGACCGGTTTTTCAACGAATATCTGGACGGCACTATCACAGACCGCCAAAGCATCCTGAATTACCTGTATTTTCTGCACTGGAAGCAGAATGACCGCTACCTGTGCCTCCGTCTGGAAACGGAACAGCGTGATATCAGCATTCTGTCCGCTGCCGCCACTCTTGGTCATATAGAGACTCAGATTCCTTCAGGCCATGCCTTTCTGTACAAGCGCAGCATTGCCGTGGTGGTAAATCTCTCCTACGGCCATCACTCTTCCTCAGAGGTTATCAGCAGTCTGGCCATCCTCCTTCGCGAAGGATTGTTAAAAATGGGGGCTAGCTCTGAAATCCACGATTTCATGCTTGTCCCCCAGGGGTACCTTCAGGCAAGTATGGCCCTTGATCTGGGCAGGAAAAGCGAAAGTATGACTTGGTGCTACCGCTTTGACGATTTCCTTCTGGAATATCTTTTAAAAAAAGGAAGGGAAGAAATTCCGGCTGAGCTTCTCTGTTCGGAAAAGCTGCTTTTGCTGAAGAACTATGATGACAAAAATGGTACAGATTTATATCATACATTGAAGGTTCACCTGGAGCTTGAACGGAATATCCTTCAGACTTCCAAGGAGCTTTTTATCCATCGCAGCACCCTGTTCTACCGGTTGGAGAGAATACGGAAGATTGCGGGGATCGATCTGGAGGACAGTAAGGAGAGGCTTATTCTTCATCTTTCCTTTTATATATTGGAGCAGAAGCTGGAGACGTAAGTTGAGTTCAGCGGGGGGGGAGCCGGGGCAAGGGATGTCCGCCGCTGACAGGCGCTCGCTTCCCTTCAACTAAGTGCTAACTGCGACTAAGGCGCTCAGGAGAGCCTTCGCGTCTAAGTCTCCGTAAGCACTGGATTTTCAGGCGCGCTTCCGCAAGCCTGTCAGCGGCGGACATCCCTTGCCCCGGCTCCTTCGTTGCCTCTACGTGAGATACGAACTGGTAGGTTATGGTAAGGGTGATTAAAGTATAATAGATTATAAATAGGTTTTTTTGTATTCTTCTCTTATTTCGGGGGGGACTAGGCTGCCGCCGGTGGCCCATGCGATGTGGGTGGCATTGTCCATTTTGTCTGTAAGGGTTTGGTTTGTAAGATATTGGAGGGTTTCGGGGGCTTTGTTGATATGGGCGGGGCCTTGGAAGGCTGCGCAGGCACTGGGTTCCAGGAAGATGTTTTCGGTTTCTAAAAGGTCGCGCATGTAATCATAGATTTTTCCGTCTTTTACGGTGAATTCTCCGCTTAGGAATTCTTTCATCACTCCGCCTACAAATCCTGAGGGGCGTCCTACTGCAAGGCCGTCGGCATGGGTAAGTCCGCTGAGACCTATGTCCTGCACTGATATTTCATTATTAAGGCCTGTGGCCATTCCTACCATCATACATGGGGCTTGTACAGGTTCGATGAAGAAGCAGTGGACGCTGTCTTTGAACATCTGTTTCAGGCCAAAGGTGACTCCGCCGGGTGCGCCGCCTACGCCGCAGGGAATGTAGGTAAAGAGGGGATGGTCTGCATCCACTGTGATTCCCAGGTCTTTAAGCTGGCATACCAGCCGTTTTGCTGCAACTGCGTAGCCCAGAAAGAGATTTCTGGAATTTTCGTCATCCACGAAATAGCTCATGGGGTCAGCGTCGGACAGTTTTCTTCCATTTTCCACGGCTATGCTGTAATCAGATTCATATTCCACAACCTTTACTCCATGGCTGCGCAGGAGTTCTTTTTTCCATTCCTTAGCATCTGCAGACATGTGGACAATTACCTGGTAACCTACTGCAGCACTCATGATTCCGATGCTCATTCCTAAGTTGCCGGTAGACCCTACCTGAATCGTATATTTGCTGAAAAAATCTCGGCAGGCCGGCTCCACCAGTTTTTCGTAGGAATCTTCCAGAGTGATCAAACCGTGTTCCAGAGCCAGATCCTCTGTATATTTCAGTACCTCATAGATTCCGCCCCTGGCCTTAATTGAGCCTGCTATGGCAAGGTGGCTGTCCTGCTTCAGGAGAAGCTTTCCCGGAAGCTGCGCCATGTATTTCTCATTTAATCTTTTCTGCATGTTGGGAATGGGAGTGAGTGCAGATTCAATCAGCCCCTTTTTGTCCCTTGTCTCGGGGAAACACTTCATAATAAAGGGTGCAAAACGGGCAAGCCTGGCCTCGGCGTCATCCACATCCTTTAAGGTCAGCTCAGAATTTTCCATGGCCTTTCGAAACTCAGTCTTATCCGGGTTCACCCATACTGTCTCTTGTCCTGCTGCCGCTTTTTGCAGTAACGGACTGTTGTCTGTCAGTTGTTTGATTTTATCTTTTTCCATATTACCACTTTCCGGCATTCTGATTCTGAAGAAAGACTGCCGGGGTTTCTCCTTTCTGCTGCTTAAAATATTTATAAAAATTATTCAGGTTCTGATACCCTACCTTCTCTGAAATTTCCTGTATGCCAAGGCGTCCCTCTTTTAAATATACTACTGCCTTTTCTATCCGAAGGGTATGGATATAATTCAAAACAGAGACCTCCATATACTTTTTAAATAGCCTGGAAATATGGCTCTTGGTACAATAGGTGATCTCCTCCAGATCCTCCAGGGAGATATTTTCCGTATAGTGGCTGTGAATATAACACAGCATCTTGTTCACTGTATCATTGGCTGTAAAATTCCACCCCACAGCCCTGCTGACAGCCTCTTTCAGCTGACTAAGCTCAATGGGCTTGGAAATAATATCACTGGCCCCCAGACGCAGGGCCTTCTGTGCATAGCTGAAGGAATCATAGGCTGTGATGACAATAAATTTCGTCTCCGGAACCTGGCTGATAACCTCGAAACCATTCATATAAGGCATATTGATATCCATAAAAGCCAAATCCGGCTTTTCCTTCCGGATGAGCTTAAGGGCATCTCTTCCATTGACAGCCATACCTGCAATATGTATGGGGAGCTTTTCTTGTTCGATGAAAAACCGGATAATATTACCGGCTGCTTTTTCATCATCACAGATCACTGCACGTATCATCTCCTATCCCTTCCTTTCTGTCCAAAACAGGAATTTCCATAGAGAAGCATCCTCCCTCCTCATCCTGAATTGCCATAAAATGAAAATCCTTTCCATATATAGATGAAAGCTTATGGTATATCATAGAAATCCCATGGGAGGTATTACTCTTCATCGCTTTATTAATAGAAGAACACAAGGCTTCATCCATACTTTTACCGGAATTCTGCACAACAATTTTAAGGTACTTTCCGCTCTTCTCAAAAGATATTTTCAAATACTTATTTTCTTCTTCCCCAAACCCGTGTACAAAAGCATTTTCCACAATAGGCTGGAGAAAATGGAAGGGCACCAGATACTCCCCAAAGGATTTGTCCCAGTTATCCTCCACGTGAAGATTCTCCCCATAGCGAAGCTTCTGAAGCTGAAGATATGCCCGCAGAAATTCCATTTCTTTGCTGAGGGGGACAATATTACTCTGATTTCTCAAGGTATAGTGAAACATTTTAGAAAGGTTTACAATGGACTGGTAAAGGGACATCTGCCCTCCGTCCAATGCCATTGACGCCATGCTGTTCAGGGTATTAAAGAGAAAATGATTGTTTATTTTCAAATCCGTCACTGCATACTCTGCCTTTTTCAGGCTTGTCATAAGGATTCTCTGTTTTTCCCGGGAATTGTTGATTTTCATCTCACGGTCCAGAAGCTCTCTTCGGAATTCCTCAAACTCACAGTAGTTCTTGATGGCCTTGGCAATTTTCTTCAACAGGTTCCTGATACCTATGGCAGTACTTTCCGGAGTGTCATATACCTCCTGTAAGGTCTCTGTTATCTGCTGTGACTGATAAATATAGCCTCCCTGGATATGCCCCAGATAATTCCCGCTGAAAAAAACAGGAATACAAAACAAAGTCATTCCCTTTGGACAGCTTACCATCCTTTCCTTCTCATCCTCCGGATTTTTATCCTTCACCATACAAGGACAACCGTCATTCTCTCCTGCACCGCAGTTTTTTCTGCAGAACTCTGTCTGGTAAACACTCCGGCTCACCAGCCTTCCATTCAAATCAAAAATTGCATAAGCATAAGGAAGTGTTTCCAGAAACTGGGTGCGCACAGCTTCCACAGCCATAAAAAGAAGATCCTCCTTCTGTTTTTCCGTAAGGTAATGTGCAACCTTCTTCTCTTCCAAAAACTGATCCAGATCAATTCCTGAAGGATTGGAAATCAGAAGATGCTGGAAAGGTATATTCCCGATATTAAAAATTTCATGTGTCACACCTGCCGGCCAGCGGAAAAACTTACCCGCGCTTAAGCTTACCTTCTCCCCGTTGATCAGAGAAATAGCCTGTCCCTGGATCACGTAAAAAACCTGCTCCTCATAGTGGACATGGGCCTGCTGATGCGCTCCTGTCCGCAAGGTTACGATTCCCACATTCAAGCCCTTTTGGAAAAGCCCTTCCTCTCCGTTGTCCATCCACTCAATACTCCCCCAGTCCTTCTCCTGAATTCCCATGATCACCCTTCCTCCTTTGCCTTAAGCTGTCCCAATATGTAAAAAAAACACTTTCTTCCCTTCTACTGTATGGAAAAAATACTGCCATGTCAAGCACAATGGCAGTATTCATTCCTATCGCCTTCAAAGGAGGCGTATGGGATCAATTTTCGTCAAAGGCACCTGCCGGATAAAGGGGGAATCTGGCAATCAATGCCTGGGCCTTAGCCTTGCAGGCTGCAAGGTTTGCCTCATCCGCAGGAGCATTGGCAACCTCATTCATAATCTCTGCAATTTCACGGATTTCCCCTTCCTTCAGCCCTCTCTGGGTGACTGCCGTAAGACCGATACGCACCCCGCTTGTCACTGACGGCTTTTCCGGGTCAAAGGGAACCATATTTTTATTTACCGTAATTCCTATGCTGTCAAGTGCATTCTGGAATGCTTTTCCTGTAATCCCCTTATTTCTCAAATCTGCCACCAGAAGATGGTTATCCGTTCCTCCGCTTACAATGCGGAAACCATGCTTTGTAAGCTCTTCTGCCAAACATTGTGCATTTTTCACAACCTGCTCCATGATCGCCTTAAATTCCGGTGTTGCCGCATATTTAAAGGACCATGCCTTCGCAGCCATAGTGTGCAGCTGAATAGATCCTAATGCCCCCGGGAAAGTGCCCTTGTCCAAAAGCTTTGCGTGCTCTGCCTTACAGAAGACCATACCGCTTCTTGCGCTGCAGAAGGTTTTTGTGGTGGAAGAGGTGACAAAATCAGCATAGGGAATAGGGCTTGGAATGACACCCGCTGCCACAAGTCCTGCTATGTGAGCCATATCCACCATAAAATAAGCGCCCACTTTTTTTGCAGTTTCTGCAATTCTCTCATAGTCAATAAGCCTGGAATATGAGCTGGCACCTGCAATGATCAGCTTTGGCTTAAATTCCTCTGCCTTTTTCTCCAAGGCATCATAATCGATCAACTCTGTCTCCGGATCCATTGCATAAAAATCAAACTCATAAATCTTGCTCACCCAGTTGGCAGGTGAACCATGGGTCAGATGTCCGCCCTGATCAAGACGCATACTTAAAACACGGTCTCCCGGCTTGAGCACAGAAGCAAATACACTATAATTGGCTGTGGAACCTGAATAGGACTGGATATTGCAGTGCTCTGCCCCATATAATTCCTTGGCTCTTTCCACTGCCATAGTCTCAACCTGGTCTGCGATATGGGATCCTGCCTGAAAACGCGCTCCCGGATATCCCTCAAGTGTCTTGTTTGTAAATACACTTCCTGTCAGCTCCATAACTGCCAGGGGAGCTGTACTTTCAGAAGCAATCATCTCAATATTGTGCTCCTGGCGCTCCAGTTCTAAATCTACTAACTTCGCTAAATCAGGGTCTGTCTGTCTTGTAACTTTTAACATGATCATTTCATCCTTTCTTATTATCTGTTTTTATATTTTGTCCAAACACCAGTTTCATCGTTAATGCCGAATTTCTCAGGATCAAATACAGGGTCCTTGCCTGCTTTTTTCTGCTCCTCATAATCCTTAAGAAGTGCGAAGCCCTTCTTGGAAAGAAGGAGGATTGCAATAATATTCAGCCATGCCATCATACCTGCACCTGTATCCCCCATGGTCCAGATAATCTGTCCGTTTACCAGCACTCCGGAAAATGCTGAAAAAAGGAATACCACTCTCATCACCCAGATAGCCATTTTATTACCCTTGAACAAATAGCGGACATTTGCCTCCGCCTGATAGTAATATCCCATAAGAGAGGTGAAAACGAACATAATAATAACAATTGCAAGCACCTTGCCGCCCCATGTCCCGCCATATGCGGAATTCAAAGCGTTCTGCGCCCAGCGGATTCCATATTCCACATTGGGGATATTATCAACCAGCATTGTAGTTCCATCCGCCCCTACTGTATTAAACGTACCTGTAAGCAGAATGATCAAAGCCGATGTGGTACATACAATGAGGGTATCAATATATACGGAAAATGCCTGTACAAGTCCCTGCTTTGCAGGATGGGAACATTCCGCAGCGGCAGACACAATAGCCCCTGAGCCTTGTCCTGCTTCATTGGAATAAATACCCCTTTTCACGCCCCATGAAAGAGCCGAACCTACAATACCGCCAAACACTGCATGTACTCCAAAGGCTGATGAGAAAATCATTCCGAATACTGACGGCACATCTTTAATACGAAGCAAAATGATGCTAAATCCCATTACAACATAGATCACACACATTACCGGTGCCATATATTCTGCAGTTTTTGCGATTCTCTTAATACCTCCGCAGATAACCAGGGCAAAAACTGCACAGAAGATCACTCCCACCACTATCATGTTTGCGCCGAAAGCTTCCTCATATGTAGAAGCAATGGAATTTACGTGAAGTCCAGGCATCAGGATTCCAGGCCCCAGTATGGTGACAATGGCAAAAGCAACTGCATAAGGTTTACATTTCAATGCCCTCTCAATAAAATAAGCCGGACCGCCTAAATATTCCTTGCCGCTTCTCACCTTGTAGGCCTGAGCCAGAGCTGATTCCATAAACGCTGAGCTTGCACCGATAAATGCGATCACCCACATCCAGAATACCGCTCCCGGACCTCCGAAAAAAATTGCTGTGGCAACACCTGCAATGTTTCCCATACCAACGCGGGAACCTACTGTGGCTGCAAAGGCCTGGAAGGGTGATATACCGCTTTCAGACTTTTCACCATGGATCAAAAGCTTAACCATCTCTTTAAACATTCTTACCTGGGGAAAACGCATTTTCACAGAGAACCACAGGCCGGCGCCCAGGCAGAGAAACACCAGCACCATACACCAGACAACGGAATTCAACCCGTTCATTAAATTAGTAAAAACCTCCAAACTATCTACCTCCTGTTTTTCATCTATTGTGCACAATCAGTATATTTGGATTATTACATTTTAGGTGTTTCTTTGCTATTATGAAAATTGATTTATTCTTTATGATTCCTGCTCTTTTCAAAATAGCGAAAGGTGATTCCGCATTTTTCTATACACATTGCACAATAATGCGTATGATATTTTGTTAAAGCTGTTGCTGTCCAAGCTGTGTTTCCCTGCACTTTGTGTTCGATTCCGGTGGATTTTTATGTATCAGGAAAGTCGAAACCTTCTATTTGAAATAAAAGAGATACCGCAAAGTGGGACTTGTAGCTTACCGGAATGAAATTTCAAACACACTCCAGCATAAAAAAAGCTCCCACTGCGGGAAGGATATGTTCTGAGAATATTTTGGAAATTACACATAAGAATTGAAGCAGAAGCGAATTTATAGATAAATTATGCTTCTGCCCCTTATAGAAAAGGCAGCCTCTGCTGTTCATACTCCTGTTCTTTTGCAAGCTGCCTGGGCTTTTTGCGAAGGAAATCTTCCGTACTGTTTCCATCACAAAGCCAAGCCTCCAGCTCAGCTCTGTCCAGAATAAGGGGCATCCTGTCATGTACCTGGCTCATAGACTCATTTGCCTGGGTGGTGATAATGAGAAAACGATCCTCTCCCTGAAAAGTATCAAACATCCCGGCCATATACAGAACCTTATCCTCTATGCTTTTAAATGTCACCTTATTTTTATCCTTGTCCCACTCATAAAAATGTCTGGCCGGAATCACACACCGCCGCATTTTCACACTGTCACGAAACATAGGACGGACAAGGGCAGTCTCTGCTCTTGCATTGATCACAAGGCCCTTACCTTCATATTTGGGAAATCCCCAGGGCATCAGCTCGGCAGACATCTCCTGTCCCCGGGATGTGAGCACCACTGCCTTCTCAGAGGGATGCACATCCCCCTGCTGTATTCCTGCCTCCAGCTCTCCCGTCAATTGCCGCACAGCCTCACTTACTTCTTCATCAAAATAATATCTGCCGCACATATCCTGCCCTCCTGCTACCGTTACGGACTGTAATTCTTCGTTACACTGTTTCTTCACCAATACACAATTACTCTATCCAGAAACCCTCAGTGTCACTTTTCCCCACTGTCATCTTTCACAAAATCAGTGACGTCACACACTGTCAAAATATCGTCCTTCACCTTGAAATGTACATCCTTATTTCCAAAGGCCAAACCATACACTCGCTCCGGATCCTTTTGGTAGCCCGGCCTTGGATCGTTTGCCAGCACCTCCATAAGAGCCTCCTTAAGTTCCCCGGGGATACAGGAAAGCCACTTTTGAGGAAATTCTACCTTCAGCCTGTGTTCTTTTATGCTGTCTGTAAATCCTCCTGCTGCCTCAGGATGACTGTCCACATAAGGAAGATAAGGCTTAATATCATAAATGGGAGTCTCATCCATCAAGTCTGCACCTGACACATGGAGAACCGGACCCAAATCGGGATGAAATTCAATATCCTCCAGCTTTACAGAAGAAAGCCCAAGGGCATTCGGCCTGAAAGGTGAACGGGTGGCAAACACCCCCTTGCGCACATTTCCTCCAAGACGAGGCGGCCTGACCGTAGGGGACCAGTCCTCTCTTACTGCCTGAGAGAACTGCCAGATGATCCAAATATGAGTGAATTCTTCCAGACCGCGCACTGCCTCTGAATTACGGTATTCCGGTTCAAAGACAATTGTGGCTTTCAATGCGTCTATCCTGCCGCTCTGGTGAGGGATACCGAATTTCGTCGGAAAATCGTTGTGGATCCTGGCGATTATTTTAAGCTTCATATCCTGCTGATCATGTTTCAAATGTTATACCTCCTTAGAATCTTCCATTTTCCCCTGATTATACATAACTCCCTGTATCTCCCATAATTCCGGCGGGATAGCAGACGGCGCAGTGAATCCATTTCAGAACAGACACATCTGTTCCCCTTCATCCTTATTCTCAAAGGTATGAAGATATTCAAATATTTCATTGACATTATACATAATTCCGTTTTCCCTGCAGGTCTGTTTAAAAATGCCCATCAGTTCTTTGTTTCCCGGGCTGTTGATTTCATAAGCATTTCCGAACTCCTGAATATACCGCTGCTTCATGCCCGGAAAATTTTCATCCAGTTTCCGGTAAAAATATTCCCTGTTTCCCTCCCGCAAAGTAAGCCCCATACCGAAACAGATAATTCCCTTAACCTGAGCCTTTACGCAGTAATCCAGTATTCCTTGGATATTCTCTCTTGTATCATTGATATAAGGAAGAATAGGTGACAGCCAAACCACCGTGGGAATACCGTTGTCCCGTAAAACTTCAAGAGCCTCCGCCCGTTCCTTTGTAGTGGAAACATAAGGCTCCAATATTGAGCAAAGCCTTTCGTCAAATGTGGTCAAGGTCATCTGCACAACACATTTGGTATGCTGGTTAATCCTCTTTAGAATATCCAGATCACGAAGTATTCCCGCCGATTTCGTCTGTATTGCCGCCCCGAATCCGTAACGTTCAATAAGCTCCAGGGCCTTTCTTGTATGGCAAAGGGACAGTTCAAGAGGGATATAAGGATCACACATGGCTCCCGTACCCACCATTCCTTTCTTTCTCTTGTGCTTCAAGGTACTCTCCAAAAGAGAAAGTGCATTACTTTTTACTTCTATGTCCTCAAAATCATGCCCCATCTGGTAACAGGTACTTCTGGAGTCGCAGTAGATACAGCCGTGGCTGCACCCCCGGTAAAGATTCATACCGTTTCCCGCAGATAAAATCCCTTTAACCTCCACCTCATGCATATTCTATTCCCTCTCTTTAAGAATGGCTTTATCTCTGCTGCACCGCAGGAGAAAACGCTTGTGATACTTTATTTTCGCATAAGCAAGAATTTCTTGCAAGTAGATTGCATCATAAATTCCTCCTGCCATTCCCACTACAGGAAGTCCCTGCAAAAATTTCATATACAGCAGCTCCCCGGAAAGAGCACCGGCAGTCCGATGCCCAGCGCTCCCAGACCCACACCCTCCACCCCGGAAAGGATCAGATTCTTGTTTCCGGATGATGCTGCTTTTTTCTGGAACACCTTCAGGGATTTCCTGGTATTTCTCACCTTTGCGGCATAGGAATTCACCTGATATGTCTTTTCCATCTCATCCTTTTTGTACGTTTTCTCAATGACTCCCGTACCCTTTTCAAAAACGAGCCTGAATGCACCGGAAAAAGCACTTTCCAGCTTATCCGACAATCCCGGCGGCACTTTTTCCTCCAAAAACCGGTTAAGGGCGGAGGATTTCTTCTCCGCCCTCTTCTCAAGGTATTTCTGCTCTCTTTTTTCAAGCTCCTGCCACTCCTTTTCCCAAGGAGTCTTTTTATGGCTTTTTCTCATTTAATATACCTCAGAACCAAAAGGCATAAGTGCCAGCTTTGCAAGTTTAAAATGCTGCATTCCAAAAGGTATTCCAATCACTGTCACACAGAGGATACATCCAAATATCACGTGCTCCAGTGCCAGAGGAACACCGGAAACAATGAGCCAGATAACATTCAATATAAGAGAACCGGCCCCTCCTCCATAACGTACATCTTTTCCAAAAGGAAAGAAGCTCAAGGAAGCAAACTTAAAGCACTGCATCCCAACCGGAATTCCCACAATAGTAATACACCACAGACATCCGGCCAGACACCAGCTGATACCGCTTAAAAATCCTCCGAAAATAAACCATAACAAATTACCTAAACATCCCATATTCAAATCCTCCTAAATATATAAGTGTAAGATTCAAGCATCCGAGGGCCAGTTGGTATATATCCTCTTATCAAACATAACCCCTCATCTGCTTCAATTCGCCCAAGAGAGCACTCACACGATCCACTGCATCGTCTACCTGTTCTCTGGCTTCTGAAATTTTAGACTGTACCAGATAGTCAGCCACAATACCGTCAAAGAAAAAATCGGCAAATGTAAGGAAGCTGCCTACGTCCATGCGGAAGTCCAAGGGCACCTGGATGTCTCTCAGCTCCCGCTGGAATATAAGCAGATCTTCCTTTGCACTCTCCATATACCTGGAAGCATCATTCATTTTAGAGTGCTTCATCATATCACTGAAAAATCCCCCTCCCAGCATGTCGAAGATTCCCCAGTTCCTTGCACTGTGCAGCTTCTCCTGGGCTGCCCTGAGGCTGTAAAGCGCCCGCTCTCCGGCATCAATTGCCTCCTGTACTTCTTTTCTCATCAATTCATTACTCATTATAAAAATCCTCCTTTTCCAGCCGCTCTTATGTTCAGCAGATGTCAAAGATACTCCTTCCTCTATACTCAATAACGAGTCAGCCCGATTCCAGGATTCAAAGTTCCGTCTTGTCATGAAATAAAAAAAGACTCTTATCATGACATCTGCCACAATAAAAGTCTTGCTATCTCATTTGATACGGATGCTTCTCCAGCATCGGTTGACGATTTCAAACCCACCCGGCTACAGGTGTTCAGCTACTCCCTTTACATTGTACGTAAATAATTTTAGCATTTTTTGTTCTGTTTGTCAAGTAGCTGGGGCGCAAATTGTGAAACCGCGGGGCGGTGTGTGACAATTCAGACCTGTCTGAGTTGTTATGCCGGTGTCACTGGTTTAGACATAAACAGCAGAGAGGGGCCACCTCCGGCTCCTCTCTGTAATCCCTTTAAAGTTTAATTTTTGAGTTTAAACCGGTCTGTCAATTCTTTCAGCAGCAATGCCTGGGCGGAAAATTCTTCGCTGGCGGCAGCACTTTCCTGGGCTGTTGCTGAGTTCATTTGAACAATTCCTGAAATTCTGTTAATTCCCTGGCTCACTTGTTCAGCAGAGCGTGCCTGTTCGGCGGATGATTTCGATATTTCGTCTACAGCCCCTACAATATCTGTAACGCCATCTGCCACGCTCTGTATGAATTTTGTAGTTTCCTGGACGATTTTTGTTCCGTTGTCTACAGAATTCAGAGAATTCTGCAGCAGAGCCGTGGTGTTTCTGGCGGCTTCTGCACTTTTAGAGGCCAGTGCTCTCACTTCCCCTGCAACCACTGCAAAACCACTGCCCGCCTCTCCAGCCCTCGCAGCCTCCACAGATGCATTAAGCGCCAATATATTAGTCTGGAATGCAATGTCTTCAATTGTTTTCACTATCTTCCCTATCTGACGGGAGCTTTCCCGGATCGCCTGCATTGCCTCCCCCATGTTCTTCATCCGCTGTTTGCTTTCTTCCGCTTCATTACCAACTACGGCTACTTTTTCGTTTACCTCAGATGCTTTCTGGGCATTAGAAGAAATCTGTCCTGACATCTCTTCCATATTAGCGGCAAGTTCTTCCACTGTGACAGCCTGTTCTGATGCCCCTTGTGCCAGAGTCTGAGCCCCCGCTGAAACCTGTTCAGAACCGCTGGATACCTGCTCTGCAGCAAGACTGATCTGCCCCAGAGTGTAGTTAAGGGATTCTCTGATCTTTTCCAACGCCTCACGGATAAACAGGAAGTCACCATTATACTCCCCTTCAATGTTCACGTTGAGATTTCCTTCAGATAACTCTCCCAACACCATAGAAACATCATCGATCATATTTCTCAGTGATTCCACAGCCCAGCTAACACTGTGAGCCAAGCTTCCTATCTCATCATTTCCTCTTACTTTAATGTCAACCTGCAGATTTCCCTTGGAAAACTCCTCCACATCACTGCTGATTTCTTTTAAAGGTTTCATGATTCTATGAATAATCATAAAAATAGACGTAATTAATATAGCTAAAATAAGAATGGAAAGTATTATCAGAACCAAAATCAGCTGATTACGGGTTGAATTCACCTCTGATAATGGCAGGGTCGCAATGGCCAGCCATCCTGTAATATCACTGTCTCTAAATATAGACGTATATGAGATTCCTGAATAGGTAAAATTCAGTACACCATTGTAACCACATTTAACGCTGTCTTTATATTCCTGCGAAATTTCTAATTCATCTACATTTTTTCTTTCTGCCGTAGGATCAGTGGTATACAGGTAGTCTCCTTCTTCACAAAGAAGTTCCATATACCCCTCTTCCCCTACCTTAATTCCTGCCATAAGATTCGTAACACTGCTGAGATAAACGTCGAATCCCACATAACCTGCTGTTTCCATACTATTTGTGTTAAATACAGAAGTTACAACAGAAACGATCTCCTCCCCGCTTGCCGGATCCGTATATGGTTCTGAAACCAGTCCACCATTCGCAAAACCTATCTTCTGATGCCATGATGTATCCTCAAGACCGGCTTTCACCACCTCACCGTTGGACAGTAAATAGCAGTCTGTCTTATCATCGGCCAGCCAAACCTGGAAAACCTCCTCTGACTTCATTCTCTCCAGCGCATCTCCAAGCTCTTTTAACAGTTGTGTTTTATTTTCATACTCTGCAATATCCTCAGGCTTTGAAACAGAAGCAAAATATTCCTGAAAACTGTCATTCTCCTCAAACATTTTTACTGCTGACATTTTTCCGCTGAAAAAGTCATCCACAATGGAAATGGCATAATCTGTCTGAACATCCAGAAGCTTGTCATTCAATCCTGAAATAGCTTTTGCTGCTGTCACACAGGAAACAATAATAAAAATTATCAGAGACGGAATCAATATTGCAAGTACATTCAGACTGATATGGTAGGAAACAGAAGTTCTCCGCCCGCCCTCCGTCTTTGGTTGATCTCTCTTCATCTTATCCAACGTTATCATGCATGTTCATCCCCCAATACTACCGGTATTTTCCGATAATTTCATTTGCTTTCGCATAAATCTCCGCAGGTTCTGTGCCAATATAAAACTCACCATTTTCATACAGAATCTTTCCGTCTACCATAGTAAGCTTTACATTTTCCTTACTACCACTATAGATAAGATTCTTTACCAGATTATTCTCCGGCTGCATATTTGGCCGCTGGAGATCGATCATCACAAGGTCGGCAAGCATTCCTTCCCCCAGGTACGTACATTGGTCAAGGCCCATTGCACGTGCGCCTTCCGTCACAGCCATCTTAAGGACTTCATCCGCCGCCACAGCAGAAGCGTCTTTTTCTCTCAATTTCGCCAGACCTGTGACTAAAAACATCTCCCTGAACATATCCAGACAGTTATTGCTGGCCGGGCCGTCTGTACCGATCGCCACCGGAATTCCCATTTCAAGCATTTTTGCAATAGGAGCAATGCCGCTGGCCAGTTTCGCATTGGAGCCTGGGTTTGTAACTGCAAAAAGTCCTCTCTCTTTGAAAATATGTAAATCCTCTTCTGACATATGGATACAATGATATCCTCCCCCTCCGTACTGAAAAAGCCCAAGCTTGTCCAGATACACCGTAGGCGTAGTCCCATTTCGTTTCAGGCACTGCTCCACTTCAGACTCACTCTCGGAATTATGAGTATAAACAGGCGCCATAAACTTCTCCGCCAGCTTGGCCACTGCTTCCAGGCGTCCGCGGCTGGTCGTATACTCACCGTGGAACCCAAGGCAGTAACTGATCAGGGGATGATAATGATTGAATTTCACATAATTATCTTCCATCTCCTCAGGTGAAGAAGAAAAATCATTCATGGGCGATACCATTACTGTGCGGAATCCACAGTCCACAGATGCCCTGGCAATCTCTGAGGGATGAAAGTACATATCGAAATTTGACGTGATCCCACTTGACAGATATTCCAGTATGGCAAGCTTTGACAAATGATAAATATCTTCCGGCACAAGCTTGGCTTCCATGGGAAATACCTGCTTATTCAGCCATTCCAACAGGGGCAGGTCATCTGCAAAAGAACGCAGGAACGTCATGGCAGAATGAGTATGGGCATTTTTAAAGCCGGGAATCAGCAGATTCCCTCCTGCATTGATTTCTCTGTCCCACTGTTCCCACTGAAGATCATCTTCCGGCTTCCGGGGCCCCACGTAGGAAATCCGGTTCCCTTTTACATGAAGTTCTCCTTTTAGGATCTGAAAATCTTTAGTCAATATTTTAGCATCATAAAAACGAATATTCATATACTCCTCCTTTTTGCCCCAGTCACCCCGGCACTTTTTCTCCCCGGCAAAGCAGCCTTCAGCAGCCTGCCCGGCTGATCCCTGCTGCCTCACAACTGGTGAGGATCTGGGATAAACAGTGCTTTCAGGCTGTCCTCGTAGGGCGGCCGGCAAATTCCTTTCTCCGTGATGATTCCTGAAATAAGACTGTGGTCAGTGACATCAAAAGCAGGATTGTAACATTTTACTTCCTCCAAAGCCATGGGCTTTTGATAAAACATTTTCTTTATCTCGTCAGGATCCCTCTCCTCAATTTCTATATCCTCGCCGGATGCACATTCCATATCAATGGTAGATGTGGGGCCCAAAACATAGAAAGGTATCCCGTAATATTTTGCCAGAACAGCAACTACGCTGGTACCTATTTTGTTGGCAGTATCCCCATTGGCTGCCACCCGGTCGCATCCTACAAAGCAGGCGGAAACCCAGCCGTTCTTCATAACCGTGCCGGCCATATTGTCGCAGATCAAGGTAACGTCAATTCCCGCCTTCACAAGCTCATAAGCAGTGAGCCTTGCCCCTTGAAGAAGAGGTCTTGTCTCATCAGCAAAAACATGGAATTCCATTCCCCTCTCCTTGCCCAGGATCAAAGGGCCAAGAGCAGTGCCATACCGGGAAGTTGCAAGGGGCCCTGCATTACAATGAGTAAGAATACCGTCTCCGTCTTTAATAAGACTGAGACCGAATTCGGAAATTGCCCTGCACATCCTGATATCTTCCTGGTGGATGGCCCTGCACTCTCTTTCCAGCAACGGCAGAATATCCTTCACCGGTTTATGGGAATTGCCCTCAACCACTGCTGTCATACGCTTGATGGCCCAGCTAAGATTTACGGCAGTAGGACGTGACCCATTGAGATAATCTCCGTATTCCACAAATCTGCTTTTAAAAGTCTCATAATCTTCCTCGTGAATGGTCTGTGCCAGACAGTACATTCCGTATCCCGCACAGATACCAATAGCCGGGGCACCTCTGACCCTAAGACGGAAAATAGCTTCATAAATATCCTCAGCACTTTTTAATGTTCTGTATTCTGTCTCCGAAGGCAGTTTAGACTGGTCAAGAATCACAACATACTTACCGTCATCGGACAGCCTTACATGATCCATATTTGTCGATTCACCTGCAAGTCCCATCAAATTCCTCCCTAAATTCCCATTTCTCTGCCCATACAGGCTATAGAGTCTGTAATAAGACTTTTAAAAAGAGGTGCAATTCTGTCGGCAGTCTCCTGAACCTCCTTATGAGTGAGAGGCTTATCTGTCATGCCGCAGGCCAGGTTGGAGATACAGGAAATACCGCATATTTTCATCCCCATATGATTCCCGGCCAAAGCTTCGCAAGCTGTACTCATACCCACAGCGTCAGCTCCCAATCCCCTGCACATCCTAACCTCCGCCGGAGTCTCAAAGGCCGGCCCTGTAAGCTGGATATAAACACCTTCCTTAAGAGGGATATCTAAATCTGCTGCTGTACGGCGGATGATCCCTTGGAGATCCCAATGATAAATCCGGCTCATATCGGGAAACCGCTCCCCCAGCTCCTCAATATTCTCTCCGATCAAGGGCGACGGCACAAAGGAAGAAATCTGGTCCGTGATCATCATGAAATCTCCGGGGCAAAACTCATGATTCACCCCTCCTGCCGCATTGGTTAGAAACAGTATCTCCGCCCCCATCATCTTCATCAGGCGGATAGGGAGCACTACATCTGAAATGGGATACCCCTCATAATAATGGATCCGCCCCTGCATGATCACCACAGGAACCTTTCCTATGTAGCCGAACACAAATCTTCCCTTGTGCCCCGGCACAGTAGACACAGGAAAACCTTGGATTTCCCCATAATCTAAAGTCCGGACCACATCAATCTCATCCGCTAAGCCTCCCAGGCCCGATCCCAGGACCAGGGCCAAACGCGGTACAAAATCCACCTGTTCCCTCACACTCTCGTAACAGCTCAATAATTTCTCATATACCGGATGCATTACGTACCCTCCTGACTCAGTATCTTCATGGATATTATTGTACCACATCCACAAAACTTTGTCTCCCATATTGTCTGCCGGAAGCAAAATCCCAAAGCTAGATCAAAACTTCCCTTCCGCCGATATTCCTGCAGAAGGCCTTATCATGTTCAACTGCAAGAAGGGTAAACTGGGAATTTCTCAGAAGCTCTTCAATTTGCAGCCTGGAAAAAACATCAATATAATTCAGCGGTTCATCCCAAATATATAAATGGGCCTGACTGCACAGGCTCCGGGCCAGAAGTACCTTCTTTTTCTGCCCTGCACTGTAGTTCTCCATGTCATACCCCAGCTGTTCTCTGGAAAAGTCCAATTTACGGAGCAGTGTGAAAAATATAGTTTCTTCAATTCCACTGATCCTGGCATACTCACGTAAACTTCCCGCCAAAAAAGAAGCATCCTGAGGAACATAGGACAGAGCAAGACCGGCAGCTGTCTCAAGACTTCCGCCTATAAGTTCGGGAAAACATTCTTCCTCCCACACTTGTGTCCTTCCATCCTTCTCCCATGCCTGGGCCATGACTGCTTTCAGTATGGTACTCTTCCCACACCCGTTTTTCCCCCTCAGAAAAATCTTCTCTCCCCGTCTCAGGGTAAAGCTGAAGTCCTCCACAGCTGCTTTTCTCGGACAATCAGGCATTTGAGATGTGTAGGCCAGCGTACAGCCTTTTGCCTCAGCCAGAACAGGCTTATGATGGACCAGGGGCATAAGTTTCAGATTTTCCGGCTCCTCCACATTTCTCAGAAGCTTCTGCTTCTCCTCAATGGCCCGTTCCTGTCTTCTTTCAATATTTTTGCGGCGCATCTGCATTTTCCTGGATTTCTCACCGATATATGCTCTCGCAGGTGTATCCGCCAAAGGATCTTTGCCTATTTTCGTGCTCTCCACCTTGTCAGCCCAGTTTTTTGACTGACGGGCGGCTGTCTGAAGTCTCCCGATTTCCTTTTTCAGCTTCTCATTTTCTCTTATCTCAAATGCATCCCTGTTTGTTTTATCCTGCCACCAGTCAGAAAAATTCCCCTGGCGTATCTCCATATCCTGACGGTTCATCACCATCACATGATCCACACACTCATCCAGCAGCCCGCGGTCGTGGGATACGAGAATAAAGCCCCTTTTGTGTTTCAGATAGGTTCCTATTGTTTCTCTGGCCTCACTGTCCAGATGATTGGTGGGCTCATCTATGAGCAGAAAGGCGCCCTCTCCGGCAAAAAGTCCTGCAAGAAGAACCTTCGTCTGCTCACCGTTACTTAAGGTATGGAACGGGCGGTATAAAATCTCTGTATCCAGTCCCAAGAGATTACATTCCCTGAAAAACTTCCAAAGCTCACAGGAAGGATTCACACTTTCTGCAGTCTCTACAGCCAGCTGTCCCTTCTCTTTGATTTCCGGCGGAAAATATTCCACCTCCACAGGCATAGAGATGCTCCCCCTGTATTCCAGCTGTCCCATGAGCAGCCGGAGCATGGTGGTTTTTCCTTTTCCGTTGCGGGCGATCAGGCCCAGCTTCCAGTCAGTATCCAGCCGGAAAGATATATCCTCAAACACATTTTCCGGACTGTCTTCATAACCGAAGGTTAAATGTTCCACTTGTATCATAGCCATAAAAAAACCTCCTTCGCGCACAGCAGGAATCCCCATTGCCGCAAAGAAGGCCTGGCAAATGCCATCTTCTTCCCCGGTACATAAAAGAAGCGGCATAACAGCCGCTTCCACTATACCTATTCCAGAGAATGTTAAAAATTTCTTTTGATAAAATGTTCATCAAAAGAATTTTTTAAACACATTCTAAGACAAATGCTGCGGAAATCACTCTTATTCCTGCCGTGCCAAATAAACAGACTATCTGTCTGCCGTATCAAGCACACTGTGCAATTCATCACATCAGCAAGAAATAATAATCATTCCCACAACTCCTCTCCATTGATTCTGAGCTCAATCTAGCACAAATCCAAAAATCTGTCAACCATTAATATTTAATCCCTTTCCAGTACATAGGCGTGCTCACCTCAGCAATCTCCGGAAGGGTCACATCCTTCAAGGCCCACTTCTTATATTCCTCAAACCCGGTTCTGTCAACAATATATCCGATATGCTCTTTTCCTCCCGGGGCCTGAAGATTGATATATTTTTTCACGTAATCATATGTATTCAGAATGATCTTCACGATGCTGTCTTCGTCCGCCCACTTGATAAAATCCTCACCCAGCCTTGGATTTTTCTTGCCGCTTCTTCCGAACAAAGTAAGGCGGTAATACTTCTTATCACTTCTCGTCCATGCTCTTGTGGGGCAGTTGATCACACATTCCCCACACCCGATACATTTTTCTGTATTCCTTTGGGGTCTGTAATTTACAGTTTCCAGGGCCTGTACTGATTTCTGACGGCATGCTTTCACGCAGGCCTGGCAGTTCACGCACCGCTGGGGATCTAAGTGTGGCTCTGTCATGCCTATGATCCCGAAATCGTGCATTCTCACCTTTGCACAGTCGTTGGGGCAGCCTGTAAGAGCTATTTTAAAATGCAGGTCATTGGGAAACACTGCCTTTTCAATCCTCTTGGCAAAAGCAGTTGTGTCATAGCAGGCAAAGGGACAGACTCTGTTTCCGATACAGGCCGTGATATTCCTGGTACCGGAAGCCGGATATCCCTTCCCCGGTTCCTCCTGATTGATGTTAAGCCCTTCTATGACAGGCTGCAGCATTTCATTGACGCGCGGCATTTGTTCAAAGGGGATCCCCGGTATCTCGAAGCCTTGTCTGTTTGTAATATGCACGGTTCCGTTTCCATACTTCTCGGCAATTTCCTGAAGGAGGCTTAAATACCGGGCATCCAGATTTCCTCCCGGCACACGGACACGGGAAGCGGTCAGACCTCTTTCTTTCGTAACACGAAAGGCATTTTTCTTTAATTTTTTAGTATTGACATCCATTTCCTGTTTCCTCCTACTAATCTATGAGATTCTTCCCTTCTGTATAGCAAAAGACCGGACCGTCCAGACACACATAGCGGTCCTGTATTTTACAGTGTCCGCATTTACCCAGACCGCAGCACATCTTTCTTTCCTGGGATATCCATATATTTTCTTCTTTAAAGCCCCGCTCCAAAAGCCCCGCAACCGTAAATTTCATCATCATAGGAGGACCTACCACAACAGCCACAGCCTCTTCCACCTGTTCTATGTGGATCTGTGGGATATATTGAGTTACAAGACCAATCTGGCAGGAAGTATCCCCTTCTGCACAATCCACTGTGAGAATGACATCCATTGCCTTTTTCCACCGTGCAAACTCCTCCACAAATAAAATATCATTGGGAGTCTTAAAGCCTGCCACAAGAGTCATCCCCTTCTTCTCCCCGGGATTAGCAGCAAAATAATCCACAATTCCCTTTACCGGAGAAAGTCCGGTTCCGCCGGCAATGACCACAAGCTCTTTATTTTTATAATTGTCCAGGTCAAATCCATTTCCATAAGGCCCGCGGAGAAACAGTTTATCACCTGCATAATGTTCAAATACTTCATTAGTAACCCTGCCTACCCTGCGGATCGTCAGATCCACTGTTCCATCACCTATTCCGCTGACAGAAATAGGGGCTTCCCCGAATTTAGGAATTGACACTTCAAAGAACTGTCCGGGCTTTACTTCTCCCTCATAGGCCATCCGGAAAGTATATTCCACAGCTGTGTGCTTGATCACCTCTTTAATTTCCGATAAAAAAGGAACATATGCATTCTCACTCATTTCCTGACACCTCCTCCATTGCCTTTTCCAATTTGTTGATACAATTGGAAAAGGAGATGTATTCCGGACATATATCGTCACAACGTCCACAGCCTACACACATATGATGGCCGTTTCGCTGTTTATAGTCCAAGACCTTATGTAAAACCTTAAAGCGCATCCGCTCACCGTTTTTCTTACGGTAACTTCCCCCTCCTGCAACATCGGTATAGCCGTCAACCATACAGGATGCCCACACACGCCTTCTCTCACCTGCTTTTCCGTTGTCTGTATAGAATAAATCCTGCATAGTAAAACAAGTGCAGGTAGGACAGACGAAATTGCAGCGGCCGCAGGCAATACATCTATTGTCATATTCGTCCCACATAGTGCTTTTTGCCACTGAGGCATCCAGGTTCTCAGGAATGCGCACTTGTACCTTTGTCTGGGTCACATGCTCAGGACACACCTCCATCTCTCCATGGGGCAGCCCGGAAATTATTTCTCCAATCTCCTTGTCCTTACAATCCAGATAATAGAAATCATCCTTCTTATCCACACTAAAATCATAATCCTCAGACACATTACTGCCCATATCCACACAGAAACAATTCTCAAAGGCAGCACTGCATCCCATAAGCACAAATTTTACATTTTCCCGGAGACGCTGATAATAATAGTCTGAAGGGCCATTTCCCCCAAACATTTCGTCCAGATTTTTGACTCCGTGGAGATCACAGCTTCTGAGAAAGATCACAGCGCCCTTTTTCCGGGGACAATCCCCTTCCTTAACATGCTCCTCTGTAAAATAAAACAAAGTTTCAGACACTGGAAAAAGGACTTCTTTAAAAGAATAGTCTGACTTTCTGTCAAATACAATTTCCTCTGCACGTCTGATCTCTCCGTAGCGGATACAGTCTGTATCCGAAAAAGTATTTCCTCCGGGATAACACTTAGGAGCATAAATCAGGTATTCTTGTGACAGTTCTGATAATAAAGCGTTAAATCCCTGAACATTCAGCTGATAACCCATTTTCACTTCTC
This sequence comes from Eubacteriales bacterium, assembly GCA_030524175.1. GTDB lineage: Bacteria > Bacillota > Clostridia > Lachnospirales > Lachnospiraceae > Blautia_A. Next base: position 30,957 of record JAUNHC010000030.1, read on the forward strand.
CATTTCTGTTTTGTGAATCCTTTCTGCAATAAACGCAGAAGAGATGTGTGTATTTATACTATGATAAAATAATATCACAATCTGCCCTGCTCATCCGTGAGCAATCTCACGATTTATGAAAAAATCTTAACAATTCTTCCTGGTCATTGATGATAAATGTCTTGCCTTTCATTTCTATAAGCCCCAGCTCTGCCAGCTTCTTCACTTTACGTGAAACTGTCTCCCGCTTGGATCCCACCATATCTGCAAGAAAAGTGATAGACAGGTCAAATGGGATCCTCCTGCCATATGCTTCCTGGATTCCGTAATCCTTTGAGAGCTTCCAAAGCTTGGCGGCAATCTGCTGTTCCAGATGGACAGAATTATTTGTATTTTTCATTTGGCGGTACAGCCTTCTGATCTTTCCGGCCATGGATTTCATTACAGCATCGGCAATGGCAGGCTCCTGGCGCATCAGCTCTCTCATATCCCTGACACATATTTTGATGATCACTGTTTCTGTTAATGTCATAGCAGTGGCGGAGGCATTATGGCCGTCAATGAGTGACTCATTAAGCATCTCCCCTTCACCGCAAAGGAATATCACCCTGCTCTCCTGGTGATGGTTCAACTTTGACAAATAAACAATGCCCTTTGCCACAAAACAGAAACTGGCTGTCTCCTCTTTTTCTCTGAATATCACTTCATTCTTTCCATACTTGTACAGGATAGCAGCAGAACATACCTTATCCGCCGCAGACTGTGATATATTCCTAAATACAGCGATATTCCTCAATGTCTGGCAAACATCCATACCTTACCTCCGTCATGATCATACATCATAAAAACCTGGCCTGCATCTAAGGATACAGCACCAGGTTATCTAAGCTTTTTTCAACATCGATCAGTGAATACAGTTCTTTATCCACCATAAATAATTCTTTTTCCTTCCATAATTCAGCATCACCTGTCTCCTGGTTCCTGCTGATCTCCTTTGCACTGCTTTTCTGTACAATAAAAGTGCGCGGCGAAATTTCAACTCCCAGTATAAATTGCTCATGCTTAAGTACCATGATCATCCGTCTTCCCGTTTCTTCATCACGTTCCATACGGATCACAGGTATGATCATCCCCTTATAATTCCCCATACCACAATACCACTGGGGCAGACAAGGGATGCAGGACACCTGCAGAGACTGACAGATTTCTTCTATATACGGAAATTCAACTGCATAATTCCGTTTCTTTCCAGGTATACACAGAATTTCATTTATAACGGTTTCTGCCATATTTTCCCTCCCTCTCATACCTTACAAACAGACTTTCGATATCGAGAGCCGCACAGACTTTTCCGTTTCCCATAACACTGAAGCCTCCGATACCTGTATTTGTACGGAAATTCACGCCCAACACTGCCGGAAGCGGTTTCACCACGATCCTTTTCTGGGTATACATTCCGTCAACTAAAATACAGCCCTCTTTTTCCAGGCATTTTAAATAGATTAAAATGGCACTCTTGGGAGTCTCACCATCCAATTCGTAAAACTTGCGTAAGTCCACAAGAGGAATCATAGAATTGTCATACAAAATAGAAAGCCTGTTATTTTCTTCTCTGATATCATGCTGTTTTTCATCATACTCCAAAAACTGATGTACATATCTGGAGGGAACAGAGAAACGGCACTCTCCTACCTGGAATCTGGTACATTCCATGGTCGCCAGAGACAGCGGCACAGTTATTGTAAAAATACTCCCCTCGCCGCTTTTACTATCCATATACAGATGACCGCCTGCATCCTCCAGCACTTTTTTCACCACGTCAAGACCTACACCGCGGCCTGAATATTCTGTTACTGCCTCATTTGTGGTGAAACCCGGCGTGAGTACAAGTTCAAGGATTTCCCAGTGCTCATATTCTTCTTCAGGTTTACAGAATAAGCCTCTTTCCCTTGCTCGCCTGCGGACAGACTCTTCATCAATCCCTCTCCCGTCATCGCTGACAGAAATGCGCAGTTCCCCGCCGGTATTCTCAGCAGAAAATAATATGGTTCCCCTTCTCGGTTTCCCGCACGCTTCCCTTTCTACCGGAGATTCAATTCCATGGTCAACAGCATTCCTGATGATATGGATCAAAGCCTCATATAAATACTCGATCACACTTTTATCAGCCTCAATATCACCGCAGTTCGTATTGAAATCCACTTCTTTCTGCTGGTTTCTGCAAACTTCTCTCAAAACCCTCTGAAGACGGGGAATCATTCTGCTCACCGGAACCATACGCATTTCCATAACAGTCTTTTCCACATCAGTGATCAGACGGTTAATATGGTGGAAAACTCCTTCCCGTATTTCCATGAGCCCGTTCTGTTCAAGGGCAGCGTCCAATGTCAGCGTAGATATCATAAGCTCCGATGCCAGATTCTGAAGCTGATCCAACCGCTCCATACGAACCTGCAAAAACTCACTGTCTATATTACCGGAAACGGAATCCCTGGCCTGCTTTTCTTCTTTTTTCTCTTCCTGTTCCTCTTCCTTGTTATTCTTCCGTTCTGAAAGTACCTCACAGCTTGTGACAAACAAACCCTGGCGGATCATTTCCAGAACCTTTTCCTTATCATCTGCCTCAAAACGGATAAAGACCCCGTTTTCATCTATATATTTGGCGCTGTCCTGTGATTTCTCCAGATTATCCGGATAGCTCTCCACCTCCCTGCAGACTGCACTGATCTGCCGTAACAGCATAAAAGCGCGGATATTCTCCATTCTACAGCCGGATTCAAAGAGCACCCTTACGATCACACCGCTTTTTTCAGCAAAAGCCTCCGGAACGACAGGGCTGGGACCTTCGGCTTTTAACTCTGTTTCCTCTGTCTCACCGGCTTGATCACTGCGGCTGATCCTATTTAAATATTCGTGTGTCAGTTGTTCGATCTCATCGGTGCTGCCTGGACAGTAATCAGCTTTTACCATCTCATCCAGCTCACTCTCAATAAAATCTGACGCCATATACAACAGATCAAACAAATCTGATTCCGCATTTTCAATTTTCCCGAACTCTTCCCGGTAATAAGCAAACAAATCTTCAAGCTTATGCGCCATAGAAGAAAGCTTCTCAAGTCCCATCATTGCGGAGGAACTCTTAATTGTATGCATTGCCCTGAAAACGCTATGAAGGTCTTCTTGTGAAAAGGCTCCCTTATCTTCTGCGTTCAGCAATGCCTCACTGAACTGCCGTGCAAGCTGCTTCGTCTCAAGCAGATAAATCTCCAGCATTTCCTGTGCATCTTCGTCAAAATATCCCATATTTTCTCCGATTAATTTATTTTGTCATACCATACACTGCAGTTTTTCCCGCTGCGTTTCCCCTTATATAAAGCTTTGTCCGCATACTGGATACTCTCCTCAATCCCCTCATCCTCCTCATATATATGAAGGCCCAGAGTAATTGTCATAGAAAACTCCTTCTCGCCGTGAAAAATCGGAAAACTCTCCACTTCTTTGCGGATACTCTCACTCAGCTCCCAGGCTTCACTCTCAGTGACATCAAAAAGAACAATGAGAAATTCTTCGCCTCCCCAGCGCACCACTTTATGTTCACGGCAAAGTCCCTCAAGGATATTTGCCAGGCACACAAGGGCCATATCACCGGCATCATGGCCATAGGTATCATTTATTTTCTTAAAATCATCTATATCAGCCATTATCAGTACATTTTTCTTTTCCTCATTGTTGACACGGATTTCTTCCACAAGATCCCCAACAACATACCTCCTGTTGTAAAGTCCTGTAAGCCCGTCACGGAATGCCATAAAATTCAGCTTTTCCATATTGGTGCGAAGTTCTTTATTCTGTCTTGCCAGTTCGTCCTTCTGTTTCTTCAGAAGAAGATGTATATTTACCCTGGAACGGAATTCTCCCTGTACAAAGGGCTTTTTGATATAGTCACAAGCGCCCATGGAGAATCCTCTTACCACATCCTCATCCTTATCCTTTGAAGTAAGAAAAATAATGGAGGCGTTGTTTTTGTCCTGTTCTTTTAATTTGCCAAACAATTCATATCCTTCGATATCCGGCAGTACCACATCAAGAAGGATCATATCCGGCTGGTATTGCGACACAGCTTCTATGGCCTCTTCCCCTGTATGCGCCTCACAAACAAAAACCGGTTCCTCTTTCAGCGCTGTTCTGATCTGTTTACAGATTAAAAGGCTGTCATCCACCACCAGTATAATCTGTTTCTTCACTGTTTCCATATATAACCTCCACTAATCATTTATAACTCAACTACTTCATGTCTTACTGTTCTTACTTCCAGTTTCCCGTTATGTGCATAAAACTGGATGGTTCTTCCATAATTTTTCCCGGTATCCTCTGCCAATATCGGCACCCTCTCCTGAAGCAGAACCTTCTTCACTGTTTCTACATTCACATATCCGATTTCCCACTGTACGCCCTTGGTGCTGAACATCTTCGCTCCCCCGGCTATTTTTGCCGTGAGGCGTCTTCTCAGCGCACCCTGCTTTTCCATCTCATTGATGAGTGCACGGATTCCTTCATCTGCAAATTTATAAGGATTGCTCTTATGAACAGCACTGTTGCTTTCAGGAAGTATGATATGTGCCATACCTGCAATCTTACTGATTCTGTCATAAAGGCAGATTCCAACACAGGATCCTAATGCATAAGAGATAAGCACCTGACCCTCTCTGGCAATTTTTCCTTCCCCTATCCCTACCACAACTTTTTCCATTGTCATCACTCTCCAAGGGTTTCAAGCATTGCTGTGAGAGAATCCAGCTCAGGAAGAAACAGTATCCTGCAGGAAAAAGACTTTTCTCCCATACGGAATACATTCTCTATCAAAAGCACATCATCGCTCAGTCTCAAAAATCTGGACAAGGGTACACTTAAAATAGCCCCGCCCATATCAATACACAAATCCGGCACGGATACGTCCATATCCATATCCAAAAGCTGTGATAAGGCACGGATATACGAGCCGCACATAATGTTGCCCAGCTCACTGATAACTGATTTTTCCATATCATTAAGATTGGTCAGATCCCGCTTTTCCTCTCCCAGCATATTGTCTAAAAGTGTTTCTGTAAAATTTTCATTCATCAGAAACAAAAATACTCCCTCCAGCTTACCGAACACCTCCACGATAATTCCGGCCTGTAACTCTTCTGTGGCGGACAATACAGCCGAAACCTCATGATATTTCACAAGCTGAAGAACAGGAGTGTCTATCACAAAGGAACAATCCATCATCTGAGACAGCGAGCTTACCGCATTTCCTGTCCCAATATTTCCGAGTTCTTTCAAGATATCTCTGGATTGGTCATCCATATCTGAATAATTCATATTCTTATCCCTCTTTATGCCATTAAAATTCAAACTGCTCAACCAGATCCTTCAATATCTGAGCCTGGGCGGAAAGCTCCTCACTTGCCGCTGCACTTTCCTCTGATGTGGCAGAGTTTCCCTGGACGATTTCTGAAATCAGTTCCACGCTCTTCCGTATCTGTGCAATAGACTCAGCCTGCTGTACAGATATAGAAGAAATCCCCTCTACCATCACATTAACTTCCCTTGCATTTTCCACTGATTTTTTCAGAGCTTCCGCAGTTTCTGACACAGCTGTGCTTCCATATTCCACTGCCTCAGAGTTTTTATCGATCAATTCGGCTGTAAGTTTTGACGCACTGGTTGTCTTAGCCGCCAGCCTTCTCACCTCACCTGCAACTACAGAGAAGCCTTTTCCTGCATCCCCTGCCCTGGCTGCCTCCACAGAAGCATTTAAAGCAAGGATATTCGTCTGGAATGCAATGTCCTCTATTTCTTTTACCACACCTGTGATCTGCCTGGAGTTCTTACGTATTTCCTCTATCGACTTCATAAGCTCATCCATCAGATGATCACTTTTAATAATTCCTTTTCCTGTCAATTGAGCAAGCTGGCTGGATTTCACTGCATTATCCGCATTGTCCCTTACACTCTCCGCAACCTCGTTGATACTTACAGCCAGCTCTTCAATGGAGCTTGACTGTTCCGATGCCCCCTGGGCCAAGGCCTGGGCACCGTTTGACACCTGCTCTGCGCCCACGGATACCTGCTCTGCACTGCTGTTGATCTGCTGCATGGAGTCCCGCAGCATCAGCGCTATCTCCTCCATAGCCTTACCGATGGCAACAAAATCACCTTTGTATTGTACATCAGAACGATAATTCAATTTACCGCTTCCTAAAGCCAGCATTCCTGTCTGCACACTTGTCACATAACTGCTGAGAGCCTCTGCCGTATCTCTCACATCCTGTGCAAGCTCCCCTAATTCATTGGTAGATACATATTCAAGTTTTGTTTTCAGCTGGCCGTTTGCTATATCGTTTGCCGCACTCTTTACTGCCTGAATAGGCTTTAAAATACCTCTGGATACCATATACCAGGTGATCACAGTAACAAAAATCACAAGAACTGCTATCAATATGATCATGACCATTATCCTGTTATTCCTTGCATTGGTATCTGCCATATTTCCCTCAGCATCCAAGGTACACAATTCCACCACCTCTGCCAGGGTAGTCCTGACTATGTCTGCTTTGGGTTCATAGCTGCTCTGGTAAGTTAAAAAAGCCTCATTCGTTTTCCCTTCGGTGAGTAATGCCACCACCTGATCCCTGGGCTGCTTCAGACTGCTAAACTGCTCCTGAAGTTCCTGGATCTTTTCACTGTCCACCACATAACCACTGGACAGGGACGAAAGATTCTGTTCCGTTTTTTCGATTGTCTTACTGATATTCTCCAGACCTGATTCCATATCCTGATTATCCGGATCCACGCATAAATAAACAAGTTTTCTGCCTACAGACTGCATATTTGCTATCATATTCAGGGAATCCTCAACATTGGCAAACTGATCGGAATAAAGCCGGTCCATACGAACGGACATCTCCTTGAAATTTACTAAAGAAACACTAACAGTAAATATGTATAAAATAACAATTATTGCAAACGAAAATATCAGCTGTCTGCTGATCTTCATATTCTTAAGTTTCTCTCTCATTATCTGCCCCTTATCTCAGCCTTCAAGGCTTTTCATAACAATTTTTTGAAATTCATCTTTTTTGAAAGGCTTTACAATAAAATCCGATGCGCCCATAAGAATTGCCTTTTGTATCATCATTTCCTGCCCCACTGCGGAACACATGATGATTTTTGCCTTTGGATCCCTCTTAATTATATCCTCCAGGACCTCCAAACCTGAAATTCCAGGCATTGTGATATCTAGAAGCATTAAATCAGGCTTTTCCACATCATATGCTTTCACTGCACTCTCACCGTCTGCCTCCTCAACGATATCTGTATATCCGCTTCCTTCAAGAATTTTGCGTATTGTCTTGCGCATGAACAAAGCGTCATCTACTATCATAATTTTATGACTCATACAATTTCCCCCATTTCTCATTTCTTCACTTATTCTTTCTTGTATACTGCCGGGTAAACCGACTTTAATTCTGTTTCGTCCCTGTAGAGCAGCTCCGCCAGACCTACAAAAAGATAACCGCCGGGCTTCAGACTGCGTTCCAGCCTTTTTAACACTTTAGCCTTTGAATTCTTATCAAAATATATCATTACATTTCTGCAAAAAATAAAATCAAATTTGTCTGTCAATTTTCCGTCATCCATTAGATTTTGTTTATCAAACTGTATATAATATTTTAATTTTTCATCTAACTTAAAATGTTTTTTATCTATAATATTACAGTATTTTTTCTGCCACTGAGGGGGAATACTGTCCAACTCCGACATGGGATAAATCCCCTTTCTTGCGCACTCCAGCACCTCCTCCGAAATATCTGTTGCCAATATACGGATACTTTGGAAGGAACCGGGCTGTTTTTCTTTAAAATCCTGCAGCAGCATTGCCAGTGTATAGCTTTCTTCCCCGGTAGAGCAGCCTGCACACCAGATATTGCAAAATCCGCTGCGGCCGTCTGCCAAAACCTGGGGCAGTATCTTCTCTGTCAGTATGGAAAAATGTGCCGGTTCTCTCATAAAATATGTATAGTTGGTTGTGAGACGGTTTACCATCCCTTCGGCTATTTTACCTGTTCTGTCTTGTCTAAGCATCTGAAAATATTTTCCAAAGGAATTTGCGCCGGCTCTCTCGGCCTCCTTAGAAAGCCTGCATTCAATAAGGACCTTCTTTTTTTCAAGATTTATCCCAAAATTTTCCCGCATATACTCCACAATAAAGGACAATTCACTGTCACTTAACCTAATCATCACTCACCACCCAAACTCCCGGCAGCACAGGGGAAAGCACATCCGGATCCATTTCCTTTACCCCGATGTTCTCTGCAGTCATGCCATACAATTTCCAGTCATCCCCATTCACGATGATCCCGCAGCCGGCATTACACGCTGTCACTTCCCTGAAATGAACTACAAGTTTCCCGTCATAGACAGAGATACCTGCTATTTCAGTGTCCGCCTCCGGAACCTCATATATCTGCGGCAGATCTACAATAGCCACTGTTCTGCTTTTCTCAATATAAAAAGTTTTTGCTCCAATTGTTGCTGCTATATATTCCATAACATTTATTTTCCTATCAGATATTCCGGATTTAAAACAAATCCCATGATCTGCTGCTCGTCCACCATTGCAGGTACTACAGCCTGTAGATATTTATTATGTTCATTGATCACAGGCGCACCCAGCGGTATCATCTGCCCTTCTTCCAGGCTTCTGATCCCCACTGCCTTATCGGCTTCTATCCCGAAACAGGTATCCTTACCCTCCACATATATCCGGTATCGGTATTGCCCGTCTGTAGGCACTAACTCTTCTCCGAACAAAGATACCACAGGTATCTCTTCCTCCTGAACATTTCCGTCTGTAATCTTCTTGACCCATGAAACAGGCACAAAAAAATAGTATTTACCAGAGGCAAATAGTATATATAAACTATCTGAATTTTCCATTCTGCCCTCCAAGAGCTGTTTTTCTTATTTTATCACAATATTCCTCAGTTTACTATAAAATTCAGACAAAAAAGCCTGAAAATTTATATATATTACTGATGCTAGACTTTTTACCATCTGATTGATATAATAAAGCAACCGTAATTAAATTCATTACCAATCAAACACTGATTAGAAAGGAGGCCCATATGCAGGAACATTTTAAAGATATACATAAAATGCAGGACGTCCTGCTGGGGGCCCAGACCGGACTTTGGGCTATCGAAATAGATGAAGATAGGCCCCCTCGGCTGTATGCTGACAGCACCATGCTTAAGCTCCTGGGGTTGGAGGAGGAACCATCGCCGGAGGTATGCTATGAATACTGGTATGAGCGTATTGATTCTGCTTATTACCCTATAGTAAATGATGGTGTATCCCGTCTGGCACAGGATATCAGGACTGAAGTCCAGTATCCGTGGATGCACCCTTACCTGGGACAGGTCTTTATCCGCTGTGGAGGAGTCCGTGACAATAGCTACACCAAGGGACTCTGTCTGAGGGGTTACCACCAGAATATCACTGATACTGTAATACTGAAAAATGAATATGAAGCTGTAAAAAACACATTAAATCTTTCCCGGCAGAGAGAAAATATCCTTTCAAATCTATGTCAATGTTATTACTCTATCTATGTTTTTGATCTGGATAATGATATGGAGCAGCCCATATGGCAGGAGAAGGCAGTTCAAAACGGCGGTGAATTTTCTGCCGGAACTCTGTCGGATACTTACGAGAAATTCATCCAGGAATACGTATACCCGGAAGACCAGGAAAAAATGCGGAAAGCCGGCAGTCCCGAGTTTCTCCGCGCCGCCCTTTCTGAGGATAATCCTGTGTATGACATAGATTTCCGAAGAGTTTATTCCCACGGCATCGAATGGGTACGGTCACGCTTCAGTATTTCTGAGATAAAAGAGGGACGGGTCACAAAAGTAATTTTTGCAAATATGAATATTCACGAACAAAAATTACAGCAGCTTAAGGATGAAGAGCGGAAAAAATTGTATTTTGAGTACCAGAATATCCTGAAAGGCCTCTCCTCTTTTTATCATTCTGTTATATACGTAGATATGAAAGAAGATAATTATCAGGCATTTAAAATGAGAGAGGATTTAGCCGAAAAGCTCAACGGTACAAAAAGCTACAGCCGTTTTAAAGATGTGTACAGCAGTAATTTTATCCATCAGGATGACAAAGAAAACTTTGTGAACGAGCTGTCCTGTGAAAATATATGCAGACGGATCATGAACGGAGAAACTATTTATTTTCTGGAATACCGGCGGAATTACGGCAGCTATTACGGGTGGATGCGTATGCATATCATCCTTGCTGAAAGCCAGAATAATGTGCCTGTAAAAATCATCCTTGCCGCCCACAATGTGGAAAAAGAAAAGGAGATGGAGGAAAAAAACAAGAAGGCTCTTTTAGCAGCATATGAGGCCGCCCAAAAGGCAAATGAGGCAAAGAGTAACTTCCTTGCCCAAATGTCACATGATATCCGCACCCCCATGAACGCCATTATCGGAATGACTGCCATTGCGTGCCAAAATCTTCACAATCCCGAAAAAATAAAGGACTGCCTGAATAAAATTGATCTTTCAAGTAAGTATCTTTTATCTCTGATCAACGATATCCTGGATATGTCTAAGATTGAAAAGGGCAAAATTGAATTAGTTTCAGAACCATTTTCCTTGACAAAACTCATGGAGGAAGTAGAGGCTATTGTGAAATCAGAAGCCTCCGAAAAAGAGCTGCGTATTCAGTTTAACATTCAGGACTTAGTGTGTGATACTTTGATAGGCGATTCCTCCCGCATCCGTCAGGTGCTCATCAATCTCACCGGCAATGCTGTGAAATATACACCCATGGGCGGCACGATCACAGTCACTGCAAAAGAAGCCTGCCACCGTCTCAGCGGTGAATGCAGCCTGGTACTCACTGTGGAGGATAACGGCATTGGAATGGATAAAGAATTTCTCGATTTTGTCTTTGTTCCATTTGCCCGGGAAGATAATTCCCAGGTCCGCCATATCCAGGGCACCGGTTTGGGCATGTCTATCGCCAATGGTCTGGTAACAGCAATGCAGGGCAGTATCATAGCAGAAAGCGAAAAAGGCAGCGGCACCCGGTTCGTAGTAACCCTGAATCTCAAAGCTGTCTCTGATGGTACGTCATACAGTACAGATGACCAATATCTTCCGTTTCCCAGCGGAGACGATAATGTACCCTTCACATTTCCGTCTGCCTGCAACATATTAGTGGCAGAGGATAACAGCCTGAACATGGAAATTGTATGCACCTTCCTAAGAAATGCAGGACTTAAAGTGAGCTGTGCTGCAAACGGTCAGGAAGCATTCGATACTTTTATCTCTTCTCCTGTGGGTACTTACGATGCTATACTTATGGATCTGCAGATGCCGGTGATGGACGGATATACTGCTGCAAGGAAGATTCGAAGCTGCATCCATCCTGAAGCAAAAACCATCCCGATCATAGCGCTCACCGCCAATGCCTTTACAGAAGACATTGCTAAAACATTGGCAGCAGGAATGAATGACCATGTATCTAAGCCCATCAATTACCAAAACCTGATTTTTGCTCTCAGCAAATACCTCAACAAATAAAATTTCATCACAAAAAAGCCATTGTCAGTCTGGAATCAACCAGACCGCAATGGCTTTTATTTTACAAATTATCACAAATACAAACATTCAAATGGATGACAAACATACATCGAAGACTATATTTTAATAATTTAGGACTGAAGAAGCTTACAGTGCGCAGACATTAACTGCTCTCTGTCTTCTTTTGTCTTTAGGATCAGCTTCAACGTCAAAGCTGACTTTCTGTCCTTCTTCAAGGCTCTTGAAGCCGTTGGAAACGATGGATGAAAAGTGTACGAATACATCCTCTCCGCCGTTATCGTTTGTAATAAATCCAAAGCCTTTTTGTGAGTTAAACCATTTTACTGTACCATTGTTCATGTTCTGGTACCTCCATTTTAATATTTGTATCAATGACAACAAAAAAACCCGGCCAACTACTGTAAATCGTGAAATATGACTTACAATAATAGGTCAGGTTCAGATTCGTATTGAGTACGACTATTACTATAGCACAGCCCAAAATAAATGTAAAGCATTATTTTCTAATTTTAACCATTATAAAATATAGTAAGTTACCGTTCACTCCGTGACCAGTAACTATAGTAAAACCATCTATCATCGTCCTTACTTTCCAGACGATTTAACCGTTACCACCACATATTCCGAGTGTCCTCCTGTGCGGACAGCATATCCCCAGCCGGCAATACCGGAGCTTACAATCCTCTGGAACGTGCCATAACCGGCCAGTCCGTAATTCTGCTCTGTCATTCCTGACAAAGCTCCCAGCTGTCCTGTGGGCCATATCTGCCCTGCATGGGTATGTCCTGCCAATTGAAGATCAATCCCTGCCTCATCGTATTCTGCTCCTTGGCGGGGCTGGTGATCCAGAAGAAGAAGGAACTCCTCCCTGTCAATTCCCCGGAGAAGATTTCCAAGGTCCTCCCTGGAAACAGAAGCATCATTTCTCCCAATAATTGTCACGCCTTGTCCCAGTTCAATATAACGGTCATCCAGCACCTGGACCTTGCAGCGTTCCAGAGTGGTCTTTAGTTCCTCAGCAGTATAATTGGGATTCCTGACATAAGCATTGTAATCATGGTTTCCATACACATAAAAAGTTCCGTAGGCAGTGTCCGCCCCGCCTAAAAGAGCAGCAGTTTCCTCCATCATTTCTTTTGATGTGCTCTCATCAAAAATATCACCTGTCAGCGCAAGCATATCTGCACCCTCCTGTCCAATCTTCTCCAGAATGGAAGACAGCTTTTCTGTATCCATGGTGGTCCCCATATGAAGGTCTGATATCTGCACAATTTTGAAATCTTTATCAAGTTTCTTCTCTGTACTCACAGTATACTCTGTCCGGTGGATCTGATGTATGTTCCAGTACCCATACCCCATCCACAGGACTATGAGCGCTGCCGAAACCAGCCCACTCCTGTACAGAAAACTCCACCATTTATGGAATACCCGGGATTTCACCTTTCTTTTAAAAATTATCTGGAGGATATCCATCACCACCCCTAAAACAAGAAAGTGAAGAACGAGCACAGCCCCAAAACCGTAAATGCGGCGGCTTACCGCAATACACCCCAGGGCCCCTGCCGCGCAGATGATCCTGGATACACCTACTCCTTTGATCCACGGAAACAATGTCAAAAATCTTCTAAAAAAGAAATAGAAGTAAGCCCCTATGAGAATAAACACCGACAGAGAGATCAACAGAAAAAAAGAATTCATCAATTACCTCCTGCTAATATTTCTTAATTTCTTTCCACATATCTAAATACATACGGGCATATGCTGCCAGGGACCAAAGCATTACAGCCACTCCAACCGTCACCAAAACCGCTACAAAACCACCTGGTATATCCGGGATTAAAAGCAGCAGAAACATGATCACATCCAAGACAGCCGTACATATTTTCCCATGCATTTGGGCACCGTCCATACGCCGTCCTTTTCTCATCATATAGGCACCTGCCGCTCCCATAAAAATCTCTTTGATCAAAAAAATCCCCAAAAGCACCCTTACTGCCGGAAACCTGAAAGAAAAACTTAAAGCCATGGTACCCTGGGTGATCTTATCTGCCACAGGATCAAGAATTTTGCCAAATTCTGTCACCATATCAAAACGGCGTGCAACCTTTCCGTCAAATAAATCCGTCAGAAAAGACAATACCATAATTCCTGCTGCTATGTAATAATCCCTGGTCGTCTCAGCATTCAAGTATACCGCCAAATATACAGGAACCAGCAATATCCTGAAATAACCCATAAGGTTGGGGACAGAAAAGTATTCTTTTTTCACATCTTTTTTCATAACATCCTCCCGGTAAACAGACCCCTTCAGCAGCAATATTACTTTCTTCAGCCTATAAACGGCATCTCTACAATTTTAAAATTCTGCCGTCACTCTGCAGGGCAGTCCTGTCACCTCCGCATAATTCATGGGATAAGTGTTGGCAGTAAAGAAAACACACTTCTTACCCTTTAATACATCCTTCAGATTACAAAGGTTCTCCACAACAAACACACCCTTATCCGCACAGTATTGATCCATAGGTGTATGTTCCTTCCCTCGTCTTACCCCGGCAAAATCCACTCCGATGACAGATATTTTCTTGTCTGTAAGAACCTCCAGCAGTTCATTGGATAGCTGCGGATGGTCAGAAAAATATTCCTTGCTTCCATAAGGCACTCTGTCTATGTACCCACTGTAAAAAGCCACAAACATATCTTCCTGCAGAACACTTAAATCAATATCCTGTACTCCAATCTCCCTGCCTGAAACATCACTGACATCATAGACAACAGCCTTGCGCCTGGTATATCCCAGCGGAAAAGTCTTATCCATCACATCAAAATGAGTTCCAAGATGGCCCACCAAAGCTTTCTTTTCATTTCCCTGGGCATCCTTTACCATTTTCGGCGTGATCAGCACTGTGAGATCCACGATCACTGCAGCACTGCTCTCTCTTTTATCTTCCAGATAAATCTCATATTCATCTTTGTCAAGGGATAAAGGGATTCCCGCCCTGCTCGTAACATTTACTCCTCCGTACCAGGTACTGTCCACTTCAAAGATATCACCCACCTGATACTCCATAGAAAAGTCATCTGACTTTTTGATAATACGTATTTTTTGTTTTTCCATACACTGCACCTCTTTGTGTGTCACCAAAATTTTTTCTTTCGGAACAGCCAGATACATAAAATGACAATAAGCACACTGATACCGATAATTCCTGCATAACCATACTGCCACTCCAGTTCAGGCATATATCTGAAATTCATTCCATACCATCCTGCGATCAGTGACAAAGGCAGAAAAATAGTAGTGACTACTGTAAGTGTCCTCATAATATCGTTCTGCCGTTCATCTATCCGGGATTGATAAACCTCCCTTATCTGGATGGAATATTCCCGAAGCATCTGCGTCTCTTCGCGCAGCCTGTTCACACGCTCAACAAACAATTCGAAGCTTCTCTGTTCTTTCTCATTAAAAAAATGATTGTCATCCTCCTGAAGCACACTTCCCACATCAGAAAGCTGCAGGTAATAATGGGAAAAAACCATGATTTTTCTCCGGTAACTGCTGATGATATGGTTGAAATTGTCTTCAAGGCCCTTTTCCAGCACAGAATCTTCAAGCTTCTCAAGCTGTCCCTCAAGCTCTGTGATATAGACAGCATCTCCCTTGATTAAAAGCTCCAGAAAATCCGCAAACACAACGCCGGTTCCCGGCTCCTCCCAAACCTGGGTTTCTTCAATCTTTTTCAGATTCTCCAAGACGGTTCCGCTGTCATCAATAAAAATTATCTTATCTTTTTCTATTATGAAATAGAATGCTGCATGATTTTTGTTCAACGAATGAGCCGGTACATACAGACTCCCGGCCAGACATTCAGGAGCGTCCTCCACCTTACAGAAACGGATCCCCTGCTCCAGATGAAGCTTGTGCTTAACCTTATCCGGCCATTCAGCCTGCTCCGCCTCTTTTTTTGACATCACCTGTACGCAAAGGCCATCACTGACTTGCCTTTCCCCTGCATCTGTAAGCCTGTCCTCAATCCTATAACAGTGCAGAACTACCACCTCCTGAATTTATAATTGCTTCTTATCTGTACCGCAAATGTTCAATCAGATACCTCCACACCCGTACAATACGGACAATTTCCTCGTACCTTCCGCTTTGAACATTACAGTTCTTCTTCGATCCTCTCCAGCCACTGGTCTACAAGACAATTAAGCACCTCCGGCTGTTCAAACTGAAGGTTATGGCCAGCCATATCCAGCAAAGAGAAGGATGCTCTTGGATAATCCTTGAGAAGCTTCCATAAGTCCTCATATCCCACACAGTCATCCTGCCGTCCAGCCAAAAACAGGGTCGGTTTGCTGAATTTTTTCTCACTGATCCTCTGGTCAACATCAAAGGAAAACGCATAATTCTCCTCCAGCCTGTCAATAAATTCTTTGTTGGCTATTTTAAGTCCCGGCTCGGCTTCCTTCTTAAACCGTTCATACGTATAAGGATTGGCGGCTACTGCATACTTGCAGAAACTCTCCCTGTCTTCCGGCGCAAGCCTTGAGAGAAAATCCTCGTCATAAACCGTAACATTTCTTTCAGGCGTATTCCTCTTATGGTGCTCAGGCACCACAACAGGACACAAAAGCAAAAGACCTTCTACACGGTCCCCCAGCCTTTTGGACTCCAGGATTCCTCTGGCAAGATACCCGCCGTAAGACTCACCTGCGAGGAGAAAACCGCCTTTTATCTGTTCATCAATTATGGAAATCAACACCTCAAGAATCTTATCTGAGCTGGCATAATCCAAAGATGCCTCTGACTTACCCATGCCGGGGAGATCTATATAAAAACGCTTATATCCTGAATATCTCTTAAATACAGGCTCCATGCATCCCATCATAAGCCTGTGGTCACATCCCAAACCATGAAGCATTACAACAGGTTTTCCCTCACCCTCCACGTGATAATGAATTTTTAATCCCATAATTTCCTCCGTTCTGTGCAAAAATGCAGCATATTTTCTCTACCTTTCCACCTGGAAGCCTTCTGCCTCCAACGCGGAAAGAGCCTGCTCAAGGCAGTCAGCCTTAACCAGTATATAATCTGTATTATAAGTGGATACGGCGAAAATTCCAATCTTATTTTCCGCCAGGACAGATGATATTTTTGACAGGATCCCGATCAGTGAGAAGTCAAGTGTGCCCTGAATCCGGAACGCCTTCCAGCCCTGCTCACAGGCAGTTGTATTCTTGGGGCACTTTTCACAGGTACACACAACAGAAATCTCTTCATCAGTTTTCCCAATAAAACAGAATTCATCAGAGAAATTTATTTCTTTCAGATTTTCCACCTTACAGACACAAAAGTCCTTATGTATCACCTTTAATTTTAACATATCAGCCTCCATCACTATCTCCGAATCAAAAAACTGCTCCTGAAAATAAATCTGTTCCATGATTTCTTCCTTTGTGTATACCATACCGGAAGGAACCACCACCCATTTATCCTCAATATCATCTTTTCTGTGCACCACAGCGGCCACAACTCCGGTAAAACTTTCTACCGGGACAGAAATCCCCAAAACATATGCATCCTGCTCTTCTCCGTCAGGTGCCATGACTCCCTCAATAAACCCATAATTTACAGGATAATACAACTCCTTATGTTCCGGGTGATAGGTTCCCATCTTCCTGTCCACTGTCACTGTTACGGTTCTGCCAAGCATAAACATCCCCTGCTTTCCACTTTCTACTTTTTATTTTAACACAGCTTGGAACATAAATGTCTTATAATTAATTTTTTTCCAATTTTCTATTTGAAAACCGTTATTTTGAAATAAACGCGTAATCTCTTTTTTACACCATATTTTCGCATCACCGGAATTGCTGTATTTTATAATAAAATTCAATATCCTGACTAATATTTTCCCGGGAACTGTGGGGTCTCCCAGTATGATCGTGCCCCCAGGTCTCAATACCCTTTTCATTTCCTCCACAGCCTTCTGATGATCGGGATAATGATGGAATGATGCATTACAGATGATCAAATCAAAAAAGTCATTGTCAAACGGTAGATTTTCCGCATCCCCAACCATCACTGCTGCAGTCTCCCCCAAACGTTTTTGTGCCTCTTTCACCATCTCTTCCGAGATATCCACACCATAATACCGGGCCTTCTTTCTCTCCTTCAGCAGTGCGATCACATTTCCGTTTCCGCAGCCTAAATCCAGGATTTTTTCTGCCGGAATCCTGTCTGCCCTGTCTAAAATCTCCCGGTACATACATTTCACAAATCTGCCGTCTGCACTGTTATCATAATACGCTGCCGTACTGTCAAAATATTTCTCTGTTCTTTCTTTCATATCTGATACTGCCATAACTGTCTCCTTTTTTCTTCCCATTATTTTCTAACAAAAATCTCTTTGATCAAGTAACAATTTACCCCAGAGGCTTCCTTTGCGGTAAGCTCAGATGACGGAAGCCTCCTGGCTCTCAACTTTTTATTAATTAAATGACTACTATATAACATTTGATGATAAATATCCGTCATTGAATATTTGTCATTGAATTACATTCAATAACTTTATATTTAAAAACCCTGCCATTTTTTGACAGGGCTGCCAAACAGACCTATTTCAACAGTTTATTCACCATTTTTCTGATAAAAGCCATTCTGTCTTCCATGGGGATTTCTTCCATGAGGATGACCTCCAGCTGTGCGGCCCAAACAAAATGTGCCATCATTTCTGTATCACTGCATTGAATTTCTCCTCTGTCGGCAAGACATTGCAAATATTTCTTCATCACCGGGAATATTTCCTTTGACATACACTGGGTCAATTGTTGGTGGAACAGTTCATTCCCTTCCTTGTCAAAAAAATCTTTATAACTGTACTCGGTCTCCTGATGCACTGCAATCTTTTCTATCATATCAAGACATTGCTCCAGCTTAAGGTCCTGCTGCTGAAAGACTGCCGTAAAGGCACTGCTGCATTTTTTTGCATATTGGGTCATTGCTGTCTGATAAAGCTCCTGCTTATTCTGAAAATAATGATAACATAAACCCGGAACAACCTGAGCCTCCTTAGCAATGTCCTTCATGGTAGTTGCCTCATATCCCTTACGTGCAAACACCTTCATGGCCATATCCAGTATTTCCTGTTTTCTTACTTCCGGTTCTTTAGATATACGCACATTTATCACCTCAGATTGACTATATCACTCCGTTGAATACTTGTCAATGAACAAGATTCAATTATCTGTGAGACTTTTTTACAGAAGATTACTGTTCACTCCGTGACCAGTAACTACAGAAGTAGTCCATTGTGATCCGAGAAAACAAAAGTATTCAAAAAAATGGCAGGAACGCGTTTCACAGCCATCCTGCCACATCTCTTATTTTTCATCTTACTGATTATAATTCAATCCTGCCGAAATTCTTTAAAAACAATACATGTTCAATTGCTTTATTTGACATCCACCAGTTTTCGCTGACAGCAAATTCTTTTGCATATTTCTCTCCCAGGTCAAACCAGGTCCAGGTAATATTCCACACCCCTCCCGGATTTCTGGTGTCGATGAGATAATCCAGTTCTTTCTCCACAATCTCCTCGTTTCCTTTATAAAACGGACTTTGAGGCGCCTCAATAAATTCTGATGGCCTTGGTGTATACATGGCCCACTGATTAGGATCACGCTCAATTCTGCCATTGACAATCCCGGCCATTCTCCTCATCATGCTGCCGCAGTCAACAGGAACCTCTATTCCTTTCTGCATAACTTCTCCAAGCAGCATACAAACTCCGCCTGCCCCCATCTCTCCAAATTCCTCTAACGTCTCTGACTTCTTCAGAAGCTTCACAGTATATGTGACTGCCTTCCGGAACAGTGCAGAATCCTTATCACCGTAATGAAGGATAAAAGCACACAGACCAGCCGTGATCCCCATATTCTGGATTTTATTCTGCTCTTCGCTATAAGTCCACCATGGTGCACGGGGATAATGATCATTGCTTGGAATGGAAAAAGCCCATCCCTCCTCATCACTGTGCACACCGCTTTCCAGGTATCTGAAGATTCCCTGGATCAATGGATGTTCTGTTCCGGTCATCTCAATAATTCCGGTCTGTCTCAGAAGCCCTGCTGCTATTAACGTTGCATACGGAGACGATTCCGGATTCCAGGAGTCAGCCTCCACACCATTGCCAAAGCCTCCATCCTCATTTTGATAAAAAGACAAAGCCTTAAGTATCTCATTCCTACTGCCGTCTTCAAAAAAATAATTCCACACTGCCAAGTCCAAAGCCCTGGCATTCCGGTGAACCCAGGTACGCACTTCTTCATAAGCCTTTTTATCAAGCAATTTCATATGTTCTATTTCCTCCATATACGTTTTTACACGATTATATCGAAGATCAATATTTATGTATTGCAAAAAAACGACATTTGCTTTCATTGGTTATGATATGCAAATCTTCTTGCCTCCTCCGGCGACAGACCGTGGAATCTCTTAAACTCCTTTAAAAGGTGGGGCTGGTCTGTGTATCCATAACGGTACACTGCATCCTGGACATCAAAATCCCGGGATAACACCATCTCTTTCCATACATTCTGATACCGCACCAAATTAGAAATCCGCTTCAGAGGGACCCCAACTTCACGCAGACATATCCTCTCCATCTGCCTCTGGCTCACACAGGCGAACTCACAAACCTCTTTCACAGCCTCTCTCCCTGAAGTATTCAATATTTTATACACGGAATTAAACAGCCTGGAATCCCCTTCTCTGCCATCCAGCTTTCTCAGAAGAAATTCTTCAGTGAGGACGATACGCCCATTCACATCTGTGATATAAAAGAACATGTCAAAAAGTTTTTTCCAATCACTGCCCAATGCGTCCAGTTCTACCATCCCATTACATGTCCCTTGGAAATTATGATCAATAAACAGGCTTGCCGCCCAAAAATAAAACCGTATAGCAAAATAACTGATTTTGTCAGTCCCCTTACGGGCAGCCGCTATTCCAGGCTCATCCTGAAGGGCGCATAATCCTCCGCTGACAGTGTTCCTGGTATGGTTTATCTGCACAAGTATGTCCATACATGTGTCAGGTATAATGAGAATACCATTCTCCTTGCCAATTTTCTCCACCCTTTCCCCGTCCTCAGTCCAATAACAGGTTACGTAGGGACTCAGCCTCTCACAAGGCGGATACTCCATATAGGATTTGTCTGACAAAAAAGGACGGGCAGTAATAGGCCGGTATATTTTATTAAACAAAAACATCTCTGTCTCCTGACTGCACATCTGATGATCTTCCCATCAAACCACTTTTGCCGCCTATGCTCCATCCGGAAGCTTTATTGTTTTTTACTGTCATCATAAGCCTTTATATATACAAAATTCTCATTATTTCTATCCATATTATATTCAGGATAAAGAATGGCATCCACAAACTCCCTGCCGCCGGAATCCACAGGCCGCACCTTCATGTGCAGAGCCTTCTCCACATCCTCTACAGTAATGTCGTCAAGGAAAACCTGTTCCCCCATCCTCAGCATATTTGATGGTATATGCAGAACATCTCCAAGCTTCTCTCCCTGATCCTGCTTCTCCTTAAGCTGCCTGATCAAATCCTGACCTGTGACAAGCCCGGAAACAGTGATGGTCTCTCCGAAAAAATCATTTCTAATACAAAATACATGGATTTTAAGCTTTGGAAATGCCTCCGTCATTCTCTGAGCAAAACCGCTTACAACCGGATAGGCAAGTTTCCCTGTAGCTATGGTAACCACTCGGTCGGTCTCCGCCTTCAGCTGTTCATGATCAAGGCTTCCTGTCACTTCCTTCAAAGCATCCTCAAATTCATTGATAAACAGCCTCATCATTCCAACGCCATTTTCAAGCTGTATATATCCGTCATACCTTTCCTCTTCCGGGAACTCTCTTCCTGCAAGAATATACCACTCATCACTTGCATGGATAAAATGCAGTCCGAATTCATCATAAAATCCTTGCTGTCTGCTCTCAATCATATCTATGACAGCCCCGGCCTCTTCCTTGGTAAACATCTCCAACGGAAAAAGACCATCCCGGTATTTCGTAACTCCCGCCGGAACGAGAGACACACTTCTCATAAAAGGCAGATATGCAGATAAATCCTTGATCGTCCGCTCCAGCTCTGCACCGTCATTCACATTTTTGCACAGCACCACCTGCCCGTTCATCTCCACATGACCCTCATAGAGCATATCTATGAATTTCAGTTTTTCCCCGGCAAACCTGTTGTGCAGCATCTTACATCTAAGCTCCGGATTAGTGCTCTGCACTGAGATATTGATAGGTGCAAGCTGCATATGAATGATCCTTTCAATATCGTTCTCCTTCATATTTGTCAAGGTAATATAATTTCCCTGCAAAAAAGACAGCCGGGAATCATCATCTTTAAAATACAAGGTCTCCCTCATCCCCGGCGGCATCTGGTCAATAAAACAAAACATACACTTATTGCTGCAGGAACGGTATTCACTCATCAGCTCATTCTCAAACTCCACTCCCAGATCATCATCATAATCCTTGTCAATCTCCAACAGCCACTCTTCACCGTCAGGCTTTCTGATCAACACCTCAATATACTCGTCCTTAACCAAATATCTATAGTCAAATACATCCTCTATGATCCTGCCGTTTATCTCAAGCAGCACATCCCCCGGCCGGATTTCCATCTCTTCTGCGATCGAATCTGGATAAACCGTCCGGATCACATGCTCATTGTTATATTTGCCCACTCAATTCACATCCTTTTCACTTTCGTCAGCCGCAGATTCCTTATCTGCCTTTCCATTATACTTGTGGGGCAGTATAATAGCAATTCTAAAATCATGGCAATTTTCTATACACCCCTCCGCTGTTTACTTCTCCTTTACAAAAAGCAAATTGTTTACCCGCTCTGTGATCCAGATTTCATCATCCGTAATCTCCAGATCATATCCCTTTATTACTTCATCATCAAATCTATTTAAAATACTCTCCAATTCAGGGGCACTCTCCTTTTTCTTTGGGAAACGTATATTTGTCTCAAACCCATCTGAATAAACAAAACCAGTCTCTTTCCCAATTTCCTCCCACTGTGCCTTGGTATAAAAACAAATATGCCCATCCCTTTTCATCTGCATATAAGCATCTACAAAACGCTGCTCATCGTTATCATTAGGCGCAGGGTCAGAAATAAAAAAGTTTCCACCGCTTCTCAATACCCTCTGCGCTTCTTTGAATGTGTCACCAATTGCAGGAAAATGATGCAGTGCATAACGTGTGACGATCATGTCAAAAGAATTGTCTTCAAATGGAAATCCTATACCGTCATAACTTACAAATTCCAAATTTTCAAGTCCTTTTTCTGCCGCTTTCACCCTGTTTTCCTTCAAAGCCTCTTCCACAATATCCAGACCGACTATTTCTGCACGTTCATATTGTTCTGCCAGAGGAAACGCCAGATACCCGGTACCAGTGCCCAGGTCTAGTATTTTCATTCCCTCTCTTACCGGAAGAAAATCAAGAATTCTTTTTAAATGCGTCTCATCCTGTGTCTGCTTATTATAGAATTCTCCCGTTTGAAAGCTTTCTTCAAAGCCTTGTTTTGTCCTTTTAATGCTGTCTCTCAACCTGTCATTCATTATTCTGATCCTCCCCTTTGGCAATACCGGCATCTGCAGGCGCTGTATAGCCGATTTCCAGCGCCCCCATTTTCACAACCTGTCCGTCATAAGGCTCGCCGTCAAAAGTTGCATGTACCGGCAGCTCCGATTTTCTGAAAATATCTATTATATCAAAAGCACTTTCTATGGCATTCACTGCACTCACCATCATGAATTGAGATAATACCGCCGCAATTTGGGCAAGTGTATTTTTCTCTCTGTTTCTCTAAGAACTCCAACAGCCCCAGTTCCCGGACAGTGCTGCTGTTTTCTATAAGACTGGCATGATAACGGATATTATAGCTCTTCTCCAATGCCTTAATCTGCCTGCATGGATAAGAAGAGCATTCAAAACAATATGAAAATCCCCCCGTTTTTGCGCAGTCTTTTATTTTACACTTCCTGCAATGCTCCGGCTTTCCCAAATCACTGTTCAGACAGCCCGCACATGGTTTCTTATGATAACAGTGTTTATAGCACACCATACAATTCATCCCACAATGCGCAAACATGGCATCTTCTATTTTCTCGGGCATTTTCATGAATCTTCACTCCTCTGTGAAAAAGGCATGAACACTTATATTAATATTGTTCATGCCCTTCTCTGTTTTATCTTACTGCTTGTCACAGTAATATTTTATCAAAACTAATATGACAACTACATGTCATGTTTCTTTTTACTGCTGATCCAGAAACATACCGATAACTTCTGCCGCTTGTTCTGCATTAGATAAAATCGCAGGATGTACTCCTTCTGAAAACATATAAATTCCAGCTCCTGTTTCTTTAGCTATTGCACGATACTCTTCCTGAAAATCCGCTCTGGACATTTCATCGCCTTCACTCCCCATAAGCAGAAGCGGAACCTGCAAACAGCTCAGAGGCTTCATAAATAACGGCAGCTTTTCCCCGGCGCATTTGATCAAGGCCTTTGTATCCATCTCTACAATGCGCTCCCAATCCTCGCCCTGACACCAACGATAAAACTCAACTGCCATCTCATCTTTCCTTGCACTTATCCGCTCCTGAATGAGATTTTCCGCAAAATCATCTGCCAAAGTCCTGCCGTCAAAGCTGTCAGCAACCACCTTACCCACCAAGTCCGGGCGCTCCAACCCAGCATTTATGGCAGCCCAGGCGCCGCCGCTGGTTCCTACCAGATTTACCTTTCCCAGCTTCAGATGTTCCAGCAGCGCAACTGTCTGCCTTCCTTCTTCTATCCAAAGCTCTGCCGGTAATTCCTCCAGGCGGTCTGACTTTCCATGCCCCAGAAAATCAATGAGGATCACATGAAATCTCTCCTCATATAATGGCATAAGTAATTCAAACATCTTGGAAGATGCCGTATTACCGTGCAGAAACAACACTGGTTTTCCACTACCTGCTTCTGTGTAATAAATCTTTTTTGATTGATAATAAAAATATGACATTATTTGCCTCCTAATCGTTGTTTAGTTTTATGTTCCCTGATTAGCAAGGCTTGTAAAACACCAACACCTTGCCGTTAGTGCTTTTTCATCCAAATTCCCATAGTTCGCAACCTCCTGTTCCTCATATGATCTCAGTATATCACACAACTCTGTGAATTCCACTATATATTTGCTTTAATACTCTATACGAACGTGCATTTTAATCCCGGGACATAGATTTCTCTGCATTTATGCTGAAACTTAACGTTCCAAACACTCCACGATATAATCCACGGGGACATCCATCCTCTCTGCAACCTGTTCCACCGTCATTCCATTGTGGAAAAATCCCTTTACAACCATTGATATATCCTCAGCAACTTCAATAATATGATAATCCGGGTCGTAAAAACGAACAACTCTTTGTCCCCAACTATGCACCAGCAACTCATGAACATACTCAATATTGGCTGCTTGTAGTTTTTTATAAAACTCATCAATATCAGAAACTTCGAAATATAGTTCTCCTGCATTATTTTTAAGATATACTTCTTTGTTATTGATAAAACTGCCCCATGTATCAAGTGTCTGCAAAAACAATCCTCCATCCAACTGAACATTGGCGCCAAAATCGCCTACTACATTCATGTCCAGTATATCATGATAGAATTTTTTGCTCTCCTCTATATTTTTTACTGCAATTAACGTTCCCTTGTACATTTAAATCTCCTCCAAAAGTTTAGCATTTTTCCACTCTGAAGCCATACCCAATATTTTATTTATAAGATTATGTTTTCCTTCCGTATACCTATCTCTATTATTCTTATATTCTTTACTCAATGTCTTTTTTAGTTCTGAATATTCTCTTGCCATATCTTTGTCATAATTCAGGTAATCACGGAAATTAATATAGTTATTCCAAGCTGTACTGCCATAGGTTACAATATGTATATGGTGAGTCCGTATTTCCTTTTGGAAATCACCCATCACATATAATAACTGTCCCGCTACATCCTGTTTTCTGTAGATGACTCCGCTTTCTTCGAGCTGATCGTTCTTGGAAAGTACCTGGTTAATTTCTCTTACGCCTACTGCTATATCTATGATTGGCTTCGCAACAATATCTTGAATAGAGGTACTTCCTACGTGCTGGATATCAATGGCAATATCACCCAGTATACTTTTCAATAATGAAATTGTTTCCATTGCCATGCTCTCCCACTCAACTTCATGTTCCTCTAATATAACAGTTGTCCTTTTTAATCCTATACTCATGGTTCTTACCTCTTACCATTTTCCAGTTATTAGCTGCCTTCTTACCCTTTTTCGAAATCCAAACCGTTTTTATCAGCCCATTCATCAAACATTTGAACATAAACATCTCCGCAGGCTTCGATAAAATCATCATATAGGCTCAGTTCCTGGAGCTTATTCAAGAAGGCATCTAAATATTCATCTCTCCTTAAAATTCCAAACAATAACTTTCTAATTGCCTTATCTTCCACGTATTCTCTCACATAAAAACGCATAATCCCCTCATGATCAATATCTTCATATGATAAAAATCTGCAATTATTCAAATCTTTGTAAGGAATCAATAAATCAGAAGATAACTGTTCCCGCTCTATTTCAGAACAAGGATAATAGTCAAACTGCTTTGTATCCTTATGATAAAAAATAACTGTTCTCTTTCTGACTGCAAACATTAAATCAATAATCGTACTCATATTGACACACCTTTCATGCCTGATTTTCATTGTTCCAAAAATATATTAGATTCCTGAAAGGCGTGGTTGGGCCTTGATGGAAGCGTTATGATTCACCTCAAAAGTCAACCTGCCTCTTTTTTCTTTGCAAACCCTTTCTTTTTCTGATTAGATTATAGCATAGATTTGAGCTTTTAGCGATGCAACGCACCACCAAATATAAAATTGTTGATAGTGGAATACTGTCAACAATAAAGCTCTTGAAACATACTGCCTCAAGAGCTTTATTCTTACCAGTGTTAATCTATAATCTTAATTGTCCATCCTACATCTTGCAACGATTTTTGCGTCTTTTCATTACCGCCCTTCAAGATGAATTTATCCCGATATGCAGAAAGAGAAAAGCGTTCCAGAAAACGCTCCATCATATAGTTCCGCATTAAAATCTGTGCGTCCGCAGATTTTTCTTTAGACAGGTTGCGAATCAGATCTTTCAGTTGTCTTGCTGTCTTTATCATAACAGCACCTCCAAATATAGTCTTAAAATCTTTTCAACATGAAAAAGTCGGGCATAGCGCATCAGTACACGCAGATTCTTATCTTTCCGAACTGCATATTGCTTTAATGCGTCTTGCAAGGTTTGAATCTCAATATTGCTCCGGCACCGGGTCAAATCGCAGATTGTTCGTTCCATATCGTAGACGGGTACCGTGTGACCGAATGGTGTTTGAAGATGGGTAATACCAATCTCATGTAATTCCGGTTTTACCGTATAAACCGTGATACCATCCGCTTTCAGCCGCGAGGGACTGTACCCACGCTTTACCGTAACAGAATAATGGGAAGGCTCCCTGTCTGTCAGTTCATGAAAAAACAAAGCCGTCTCATGGGAAAAAACAGCCTGACTGCACCGCAGGTGAATGAGAAGCATGGAATCCACCCAGGCATCCACTGACGCATAGACTCCGTGCGCCATCTGTCTCAACTCTTTTTCTCTGATAAAATCATAAAACATCGGTTTTGGAATACCGGCAGCTGTAATCTGTGCTGTCTGAAGCATTCTGCCGTGTTCTTCTAACATTTGCTCCAATTGCTCAAACCTCGTCATTCTATCACTTCCTTTCGTGCTACTATTATATGTAAATGTAGCACAAAAGTAAAAAACGCTATTTTGTTAATTTGGTTTTTCTTTATTTTGCTAAAGCTGACAATGCCAGTCTTAAATTGTATTTCTGTCTTTCTCTCATTGATTACCCTAACCGTTTGCAGAAGCCTACGGACAAGGTCATCGTCAGCTGCTCAATCTGCTCATCATATTCGGTCAGTTCACTATTTGGTAAGTAGCTTCCGAAATAGCAGAAGCGCGAAGGCTAACAATCTTCACGCTTCTGTTTACTCCTTTATTCTTCTAAAATTGGCAACTCCATATAACTTTCTTTACTCACAGCCAATCGCCTCAACTATTCATTGCCTCTATCTACACTAAATTTGTTTTCAGTAATTTCATTTTATCTTACCATCCACTCGCTGCAACAGAACACAGCATTCTGTATGCCCAGTAAAACTAAACATATCCACCGGCTGCATCTTCTTCACGCTATACCCTTTCTTCACCAAATACTTCAAATCCCTTGCCAGGCTTTCCGGGCCGCAGGAGATATACACTACCTTTTCCGGTTTCAGCTTCACCAGGGATTTCAGGAATTTCTCATCACTTCCTGAACGCGGCGGATCCAGAAATACCACATCTGCCCGTTCTCCAGCGGCTGCCATTGCTTCCATAAATACCCCTGCATCCCCCTGCTGGAACCGAACATTGGATATCTTGTTTTCCTTCGCGTTCATTCTGGCATCCCGTACAGCATCCTTGTTAAGCTCCACGCCAATCACTTCTTTTGCCTTTTGGGCTGCGATCAAGCTTATTGTTCCAATACCGCAGTAAGCGTCAATGACCCTTTCCTCTCCGGTCAGTCCTGCAAACTCAATTGCTTTTTTATATAAAATTTCGGTCTGCACAGGATTCACCTGATAAAATGACTGGGGAGAAATGCGGAATGTGCAGCCGCAAAGGGTGTCCCTGATATATCCTTTTCCATAAAGAACAATATCCCGTTCTCCCAATACCATACTTGTTCTCTTATCGTTAATATTAAGGACAACGGTGCTGATTTCCGGATGAACCTTTCGCAGTGCTTTCACAAAGTTATTTTTTGATGGAAAAATCGGGGAGCCGATGACAAGCACCACCATAATTTCATTGCTGGTGAAGCCTCTTCTCACCAGAACGTGGCGCAGAAGCCCGTATCCTGTGTCCTCATCATAGGTCTTGATTTTAAAGGATTTCAGCATATCACGGATGGTACGGATGATCTCCTGGCTTTTTTTATCTTCTATAAGGCATTCCTCTATGGGTACAACTTTGTGGGTGCTGGGCTGGTAGGTACCGCAGATAATATTTCCTTTTCTGTCACGGTCAAAAGCAGCATGGACTTTATTCCTGTAATAATATGGATTCTCCATGCCTATGATAGGACTTACCTTTCCTAAACCTTTGAGGAGGCCTTCCACGTTTTTCTGTTTTTTCTTTAACTGTTCCTTGTAGGGAATGCCCTGGTACTGGCATCCTCCGCATTTTTTAGCACTGGAGCACACTGTAAGCTTCTTATCTTCCATTTACTTTTCCTCGTTTCTTCTATCCACTTGACTGTCATTACTCAAACTGCCGTATGGGGTTGTTTGTTGTTCACAGCCTGAATGATCCTATTTTCTATTCGTTTTTTGAACATTATCATCATTCTATCAAAACATATGTTTTCTTACAAGGAATATTAAAAGAAATCGTAACTGTTCAGTACAGGGCTGTGCATTTACTGCACAGTCCGTGCGAAAACGTTGAACAGCCAAAAGCAAGCCCCATCGCCAAAGGCGATTTTCATGGGCTTGCGGCGTAACTGTTCATGGTTCTGAACAGTTACAAGAAATCAGCGAAAATGCACCATTACTTTATTGGCCCGGATGCTGTGCAGCTGGGTTCACGGTCCCGGGAATAGCACACTTTCAGCCACCCATCCTCATATCTGGCCCCTTCTATCTCTTTTCCCTTTAGATTATCAGGCACCATAAACCGTCTTTTTTCATTTTTAAGCTTCAGAATCAGTTCTCCGCTCTGGACCGTAAGATCTATATCCTCTTTTTCTGCAAAAGGCAGGGACAGCTTCAGAACCAGCTGCCCGTTCTCCTTTTCCACGCACATGATTTTATCATCAAAGAGAATCTCCATGGGATTAATTTTTCCGTACAATAGTTCCGCTGCTTGTGTCAGTGATGAGATTCCCCTAAGTTCCCTTTCCTGCAGTTCCAGCATCAAAATGGGAATCTGACCGAAGCTCTCTTTCAGCTGTGTGAGACTTTCCTCCTGGAGCTGTATCCATTTGCTGAAATATCCCTCCAGAGCCTGTGTTGGGTAAATGCGGTTTACGATCACTGCATCCACCAGATAGCCATAAAGATGGAGACAGGTAAAATTGTGTTTGGCCTCCTGGATCACAATTCTTTCAGGTGTTGTGACAATTCTAAGGCTCACCACTTTTTTGTTGTCCATCAATTCCTGCATCCGTTCCATTTTTCTCATGAGACGGGTAAGGTCGTCAAAGACATCGTCTTTAGGCATCGGGATCTTTGTAAACTTTTCCACTGCAGGGCCTGCAATTTTCACCATTTTTCTCTTTGCAGGCAGCATTTTATCCAGAAAACCTCCAAGCTGCTCCGGAAATTTTAAAAGTGAAAGTGTCTCTCCGGTAGGCGCACAATCTACAATTATGACATCATACTTATTTTGATCGTAAAATTCCAAAATCTTAAATAAAGAAAACAATTCCTCAAGTCCCGGAAAAACCAACAGTTCCTCTGTCTCCAGACCGCCGTTGGCATGGCTGGAAAGAAGCTCCTTCATATATCCGTGAAGTTTTCCCCACGCTTTTTCACTTTCCCTCACCGTGTCCACTTCCATAGCCCAAAGATTTTCTGCCGCTTGTTTTGGTTCATATGACAATTCACAGTCCAAAGAATCTCCCAGACTGTGAGCCTGATCCGTACTCATGATCAAAACCTTATTTCCTTCCGACGCTAATTTGCAGGCCGTAGCCGCCGCCGTACTTGTCTTGCCTACTCCGCCTTTTCCTGTATAAAATATGATCCGCATAGCTGCCTCCTTATATTCTCATCTGATTGCAGGTTTCCTTGCCATTATCACTGAATATCTACTTTATACACATTTTTCCTTTTATTCTCTCCATTGCTGTCCGGGCACTTTTTCTCCTTGGAAACACATTCCCAGGCCATAGCCGCCAGCTCTCTCTGGATCACTTTCATATGAGACCCTATGGTATCCGGAAGAAGGCTTGCAAAAGCTTTTGCCTCGTACTCCTTTGCTTTCAGTATATTTTCTATAAATTCCTGTTTCATACTTCTTCCCCTTTCCCGAACTTGATTTCCAACATGCTGTCTTCCAGTCTGGCTCCTGTGATCTCATATTTGCGCAGAGCATTGGGGATAGCAATATTCCTCTTAAAATTGCCGATTCTTAAGATTACATCTGTGCCTGACTGATACAGATCCAGTTTTTCCTTTTTCAGACATGGTACAAAAAGTTTCAGCCGGTATCCGCTGTCTGTTTTCTCATACACTTCTCCTGCCTGTTGGGCGGATACCTGGAATAAATCAATCCCCTCCAGCACCTCATCACAAATGCGGTCAATGGATTCCATCCCGCAAAGATCCTGCTCATACCAGGGAATCTCTGTAAGAGGAACTCCCCGGAAAATATCTGAAAGTTCTTTTCTGTAATGTTTCTGGATATCCATCCACTGGGCAAAGAAAGGATTCTTAAGAGAGGCCGGCAGCATCCTGTTTACATAAACTCCGTCCACATAATACCCATATAGATTAAGATACATATAATTCCGCTTTGTCTCTTCCACCACCATTTTCTCCGGCATGGTGACGATCCTTGCAGATACAATATTTCTGTCCTTCATCAATTCCTGAAGTGATAACAGACGGACATAAAGACGTTCCATATCTGTCATGGCTGCCTTGTCAGGAAGCTCCACTTTGAGCAGCCTCCGTGATACGGGGGACAGAACCCTCATGGCAATTTTCCCAACAGGGAAAAATTTCTCCATATACCAGCACAAAAGCTCAGGGAATTTCAGCAATGCCAAGGTTTCCCCTGTGGGGGCACAGTCGATCATAATCCTTTCATATTTCCCGCTCTCGTAGATATCAAGAATCTTCAGCAGGGAAAACAGCTCATCCATGCCTGGCAGCTTAAGTCCGTTATCCAGTACATCCGAATCTGTACCGGCGGATTTGAGCATGTTTACAATGGACCTTGCCATGTCCCCGTATTCATGCTCCATCATATAATCCGGATCTGCCTCCAATGCGTATAGATTCTCTGCCACCTCGGTATCCTCCCTCCCAATTTTTTTCTCAAAGAGATCACTAAGATTGTGGGCCATATCTGCACTGAAAAGCAATGTTCTCTTTCCCTCCCGCGCAGACATTCTCGCATGCGCTGCCGCCACACTTGTTTTCCCTACTCCGCCTTTCCCTGTAAAAATGATGATCCTGCTCATTTTGACTTCCTCCTTTTTAATTCTCCATTCGAATAGTTCTTGTTTCGAAGTATTTATTTAAAAGAAAGAGATGCCGGAAAATCTGCGGCATCTCCCCGTGTAAGCTGCCATCTTCACACCAAGACAGTTATCCCGCCCCGGGTAAAAACCCCTTTCATCTCTTTATTCAATAGGAATCTTGCGTACCTTATTCTCTTTCGTTTTCTCCCTTGCCCTCTCATACTCTTCATCCAGTGCACTCATAGCCTTATCAAGTATCTGGACCCCCATCTGCAATTCCTGAGGTGTGAGCTTATTCAGGATGATCTGTCCGTAATGAAAAAACTCTCCCAGAATACTCTTAATACACTCCATACCAGTCTCTGTCATCTGGATTGTCACTACCCGCTTATCTTCCTCACTGCGGCTTCGCTGTAAAAGGCTGCGCTTCTCCATACGGGCCACAACACCTGTGGCAGTGTTCAAAGGCACTTGAATATATTCTGCAATCTGGGTCATATTCACCTGACCCCTGCGATAAAGAAGCAGCATGACAAAAACCTCATTCTTGGAACAATCCATCAAAAGATTTTCCCAGGTCTGAGGGGAAATCAAAACCTTGAATTTGTCCAGATATTCAAAGATTACGCGTTCCATCTCCTGCATTCCTGAATTCATGTATTTCATCTCCTGCAAAATACTTCTTCCTTCGAAGTATTTTAAGTTTAGTACCTTTCCCAAGCTTTGTCAAGATGATTTTACACCCTGCCCCAAAATGCATCTGTCATTTGCCTTCGAAATTTCTCCTGCAGATCCACTCTGCCGAAAGATCCATGGCACCCCGGCAGGCCTGGGTTTTATCCAGGGAATTCAGCATCACGAAATCATGGATCATGGCCTGGAACCTGGCGGCTATCACCGGTACACCTGCGCTGCGCAGCTTTCTCCCATATGCCTCTCCCTCATCGCGGAGCACATCGGCCTCCCCATTTATGATCAAGGCTTCCGGAAGACCCTGGAGCTGTTCCACACTTGCCCGCAGAGGAGACGCAAGAATATTATTCCTCTCCTTCATTCCAGGGGCATACTGGTCCCAGAACCATTTCATCCCGTCCCGGTACAAATAGTAATCCTCTGCAAATTCACAGTATGAACCAGTGTCAAAGCATGCATTCGTCACCGGATAAAAAAGAAGCTGCTTGTGGATTTTCGGGCCTCTCCTGAATTTTGCCATCAGAGTCATTGCAATTGCCATATTTCCGCCGGCTGAATCCCCGGCAACAGTGAGTGTGTTAGTGTTCATGATATAACCTGCCTTTTTCACCAGGTCGGGTACCATACACAGCACTGCATAGCATTGTTCTATGGAAACAGGAAATTTTGCTTCCGGTGCTCTTGCATATTCTGGAAATATAACGATACACCGGGTTCTCGCTGCCAGTTCCCTCACCAGCTTTTCGTGGGTATGAAAACTGCCGAACACCCATCCTGCCCCGTGAATATAATAAATAATGTGGGCAGGCTTTTGTACACATTCAGGTTTTACCATGTATACCCGAAGCCTGCCCCAGTTTTTTGTCATTACCATTGTGGATTGAATCTCTGCCGGATACATGTATACCGGCGAGTCCTGTGTCTGCTCCAAGACCTGTCTGCCCTCTCTGGGCGGAAGCTGATAAATTCTCGGACAAGGTACGGCTGCATTACTGACAGCTTCAGCCGCCTTTTCCAGCTGAACTTTTCTTACCATAAATATCTCCTTGCTTACATTTTCCCGTCTCTATTATGATATTCCCGTACAGATACGATGTTCCTGTTCACTCCGTGATCCAATGTCAGTTAGTTAAGAAATTGAACCAGATTTCGGCAAGAGGTCTAACTTTAATTTGTGTGTTTTTTCGAAAAAGGGTTGACACAAAATCCAAAATGCGCGGCCGCTCTCGCTACTGATTCAATTTAAGAGGTAGCGAGAGCGGCCCTTGTAA
>JAUNHC010000089.1 GCA_030524175.1 Eubacteriales bacterium
CGTACGGTTCTTAGAGGGGAAAGCGGTAGTAATACCGCCGACCCACTCGATTAAGAATGGGCAATGTGAAATCTTTGATCATCAGGGAGAAGAACGCTGGACAGTGGATCCTGCGGCCAATCAGGGAATACAGAGATTGATTGCCCCGGTCACCGTGACTGCGGCAGATACACCGCTCAATGTGGAGCTTTACAAGGTGGCGGACACTGGTACACAGGAGGACAAAACATTCCTGGAGGATGCAGAGCTTACTGTCAGCGGTAAATTTAAGGAGTCGGATGTGACGGAGGTTATTATCAACAAGGGTAATTTTGATAAGAGTCCTCTGAAGTACAAGCTTCTTGCAGGAGAGACCTATACGATCCGGGAAACTGCAGCCCCCACAGGATATACAAGATTCACGGGAGCAATCAGTTTCAAACTGGATGAATCAGGAAAAATATCTCAGTGTGAAATACAACAGACTGACGGAGCACAAGCAGAGGATTACGACAAGGATAAATATGCTGCAAAGGCTGTTTGGATTCATGACACACCGCTGAAAGCAGACGTTATCCGTCCGCAGATATGTAAGACAGATGATACAGGTACTCCCATACAGGGGATATCCTTTACGCTTACAGGAAAATTAGGAGACACTATAAATAAAGAGGTTATATTGACTTCTGATGAAAAGGGCAGTCTTCTGACAGACGATATCCTTTCGCAAATGCATGTAGGAGAAACATACACCCTGAAAGAACAGTATGAGAAGCCGTCTGCCTACGAAGAGTTAAAGGAAGAAATCCGGTTCAGGATTAATGACAACGGAAGTATCACACTGGATCAGGATAACGGCCGGACTGCAACGGTTTCAGACAATGTTCTCAAAATCGTGAATACCAGAACAAGCTTTGATATCATCAAGGTTGACGGGAGGAATCAGCAGCTTGCAGATGCAGAACTGACAATTTATACAAACCACTCTGAAGGCGGAAAAGATCAGCCCAAGGACATTGCAAAGGATTTGGCCGGGACAGAGCTGCGGTGGATCACAGATAAAGATGCACCCAAGACTGTCACCGGACTTGCCACAGGAACCTACTGGCTGGTTGAGACAGAAACACCTCATGGATATCAGACGGCAGCTCCGGTGAAGTTTGTACTGGATGCAGAAGGAAAAGTTTCTGCTCCTGAAGATACAGAAAGCATTGCAGATGACGGCCTGAGTATTACCATGAAGGACGAAGAAGTCAGGGGGCATATAACTCTTATCAAGACTGAAGCAGGTACAGATACAGGAATTAACGGTGCAGAGTTTACTCTGTACAAGCTGGCAGACGGAATGTCTGTCCAAAATCCTGAGACAGAC
Source organism: Eubacteriales bacterium (assembly GCA_030524175.1). Lineage (GTDB taxonomy): Bacteria > Bacillota > Clostridia > Lachnospirales > Lachnospiraceae > Blautia_A. The sequence goes on from JAUNHC010000089.1 coordinate 1,352, forward strand.
ATGGAGATTGCCCGGAAGCTTACTACAGGTGAACTGAAAGGGACGGAACCAGATACGTTACATTCCGGTATCTGGAGCAGTGAAAACAGTGAGATAACGAACAATGACACAGGAGAACCTTTGAAAAAGGGGCTTAGGGCAGGAACCTACTATTTTGCAGAGACGAAGTCTCCTGACCATTACCAGCTTGACAGTACACCTTCTGAGACTTTTATTATTACAGGAGATATGACAGACATACAATTGTCCGGTACTGTTACGTCAGGTGTGATCACTGACCCAAAAGACCCGGTACAGATTCCACTGACCAACAGTTTGATTTCCGCAGAGGAACACCAGCGTTTCCTCACCATCTGTAAAGAAGATGCAGAAAATCAGGAAGCATTGGCAGATGCTGTATTCACCCTGGCAAGGATTAAGGATATGGACGGCAGGGAATTGGAAAATCCTCAGCCGGTTACGGTAGATGGTGCAGAGGAAGTGAAGACAGCCATAGGAGCGGACGGAAAAGCATCCGTTACCTTTGGGCCGCTGACAGATAAGGGAACTTACCGTCTTACGGAAATAGCAGCGCCGGACGGCTATGACCTGAACAGGACAGTGCAGGAATATGACGTGGTTGTCACTGACCACAAGGCAGAGGACTTAGATGCCTGGGAAGGCAGTCTCACAGGAGGCAGGATCCAGTTAAAGCTTCTGGAAAAGGATACTGAAAATCCGATTCAGGGAAACACAATCAAAAATGAGCGGAAAACAGGAAGTGTCAGCCTGAAAAAGGTGGACGAGGATGGCGCTGCGGGGCTTAACAGTGTAGCCTTCAGGCTTTTGTACAAGGCCGGAGGAGCAGAGGATTTCCAGAAAATCAACTATTCATTCCAGACAGGAAATGCCTATTCTCTGGAAGAAGGAAAGACTTGGAATAAAGATACTACAGAACAAGAGGTTACAGTGAATGCTCTTACAGACAGCCAGGCAGGAGTGCTGGAGATTTACGGTCTGGCATGGGGAACCTACCGTCTGGAGGAAACACAGCAGCTTCCCGGATACATCAATAAGGGAGAAGCCTTTGAATTTGAAGTAGGCAGTAAGGCAGATAAAGACAGCGAGAATGAGGGCGGGACCCATGGTAATCCCCATATCCTTGATGTGACAGTAGGTTACGGAGAAGACGGGCACCCCACATGGGAAGAGGCAGCAAGGGGTCATGTGCTGAAAATCAAAAATGAAAAGACAAGAGTATCTTTCATAAAACGTATGAAGGATGAAGCGGACGGACTGCCAGGTATGACAGGGGCGGAATTTATTCTTGAAGGAAAGTTTGCAGATAACACCACAGAACGCAGATGGACTACTGCCGAAACACCGGAAGTCCTGGAAGGCGTTCTTATAGGGGGTGAGAAATATATCCTCACAGAGACAAAAGCACCTGAGGGCGCAGTCCCGGCAAACAATTTCCAGGTGACTTTCACTATGAATGAGGACGGAACCTTGACACAGCTCACGGATCAGCAGCCGGACAATAAAAATTCTGAGGCATGGGCAAAATTTGAAACAGCCGACGGTTCAGACCCGGCAAGGATTACTGTGTTTGATGCTCCTGTTACCATGAAGGTATTCAAGAAGGGAACAGACACGGCAGACAGCGGAGCCGGAGATGTACTTCTGAAGGGATGTACCTTTGAAGTGAGCGGACGGTTTGCACCATACCGTGGTGTTTACGGGATATCCCGGGAGAATGTAACGCTGACGAGAGATGGAGCGTCTTCAGGCAGCCAGGCGGATTCTGTTGAAAAAGAAACAATCACTGTAATTACCACAGGAAGTGACGATTCTGATATCTACAATGCACTTTCAGGAAGACTCATAGTAGGGGAAAAATATACCATCAAAGAAATCACACCGCCTGATGGATACGCTTTGGGCATGGAAGTAAGCTTTACGATTCTGGCAGTGGAAGACCCTGACGGAAAAGTGACAGCAGAAATAGTTCTGGATGACCTGGACAGCAATTATGACATTATCCGGGATGAAAATGGAAATATAGTTATAACCCAGAGGGACAATCCTGTAGGCCTGAAGCTTCATAAGACAGGAAGCAACCGTCCCGGCGGCTTAAACGGCGCCAAATTCACTCTGACAGGAGTGAAGCTGGTGGACGGCCGGGAGACTGAGAGTCTGCCTTCCCTTGAACTGGAATCTTCAGCAGATGAAAATGCAGACCCGGAAAAGGACGGATGGATTGATCTGACCGGGAAGGTAAATGAAACAAATACAGCAGACGGGATAACTACAGAATACCGTTATACACTTAAGGAAACCCAGGCGCCGTCCGGCTACAGCAGGGCAGAGGAATTTACTTTCCGCCTGGAAAGCACACAGGATGGAAACAAGATTCCTGAAAGCCGTTTTGTACTTCTGGATAAAGATGGCAGTCCGATCGCTTATGGAACTGACGGAAACTATCCGGCTCCATACACATATCTGTCCAGGACAGCCGGGGCGGTAAATATGAACGGTAAGGATGTGGGAATAGACATAATTTCCATAACAAACCAGTATGTCCCGCCTGTGTATGTGGAAAGCCATACTGTGGAAAAGATATGGGACGACAAGGATAACCAGGCCGGAAAACGCCCGGTGAGCATTGAGGTACAGCTTATGGACGAGAATAACCAGGCGGTATCCTATGCGTCAAAAGTGACTTTAGATGAAAGCAATGGATGGAAATACACCTGGTACGGGCTGTCAAAATACACCAGCTATCATGCAGTGGAAGTGACAGACCTGTCGGACACCGGATATACTGCAGTGGCGGATACGGAAGGCCATAAGACTGTTATCACCAATACTTATAAGGCAGCAGAGCCAAGCCAGACCCCAACTCCGGAAATCACGCCTACGCTGAAACCGGAGCAGAGCGTAACGCCGGCACCTACCGAGAAACCAACGAGGCCAACTACTGCTCCTGAACCAACTAAGAAGCCTGTGAAGCCCACTGATGTGCCAAAGCCTTCAGGGACGCCGGGGATAACTGTTTCACCCACATCTACACCAGTCCCGGGAACATCCAGCGGTTCAGGAAACGGGGGAAGCAGCTCTGGCTCAGGCAGCAGCAATGGATCAGGCAACAACAATGGATCGGGCAACAGCTCTGCATCCGGAAAAACCCCGGCGAAAACAGGAGATGAGACTAATGTCTTGCTTTATTTGGTACTTCTTATTGTTTCCGGGACAGTGATCACGGGTTACAGACGCAGAAGCCAACGTAACCAGGAGAAATAAGAGGTTTATAATTGGTATTGCCTCTGAAGATGAAAACAAATATGACAGATAGAGGCAGAAGGTGCTCTGATAGCATACACAGTATAAAGTGCAGTGTTAAGCTGTCAGAGTACTTTTATTTGGAGTGGAAGGGACTTTACATGCTGTGGAATATGTGGAGTAAAATCGGCAGGTATTTGTTGTATAGTGAAACAGAATTTGTTATAATGCATATGGTTAAAAAGGGATGAAAGTAAAGCCGGAAACTTTGGAAATTCCGGCAGGTGTATCGGGATAATTCCCGGGGACGGAGTAACGATTATTTTATGAAAATAAGAAAATATAAAAAATTCGGACCGTACATTATGATGACAGTTTTCGCAGCACTGATGATTTATATATTTTTTTTCAGTGGGATCAGAGATGATCTGCCTGTAGTACAGCTTAAGCCGGATGTGGCTGATACTCTGAAGGAAGGCTGGAAGAGGGAGACGGATGATGGGATACAGGTAACATTTACTAAAACACTGCCTGATATTCCGGAAGAAGGAATATTTCTTGCATTCCGGAATTTTTCATGTGCTGTCCGGGTTGAAATCAGCGGAAAACCGGTTTATACATTTGGAATAGATGAACCGCCGGTCTTTCATAATCTATATGGCTCAAATCTTTGCCTTGTTTCTATGGAGCCGGAATATGCCAATGAGGAGATCAGAATCATCTATGAGGTTTCCCACCTGCGGGGCAGTATATATTCTGTGGGAAATGTATTGTGGGGAAGTAAGGGCGACATAATAATTTCGGTTCTCTGGAAAAACATGGATACGATCGTCATTGTTTTTGTTATGGCGGTAATCGGGGCAACAGCTTTGATTTCATTTGTGGTCCATGCCCTGCGCAAAAGAGAGAAGACAGACTGGACTTATCTGCATATTGCATTGTTTATTCTGTTATCTACTGTATGGATTTTTACGGATTCTCTTCTCGTGCAGTTTTTAACCTCAGGAACGTTACTGTACGGCTGTATTTTGTCCTTTCTTTCCCTTATGCTTATCCCCCAGCCGGCACTGAGTATAGCAGCAAAATTCTGCCCCGGCGGAAGAAAGCATTTTTATTGTCTGCAGATGATTTTGTGGATATATACCATAGGGGCTGTTTTGATGTATATTGGCAATGCGGCGGATCTCTTGCGCACGCTTCCGGTTCTTCACTTTCTTATGGTGGTCACTGCAGTTGAGATCATGTACTTTTCAGCAAAAGAATATAGGGAGACAAGAAATATTTATGCCGGATACTGTTTTCGTTCGATCGTATTTTTATTTGGGGTGCTGATGTTTGAACTGCTGGGATTCTATGCAGGCTTTTACCAGGATATCAGTATCATTTTCCGTTACGGCCTGCTTGTTTTGACGGTGTGTTTTTTAAGCATTGGATTTAAAAAGCAGAAATTTTCCATAGAATACAACTCGAAATTAGATTTGTACCGGCGAATGGCTTATCTTGATACTATGACAGGGCTGCAGAACAGGAATGCATACAACCAGCAGGTGGAGTACCTTCAAAATCATGAATTGGATTACCGTTATATAGCAGTTGTTATGGTGGATATTAATAACCTGAAATACAGCAATGACAATATGGGCCATGATTGCGGCGACCGTTTAATACAGCTTACAGCCACACTTCTTCGGGAGGTGTTTCCGGAGCAGGAATTGTGCTATCGGATCGGTGGGGATGAATTTGTTGTGATCCTTTTTAACAGAGAGCTTCAGGAAGAAGGACTTCGGCAGTATATTGAAGAAAAGTGCCGGGATATGAATGAATCAGAGCAAATCTGGCTGTCTGTTTCCGTAGGCTGCGCCGGTGAAAAGGTAAGGGACGGAGTCTGTGATGTGCAAGGACTTATCAAGAAGGCAGATGAGAGAATGTACGAGAACAAGTTAAAATGGAAAAAATCATCAGAATACAGGTAAGAACAAAAAAGAGTATTTTCTTAGTATAAAAAATATTTTCCTGGTATTTATAAACAGGGTGGGATATCCGGACTGTCCAGAGACAGGAAATGGGAAATCTCACCCTTTTATGTTTGGGGATGTCTGGTCAGCAGACGTGTTTATTTTACTGAAAACCGTGTTTGGCGGCATCTTCCTCAACGAGACGTACTGTTTCCCCGGAGGGGTTGGAGATTACTGCAGCGGCGATGACCTCACAGGGAGGATTCTCCCGAACACTGTCAACAGCGGCACTCACCGCAGCTACATCACCGCTTAAAAAAACGGTGGTATGTCCGCCGCACTTTGAATTCCAGGTGCGGAAGACAACTTCTGAGGTCTTCAGCATCTGGTCTATAACCATGACGGCATTGCTGCTTCCCAGAACCTCAACGAGTCCAAAAGCTCCATATGTCATAATTCATTCCTCACTTTTATCTTGGGCATTTCCGGCATTTAACAGCCGGTTATTTGTTGATGGTCATCTTGATGGCGGTTTCCGTGTCTGATGTGGGGGATGCGATGACCGTATGGTGGACAATTTTAGCCAGCGGCTTCGCTGTCTCAAGGGCAACTTCCATTGCTGCGGTTACATCGGATACAGAGCCTCTCATTTTGACACAGGCACCGCTTTTCAGACGGTTGCGTTCCACACTCTGGATTTTAACGTTTGCTGCCTTGGATGCGGCGTCCAGGGCTACATAGCAGGCAACCAGGTTATCCAGCTCAAAAACACCGATTGCCATACCTTCATAATTTTCTGACATAATACCTCCTGATCTTTTGCCGTAATTGCCCGGCGTTGGTAATTCTTTGGTAATGATTTAAGTATACCTTTTTTTGGGGGAAAAAACAAGAAAAAATGGGGAAGGGGGGACGCTTTTGCGTAAGGCTGCGGCCGGGGCAGGCGCGGGGAGAGGTTGTGGCGGTACGTTCGCTTCGCATTGAATCACTAAGCGGCTGAGGCAGCCTGCTTTGTCGGATCGGTCGCCAACTCGTAAAATTCTCTGATGAGAATTTTGCTCGGACAGGGCTCCCTTGATTTTGTGCTTGTGGCACAAAATCACCTCGGCGCAGGCTGCCTCACCCGCTAAGTGTTTCCAAATGCTTGCTCAAAGCACCGCCACAGCCTCTCCCCGCGCCTGCCCCGGCCGCAGCCTTACGCAAAAGCTGACTTTCATGGCGGGAGGGAAGATGGATTTTTACGTCCAGAGTATTAGAGGGTATTTGAAAATTCATTCGGACAAGCTGCACGCCAGGCGGCAGTTGAGATTGTCAGTCTCAGATGGAAGTCAGTAGAATTCCCGGAATAAAAAATTTGTCAGGTTGGCCGCTATTTACCTATAATACTTCTGATTCCAGAAGTTTTATAGGTGATATTCGGGGATTTCCGGGACATTTCTTTCGGACACAGCTTCAAATTACCTATAAAATGTTGTTTGTGAGAAAATTTATAGGTAAATCCCGGGGGATTCCGGGACATTTCTTTCGGACACAGCCTCAAATTACCTATAAAATGTTGATTCCGCGGAAATTTATAGGTAATAATCGTGCATTTTCGGGGCATTTCTTTCGGACACGGCCTCAAATTACCTATAAAATGTTGATTCCACGGAAATTTATAGGTAAATCCTGGGGACTTGCGGGATATTTCTTTCGGATACAGCTTCAAATTACCTATAAAATGTGATTTCAAAGAAAATTTATAGGTAAAGCCTGGGAGATTCCCGGACATTTCTTTCAAATTGAGCTTTAAATTACCTATAAAACGTGTTCCCCGACAGAATTTATAGGTAAATCCCGGTATCTTCAGGTCATTTTCTCCCTATACAATCATAAACGACGCAAAATTCGCTGAAATTACTACTACCTGTTGGAAAGAGGTGTTATAATTAATGTCAGTGGTTGGCAGATGGATTATTTGAGGGATTAAGAGGATAGATGGGAGTGTGGGGTATGAGGGTGCATCAGACGGATTTTTCTCAGGGGAGTGTGTATAAGAATATATTGGAGGTGGCTGTGCCTATGACGTTTGCACAGCTTTTGAACCTTTTGTATAATATTGTTGACCGTATGTATATCGGCAGGATTCCGGAGGTTGGGACTTTGGCGCTGACGGGGGTGGGGCTTTGTTTTCCTATTATCACGTTGATCACGGCGTTTACGTATTTGTTTGGGAATGGTGGTTCGCCTCTTTGTGCTATGGAGCGGGGGCGGGGTAATGAGGATGAGGCTGAGAAGCTTATGGGGAATACTTTTACTATGCTGATCGCCACAGGGCTTGTGCTTATGGTCGTTGGGCTTGTGTTTTATAAGCCGGTTTTGTATCTGTTCGGGGCAAGTGATATTACCTTTCCTTATGCGGGGGCGTATATCAGGATTTATCTTCTGGGTACTTTGTTTGTGATGGTTTCGCTGGGGATGAATCCGTTTATCAACAGTCAGGGCTTCGGTAATATGGGGATGTTTACGGTTCTCATCGGTGCATTGCTGAATATTGTGCTGGACCCCTTGTTTATCTTTGTTTTTCATTTGGGAGTCCAGGGGGCGGCTTTTGCAACAATTCTGTCCCAGTTTTGTTCTGCTGTATGGGTGGTGAGGTTTCTTACTGGGAAGAGGGCAGTGCTTCATCTGAAGCGTGATGCACTCCGTATCCAATGGGTGAGAGTGAAGAATATCATGTCTCTGGGAGTGTCGGGATTTATCATGGCATTTACCAACAGCCTTGTACAGATCGTGTGCAATGCAACTCTTCAGGGTTATGGAGGAGATTTGTATGTGGGAGTGATGACAGTGCTGAATTCTGTACGTGAGATATTCACAATGCCGGTTATGGGGCTTACCAACGGAGCGTCTCCGGTTATGAGTTTTAATTATGGGGAGCATGCTTTCGGACGTGTGAAGGATGCCATTCGTTTCGTTACTGTTTTATGTGTGGGCTATACTTTGATCGCCTGGGGGATTTTGAAGGTGGTGCCGGGATTTTTTATCAGGATTTTTAATGACAGCCCGGAATTGCTGGATAAGGGGATTCCGGCGCTTCATATATATTTTTTCGGATTTTGCTTTATGGCCCTGCAGTTTACAGGGCAGAGTGTGTTTGTGGCTCTTGGAAAAGCGAAGAAGGCCACTTTCTTTTCTCTGTTCCGCAAGGTTATGATCGTGGTGCCGTTAACTCTGATTCTTCCCAGGGTGGGAGGGCTTGGGGTGGACGGTGTGTTCTGGGCAGAGCCTGTTTCTAACCTGGTGGGGGGATGTGCCAGCTTTTTTACAATGCTTATCACGGTCCTGCCGGAGCTGAAGCTGGGAAAGAAGACGGTTTAAAGGGATGAATATTTAAGATCAGCCGAAAGTGCCGCCGTCCATAGTAACAACCTTGGCTGAAAACTGGATATGTAAGGGAAATTAAAGGAGAATTACCGGCTGAAAATGTACCAGCCCAGGCAGGATTAAGGGGTTTCTATTTTCTGGCATAACTGTTATAATAATAAAATATAGTGCTTACTACCTTCACAGTCCAAAACTTGAAAAGTACAAAAATCATGCACAAGCAGGTAGAGCTTTGCAGCGTAGAGAATATAGTGAAATAGAGAGCCATAGGAGTGATATAAGATGTCAAATGTTTTTTTTAGTGAACCGCACCATATTTTTTCCTGGGATAAACTTGGAAATGTAAAGGAAGGGCGGGCGGACTTAGGTGAGGATACGCCGGTCCTGGTATACCGCCTTCTTGAATATAGTATGAATCATGTGCTTGCAGAGGAATTCGGCGTAGAACAGGCTAACGAGCTGTTTCGGAAGGCCGGATTTCTGGCAGGTTCAGAATTTGCAAAGAACGTATTGGATTTAAGTCTGCCCTTTGAGCAGTTCGCTGCCCAGCTGCAGAAGGCCCTAAAGGACTTAAGGATTGGAATCCTGCGTATTGAAGAAATGGAAGACAATGCCGATAAAATCATCCTTACAGTAGCCCAGGATCTGGACTGCAGCGGCCTGCCTCCTACCAATGAGGTAGTGTGCAATTATGATGAAGGATTTCTGGCCGGAGTCCTGGAGGTCTACACAGGAAAACCTTATCTTGTGAGAGAAATCGACTGCTGGGCCAGTGGTGACCGGGTGTGCCGTTTCCGCTGCAGTGTGCAGTCATGAGCCGCAGGAGGTTTATATAGAATGAAGGAGACAGCAGACGTATTATTCGAGTATCTGAAAAATATTTTATATGACCCGGACCATGCAAAGCTTGATATTGATGCACTTCCTGAGGAATTTCGGAGATTTGGGGAAGGGATGAGATTTCTCAGCGAATGCGTGAGGGAGTCCCGTACCTTTGCAAAGGCAATGGCTAAGGGGGATTTGTCAAAGACTCCTCCGAGCGGAAACAATGTGCTTGCAGCTCCCGTGAAGGAATTGCAGAATTCCCTGCGCCATCTGGCATGGCAGACACAGCAGGTGGCAAAAGGTGATTACAGTCAGTCAGTGGATTTTATGGGGGAGTTTTCCCAGGCATTTAACACCATGACTGCCCAGCTTAAGGAACGGCAGGAGAGTCTCATACAGGAGAAACAGATTATTGAGGCAAAGAATCTTGAACTGGAGAGGAATCTTGAGCTTGTCATGGCCTTGACAAATTATACTCATAATATGATCTTCATTTACTCAGTAGAAGGGCACGAGCTGCTTTTTTCTAATGATGCGGCGAAATGGTTCCTGACCATGAGACCTCAGGCCGGAGAGAAGGTTTTGAAAGAAATTCTGGATAAGGAGCCTGAACTTACAGACAGTTCTTTTATTTGGGAATTGGAAGTGCAGTGCGGGGAAGAGGATATGAGGGACAGATACTTCGGTGTGGAGTCATATCAGTTTTCCTGGAGAGACAGGATGGCTGTGGTCCATATTCTCACAGATGACACAGAGAGGAAGAATAAAGAGAACCTAATGACTAAGCTGGCCTATGCAGATCCCCTTACCGGACTGAACAACCGGCGGTATGCCATGGACCTGATGAAGCGTTGGATGAACGAAAAAATACCTTTCGTTATATCATTTGTAGATATTGATTACCTTAAGTATTGTAATGATACACTGGGCCATAAATGCGGGGATGAATATCTCACAGAGACGGCCAATGCTTTGAAATCTCTGGGCGGTGTGGTATGCCGCATCGGCGGAGATGAATTTATCATTTTGCAGACCGGTATTTCTGCCGGGACCCAGGATGAGAACCTGGATGCCCTGCGCAGTCTTATGCAGAAAAAATGCAGCAGTAATTATCCCCAGAGCTTCAGTTATGCTTCCTGTGAGGTGCCTGAGAGTCCTGAAATGAGCCTGGAGGATTATATTAAGCTTGTGGATACAAAAATGTATGAATATAAAGTGAAACATAAGATACCCCTGAAGGATATGGTCTACAGGGATGACAGGATATAAAAGAAGCCCCGGCGCAGTCAATGTGCCGGGGCTTCTCTGTATGTGTGACAGAAAAAATAATCCCCCTGCTATGCAGGGGGAGGGCAGGTCTTTAG
>JAUNHC010000031.1 GCA_030524175.1 Eubacteriales bacterium
AGGAGATGGTTAGAACTCTTAAAGAATTATGGTGCTAAAACTTAAAGACGGGATTGAGGGGATGGGGAATTTGGAATAGTGTAAGTACAATTCATACAGGTGAATGGCGACCTTAAATTTACACTTGACAAATTGCAGGAGAAGGTGTAGCTTATAAACATAGTATGTAACTGGTGAGCAGGCATTAACTATGCATAACATTAGGGATGTTTATGTGTGTTAATGCCTTTTTTGTATACATTTTTATACCCGGGGAAGGGCAGATACCATAGGCATCCTGTAAATTCATTGAAAAGGAGAATGTATTTATGAAGGACAAAATCTTTGGTGTTCTGCAGCGCGTGGGGAGATCTTTTATGCTTCCTATAGCAATGCTCCCGGTAGCAGGACTGCTTTTAGGCATCGGGCAGTCACTGACAAACGAAACTATGCTTCAGACCTATGGCCTTATGAAGATCATGGGGCCTGGGACCGTATTAAATGCAGTTTTTACGGTAATGAGCAGTGCCGGTAATATCATTTTTGCAAATCTGCCCATTATTTTTGCAATGGGGGTTGCCATTGGCATGGCAAAGAAGGAGAAAGAAGTGGCAGCACTTGCCGCTGTGGTTGCCTTTTTTATCATGCATGCATCCATCAGTGCGATGATCGTCATCAACGGCGGCACAGAGAATATGCTTGAGGGCGCCACTACCTCAGTGGTGGGGATCACATCCCTGCAGATGGGGGTGTTTGGCGGTATTATTGTCGGACTGGGAGTGGCATCTCTTCACAACCGCTTTTATAAGATTGAACTGCCGCAGGTACTTTCCTTTTTCGGCGGTACGCGGTTTGTCCCTATTATCAGTGCGTTGGTGTACACGGCAGTGGGTATCCTCATGTTTTTCCTTTGGCCGGTGGTCCAGCAGGGCATTTACAATATAGGGGATCTTGTGTTAAAATCTGGATATGCTGGTACATGGGTGTACGGATTTCTGGAAAGGGCATTGATCCCTTTTGGACTTCACCATGTATTTTATCTGCCTTTTTGGCAGACTGCGCTGGGAGGTACTTTGCAGGTGGCAGGACAGACCATTGAGGGTGCACAGAATATCTTTTTCGCCCAGCTTGCAGCGCCGGATGTGAGTCACTTTGCAGTTTCGGCTACCAGATTTATGTCTGGAAAATTCCCGCTTATGATCTTCGGTCTTCCCGGGGCAGCGCTTGCTATGTACCGGACAGCTAAGCCGGAGAAGAGAAAGGCAGTGTCCGGACTTCTGCTTTCTGCTGCTCTCACCTCCATGCTTACCGGTATCACAGAGCCTCTGGAGTTTACTTTCCTGTTCATTGCCCCGCTGATGTATGTAATACATTGCGTATTTGCAGGATTGGCTTATATGCTGATGCATATCCTTAATGTAGGTGTGGGTATGACCTTCTCAGGCGGTATCATTGATCTGTTTTTGTTCGGAATCCTTCAGGGAAATTCTAAGACCAGCTGGGTTTGGGTTGTGATTGTGGGAATTGTATATTTTATTGTTTATTATTTTCTGTTTTCCTTCCTTATCCGCAAATTCAACTACCAGACGCCGGGCCGGGATGACAATGAGGAGGTTAAGCTCTATACAAGAAAAGATGTGGAGGCCAGGAAGCGCGGACAGGAGCTTTCGGGAGGACAGACGGCAGAGGATCAAATGTCAGCGGAAATTTGCAGAGGACTTGGCGGAAAGAAAAACATTTCTGATGTGGACTGCTGTGCCACCAGACTTCGGTGTACGGTTTTTAAAGCAGAATTAGTGGATGATGCGCTTTTAAAATCCACAGGTGCTTCAGGAGTGATCCATAAAGGTACCGGTGTGCAGATCATCTACGGACCTAAGGTTACGGTGATCAAATCCAATTTGGAGGACTATCTGGAGACTGCGCCATTGGAAGAAATTTCTCCTCTGCCTGAGAAGGAGCCGGAAGCAGAGGCGGATGTGCCTATAGAAAAGGATAAGTTCCAAAAGCTGGTTAAGACAGTTGTGATCAAAAGTCCCATTACAGGAATTGCCGCTCCGCTGTCAACTGCACCGGATGAGGGGTTTGCAGGCGGAATGATGGGTGATGGTATGGTTGTGGAGCCTACAGACGGGATGATCACTGCTCCTGAGGACGGGGAGGTTTCCTTTGTTTTCCCCACCAGGCACGCGGTCGGATTTAAGACAGAGAGCGGAATAGAGATGCTGCTCCATATAGGAATAGACACGGTGAAGCTTAACGGTGAGGGCTTTGAAGTTCTCATAGAAGAGGGAACTAAGGTGAAAATGGGACAGCCATTGATGAAAATAGACATTGATTTTCTAAAAGGCCATGCACCGTCATTAGTATCCCCGATCTTATGTACAGAACTGGAGGAAGGCCAAATGATCCGGCAGCTCAGCGAAGGAAGCATAAAGGCAGGGGAGAATCTGTTCGCCGTTGATTTTTTTGAATAAAACGGACTCAGAGAGGGAGAGAGTATGTACAGAGTGACAAAGGCATTAAATCATAATGCAGTTCTTACGGTGAAGGATGGAGGAAGACAGGAGTATCTCATATTGGGCAAAGGAATCGGCTTCGGCAAGAAAGTCAGCGAGCGGATCGAACCGGGAAAGGAAAGCGTGGTGTATTCCCTTCAGTCTGTGAGCAAGAGGGGAATTGCCAGAGACCTTTTGCGGGAGCTCGATCCTCAGTTCCTGGAAGTGGCGGATGCAGTTCTCAATGCCGCTCAAAAGGAGTTTGACTCTATTGACCGGGACATACTCTTTCCCATGGCTGATCATATTGCATTTGCAGTAAAGAGGATGAAAAGAGGGGAGTACATTGCCAATCCCCTGACTCAGGATATCCAAGTCCTGTTTTACAAGGAGTACAAAGCGGCAGATACAGCCAGGAATCTTCTGCGAGAGATGCAGCAGATTGAGATCAATGAGGACGAGATCGGCTATATTGCTCTGCATGTGCATTCTGCTATCTGCGGTGAGAATGTAGCGGATGCCATGCAGATCGCAAGCGCAGTGCGGGAATGCATCACCATGATCGAACAGGATCTGGGAAAGAAGATAGATGTACAGACTCTGTCCTATAACCGGCTGATGAACCACATTAAGTATATGGCCGCCCGGGCAGTAAATAAGGAAAAACTAAAGCTGGATATGAATCCGTATATTTCGGAACAGTATCCGGAATCTTTTCAGATAGCTGAAACTGTCTGCGGACATCTGGGAAAGCATCTGAAAATCAAGCTGGAAGAGATAGAGATCGGATATCTGGCTATTCACATAGAACGGGTGTATACTGAGGAAGCATAGAACCGGAGACATGGAGATATTTAATATAGAAAAACTTTACACTATGGCATTAAAAAGGAGAATAAATCATGAAAACATTTGACTATATAATCAAAGATGAGATTGGAATGCACGCAAGACCTGCAGGAATGCTGGTAAAGGAAGCAAAGGCTCTGGACTCCAAAATAACTATTTCCGCAAAGGGAAAGAGTGCGGATGCAACGAGACTGATGGCACTAATGGGAATGGGGATTAAAAAGGGAGACGAAGTGACAGTTGCTGTGGAAGGCGGTAATGAGGACAGCAGCTGTGCTGCTATGAAGACATTTTTTGAAGAAAATCTGTAATCGTTCAGGCTGGAGCGTGTTTGAAAATTCAGCGGCAAGATAAGGAGATAAATATTGCAATGTAAAAGGGGCTGTCGGAGTGGACAGTCCTTTTTTGGACTGATATTACGCTATCTTAAGGGTAAAATAAAAAGTAAAACCTCTGACAATTGTGTAAAATAAACATTTTTTAGGTATAATAAATTTTAATAAAATAAATTAGCACTCACCTATTGACAGTGCTAACAAAAGGTGTTATAGTTCGAATAGAACAAAAAACAATCAGTATTCTAATTTTGAATGCTTTTCGTATAAAGGAGGAAAGCCTATGAATATCAGTAAATTTACACAAAAATCCATACAGGCGGTCCAGAATCTGGAGAAGGTTGCTTACGAATACGGCAATCAGGAGATAGAGCAGGAACATCTGTTATACTCCCTTCTCACCCAGGAGGACAGCCTTATTCTCAAATTGATTGAGAAAATGGAAATCAATAAAGAATATTTTATCAATGTGGTGGAAAAAGCTTTGGATGCCAAAGTTAAAGTATCCGGCGGAGAACTGCGTTTCGGCCAGTATTTAAACAGAACCCTGGTGAATGCTGAGGATGAGGCAAAGGCCATGGGTGACGAGTATGTTTCTGTAGAGCACTTGTTCCTTGCCCTTTTGAAATATCCCAGTCCGGGTATGAAGAAAATTTTTAATGAATTTGGCATAACAAGAGAACGTTTTCTCCAGGCTTTGAACACGGTGCGCGGAAACCAGCGTGTTGTCAGCGATAATCCTGAGGCTACCTATGATACTCTCAACAAATACGGCGAGGATTTAGTGGAAAAAGCGCGTAACCAGAAATTGGACCCTGTCATTGGACGTGATGCGGAAATCCGGAATATTATCCGGATCCTGTCCCGTAAGACCAAGAATAATCCTGTTCTTATCGGTGAGCCGGGTGTGGGAAAGACAGCCGCCATCGAGGGGCTTGCCCAGCGTATTGTAGGAGGCGATGTTCCCGAAGGACTGAAGGATAAAAAAATCTTTGCCCTTGATATGGGCGCACTTGTGGCCGGCGCAAAATACCGGGGCGAATTTGAGGAACGGCTGAAAGCCGTTTTGGAAGAAGTGAAGAAAAGTGAGGGTAACATTATTCTTTTCATTGATGAGCTTCACCTGATCGTAGGAGCCGGCAAAACAGACGGTGCCATGGATGCCGGAAATATGCTCAAGCCCATGCTTGCAAGAGGCGAACTTCACTGTATCGGTGCAACTACCTTGGATGAATACCGTAAATATATTGAAAAGGATGCCGCATTGGAGCGCCGTTTCCAGCCTGTTATGGTAGATGAGCCTACGGTTGAGGATACCATATCTATCCTCAGGGGACTGAAGGAACGGTATGAGGTTTACCATGGCGTTAAAATTACAGACAGTGCCCTGGTAGCGGCAGCAACCCTATCCCACAGATATATTACAGACCGTTTTCTTCCGGATAAGGCCATTGACCTGGTAGACGAAGCCTGTGCCCTGATCAAGACAGAGCTTGATTCCATGCCCACAGAGCTGGATGAGCAGCGCCGGAAGATCATGCAGCTGGAGATAGAAGAGTCTGCCTTGAAGAAGGAAACTGACAATTTAAGCAAGGAACGTCTGGGAAATCTGCAGAAAGAGCTTGCAGAGCTGAGAGATGCCTTTAATACGGCAAAGGCCCAGTGGGACAATGAGAAACATTCTGTGGAAAAACTTCAGAAACTCCGTGAGCAGATTGAGGATGTAAATAAACAGATCCAGAAGGCACAGCAGAATTATGACCTGGAAAAAGCAGCAGAGCTTCAATACGGTGAATTGCCAAGACTTGTACAGCAGTTGGAAATTGAGGAACGCAATGAGAAGGAAGGGGACAGAAGACTGGTACATGAGGCTGTCACTGATGATGAGATTGCAAGGATCATTTCCAGATGGACCGGCATCCCTGTGACCAAGCTTACAGAAGGTGAGCGGACTAAGCTGTTAAGCCTGGAGGACCAGCTTCATCAACGTGTTGTTGGACAGGAGGAAGGTGTGCGCAGGGTTACAGACGCCATACTCCGTTCCAAAGCCGGCATTAAAGATCCAACGAAACCTATTGGTTCCTTCTTGTTCCTGGGGCCTACAGGTGTAGGTAAGACAGAGCTTGCAAAGACTTTGGCTGAGAACCTTTTTGATGATGAGCAGAATATGGTGCGTATTGATATGAGTGAATACATGGAGAAATATTCTGTGTCAAGACTGATCGGAGCACCTCCCGGATACGTGGGATACGAGGAGGGCGGCCAGCTTACAGAGGCCGTACGCCGCAAACCCTACAGCGTGGTTTTGTTTGATGAAATAGAAAAAGCTCATCCTGATGTGTTTAATGTACTTCTCCAGGTTTTGGATGACGGGCGTATCACTGATTCCCAGGGACGTACTGTGGATTTTAAAAATACGATCCTTATTATGACCTCAAATATCGGTTCGCCCTATCTTCTGGACGGCATTGATGCTGACGGAGGAATCAAGCCGGAGGCAGAGGAAATGGTAATGAATGACCTCAGGGCACATTTCAGACCGGAATTTCTCAACAGGCTTGATGAAATAATTTTATTTAAACCCTTGACAAAAGGTAATATTGGTAAGATAGTAGATTTGATGGTGAAAGACCTTGACAAACGTCTTTCTGACCAGGAGCTTTCCCTGGAGCTTACCGACAGAGCCAAGGACTATGTGATCGAGAATGGATATGACCCGGTTTATGGGGCCCGTCCTCTGAAGCGTTATCTTCAGAAGTATGTGGAGACCCTGGCTGCCAGGAGAATACTCTCCGGTGATGTCCATGCCGGTGATACGATCGTCCTTGATGTTGAGAATGGGGAATTTATTACCAGAGTAAAGGATGGAAACAGATGATACCCAAAGACCCTGCAATACTATTAAGTTATGTGAATACACAGCTCAGGGACTATTATGAATCCCTGGAAGCCCTCTGCTCCTGCAGAGGCATGAAGAAAAATGAACTGGTGGAAAAACTGGCGGCTATTGATTATCATTATGACGAGAATATTAACCAGTTTATTTAGCGGCAGAGCCTGACACAAGCAGGCAGAAGAACAAGTATATGTTTTTCTGCCTGCTTTTTGTTACATAAAAGCATTTTTTAAGTTAAGCCCCACGTTTTAGGTTTGTGCAAGTATGGAGGCAGAAGCGTTTTATCATTCCCGTTTGCGCTGTTTATCTGTATTTGTGTCAAAAACAGACATTGGCTTAAATCAGTATTGCATATATTTGTATCACGTGTATCAGCGCCTAAAAAATTTGCTCCGTATAGATTTGATCGTTCTAAATTAGCCGCAATCAATAAGGACATACTAAAATCCTTTCCTCTAAGATCTTTTTGTTTCATATTTTTCCCAATATAATCCTTAGAAGATACTTTATTTGAATTAGGAAAATATGATTGAAATATTGTACAGATATGTTTGAGATAGTTGTTTGCCTTCTCACAGAATGGTTGGGTATCTAAAACAGCCAGCTTTTCTAATGATATGTCTATCAACATATTTCCCTCATCAATTAATGATCTTGCCTTTTCCTTTTCGGACTGCGGCAGCTGTAATATTAAACATTGTGATAAATACCATAGGGTTTGATATACTCTCATGACAACTAAAAACGAATTGAAAATTTGCTCCGCTTCTTTTTGGGGAATCGTAAGCCAATTTGGCAAATCCTTAACATAACGAGTAATATACTGCCCTGCACCAAAACAATCATAAGCCATACAACCTTTTAGCCCATGTTTCGGTAATTGTGGATATATCTTACATTTATAATCAGTTTGAAGATTTTTGCAAGCTGTTCCGGCTTTTTTATCTTTGGGAAATCCATCCGATTTTGAAAAATATAAAGCAACACAGCATAAGCCGCTGCAACTTTCACAATTAATCTTATATGGTTGGAATATAGATAAATCAATGTCTTTGTTATATATCATCTTTATACCTCTCTTAAAAAGTGTACCATTTGTGACATTGCTATGATATAGTATAAACATTTAGAAGAATGAAGTCAACAAAGGCAAAACAAGTGCTACATAAATCAAAAAAGTGTGACAGGAGAATTTATGGAAAAAAAGAGAAATGCCATAGCGGAGCAATCTAAGCAATGGATTATGGAGGCAATGATCAGTTTATTAAAAGATAAAGAATTAGAAAAAATAACAATCTCGGAATTGGCAAAGAAATCCGGATTATCAAGAAGGACATTTTATCGTAATTTTGATTCTAAGACAGATGTGATTGTTTGCTGCTGCGAAAAGCTATGTAAGGAATACATAACCTATTTTGATAGAGATATGGATTATTCAGTTAATCATATGGTAGACGTATATTTTTCCTTTTGGGAACAACATTTAGATTTTTTGCGCCTGTTATCGAATAATGACTTACTTTGCCACTTGATCGATGTGTCAAATAAATATTGGAAGTCAATTTATGAACGCTTTAAAAATCATTGGAAGGATAACAGTAATGAAACAGAGCTGGAATATTGTTTGCTGTTTAACATGGGCGGACTATGGAATATCTTAATAAAATGGCTGTATAGTGAAACAAGACAATCTCCCAAAGAACTAGAGGAGTTAATAAAACACTCCATCACTCTGTTTATAAAGTGAATTATAGGGTGAAATTGCCTTTTATTTATGTATGTGCTATGATTTACCAAATTACACTTTGGAGGACAGAACCTGTGAAAAAATATGAATATAAATTTGTAGAGATTCATGCAAAAAGAGGATTGAAAGACAAGGTTGGCGATACATTTGATGAATGCAAACACATTATAACTGCTGAAGCTGAAAATGGTTGGAGATTAAAACAAGTAGTCACACCTTTTAATGAAAAGTCAGGTGTATATAATGCAACCGGATACCAAATTATTTTTGAAAAGGAAATTTAAATCATAAAGGAGCGCCTATGAAACCAACATTAACTACGCTGCCATCACTTGAAATAAAAGGGTGGTCCGAAGAAACGCTGTCTAATCTGGCAGCCCAAATATTAAATCACATGCCCAGGCCTTTAATACTCATTGACGGGGCTGCCGGATCAGGGAAGACAACTTTAGCGAAAAAGCTTGCTGATCTGCTGGATGCTGATCTGGTTCATACAGATGATGTAAGCTGGTGTGCGGACCCGGTCCATTGGGACGGTGAGATGCTTGCAGGTATTGTAGGTCCCTGGCTCGCCGGAAAGAAAACTGCTTATAAGCCAACAGGCTGGATCAAGGAAAACCGGCCAGGTTTCATCAATGTGGATCCTGACAGGGCGCTCATCATAGAGGGCATGGGAGCGTGCAGAAGAACCATGCGCGAATGTGCGGCATATTCCATTTGGGTAGACACAGAGCCGGAGATTGCCCGAGCCCGTGTTGTTCAGAGAGATATTGCAAATGGGGAAAATGGCGGCACTGTGGAGTCAGTCACAAAATTCGCTGACTGGTGGGATTCCCTCATGCTTCCTTTATTTTTGGAGGAGGAAGCATGGAACCATGTGGATGTGATCGTGAATGGGTCCAGGTCTGATCTGACGAAAGATAAGCTTCTGGTCCATCACAATCATTAATATCAACACTTCAAGAGTATTCATTTGTCCCGGCTTTTGTCCGGGACTTTTATTGTCAATAGTAAATTAGCCTCACGAACTAATTTTGTCCTGTATTTCCACGAAAACGCCAAATATAAATCTTAAAAAAATATAAATTTACTAAAAAACACTTGCCATTTTTGTAAAAATGTATATTATATATAGTTAGCCGACTAACTAATATAATGGGAGGTGAGAAGGTGCATCCATTTGATTTTGAGAATTATGAAGACAAGGGTATGCAAGGTCTTATGATGGAAATGAGCAGGCGGTACGCAGGGAAGTGCTTCCATCAGATCATGGAATCGGGAATCTATCCCGGACAGGTGCCGGTGCTCCGGCTTTTGGCGGAGAAGGACGGTTACAACCAGCGGGAGATTGCCCAGCGTCTGCGTATTAAGCCGCCTACGGTCAATGTGACGATCCAGCGATTGGAGAAGTCCGGTACTGTTTTCCGTAAACAGGACGAGAATGACCAGAGAGTGACGAGGATCTATCTCACAGATAAAGGAAGAAAGTGTGTATCTGAGGCTATGGGCAAGATCATGGCCAATGAGAAATTAATTTTCGGCAATTTCAGTGAGACGGAGATTTGCCTGATGCGTCGGTTTTTCCGGCAGATCATAGAGAATATTGATGCCATACCCGGGCCGTCAAGAGAAGATTGTATGAGGAAAGAGGGATTGGATAAATGCTGAAACTGATAAAATATCTGAAAAAATCAGCAGGATACATTGTCCTGATCGTAGCATTGCTGTTTTTGCAGGCTTACTGCGATCTGTCTCTGCCGGATTATACCTCGAGAATTGTGAATGTGGGAATCCAGCAGAATGGAATTGAGGACGGTGTTCCGGAGAAAATCAGGGTATCTACAATGGAGAACCTTGAGCTTTTAATGAAAGAAGATGTAAAAGAGAAAATTGAAGACTCCTATACAAAAGACGGAGATATTTATGTGCTGAAGAAAGATATTTCCGGGGACAAGAGGGAGGAACTGAATGATGCATTCTGCAAGCCGATGATGATGCTTTCCGGAATGACATCAGAGGATGGAGACAGCAAAGCCATGCTTTCGCAGATGGGGATTCCGGAGGGGGCAGACCCCATGCAGGTACTGGCACAGCTTCCCCGGGAAGCCTTGGATAAAATGACTGAAGGTATGGATGAGAAGCTTTCAGATATGCCGGAATCACTACTTACCCAGTCGGCAGTTATGTTTGTGAGAGCAGAATATGAAGCAATGGGTGAGGACGTGGATGCAATTCAGATGGATTATATTAAGACATCCGGAATCCGGATGCTTTTAATGGCTCTTTTGATTATGCTGGCGGCAATCAGCGTAACCTTCCTTTCTGCCAGAGTGGCAGCAGCCCTGGGGCATGATCTGAGAAATAATGTTTACCGGAAGGTAATTGGTTTTTCCGGCGGTGAATACAATAAGTTTTCCACAGCATCACTCATAACCAGAAGCACCAACGATGTACAGCAGGTGCAGCAGACAATGACTATGATGTTCAGGATTGTGCTTTATGCCCCGATTTTAGGTATCGGCGGTGTGATCAAGGTACTCCAGACAGAGGCATCTATGACCTGGATCCTGGCAGTGGCTGTCATATTGATCCTGCTGCTGGTGGTTACTCTGTTTGCCCTGGCAATGCCGAAATTTACAAAGCTGCAGACACTCATTGACCGGCTGAATCTTGTGACCAGAGAGATCCTGATCGGTATTCCTGTCATCAGGGCATTCAGCAGGGAAAAGCATGAAGAAGAGCGTTTTGAAGAGGCAAATGACACTTTGACCAGGACGAATCTCTTTGTCAACCGTTGTATGACATTTATGATGCCTACCATGATGCTGATCATGAACGGTATCTCAGTTCTGATCATATATAGCGGAGCTCATTCAGTGGATAACGGCACGATGCAGGTAGGAAATGTTATGGCGTTTATACAGTATGCCATGCAGATCATCATGTCCTTCCTGCTGATCACTGCAATGTCCATCATGCTCCCAAGGGCAAACGTTTCAGCGCGCCGTATCAATGAAGTGCTGACTACTAAAGAGAGTATTCTTGACCCGGAGAGCCCGGTACAGCCTTCTGAGAGAGAAAAAGGTACAGTGGAATTCGATCATGTGACCTTCGCTTATCCGGAAGCAGATGAAAGCGTTCTTACTGATATTACATTCAAGGCAAGGAAGGGAGAAACCGTGGCGGTGATCGGAAGTACCGGAAGCGGCAAGAGTTCCCTTATAAACCTTATACCGAGGTTTTATGATGTTACAAAGGGCAGCGTCCGTGTGGACGGTGTAGATGTAAGGGATATGTCCCAGAAAGATTTAAGGGACCGTCTTGGTTATGTGCCTCAAAAGGGTGTTCTCTTCTCAGGTACGATTGATTCCAATATCCGTTACGGTAAGACAGATATATCTGAGGTTGAGGTTAAGGAAGCGGCAGAAGTTGCCCAGGCTGCAGATTTCATTGAAGAGAAAAAAGCTGCCTATAATGCCCCCATATCTCAGGGAGGAACTAATGTTTCCGGCGGACAGAAGCAGCGTCTCTCCATTGCAAGAGCAATAGCGAAAAAACCGGAGATATTTATATTTGACGATAGCTTTTCTGCACTGGACTTCAAGACAGACAGTAAGCTGCGCAAAGCTCTTAAAGAGCACACCAAGGACGCCACCACGATCATTGTGGCTCAGCGTATCAGCACTATTTTACATGCAGATCAGATTATTGTATTGGATGACGGACGAATGGCCGGCATCGGAACTCATCAGAAACTTATGAAGAGCTGTGAGGTTTACCGTCAGATTGCAATGTCACAGTTATCAGAGGAGGAATTGGCATGAGTGAGCAGAGAAAAAGAGGCCCCATGGGAGGCCACGGCCGGGGAATGGCTCCGGTGGAGAAAGCCAAGGACTTCAGAGGGGCAATGGCCAAGCTGTTTAAATATATGGGACGGTATAAATTGCGTTTTGCCCTGATGTTTGTGTTTGCAGTGGCAGGCACAGTCTTTAGCATTGTAGGTCCCAAGATACTTGGAAAAGCCACTACGGAACTGTTTAACGGGCTGTTGGCAAAAGTAAACGGTACCGGAGGCATTGACTTCGGTAAAATCGGAACAATTCTTTTATGGACACTGGGATTATATTTGGTCAGTGCATGTTTTACCTACATTCAGGGATTTGTAATGACCGGGATTTCCAATGATGTCACATATAATTTAAGAAAAGATATCTCAAAGAAAATCAACAGGCTTCCGCTGGATTACTTTGAGAGCAGGCCAAACGGAGAGATCCTCTCCAGGGTGACTAACGATGTGGATACTCTGCAGATGAGTCTGAACCAGAGTCTGACCCAGATGATCACGTCGATCACCACGTTGATCGGTGTGCTGATCATGATGCTGTCCATCAATGTGTGGATGACACTGGTAGCATTGCTGATCCTGCCCGTGTCAATGGTGATCATCAGCCAGGTGATGAAGCGCTCTCAGAAATATTTCCGCGATCAGCAGAGATATTTAGGCCAGGTCAACGGCCAGATTGAAGAAAATTTTGGCGGTCACAATGTTGTAAAGGTGTTTAACAAAGAAGAGGATGTTGTACAGGAATTTGAAAAGGACAATAAAAAGTTATATGAATCAGCCTGGAAATCCCAGTTTTTCTCAGGTATGATGATGCCCATCATGCAGTTTGTAGGAAACCTTGGATACGTGATGGTTGCCCTTCTGGGCGGTGTTTTTGCCATCAGAGGAGCGATCGAGGTTGGTGAGATCCAGTCCTTCTTCCAGTACATCCGGAATTTCACTCAGCCCATTCAGCAGATAGCACAGGTTACCAACCTGCTTCAGTCTTCAGCCGCAGCTTCAGAGCGTGTGTTTGAGTTTCTGGAGGAGCCGGAGGAGGATCAGAAAGTAGAGAATCCGGCAGATATCACAGGACTTAGCGGTGATGTTCAGTTTGAACATGTGAAATTCGGATACAATCCCGACCGTATCATTATCAAAGATTTTTCAGCAGATATCCGGGATGGACAAAAAGTAGCCATTGTAGGTCCTACCGGAGCAGGAAAAACAACTATGGTGAAACTGCTCATGCGTTTCTACGATGTAAACGGCGGCGCGATCAAGGTGGACGGCCACAATCTAAAGGAATTTAACAGAAGCCAGCTCCGGGAAATGTTCGGAATGGTTCTTCAGGATACATGGCTGTTCTCCGGAACCATAATGGAGAATATCCGTTATGGAAGACTGGAAGCAACAGATGAAGAGGTGATCGCGGCAGCTAAGGCGGCTCATATCCATAATTTCATCATGCAGCAGCCAGGAGGCTATCAGATGGTTCTGGACGAGGAAACCAGCAATATTTCCCAGGGACAGAAACAGCTTTTGACCATAGCCCGCGCTATATTGGCAGACAATAAAATCCTCATTCTGGACGAAGCCACATCCTCTGTGGATACAAGAACAGAGATGCGGATCCAGAAAGCTATGGATAACCTGATGAAAGGACGTACCAGCTTTGTGATCGCACATCGTCTTTCCACTATCAAAGATGCAGATCTGATCCTGGTCATGAAGGATGGAGATATTATCGAACAGGGCAGCCATCAGGAACTGCTGGAGCGCAACGGCTTCTATGCAGATTTGTATAACAGCCAGTTTGAAAAAGCAGAAGCAGTATAAATATTAAAAATCAAAAATGCAGCTTACCTTGGCAGCAGGGGCAGGCTGCATTTTTTGTGGTGTGGAAAGTGGATACTTGTATTGTTCATAAATAAAATAATGTAAAATATTCCCAAATCGGTTTGAAAAGCTTTTCGTTTGTAGTAAAATATAACTAATACAGATGGAAAGGGGCTGATTTTAGATGGAGAAGGGAAACGGCCAGAAAGCAATAGCCGGGGGAGGTGCGTTCAACTGCCGGTATGATGAGTTCCTGACCTTGATGGAGGCCGATGAAAGTCTGTTTGATTTTATGGGGTTTTCAAGAGAAGAATTCGAGAAGGAATTCGGCAATCATGTGCTTGAGGCAATCTATGAGGGTGACAGAGAAATAATTTTAGAAGAGATCAAGAGACAGCTTTCCAAGGGAAAAGTCTTTATGTATGAGAACAGGCTGAAAGTTAAAGGCGGCATTAACCGGTGGGTATGGGTCAGTGCCGAGCTGAAACAGGATGATACAGACGGGAATTGGTTTCATTGTACCTTCCATGATATCAGCTGTGAAAAAGAAGCGCAGGAAAGACTGGAAATGAGTGAGAAGCGGTATGAGATCATACTTTCCCATATGCAGGATATAATTTTCGAACTGGACTGTACCACTTATGACATATATTATTCCCCAAGCTTTGAAAAGAAATTCGGTTACCAGATTCCTGTAAAGGGATTTCCGGATTCCATGTTTGCCACTGACATTGTTTATGAAGAGGACAAGGCCCCTCTCCGTAAGCGGTTTCAGGCTATGCTAAAAGGCAGCGGAGAAATGGAATGTGAATACAGGCTGAAAAAAATAGACGGTACCTATATCTGGGTGGATGTACATGCCACAGCTTTACGTGACGAGGAAGGAAGACTGCTTAAAATCCTGGGAATCATATCAGATATTGACCAGCGTAAGCAGGAAATCCTCAAAGCAAAGAGAGCTGCCACCTCAGATCCTCTTACAGGTCTTTTGAACAGACGGGAATGTGCGGCCCAGATAGAACAATATATGAGAGAAAACCAGGAACCGGCTGCGTTTCTTTTGATCGATGTGGACAATTTTAAGCAGATCAATGACACATACGGGCATTTGTACGGAGACAGTGTTCTCAATCAGGCAGCAGGCAGCCTGAAGGCAATTTTCCGCAGGAATGATATTGTGGGACGCATCGGAGGAGATGAGTTCGTAGTATTTATGACAAATCTTAGCCAGAGAGGAGTCATTGCATCCAAGACAGCAGATATCCAGCATATATTCCAGAGCTTTGCTGTGGGAGATATGCCCTGCGGAATCGGGTGCAGCATCGGAGTCAGTTTTTATCCTGGACATGGCAATGACTTCCGCTCATTGTTCTCCAAGGCTGATGTGGCAATGTACCAGGCCAAGAAAAAGGGAAAAGGCGGCTATTGTGTTTATGGGAACAGGGTGGTAAGTGAGGATGACACAGACCCTATCCAGCCTTCCCGTGAGATGCAGAAAAATCTCCATGATTATATTCTTGAGTATACTCTGAATATTTTTATAGAAAATACACAGAATCATTGTGCTGTTCCCAAGCTGCTGAACTTGCTGGGAAGAGTTTTTAGTGCAGACCGTATATACATTTTCCAGAAAATGAATACAATGAAATTGACGAATACATACGGATGGACCTCTGATGAAGGGGCTTCAGACGGAATAAAGCCACCGGATATCAGAAGATTTCCTATGGAGGAGACCATCACATTTTACAATGATACGGGGAAGCTTAAGGATCTTGAAATGCGGCAATGGTTTGCCGCCCGCAGTACAAAGGCTGCTGCTGTCTTCTGCATGAAGGATATGGAAGAAATCCTCACTGCCGTGGTATACGAGGACTGCCATGATACCCGTCCTTCCAGCGATGAGGAGCGGTATTCCATTTTGATGATCAGCCGGCTGATTCATTTGTTTCTCTTAAAAGAGAAGGCGGCTGGGGAAAGGAACACAATAAAATGAGGCTTGTAAGAGACAATATTCCCCTGGAGAAGGAGTTTCCTTTTAAGATATCACAAGTGGTGCTGGATCATGGAAACAGTGATCCGGATGTTTTCCACTGGCATAGTTATTTTGAGATCACTTATGTGGAAAAAGGCAGCGGAAATTATTTTGTAAATGGCCAGGAATACACCATGGATGAAGGGGACATTATCATTTTTAACAATGTAGAGCCTCATGGATGGAAGCTTCTGGGCCAGGATATGCATCTACTGGTGATGGTGTTTTCTCCGGAATTCGTGGCGGAAAAGCTGAGTGTTTTTGATTCCGAGTATCTGAAACCTTTTGTGGAGAGGGGCAGCAATTTTAAAAACAGAATTGGTAAAGAAGAGCCTGTCAGTCATGAAATCTGTGAGAGTATCCGTGAGATTTATGAGGAATGGGAGGTCCGTAAGGAAGGCTATCCTTTGATGATCAAGGCAAATATTCTTCGTATTCTCACTATGCTGATCCGCACCTACCAGGACGAAAGCAAATCCGGAGAGATGCTGAAAGAGAAGAAGAACGCAATGAAGCGGCTTGAACAGGCCTTTGCCTATATTGATACACATTACTGTGACAAAATCACTCTCGATGAGGTGGCGGCCTCTGCCTATATGAGTTCCAATTATTTCTCTTCTTATTTCCGTAAAGTGACAAATATCAGCTTCAGCGATTATGTTACCAGGCTGCGGATCATGCACGCAAGAGAGCTTCTACGCGACACAGATAAAAGCGTGATGGAGATCGCCATGGGCTGTGGATTCAATAATATTTCTAATTTTTACCGGCTTTATAAGAAGCATGTTGGAAAGTCGCCCAGGGAGGACAAGAAATAAACCGGAAAAGGTGAAAATAGTATAAAATCTGGCGAAGATATGACATAGACAGAAAATGGCCCCGATGTTAGGATGTGCATAACAAATACTTCCTGGCACGGGGCTTTTTTATGGACTGCGCCCTTTTGTTCCGGGCTTATCCTTATAGCCTGTTGAAAATAAATGCCGGGAAATCGGAGAAGAGAGGTAGATAAAAATGGCAGAAGCAAGAATTACGGATACATATGTAGAGGTAGAAGCCGGGGGGCTTAAAATTCGTCTGATTCCGGTGACAGAAGAAATTATCCGGTGCATCACGGCAAAGAAAGAGATAAATGAAAACGCGGATTCCTTCATAATAGAGAAGAAAGAATATCCCCGGGTATCCTTTGAAACAGAGGAAGGGGAAGAGAGCATTACCATAAAAACACCAAAGGTCCGGGCAGATCTAAACTACTCCACAGGGGAGATAACCTGGAAGCATCCGGACGGCAGCGTATGGCTGAAAGAGGCAGGGAAAGACTTGACTGAAATCGATGTGATACGTTATACCACAGGGGAGGAACCACCTGTGATCAAGCGTGTAAAAACAGTGGACGGAGAGCGTAATTTCATCCAGAATCTGAAAGAAGAAGCAGACCGCAAGGCATATCGTGCCCGTATGTTTTTTAAGTGGAAAGAGGAGGAGGAGATTCACGGACTTGGTCAGGCTGAGGAAGGAATCTACAATTACAGAGGACATAATCAGTACCTTTACCAGCATAATATGCGTATCCCTATGCCTGTTCTGGTGTCCACAGAAGGGTATGGGATCCTTGTGGACTGCTGCTCACTGATGACCTTTAACGACGAAGGGAAAAAGTCTTATTTATTCCTGGATACAGTAGACCAGATTGATTATTATTTCATGGGCGGAGAGACAATGGATAATATCATCCGTGACTGCCGCTTTCTTACCGGAAAAGCCCAGATGCTTCCTAAATGGGCCTACGGATATGTGCAGTCCAAGGAACAGTATTACACAGACCAGGAATTAGTGGATATTGTAAAGCATTACCGGGAGCTGAAGGTGCCTCTTGACTGTGTGGTCCAGGACTGGAATACATGGGAGCCGGGCAACTGGGGCGAGAAGATCGTAGACAAATCCCGTTACGGAAATCTGAAAAAATGTATGGATGAAATCCATGAAATGAATGCCCATACTATGGTTTCCGTATGGCCTAATATGAATGCAGGAGGGAAAAACCATCAGGAATTTTTTGATGCCGGATACCTTTTGAATGATTATTCAACCTACAATGCCTTTGATGAAAAAGCAAGAGAAATGTACTGGAAACAGGCAAAAGAAGAGCTGTTTGACGGAGGCTTTGATTCCTGGTGGTGCGATTCCACAGAACCCTTTTCCGGCCCTGACTGGGGCGGGGAAGTGAAGAAAGAGCCATGGGAACGATATGCCCTTGTGGGAAATGAACATAAGAAATACCTGGATGCAGCTCAGGCAAATGCTTTTGCCCTCATGCATGCAAAAGGGATTTATGAGAATCAGAGGAAGGACTGCCAGGACAAACGTGTGCTCAACCTGACACGCTCAGGATATGCATCCGGCCAGAAATATGGGGCAATGCTCTGGTCAGGAGACACCTGCGCCAGCTGGGAAAATTTTAAAATCCAGATTGTAGAGGGACTGAACATGGGACTTAGCGGATATCCTTATTGGACCTTGGATATCGGAGCCTTTTTCACTGTTGATGACAAGTGGCAGAACAGGGGCTGCGGGTGCAATACCAATCCCAATCCTCTATGGTTCTGGCAGGGAAAATACAACGAAGGAGTGAAGGATAAGGGCTACTGTGAACTTTATACACGGTGGCTTGAGATGGGGGCTTTTCTTCCCATGTTCCGTTCCCATGGTACGGATACCCCAAGGGAAATCTGGAACTTCGGTGAGAAAGGTACGATGTTCTATGATGCCATAGAGAAGTACATCAACCTTCGTTATCACTTGATGCCATATATCTATTCACTGGCAGGTGCAGTTCATTTTAATGATTATACGATAATGCGCAGTTTACTCTTTGATTTTCCAAAGGATAGAGAAGCCGGAAAAATTGAGAATCAGTTTATGTTTGGCCCGGCGCTTCTCATTTGTGCTGTCACAGAGCCTATGTATTATGAGGCAGGCGATGTGGAGATCCACAGGGAAAAGAAATGGAACTGTTACCTGCCTGGAGGATGCACATGGTATGATTACTGGACAAATAAGCGTTATGACGGAGGCCAGTATGTAATGGTTGATGCACCTATTGATAAAATGCCTGTTTTCGTAAAGGCAGGTTCCATACTTCCTACCGTCCGGGGACTGCAGTACGCTGACCAGAAGCCAGAGGAGCCTATGAAAATATATGTTTATCCAGGTGCAGACGGAAAATTCACCTTATACGAGGATGAAGGAAACAACTATAATTTTGAGAAAGGTGCTTATGCCACAACGGAATTCTCCTGGGATGAAAAACAGCACAGCTTTTATGTACAACCCCGCCAGGGAAGCTATCCTGGAATGAAAGAACTGGAGTATACAGTGGAGGTAGTGGGAGATTAACGGTTATCTGATAACTGCGACCATACAAAATGTACCGCCTTGCCGGCTGTTTTTCTGACAGAAGGGGGCATTACATGGTTATTTGATTTTGCGGATGCCAAGATCATCCTCAATTTTTCTGACCGTATACCGGTAAATCAGAAAGAAAGCAATTGAGAGTACACCCAGAACTCCCAGACACACCAGAAGCGAATATAATTCACTGGAAGTGAGACGGTTGTCATTGGCGTACAGAAGCATACTGTAGAGAAGGGTCATTAAGGCCATTCCGGTAAGGGCAGGTATTCTGAAAACAATGATACACTGGCGTCTTACTTCCGCAGTGAGGAACCCAGGGGAGCCTCCCAGCCTCTTAAGGTCATCGAATACATACCGGTTGTTGAGTGCGATAGCCTGGCAGCGTGTATAACCTATGACCATAGCTGCTGCGAAGCAGATGAGAGCCACGAACATAAAGGCCATTAAATACACAGAAAAAGTTGTGAGAAAATCATTTCGGTCAAGGATACGGAATTGTGGCATGTAGGCCCAGTAAAGGCGGAAATCTGAGGAATCTGCTTCTTCGTAGCTGACGGCAGACATGGAATCAGTGTCGCCCCAATAAGTAAGACCCTTTTCCTCTTTCGCGATTTTCGCCACAGGGTCATAATATAGGGGAAGTTCACACTCCGGCCCGAAGGAGTCCACAAAGGTGTGGAAAAATGTGCTGGCGAAATTGTAATTGTCCTTTCCGGCAGCATTGAAGTATACCAGGGTGCCATTCCATACAGGCGAGAGTTTCCGGGAGATTTCATCGTAGTCCAGGTCATTGATCACATAAAATTTTCTATTTCCTGCCATGAGGTCAAAGTGGAGATAATCTTTGAAGGTTACTTCGATTTTTTCCCGAGTGACCATGTTGATAAGGTTAGTTGCGTTGACATTTGCAAATAAGCTGCCTGAGGACTGGGTGCCGGTGAGTGCATAATAACTTTTAGGAGGGACTGAAATCTTCTGCCCTGTCATTTTCCGGTAACTGCTTTCAGACAGAAAGTTTCCGCTATTCAGCAATGGAGAGTATTCTACATGAAATGCAAGATTCTCATCCTGGATTTCTTCATACCCGTCCATCCCCAGAGTGATGTAGGGACATTCTTTCCAGTCCTTAAGGGAAAGGCCGTAAGAATCAGCCAGGTCAACGACTTCACGCTGTGAGGGAACGTTCTGGTCTGCCCTGTAGTGATATGCATAATCATACTCATGGTTGTTGATATCTATCATTTGTGCTGTTGCAAGTACAGGAATATAGAAAATTGCAAAGCATCCCCCTGCGATCAGTATTGTACTTACAATGAGACTGTTGACAGTTTGTTTTCCCTGGAATTTCATCATACTCCTGGAGATGATATTTTTGTAAGGTTTCTTTTTATGTGAGACCCAGCCATGTATTACTGTGTGCATCATCACTAGGTACAAGCCAATGAAAACAGGGGCGTATGTGATATTCAGCCAGGAGGGAGGATAGGCCTGGAATAGTGCCTGGTAAACGGAACCGGAATAGTAACCAGCCACAGCTCCGGCAAAAATAAGAAAGATCCCAAGGGGACCGCACCAGCAGCCAAGCTCCTTCACTGGTTCGTTTTTGTGCTCCTCCTGGACAACATCCAGGATATTGGTTTTCCTCAGATATTGGTATGCCATAATGCAGGCGCAGCCGGTTACCAGCAGACAGAAAGCTGCAGACACAAACAGGCATTGATAATTAATGACCAGATTCATTTCATCGGAATCAACAATAAACAGCCGGAAAATTTTCCAGAGTAGTATTACAAAAGGGATTCCGGCGACGATTCCGGTCAGTGAGGAAAAACCGCTCAGCAGCGCCACCTCCCGGAACAGCCCGGGGGCAAGGCGCTTTTTTGATGCGCCGAGAGCCATGAGGATGCCAAGCTGCCTTGATTTTTTTCGGAAAAACAGGCTGGCTGCATAGATGGTGAAGATCACACAGCCGAACAGCGCCATCGCAAAGACTGCATATAATTGTTTCCTGCTGTCACCGCCTTCCGGCAGCACATTAAGGATAGTAGGAGAAAAAAGGATAACTGTGTAGGCAGTGATCAGCATCAATGATACAAAGTTGCATAACAGGTATAATGCAGCCTGCTTTCTTGAGGCTTTCTGTAATTTATTTTCTAAGCTTTGCATAGTCATCATTTTTCATCACCACTCATTTCTTTGATGGCATCTAAGAGAAGATCATGGAATGCACTGCGCTGTCCTGCTTTGCACAGCTGGCGGTAGACCGTGCCGTCCTTCAGGAGGATCACCCTGTCACAGAAGGAAGCAGAAAAGCTGTCATGTGTTACCATGAAGATGGTGGCATCCATCTGGTTTCTCGCATGATCGAAGGCTTCTATTACAGTGCGGCTTGATTTGCTGTCAAGGTTTCCTGTAGGTTCATCGGCCAGTATGATCAATGGATCGTTGATCAGGCTTCTTGCCACAGCAGTACGCTGACGTTCACCGCCGGATACTTCAGCAGGGTATTTGCTCCTTATATGGCTGATTCCAAAAAGATTGATCAGACGGTCAGCCCGGTTTTCTGCATCACGGCTTACGCTGCCCTGGATGATTCTGGGTACCAGGATATTTTCCCGGATAGTCAGACCGTCCAGGAGCATGAAATCCTGAAATACAAATCCAAGTTTTTCATTTCTTATTTTTGCAAGCTGATTTTCATTCATGTCTTTAAGTTCCTGGCCGCCTAAAGTGATATTGCCGTCCTCGAAAGGGATGTAGCAGGAAATACAGTTGAGCAGCGTACTTTTTCCAGATCCGGAAGGCCCCATTACGGCTACAAATTCTCCCTTCGCTACACTTAAGTCAACACCCTTTAACACAGGATAAGTTTTCTTTCCGATGGAATAAGATTTTCGGAGATTTTTTACATTCAGCATATTTTCCACCTTTTCTTTCTATGATTTGCTGAGTGAACTATATCATGAAAAACATCCCCGGGATTTTATGATGTAAAGCCTGGAAGGCCTCATGTAAACTTTGGGGGCTTAATGCGGAAATTGTAAAGTTTTGCAGTTCTTATGTAAAGTTTGGCAACCCTTTCCTTTTACCAACGAAAGACCGGATTGTTACTGTATTGGTGTGCGTGTTATACTATTCCATAAGAAACTATTGCCGCAGGGGTGCGGCAGGAAAATATGACAGTGAGGGTGTTTGTTATGCTTCGGATCGCATTATGTGATGATGAAACAGCTGCCAGAGATTCCGTCCGTTTTCTGTTGGAGAAGATTCTCTATGAGGGCAGCGAGGATATTGTATATGAGTTTACTTCAGGAAATAGTGCAGTCAAATGGCTGAAGGCACATCCCGGAGAGGTTGACCTTTTGTTTCTTGATGTGGAGATGGAAGGTCTTAACGGAATGGAGACAGCCAGGAAGATACGGGAATTTAACAAGGAGCTGGTGATCGTGTTTTTGACAGGGTACTCCGATTATGTCTTTGAAGGGTATGAGGTTGGTGCCCTTGACTATGTGATGAAGCCTGTAAAGGAGAAACAGCTGCGGAATATTATCAGCAGGGTACGCGGGCTGTTGATACAGAACCAGGAAAAGGTATTTGCTTTTAAAAATACAGATGGCACTTTCCGTATGTCTGTTGACAGGATTTTATATTTTTACAGTGACAGACGTAAAGTTGTATTAGTGACCAAGGAAAAGAAATATCCTTTTTACGGAAAGCTGGATGAAGTAGAGCAGCAGGTTAAAGAACAGGTATGTACCGGATTTGTGCGTATTCACCAGAGATATCTTGTGAATGAAAACAAGGTGGAGTTCGTGGGGAAGGGAGAGGTGCATGTGGCAGGAAATGTGCTCCCTGTGAGCAGAAGCATGAAGGAGAGAGCAGAGGCCAGTCTTGCCAGAGCTATGCTTGAGGGAGGGTATAAATGAACAGATTCCTTTTTTTGTGTGTAGGATTACTTCCGGGAGGAATCCTTATTTATCTGTCTCTGGGATGTTTTTTCATACAGAGAAAAGAGCATGTGAGAAAGGTACTTCTTCTCATAAGCTGCTGTCTTCTCAGCGGTATGATCATCCACATTGCGGATTGGACAAACATACTTTCCACTCTTGGCATTTTTCTGGCGGCTGTATTGATAGGGTGCGAGGGGAGCGGGCTTAAGAGGATTACAGTTGGTCTGATGTTTGCCAGCACTGTGCTTGCTTTTAATGCTTTAATGGACAATTTTGTATGGCGTTATGGGGGGAAGACTTTTGTTGAGAGGTTGGTGTTTGTCACTGCCCTATATTTTTTGTGCAGGCATTTTTCTCCCGGAAAGGATCTGGAGCTTACTCCTGCCATGTGGAGACTGCTTTTGCTGCTGACAGCCACACCTATGGGTATCATATTGTGTGTGGTCCTGTTTACTTTTTACGGGCAGCAGGAGAATACTTTCCAGTATTTTCTTTTGTTATTACTGGCATTGTTTTCTTTTGCAGGGCTTCTGTGGACCGTAACAGTACTTTTCAAACAGCGAAGGCTTGAAGAGGCACAGATGTCGGCGGAGATGAACAGCAGGTATTACGGGATGATGGAGAAACAGAATTTTGAAATCCGAAGACTTAAGCATGACCTTACAAATCATCTGCAGGTGCTTTCTGCTCTGCCGGCAGAACAGAAAGACGCTTATATCCGGGAGATGCTGGACAATTCCGCCTTATACCAGACCTTGAAATATTGTAATGATGATATAGTAAACGTTATATTGAGCACGAAAGCTTCTACTATGGGTATGTACGGAATTGAATTTCATGTGAAAGCAGAAATCCCGGAGCCGTTGCCTCTTGAGAAACCGGATATTTGTGCTGTTTTTGGAAATGCTCTGGACAATGCCGTGGAGTCAGTGTGCAGGCTTGGACAGGAAAAACGGTATATTAATCTTGAGACACGTCTGGGCAAAGGGATGTTTGTGCTGAAAGTAGAGAATCCCGGGACGGACTTGCTGTCCGGGAATGAGCTTCCGCCAACGACCAAGGCAGATAAGCGGGCACATGGTCTGGGACTTAAAAGTGTACAGCGGATTGCAGAGAAATATGACGGAAGTCTGGAGGTTAAAACAGAGGGCGGAGAATTTATTTTCTTCTTTTATTGTAAAGCACAAAATCACCGCGGGGCAGCAGATGGCACAGCTAAGTGACGCGAAATTGAGGAATCCTATGCATACAACAAGGATGAAAGAGGAATTAAGATACCCAGCCGATGGTCCAACATAAAAAAGTTTACTGTTAAGTAAGTATTGCAAAAACTGTGGGATTGATTATTCACCCATCTTATGATAAGATTCCACCATGAGCACCGCGTACAGGGTAGGATCCTCCACTCCGAAAGAGGGGAGGTGATGCGGATGGGAATATTTGAAGTATTGAGCTTGCTCTTTTTGGGCGGCACATTCCTCATCGCGTTACTGACCTACATAGATAGGCATAACCGGAAATAAAAAATGCCTACCCTGTCGGCCAACAGGATAGGCGTTTGTCCGTTAGGACAATAAACATTTAGTTCTGAGGGCTTCCACCTTGTGGGCGGATGCTCTTTTTATGTGTTCATTATAGCATGAAGATTTGAGATTATCAATACAGAAATGAAGATGTCAGGGCTGATGCGCATGTAAAGGTTACTGCAACGGCACAGATTGCACAAATGTACATTCGCAAACAGAATATATTTACGGAGAAAAAGATATATCCCTATGCAACGATGGACAATCTGCGTTTGGATTTACTTCCATCAGTCTTGCAGATACACCTGGTTCAGGAACCAGAAAACTGTTTAAGTACAGCAGATACTATTCCGGTAAAGATCCTGAGTTCAAAGAAGGCGATGTATTTAGGATTGTTGTTCCTTTGGATGACACCTATTCCTATGATTTTAATCTTGGAAATGGTGATAAAAATGAGAAATCTGGCACTAATTTCGGCACCATTGACACTATTCATCGCACAGATCAAGATGAAGTTTCGGATGAACAAAGATTGCTTCAGTTGTTAGCGTGTTAGCGAGAAATCCTAAAATAACGTCTCCCCTTCTTGACAACACCATCAGGATAGGATATAATCCAGACAATATATGAAAGAGATTCTTTCATAATATGAATATGTCATGTGATATGTGTTTAGAGTATCCATGCAAATATTTTCTCTGACCACCCGAAACGGGTTCAGGCCATACGGACAGCCGGGTCAACTGCCGATGGGCAACGTTTGGTTGCCATATTGATTGAGTTAAAAGCTCAATTTTATAAGTTGGTTACTTTATAACCAGGGCGCAGAAGCGCACATCAACTTGTAAAATGGTCAATAGAGTGGTAAAAGTAAGTATTTGCTATATAGACTCTGAAGGGAATTTTCACATGGAAGAAGCTTCACATGAAAGAAGCTCCATAGCCGGAAGGAAGAGGAGTATCCTTCTACAGGAACGGCGCTGAATATTTCAATGACTATTTACAGACGATGTGTGCAGACACATCGTCTTTTTGCTATGAAAAAAACTTCGTTTATTTTATATGGGGAAAACTGCGCCGAAGCCATACATTGAATAGGTAAGATATTATGCTTAAGCCCTTGGGCTTACAAAAGTAGTATTGATAAGAAAAGGAGAAGGCGGGATGAGTGAGAAGTTAAAGCTCTATGGTTTTAATAACCTGACAAAAGCCTTGAGCTTCAATATTTATGATGTATGCTATGCAAAGACCGCCAGGGAACAGAAGGACTATATCGCTTATATTGATGAGCAGTATAATGCAGAACGCCTGACGAAAATACTGACCACCCTGACGGATATGATCGGCGCCACAGTGCTGAACATTGCCAGACAGGATTACGAGCCCCAGGGGGCTTCGGTGACGATCCTCATTGCAGAAGAAAGTATGATTCCGGCGGGGGACACCCAGCTTGCCCATCTGGATAAGAGTCATGTTACAGTACATACCTATCCGGAATATCATCCGGAGACTTGCCTGGCAACCTTCCGGGTAGATATAGATGTGGCCACCTGCGGAGAGATCACACCTCTTTCTACCCTGGATTATCTCATCGGGTCCTTTGACTCGGATATCATTACCATGGATTACCGTGTGAGAGGATTCACCAGGGATGTAAACGGAAGGAAGCTGTTCATGGATCATGAAATAACCTCTATCCAGGATTATATCAAGAAAGAAACCCTCCGCAAATATGATGCGGTGGATATTAATGTTTATGAGGCAAACTTGTACCATACAAAAATGATGCTTAAGGATGTGGAGCTTCAGAATTATCTGTTCAACACAGATGTATATGAACTTCCGCCCAGAGTACGCCTGGAAATCATGCAGAATCTCCGCAGGGAGATGATTGAGATTTTCAGCGGCCGGAATATTTATTGACAACAAAGGGGGGACTGACATGCTTTCACAGGAACGTGCGCCCATTTATGAGGCGCTTCAGGAATTTGAAAAGAAGAGAGTGGTGCCCTTTGATGTGCCCGGGCATAAGCGGGGGAGGGGGAATCCTGAACTGGTATCCCTTCTGGGAGAGAAATGCGTGGGTATTGATGTGAATTCCATGAAGCCCCTGGACAATCTCTGCCATCCTGTCTCTGTGATCAGGGAGGCTGAGGAGCTGGCGGCAGACGCTTTCGGCGCAGCCCATGCTTTTTTGATGGTAGGAGGCACTACCTCGGCAGTGCAGGCCATGATCTTATCAGTGGCGAAAAGGGGAGATGAGATCATTCTTCCCAGGAATGTACACCGGAGTGTCATGGGAGCTATGGTGCTGTGCGGCGCTGTACCGGTGTATGTGGACCCGGCCTGTGACAAAAGGCTTGGGATACCCTTGGGAATGCGGGTGGAAGATGTAAGGAACGCCATTGCGGCTCATCCTCATGCAAAAGCAGTTCTAGTAAACAATCCTACCTATTATGGTGTCTGTTCGGATATCTGTACCATTGCAAAGCTGGCACATGAAAATGGTATGCTCTGTCTGGTCGATGAGGCACATGGAACACATTTCTATTTCAGCGGACAGCTGCCTGTTTCCGCCATGGAAGCAGGGGCTGATCTGGCAGCTGTTTCCATGCATAAGTCAGGGGGAAGCCTGACTCAGAGCTCTCTGCTCCTGGCAGGTCCGGGAGTGTCTGAAGGGTATGTGAGACAGATCATTAATTTGACTCAGACTACCAGCGGCTCTTATCTTCTTTTGTCAAGCCTTGACATTTCCAGAAGAAATCTGGCTCTGCGGGGAAAAGAAGCCTTTGAGAGGGTGATCCGCCTGACCCAGTATGCCAGGGACGAGATCAATGCTATCGGAGGATATTATGCCTTTGGAGGAAGACTGCTCAACGGAGACAGTGTGTTTGACTTTGATGTGACCAAGCTGTCGGTGCATACACTGGACATTGGGCTTGCGGGGATTGAAGTGTACGACCTTCTCCGTGATGAATATGATATCCAGATTGAATTTGGAGATTTAGGGAATATTCTTGCCTATCTGTCCATTGGGGACCGCAGCAGGGAGATTGAACGCCTGGTGGGAGCCCTTTCTGAGATCAAGCGCCGATACAGCCGGGACAAGACTGGGCTTATGCACCAGGAATACATAGAACCCCAGGTGGCGGTTTCTCCTCAGGAGGCTTTTTATTCAGAAAAGGAAATGCTTCCCCTGGATGAGACCATAGGAAGGATATGCAGCGAGTTTGTCATGTGTTATCCCCCCGGGATTCCCATTCTGGCTCCCGGGGAGCGGATCACCCGGGACATTTTAGACTATATTCATTATGCGAAGGAAAAGGGCTGCAGCATGACAGGTCCCCAGGATCCGCAGATCCGTATGCTGAATGTACTGAAGGCAAGAATATGAGAGGCAGAACAAGAAAGGCAGGACATGAAACGGGTACACTTGCATAGGGAAGGAGGAAGGATTCAATGGAGCTTTGGTTTTCAGAACGCCATACGTCCAATGTGAAACTGTCTATCCGTGTGGACCGGCAGCTTTACAGCGGCAAAAGCGAGTATCAGAGAATTGATGTCTTTGATTCACTGGAATTCGGCAGGTTTTTAGTTTTAGACGGTTATATGATGCTTACTGAGAAGGATGAATTTATTTATCATGAAATGATCACCCATGTCCCCATGGCTGTTCATCCACAGGTGAAAGATGTGCTGGTAATAGGGGCAGGGGACGGGGGAGTGATCCGGGAGCTGGCCCGGTACCCGGAAATCGGACATATTGATATGGTAGAGATCGATCCGCTGGTGGTGGAGGTGTGCAGAAAATATTTGCCTCTTACTTCCTGTTCACTGGATGATCCGCGTGTGCAGATCCACTATGAGGATGGGTTGAAATTTGTGCGTTCCAGAGCAGATGCCTATGATTTGATCATTGTGGATTCCACAGACCCCTTTGGACCGGGAGAGGGACTTTTTACCAGGGAATTCTACGGGAATTGTTATAAAGCGCTGAAGGAGGACGGGATTTTGGTGAATCAGCATGAAAGTCCCTATTATCCTGAGGATGCAATGGCTTGTCAGAGGGCTCATAAGAATATTGTGCAGTCATTTCCCATAAGCAAGGTTTACCAGGCCCACATTCCCACATACCCCTCGGGACACTGGCTGTTTGGTTTTGCGTCCAAGAAGTATCATCCTCTTAGGAATCTGGATGAGGGGCGCTGGAATCAGCGGGGGCTGACCTGCCGTTACTATACAACCACATTGCATAAAGGGGCTTTTTATATCCCTGCCTATGTAGAGGAGCTGTTAAGAGATGTTGAGTAAGAATACAGAAACTTTTATGGCCTGTGACAAAGATATTTCACTGGCAGATACCATTTTATTCGGAGCGCCCTTTGATTCCACCACATCCTACCGGCCGGGAACCCGGTTCGGCAGCAGTACGATCCGGCGGGAATCTTTTGGCATAGAAACCTACAGCCCTTACCAGGACAAAGATCTGGAGGATGTGGCAGTATTGGACTACGGAGATTTGGAGCTTGTCTTTGGAGATACAGGGGCTGCATTGGAACAGATCACCCATTTTACCAGGGAGGTCCTCAATGAAGGAAAACGTCCGTTTATGCTGGGCGGGGAGCATTTGGTGACTCTGGGAGCATTTCGGGCTGTGTTTGAAAAATACCCCCAGGTGGAAATCATACATTTTGACGCTCATTCGGATTTGAGACAGGAATATCTGGGGGCAAAGCTTTCTCATGCCTGTGTGCTGCGCAGATGCTGGGAACTGACTGGAGACAGGAGGATCCATCAATTTGGAATCCGCTCCGGGGACAAGGAAGAGTTTCAATGGGGAAGCGCCCATGTACATACGCAGAAATTTGATTTCCGGGGACTGGAGGAGACACTTGACGGGCTTTCCGGTAAGCAGGTGTATTTTACTGTGGATCTGGATGTGCTGGATCCGGGATGTTTCCCCGGAACAGGAACTCCTGAACCGGGAGGGGTAAGTTTTGAGGAACTTCGCAGGGCAGTGACCTTGGTGTGCAGCCGGGCAGATATTGTGGGCTGCGATGTAAATGAACTGAGCCCTCCTTACGATCCAAGCGGGATTTCAGCCATGGCGGCCTGCAAGATCGTGCGGGAAATGCTGCTGGCTATGATGAAATAAGAAGAAACGTAACTGTTCAGTACAGGACTGTGCATTTACTGCACAGTCCGTGCGAAAACGTTGAACAGCCAAAAGCAAGCCCCATCGCCAAAGGCGATTTTCATGGGCTTGCGGCGTAACTGTTCATGGTTCTGAACAGTTACGAAACAAAAATAAAATTACAGGAGGTAACGAAAATGAGCAAAGTATTGGTGATCGGCTGCGGAGGCGTTGCAGGAGTGGCAATTCAAAAATGCTGCCAGAACAGTGAGGTATTTACAGAGGTATGTATTGCAAGCAGGACAAAATCAAAGTGTGATGCACTGAAAGCAAAACTGGAGGGAAAAACTGCTACAAAGATTACCACAGAACAGGTGGATGCTGATAAGGTGGAGGAACTGGTTGCTCTGATCAAAAAGGTAAAGCCTGACCTTGTTATGAATATTGCGCTGCCTTATCAGGATTTAACCATTATGGATGCCTGCCTGGAATGCGGAGTAAATTATA
This sequence comes from Eubacteriales bacterium, assembly GCA_030524175.1. Taxonomy (GTDB): domain Bacteria; phylum Bacillota; class Clostridia; order Lachnospirales; family Lachnospiraceae; genus Blautia_A. The sequence goes on from JAUNHC010000031.1 coordinate 30,533, forward strand.
TGGATACAGCCAATTATGAGCCTGAGGATATCACAGAGCCTAATTGGCGTGCCGCCTATGAAAAACGCTGCGAAGAAAAGGGCTTTTCTGCTTATTTTGATTATTCCTGGCAGTGGGCTTATGAGGAGAAATTTAAAGAAGCCGGACTTACCGCCCTTCTGGGCTCTGGTTTTGACCCGGGGGTTACCCAGGTTTACTGTGCATATGCGCAAAAGCATCTTTTTGACGAGATAGAGACCATTGATATCCTGGACTGCAACGGAGGGGACCACGGATATCCCTTCGCCACTAATTTTAATCCGGAGATTAATCTTCGGGAGGTCTCCGCCCCTGGTTCTTACTGGGAGGATGGCCGCTGGGTGGAGATTCCGGCCATGAGTATTAAGCGTGAATATGAGTTTGACCAGGTGGGCAGAAAAGATATGTATCTGTTACACCATGAGGAGATAGAATCTCTGGCAAAGAATATTCCGGGAGTAAAGAAAATACGCTTCTTTATGACCTTTGGCCAGAGTTATCTCACACACATGAATTGCCTGCAGAATGTGGGAATGCTGTCCACAGAGCCTATTGAATTTGAAGGACATTCCATAGTTCCCATCCAGTTTCTAAAGGCCCTCCTTCCCGACCCGGCCACCTTAGGCCCACGCACTGTGGGAAAGACAAACATCGGCTGTATCTTTACAGGAAAGAAGGATGGACAGGAGAAGCGTGCATATATCTATAATGTATGCGATCATCAGGAATGTTTCCGGGAGGTAGGGTCCCAGGCTATTTCCTACACCACCGGCGTACCTGCCATGATCGGGGCAATGATGCTGGTGACAGGGAAATGGAACAACCCTGGTGTGCATACAGTAGAAGAGTTTGACCCGGATCCCTATATGGAAGCCCTGAATAAATGGGGACTTCCCTGGCAGATCAATGATGAACCGGAGATGGTAGACTGATATGCAGGAAAGAGAGCTTCGAACCCCTTGTTTTTTGGTGGATGAGAAGAAACTCATACACAATCTTGAAATATTAAAGGAAGTGAGTAGCACCAGTGGATGCAAAATCCTCTTGGCCCAAAAGGCCTTTTCCATGTTTTCGGTATATCCGCTGCTGGCGAAATATCTGGCAGGAACCACAGCCAGCGGTCTGTATGAGGCCCGCCTTGGGTATGAAGAGTTCGGCGGGGAAACCCATGTATATTCTCCGGCTTACCGGGAGGAGGAGATGGATGAGCTGTTGAAGTATGCAGATCATGTTATTTTTAATTCTCCTGCCCAGGTGCGGAAATATGGTGAGAAAGTACGGTCTGCCGGGAAACAGGCAGGACTTCGCATTAACCCGGAGTGTTCCACCCAGGAGGGCCATGCCATTTATGACCCCTGTGCTCCCGGTTCCCGTCTGGGAACTACTTATGCACAGTTTGATGAGAGTATTCTCCCAATGCTGGACGGACTTCACTTTCACACTCTCTGCGAGCAGAATTCTGATGATCTGGAAACAACAGCCCAGGTGTTTGAAGAGAAATTCGGGAAATATCTTTACAATATGAAGTGGCTGAACATGGGCGGCGGACATCATATCACAAGAGAAGACTATGATATTTCCAGGCTTGTGAAAGTGGTGCGCCATTTCCGGGAAACCTATGGGGTACAGGTGTACCTGGAACCGGGGGAGGCAGTGGTGCTCAATGCCGGATACTTGGTGACCAAGGTGCTGGAAATTGTAAAAAATCAAACAGAAACTGCCATATTGGATGCTTCGGCTGCCTGTCATATGCCGGATGTAATAGAAATGCCCTACCGTCCGCCCCTTTTGGGAGCAGGAAAGGCAGGGGAGAAGGCATATACCTATCGTCTTGCCGGACCAACCTGTCTTGCGGGGGATGTGATAGGGGACTATTCCTTTTCTGAGCCTCTGAAAGAAGGCAGCACACTGGTCTTTGAGGATATGGCCCTCTACACTATGGTAAAAACCAATACCTTTAATGGAATGCCACTACCGGATATTGTATTCCGGGATTGTGCCGGAGAGTGCAGGATAGTGCGGAGATTTTCATATGATGATTTTAAAAACAGATTATCCTGATGTGATGCCGTAGTAGTTCTGACAGATTTGAACAGCGCAGACCTGCCTGAACTTTTCCATGCCGTAATTACTGCGGCGGGGCAGGCAAAAGCTGTCCCATATTTTTCCTATACTTTTACACCTGATTAGGGTATAATATATAACTGACTTTTAAATATTTGCAATCAGATTCAGGAGGTTTTTTCATATGCTTGCAATGACAATACCAACTACAAAAGGAAAACTATGGCTATGAATAAAGACGGCAAAGCATACCTTTCTTACGTGCTGGAGAAACTGAAGGCCCGAATTCAGGAGATCAGTCTTTCTATTGCAGCGGGACAAAAAGAAATTGAAGGTATGCATGAATACTATTGGGAAAATTATACAGAAATGGACCAGTACGGCTATGAAGATTTTGATAACCGTCAAGCCCTTCTTCATCAGATGAATGCCAACCAGGAACAGCTTCTCCTGAAACAACGATTTCGGAAAATGGTGGATTCTCCTTTCTTCGGGAGAGTGGATTTCCGGTATGAGGGAGAAGAAGAGGCGGAGACCTTTTATATCGGCATAGGTAACTTTTCCGAAAGGGTTGGAGGTATCCCTCTGGTTTACGACTGGCGCGCACCTGTGAGCGGTTTGTTCTATGATTTTGACAAGGGGCCTGCATCTTATCAGGCGCCTCTGGGGGAAATGTGCGGTGACATCACTTCTAAATGGCAGTATAAGATCCGCCGGGGCAGGATGATCTATGAGTTTGAAAGTGATGTGAAAATTGACGATGAGATTCTCATGGCTGAGCTTGGAAGTCACGGAGAGGTACAGCTTAAGAATATTATCCGCACCATTCAGCGGGAACAGAACGCAATTATAAGAAATACCAAGGACAAGATCATGGTGATCCAGGGGGCAGCAGGAAGCGGCAAAACTTCAGTTGCCCTTCACAGGATTGCTTACCTGCTTTATCATGACAGACAGAATTTAAAATCTTCCGATATCCTGATCCTTTCACCAAACGGAGTGTTTTCTGATTATATTTCACACATCCTGCCGGAATTGGGAGAAGAAAATATTCAGGAGATGAGCTTTGACCTTTTTGCTTACCGTCAGCTTAAGGATACGGTTTCAGACTGTGAGGACCGCTGTGACCAGATAGAAAGGATCCTCAAACATCCGGAATCTTCCTATGCCTGGAAGGAGAAACAATCCCAGGAATTTGTCAACAGTCTGGAACGGTTTGTGACAGAACTGGAAGATAGTCTGATGGATTTCAGGGATGTGGAGTACCGGGGATTTATCAAGACAGAGGCAGAGATCATAGAACTATTTTACTTTAAGTTTATGGATATTCCCCTGCTTTCCAGAATGGAGGCAGTGGCAGATTATTTCATTGACGAGGTGGAAACTCTGAGGGATAAGGACCTTCCTGAGGAAGAGCGGGAGGAACTCAAAGAGAAATTCATGAAGATGTATGAGACCAGGGATTTGTATGTGCTGTACAACTGGTTTTTGGATAGCTGCGGGTACAAGAAGCTGCCCAAGGTTTCCCTTGAAAAGAGAAAGCTTCGTTATGAGGATGTATATCCGGTCCTCTATTTGAAATACCGGCTTCAGCCTCAGAAAGAGCATGGCAGTATCAAGCATCTGGTAGTAGATGAGATGCAGGATTATTCCAGACTCCAGTATCTGATCCTGAAGAAAATGTTCTCCTGCCGTATGACCATTCTCGGAGACAAGGCACAGACAATGGAAGAGGAACAGCAGGATGTAATGAAATTTCTTCCAAAGATTTTCGGCAGAGAGATCCGTGAGATCGTGATGAATAAAAGCTACCGCAATACTGTGGAAATAGCAGCCTACGCCAACCAACTTACGGGGATAACTGATGTGGAATTGTTCCAGCGCCACGGCGAACCTGTGGAGGAGAGACTTTTCCGGGGAATGGAGGAAGCACTGGAAACTGTTTGTGAGAGGCTGAAACTTGGGGAAGAGGAGTATGAGACTGCGGCAGTGATCCTCAGAAGTGAGAAGGAGGCAGCCCGTGCAGCAGAAATCCTGAAGGAGCGGCTTGCAGAGTCTGGCTTTGATACGGAAGAGAGATTGTCCTACCTGAACCGTGACAGTTCCAGTTTCAAAAAGGGCCTTACAGTCACTACCTTCTATTTGGCAAAAGGCCTGGAATTTGATCAGGTATTCTGTGTATTTCCGGATAAAGACGGAAGTCCTCTGGCACGCCAGGGCAGGTATATCGCAGCTACCAGAGCATTACATGAGCTGCATATGTACGAATTTAAATGATGCCAAGGTCATAGAGGTGCTGCCACGTAAGTCCGGTGAGACATGAATGTCTCCCGGGACTTGTGGCAGCACCCCTTCTTTATGTTCTTAAATTATTCGTTACCCCCGCGGAATTCTATGGGACTTTTTCCTGTATGCTTTTTAAATATCCTGCTGAAATAGCCCTGGTCGTGGTAGCCTGTGATCTCGCCGATCTGACGGATGGACAGCTCAGGATTATGCTGCAGCATCTTCTGGGCTTGTGACATCCTAAGATTAATGATGTACTTGCTGGGGGTGCAGTCATATACCTGGCAGAAAATTTTGGTGAGATAGCTGGGGCTGTAATTTAAGTTGTTGGCAATCAGGTTAAGATTAATATCCTGTGCATAATTTTCTACAAGGAAGTCCTTAAGAAGAGCAGCAATCTGTGCCGGAGACATCCGGGTGGTGCCTGGATTGAATACCTCGTCATAGCTGCTCTTGGTTATCTGAAATTCCTTCTTGATCTTCAGCAGAACGGTCTTAAGCTCGTCCGGGTCTATGGGCTTCAGAAGGTAATCGGAAACCTTCAGATTGATGGCACTGCGGGCATAATCAAAGTCCGAGAATCCGCTTGTGATGATAAACTTGGTGAGGGGGAATTGTTCACGCACCTTTGTGAGCAGGGTAATGCCGTCCATGACAGGCATACGGATGTCAGTGATAACAACGTCAGGAGTGAGCTGCTCGATCAGCTCGTAGGCCTGGCTTCCTGTCTGGGCCTTGCCCACCACCTCAAAATCCTGGTCCGCTCTCTGGATTTTCTGTATGAGATTGTTTAATAATAATTCTTCATCTTCCGCAACCACTATTGTATATTTCATGTTATTCTACCTTATCCTCCCCGTCATTTGAGAAATACCGCCCGATGGAAACAATTCCGTGGCCGTCCGCAGTATTTCCGTATATAAAAATTATATCATCTTTACAGAAGAGTTTCCAGCGGAGAAATACATTGAGGGTACCCAGACCGTTTATTTTCAGCTCCGGCATCCCGGGATTTTTTAAGGCATCTTCTATATTTTTGGATATCTTTTCTATGGCTTCTTCTGTAAATCCGTTTCCGGAATCTATGACATCGATCTGCCAGTGGTCTTTTTCAACATACCCCTTTACTGAGATATACCAGGGCGGCAGACAGTCTGAGCCATATTTTATGGCATTTTCCACAATGGGCTGAATGATCAGCTTGGGAACCTTTTCCTCTAAAAGCTGGTCATCAATGGAAATGGTGTAGTTAAGGCTGGTCTGGTACCGCACCTTCATGCAGTACAGATATTTCTGTACATAGTCTATTTCCTCCTGCAATGTGACGATGGTACTGGAGGTATTGGTGATATAGCGCATGATCTTGGAAAGATTCCGGCACATTTTTACCACTACATCGGTATCGCCGTTTTCAGCCAGTACCATAATGCTGGAAAGGGAATTATAATAAAAATGTGGATTGATCTGGGTCTGCAATGCCAGGGTACGGGATTTCACTTCCTGCTCCTTGGCCTCCATCAGCTGGTTCATGGAATCCTTAAGGTTGTCGCTCATGTGCTGGAATGCCTGGTAAAGCTCCTCCAGCTCATTGACGGATACATGATAGGCTGTGGCTTTTTCCTGACCGAGAGTATCAAGCTCCATACGCTGGATGATATGCTTAAGATGCTTGATGGGCCGGATCAGGGAACGGGACAGCCGGTAGGAGATAAAGGCTGACACCAAAAGGAAAAGGGCAACTACCCCCGCCAGGACTTTCAGCAGGTTATATACCGGGGCAAGGATGGCCGATTCCGGCTGCACTGTGAGATAGGTATATCCGGTGTAGGAGGAAACACTTCTGGCAGCATATTCATTGGTCTTGTCCAGGGGGCTGCGGAAGGGAAGTGTGGAAGAGGCGGTGACAGTCTGGAAATATTTTTCCATATCTGTGGCTTGTTCTTCTGTTACCTCGTAAGGATATACAAGGCTGCCGTTTTTGTCAAAGATGTATATCTGAGCTGCAGCGTCCTTATTCTTTTTCTTATAGGAAATAACACTTTTAAAAACAGACTTGCACTGTTTTAAAGTTTCGATTGCGCCAACCGGCCTTCCGTACTGGTTATTGAAGGAACGGTACAGGGAAATGAACCACTGTTTATATTTGGCGGATTTGGAATATATATCTGTCTCGTAGGGGCTGCTGATGATTTTAGACCCTTCCAGCATCCGGGCTTCTTCCATCCAGTCCAGCTGTTCTATTGGGACTTTTTTCACCATAGTAGAAAGACCTGCCTGGATTACATTGCCGGAAAAATCATAAAGATTGATCTGAGCAGCCTTAAGCTCCGTACCGCTCATGGCAATGAAAAGATCCGCCATTTCTGTGAGCATATTGTCCGAAATGTTAAGCTCAAAGGATTTGTCCAGTATATTTTTTGACATATTGCTGTAGTTAATATTCACGGATACAGTATCCAGGTCTCTCAGGGAGCTGTCCACCTGGTTCTGAAAGCTTGAATTCAGTGTATTCATGGCCTGGATCTGACTGTCTACCAATTGTCTGGAAACAAATACATAGAAAAAAACTGCAAAGGAAAAGAGAATCAGACAGGCAAGACATAAATATGCCAGGAATAGTTTTGTCTGAAGTTTTGTCTGTTTCAAGTTTGGGACCTCCTTTGGGATGATTTTGTGTCCTGGCTTTATTGTACCACAATTTCGTCTGTAGTTGTAGGAAAATCACAAGGGCTGTTTTATAGTCCATTAGTAAAAATGGTTAAAAGAGACAATCAAACTTTGTGAAAAACGTACATGTCTGTGAAAAAAGTACAAAATATAACCGGGAATGTCCATGGATTCAGATATGGTTTTTTGGTAGACTTATCACAACAGATAAGTTCGGAAACATAAGAACTCGAAAACAAGGAGGAAAAAGTAATGAAGAAAAGATTTTTAGCAGTGGCCTGTTCAGCGGCAATGGTGGCTTCCATGACAGCAGGTCTGGCAACAAATGTTTCTGCTGCAACAGACGAATTTGCAGGAGAAGAATTAAGCATTCTTGTATCCGCAGGGTGGATGGACAACCGTTATGATGAGACAATTGAACGTTTTGAAGATACTTATGATGTAACCGTGGATTTACAGACAATTCCTGCAGACCAGTATATGGACCTTCTGCAGTCAAAACTGTCCACTGATTCCTGTGCGGATATTTTCTGGATTCAGTCAAATCCATTTGCCATTGAATCTGTGATCGTTGACCCGGAAAAATACTGCATCGATTTCACCGGAGCTGAATGGGAAGAGAAAATCCCGGAAGCACGCCGTGATGCATGTAAATACAATGACAAATTATATGGCCTTCAGTTGTGGCATAACTCTCCGGAATACGTAATGCTTTACAACAAAACCCTGTTCGAAGAAAACGGCTGGGAAGTACCGGCTAACTATGAAGAACTGAAAGCTCTGTGCGCAGAAATCCTTGAAGCAGGAATCACACCTTGGTTCTTACCTGGAGCTGACGGATGGCAGCATCAGCTGGCATTCTTCCAGATCGGCGGATGCTATGAGGAAGCACAGCCTGGTTTATATGAAGCACTGAACAACAATACTGCAACCTTCGCAGACAATGAGAAAATGATCGAAGTTCTGGATCAGTTTAAAGAGTTCTCCGATGCCGGCTACTTCGGAGAAGACTGGATCGGAACAGACAGCACCAATATGTCCAATGAATTCGGCGACAGAAACTGTGCAATGGCACTGGCAAACTCCAGCTTTATCAAACAGATCCAGGAAGATACAGGAACAGAGGATGAATTCGGATTATTCCTTGAGCCTCTTGGAGACAACACTTATTTCCCGGCAAGCCCGGCAGGCTCAACTATGTTCGGTTACAACGGAACAGAGCATCCTGAGCTTGTAAAAGAGTTCTTTAACTTCGTAACCACAACTGAAAGTTTACAGGAAATCCTGGACAATTCTCCTGCATACACCAACATTCATGTAAATGATGATGCAGTAGAACAGCATTGGCTGCCTGAGGAAGAAGAATTCATGAACAGCATTCCGGAAGAGAAAATGTCCATCTCTGTTCTTCAGAACGGTACCAAGTATACAAATGATTACTGGAACAACTTTGGCCAGGATATGGTAGCTTTCTGCCAGGGTGAAATGGAAGCAAACGATGTCCTGAAAAACATGGACACAAACCGTGCGGAAGCTGCCAAAACTACAGGAGACGAAGCCTGGAAGTAATCTGTTCCCGTTACTCTGAATGTAAAGTGAAAAGGTAAAATGACTGTGCGGAGGAGCTTTCCTTCGCACTGTTCATTCAAAGGTATGCAGGATCAGCCTTTTGTCGCCCGGGAAGGGGCGGGCACCAGACTGCTGCAGTTACCGTCATCAAAGAAAAGGAGGTGCTCCTGTGAATAAAAAGAAGATTTATCCACAGTGGTTTCTGATCGTACCCTTGGTACTATATATTGTGTTTTTCCTTCTTCCCAGTATTATGGGTGTTGGATATTCCTTTACAGACTGGAACTCAAGAAGTGTACTCAACGGGACACATTTTGTAGGTCTTCAGAATTACATAGAAATATTCACATCAGATAAAGATTATCTGTCAGGTATCGGACATACCCTTATGTTTACGGTGGTATCCAATATTGTCAAATTAATTCCTGCGTTATTGATCGCCATTATGCTCCAGGAGGGGCTGAGGGGAAAAGGATTTTACCGCACCATGCTGTATCTTCCTTCTATTCTTCCCTTTGTGATCATCGGTCTTATTTTCAAATCAATCCTTAATTATAATAACGGACTTCTCAATGTATTGCTGGAAGCCTTTCACTTAGGATTTTTGAAACAAAAATGGCTTTCTGATTTAGGTATGGTATGGAAATCTATTTTCGGTGTGGATGCATGGAGAGGAATCGGTTATGTCATGACCATATTCCTGGCAGGTTTGAATACCATTCCCAAATCTTACTACGAGGCAGCTCAGATCGACGGCGCCAATTTCTGGCACAGACTGCGCTATGTCACACTCCCCATGATGACTGGCTCCATCATGATCAACCTGGTATTCGGTATCACTTACGGTCTGAAGGTATTTGATATTATTTACGTATTGACAAACGGCGGCCCGGGACATGCCACAGAGGTTCTGACCACTTATGCGTTCCAGCTTTATTCAAGAGGCCAGTACGGAATGTCCACGGCGCTGAATACTGTACTTTTGATCATCACAGCTTTTGTAGGTGTATTTATTGTTAGAACTTTAGGAAAACAGGAGGTGCAGCAATGACGAAAAAAAGAGTCCAGTCGGTCATCAAGCATTTGGTGTGTATCCTTCTGTGCATGACAGTTATCCTTCCTTTTTACATGGTTGTGATCAACTCCTTTAAATCAAAGGCAGAGGCGGCGAGAATGAGCCTTTCCCTGCCCACAGAATGGCTTTTCAACAACTATACAGAGGTAATCGACAAAGGAAACCTGGTCCAGGGATTTATGAACAGTTTGCTCTATGCTTTAGTAGCGACAACTCTGGGTGTGGTCCTCTGCTCCATGGCAGCCTTTGTTATGTGCCGTAAACGGACAAAATTAAATGTATTCCTCTACTACTTTGTCCTTTGTGGTCTGTTTTTCCCGGTAAACTATGTTACTTTGGTACGGGTTCTCACCACCCTGCATTTAAATGATACCCGTCCCGGAATTGTTCTGGTGTTTACCAGTGCCATGATTCCCTTCTGCGTGTTTACCATCCGGAACTTTGTCACTTCGGTTCCGGTAGAACTTGATGAGGCAGCAGTTATTGACGGGGCAGGACCAGTGAGTTTGTTCTTTAAGATCATCATGCCTCTTTTGAAACCCACAATGGTTACTTGCTTTATCCTCCAGTTTATGGGCGTGTGGAGTGATTTCCTCACACCATTATATTTGTCCAGCAAGAGCAAGCTCTTCCCTATGACAATGGCAGTTTACCAGTTCTTTGGGAAGAATAAGAATTATTGGAACTATATTTTCGCAGATATCGTACTGACCTGTATTCCTGTTATTATCGTGTATATGATCGGGCAGAAATATATTGTAGGCGGTATGACCTCAGGAGCAGTTAAAGAATGATGACTAAAATGAAACTCACAGATACCCGGCAGGCATCCCGTTTTGGAGAGGGATACCCTGTGGGAAATGGACAGATGGGGGCCGTGGTTTACGGCTCCTTTCCTGTAGAGAAGCTGGTGTTGACAGAAAATACCTTCTACAGCGGAAGGAAAAGTGAGGAAAACAACCAGCCTGGTGCTAAGGATGCATTTTACAGGATGAGGGAATATATCACCCGGGAGAACTATGAGGCGGCTCATAAGGAGGCGGAGAAATTCCATGGGATCCGAAACGATTATGGAACGAATCTCCCGGTAGGCAATCTGGAAATTACCTTCGAAGATATGGATGAGACTGCTTCCTATGAAAGAAGTCTTGACTTCCAAAAGGGTATTGCAGAAGTTGACATGAAGGTGGGACATACTTGTATCCATACAGAAACTTTTGCTTCTCATCCCCATCATGTACTTGTATGGCATATGGAGAGCACCGGGCCTGTTGATCTGACGGCAGGCTTTCGGCCATATCATGAGAACGGGCAGACTGCCCCGGCAGACCAGGGCTTTTTGTATACAGCCAAGGCAATAGAAACGGTTCATTGCGGAAATCCCTGTGGGGTATCACTATACGGAAGGTGTTTGGCAGATACAGACGGTGTGCTGAGCACAGAGGGCGGCGGACTTAAGATCCAGGGCGCATCCGGTGTGACACTTTATCTTATTTGCCGCACGGATTATGAATGGCAGATGTCAGAAAATACTCCTTTGGAGCACAACTTTGGGGAGAGAGCCTGGGAAGAGTTGGAAAACCACACAAATGCTCTTCTTAAGAATGATTTTAGGAAAATACGCAGTGACCATGAGCAGGATATTTCCCGCATTATGTCCAGGGTAGACCTTCAGATGGAAGGAAATAAAGCCTGCGAGGCAGCGGAATTATTCCAATACGGGCGTTATCTGCTCCTGTCCAGCTCCCGGGAAGATTCTCTTCTGCCTGCACACCTCCAGGGTATTTGGAATGATGATGTGGCGTGCCGGATTGGATGGTCCTGTGATATGCATCTTGATATCAACACACAGATGAACTATTTTCCTTCCGATGTGACAAATATGCCTGAAACTCTGCCGCCTGTACTACACTGGATGAAGTTGCTTGCACAGGAAGGCAGAAAGACAGCCAGGGAGGCTTATGGCCTGGAGGGCTGGTCGGCTGAGCTGGTGTCAAATGCCTGGTGTTATACAGCCCCCTACTGGGCAGTACCCCTGTCCCCGTATCCTACAGGAGGAGCATGGCTTCTTTCTCAGCTTTGGGAGCATTGTGACTACGCAGGGGATACAGAGCTTTTAAAAAGCGAGATTTATCCCTTGATGAAAGGTGCTGTGGAATTTTTTACAGGCTATGTGTTTGAAGATGAGAAGAGCGGCCAGATACTAAGCGGTCCTTCTGTTTCGGCAGAGAACAGCTTTGTGAGCCAGGGGAAAACCTATCAGCTGAGCAATGGCTGTACCTATGAGATCACTGTCATACGGGAACTGTTTGAGAACTTTCTTAAGGTTTGCCGCACAATTGAAAAAGAAGAGCCCGGGGCAGCTGACAAAAATCTTATAACAAAAGTTCAGGAAATACTCCCCGGGCTTCCGGGCTTCCGTGTGATGCCGGACGGAACACTGGCTGAATGGACACATGATTTTCCTTCATCAGATCCCCAGCACCGCCATACCAGCCATCTAATGGGACTGTTTCCCTTTGCCCAGATCACCCCTGACAAAACCCCTGACCTTGCACAGGCGGCAAGCAAGACCATTGAAGCAAAGCTTAATCCCTATGAACAATGGGAGGACACCGGCTGGGCCCGTTCTCTTCTCCTTCTCTATGAAGCACGCCTTCACAATGGGGAAAAGGCCTGGTTCCATGTAAAGAGCATGCTGGATCAGCTCAGGGAGCCTAACGGTATGATCTATCATCCGCCAACGAGAGGAACTGTATTTGACGATGATTTCGGACATGTATATGAGCTTGACGGAAATACAGGCTTTACATCCGGGATTGCCGAGATGCTGCTTCAGAGTCATGATCAGATTATCCGCCTTCTGCCGGCAGTTCCAAAAGAGTGGAGAGAGGGACATGTAAAAGGTCTTAAAGCAAGGGGCGGAGTCACTGTGGAAATTGTGTGGCGTGATGGCAGGGTTGTTGAATATAGGCTTATTTCCCAAAAGGACCAGAAGTGCAGAGTGATGTATAATAACAAGGTACATGAGGCTGATTTAATAAAAGATAAGATGTATATCTGGAAAGAATAAAGCAAATACTAAACGGGTGCCCGGATAAGAATTGTCCTGGGTGCCCATTTCATTTTAAATATTATCCCATTGGAAAAATAATAAGCAGCAAGGCAGTTATTCAATCCCCTGATACTTTACAAAAATGTAACATATTTCACCGGAAAGAGGATGTGTTCTTTTGTCTGAAATTGTTATTTTAAATTCAATTTTTACCCCATAAAACAACGGATATCCAAGTTTTTCCAGAAATAAAAATATTTTTCGTAATAATTCTAAAGAAGTTGCTACACATAATGTATAATTTTACCCCCATATAGTTTATAATATTTTCACAGGAATTTCATAAACCGTATTGGAAATTTTATTGACATGTTTGTAATAAAATTGTAAAATATAGTATAAGGGACTGTAGATGATAAAATAAGGAGGATACTATGAAGAATAAAAAAATATTGGCTATATTAGCGATGACGGTGACTTTGTCCATGGCGATGTCAGCATGCAGCTTTGGCGGAGATAAACCGGATGAGGTGGTGGAGGTCACTCCTACTCCGGAACCTACTAAGGCGCCTGACCCTACACCCACGGTAGCACCGGATGTACAGGATTCGACGTATACATCAGCTGATAAGTCAGTTTCCATCAAGCTTCCCAATGCCACTTGGGCAAATAAGACAGACGATGCGAAGATGCTCAGTTTTGAATCGCCGGATGAGGGTAAGATACTTATTCTCTATGGATCGGGCGAGGAAGATATGGGTGCGGCCATTATTCCCAGCACTCAGGATATGGCAGTAAGACTTCAGCAGGCCGATGATATGGTAGAGGGAACTGATTTTGAGATCCAGAATTTCGCAGCTAATGAAGTAAGCGGCGTGAACGTTTACTCCTATGTTGTGAAGATGCTGAATAAAGAAAAATCCGGTGGTTACGCATATGTTGTCAATAAAGTTTTCTCAAATGACAATGAGTATTACAATCTTTCCGGATCTGTTAAGCAGGACAGTGCGGAGGCACTCAGTGCTATGCAGACAGCCATCAACAGCTTCCAGATAAAAGGCGATTCCACCTTGAAGCCGGCAGCCGCAGGCGGCAATGCAGGCGGTGACGGAAATGCTGCTGCAGGACAGAACGGCGGCAACGGAGACGGTGCAGGTACAGACGGCGGGCAGACTTCTGACGGTGGTTCAGGCTCAGGCGGAAATATCAGCGATGCAGCTCTCAGTGATACAAACCAGACAAGAACTATTTACCGTAATTCAGACGGCCAGCCCCTTGTTATCACAAATGACGGCAGCGGCAACTGGGTAGATGAGAATGGAAACAGCTATGATTTCGCCACAGATGAAGATGTCTATGACCAGGACGGAACAGATTATTACTATCACGGCGAAGCGGCAGACGTGTATTATATGCCGGTAGACGGCGGATACGACGATTATGATGATTACGATGATTCCGGAGACTATGAATAATTAGAAAGTATTGACCGGAAATAGAAACAACACGGCAGGGCGCTGACAATTGTATGTCAGTTCCCTGCTTTTTTGTATACTAGGGCAGTACTCCATTTTGTTCTGACCGGAAGGTTATGACTTCCCTAGTATACAAAAACCCTCCGGGGGATGCACACAATGTGGAGAGGAAGGCTGCTCCGCAGCTGCACATTGGCGCACAATTGTTCTTTGTAGGGATGGGAATCCATAATATTGTCGGCATACGTATTCCTTTTTTGGCTTGTATATTCCGCGATATAGTATTATAATGGAATAAAAGCGTGCACGAGTACGCATTGGGAAAGGAGCAGCAGGGAAATGCAGGTAACGTTGCAGCAGATTGCTGACGCAGCAGGGGTGTCCAGAGGGACAGTGGACCGTGCGCTGAAAAACAGAGGAAGAGTCAAGCCTGAGGTCGCTGAGAGGATAAAAAAGATAGCCCAGGAGATGGGATATCAGCCAAGTCTTGCAGGCCGTGCCCTTGCCATGGCCAGGCGGAATGTAAAAATAGGAGTGATTCTGCAGTCTGCACAGACGCCGTTCATGGAGCAGGTGTATGAAGGGATACTGGCCGGTAAGCAGGAAGTGGAAAGCTTAGGGGGCAATGTGGAAATTTATCGGATCAACGGCGTGGACGCAGGAAAAGTCATGGAGATCATGGAGGAATTAAAGGACAACGGCGTTTCCGGTATTGCATTATCTCCTTCAGAGGATACCATGCTTAAGAAGATGATCAATACCTTTGCCGGGGATCTTGGAATCCCTGTTGTCACTTTTAACTCAGATGTGGAAGACACGAAACGGCTCTGCTTTGTGGGGCAGGATACATTTCAGAGCGGCCGCGCTGCAGCTGGTCTGATGGGAGAGATAACCGGGGGTACGGGAGAAGTGGCAGTGATATCGGGACATGTGTCCAATCCGGCCTTAAATAACAGGAACAAGGGGTTTTGTGCGGAAATCAGGGAATCCTATCCGGGCATTACACTTGTGAAAACCCGCTATTCCTATGACGATGACTGGGTGGCTGCGAAAATTGTGGAAGAACTTCTCCTGGAGCATCCGGTATTAAAGGGCATTTATATCACCGGCTCCACCGTCAAAGGAATATGTGAGATGCTTCACAATCTGGGCAGGGAAAATGACATAAAAGTTATCGGAAATGATTTTCTGGAAGAAAATAAAGGCTGGGTCAAGGATGGGGTGCTGAATTTTCTTATAGGACAGGATTCCTATGTGCAGGGATATGAACCTGTGATGATACTGTTCCGTCTCCTGCTGGAGGATGAACAGCCGGACACGCCTTATAAATATACAGAAATCGTGATAAAGAACAAATATAATCTATAATAGAAGAAAAGCAGAACATCAGCAGAGACTATAGAAGAAAAGCAGAACATCAGCAGAGACCGCTGCAGTGCCCGGCGGGGAGGATTTTACGAAAATTAGGAGCTGAGATCAGGATCTGCGTGCACTTTACTGTGATATATGAGAGAGGAAAGCCGGATAAAGCTTTCTTCTTTTTTTATTACGAAAGTTCCGCACGGCACACATGACCGTTTTATTTGAAAAAAGGATGTCAAAAGGGTACCTGTTTCCCATCCTTTTGATGGTTTGGTCTATCAAATAAAGCGAATAATTACGCGCACGCAAATAAAAAGGAAGTAAAAGAAAGATGTAGAGAAAACTATAATATGAAAAACACATAAAAAGATACATGAAATTGAGCGTAAAAACCAAGATTATAATACAAAATGCACAAATAAATTGTTAAAATACTGTCATATAGAAAAAGTGAATAAAAATCAGTTGAAAATATTGGTAGTTCTTCCAATTGCGTTCACGTGAACGCAATGGTATTATCATATCATCAAAGGGAAACAAAAAATAATTACATACCAATCATTAAAAAATGGAGGAATAAAAAATGTTAAGAGTTGGAGTTATCGGATGCGGCGGAATGGGCCGGGATCACATTAAGAGACTGACAGACAAAATCCAGGGAGCAGAAGTGACAGCAGTGTCTGATGTATTTGAAGAGAGTGCAAAAAAAGCAGCAGCTATCTGCGGGGCAAAAGTTTACACAGACGGGATCGAATTGATCAATGATCCAGAAGTGGACGCCGTGTTTATCGTGTCTCCGGGATTTGCCCACATTGAACCGTTACTGGCAGCGATCAAAGCGGGAAAGAGGATTTTCTGTGAAAAGCCATTGTGCACAACTGCTGAGGATTGCCTGAAAGTAGTAAATGCTGAGGTGGAATCAGGAAGACATTTAATACAGCTTGGCTTTATGAGACGATATGACAAAGGTTATATGCAGGTGAAGGAAGCACTGAAATCCGGCGAATACGGAGAGCCGCTTATGATGCACTGTACACACAGAAATCCTGAGGTGGGAACAAATTATACAACACCAATGGCTGTGCACGATACCGCGATCCATGAGATCGATGTACTCCACTGGCTGGCAGATGATGAGTATGATTCCGCACAGGTGATCATGCCCCGGGTTACAAAATATTCACACTCCCAGTTAAACGACCCGCAGATCATGCTTCTTCGTACGAAAAAAGGTGTATGTATTGACGTTGAAGTATTTGTAAACTGCAAATTCGGTTATGACATTAACTGTGAGGTGGTCTGTGAAGACGGCGCTATCAAGATGCCGTCGCCAATCTATCCGGCTATCCGCAAAAATGCTGCTGTTGCAACAACAATAGATACAGACTGTTTCGTGAGATTCCAGGATGCTTATGACAAAGAAGTACAGGATTGGGTAGATGCGGCAGAGCAGGATATTATAAACGGGCCAAACGCATGGGACGGATATCTGGCAGCAGTGACTGCTGATGCCCTTGTAAAAGCACAGGAGACAGGTGCTGTTGAAAAAATCCAGACAGCAGTAGAAAAACCGGAATTTTATAAATGATAAGACACCAGGGTCAAAAGAGAGCCTGGGAAGGCAATGTATGCTAGGTATCTTTTGGCCCTTGAAAGATAAGATTTTAAATTGGAATATGGAGGAAAACAACAATGAAACTTGGATTTAACGAAGCAACCGCACTGGAGTGCAAGGGACAGTCTTTAATGGCTGATTTGGAAATGTGTGAAAAATACGGTTTTGATTATATTGAAATCCGTTTTGACTGTGTGAAGGATTATTTAGAGGAACATTCCCTGGAGGAGCTGGCAGACTGGTTTAAGAACCACCATCTCAAACCATGGGCATATAATACCTTGATTTATTTTAATCAGAGGGATGAAGCAGGAGAAAAGGAAATAGACGAGGAAGTAGACTTTATACTCAAAGTTTCCAAGGCCATCGGCATGAAGATGCTGATCACAGTGCCAAACTTTGATGTGAAAGATAAAAGTGTGGGAGAGATCAAGGAGGAAGCGGTGAAGCGGCTCCGTTATTTATCCGACAAGGTTGGGGCAGACATGAAGATCTCCCTGGAATTCTGCGGCGCACCAAACTGCTCTATCAACCAGTTCGGCACAGCCTATGACGTGGTAAAGGCTGTTGACAGGGATAATGTAGGGGTAACGGTAGATACCTTCCATTTCCACGAAATGTGTTCAAGGCTTCAAGACCTGGAAGCAGCTGACGGAAAGAAAATTTTCGCATATCACCTTAATGACTGCGAGGATCTTCCCCTTGGCTCCTGCGGCGATGACAAACGTCTGTGGCCTGGCGAAGGTGTAGTTGACCATGCGGGGATCGCGGCAGCACTTAAGAAGATTGGATTTGACGGTGTTTGCACTATTGAGGAATTCCGGCCTGAATACTATGAGATGAGCCATGAGGAAAATGTAAAAAAAGCAGCAGAAGTGACTAAGGCATTTGTTGAAAAATATTTCTGAAACTGAAAAGAATCCGCAAGTCACCAAGTGACCGGCAGGAAACAGGAAAGGAGCAGGGCAGTATGGAAGAATCTGCCCTGCACAAAGGGTGATGATATGACTAAGGGAGGTATCCCAGAGCTGCTGAACTTTAAGCAGAAGGGAAAAGATATGAATGAATTTATCAAAGTCCCGGTGTCGGAAAAGCTGGCCTATTGTTTCGGCGACCCGGCATTGACTTTGATGTATACCATGACCACCACACTGCTGATCTATTTCTATACAAATGTAGTAGGGATTTCAGCGGGCGCTGTAGGTATGATCATGCTGCTCTCACGGGTGTTCGACGGTTTTTCCGACGTATTGATGGGCACTATCATAGACCGTACCCACTCTAAATACGGAAAGGCCAGAATCTGGATACTCCGCCTGGCCATCCCTTATGCCCTGGCTGCTGTCCTTCTGTTTACCATGCCCCCTATGGGCAATACAGGAAAGGTTATCTATGCGTTTGTCACGTACAACATAATGAATACAGTGGTATATACAGCCATCAGCCAGCCCTTCCACGCTCTTGGCTCTCTTATGAGCCGTGACAGGAGGGAGCGGGATATTATCTGTAATATCCGTATGGTACTTTCTATCACTGCCAGTATGGTGATCACGGCATTCACCCTGCCGCTGATCAATCAGGTGGCAAAATTGATCGATAACCAGCAGGCAGCTTGGATCATAGTGACTGCAGCATATGCGCTGGTTTCGGTATTTGTTTTACTGAATACTTATTGTACCTGTACGGAACGTGTTTCAGCTGTCAAGCAGACAAAAGAGGAAAAGTCAGATGTACCTTTCCTGAAAGCGTTTAAAGTTACAGTGACGAACCGATATTTTCTTATTGCACTGGGACTGATGATATTTTACACGGCATATCAGATCATTATCGGGACAGACCTTACATATTACTGCCAGTATGTTCTTAATGACGTTGACTTAGTGATGCCGCTGTCAGCAGCAGAAAAAATAGCAACTATCATCGGAATTGCCATGCTTCCCCGTATATTGCCAAAATACGGCAAGCGCCGGCTCATTTGTGCAGGATGTATACTCGGCATAGCGGGACAGCTGCTTTTCCTTCTGAATATTACCAGTGTTCCTCTTGGTGTTGTGACCTGTATCATGAGAGGGATCGGGATCGCACCTTTCTATGGAGTCCAGTATTCCCTTCCAAGTGATGCGATAGAATACGGTCACTGGAAGAACGGAGTCCGCGTTGAAGGTCTCATGTTCTCTTCCATGAGTATGGGACAGAAAGCAGGCTCGGGCTTTACCTCTGCGATCATGGGAGCAATACTTTCCATGGCAGCATTTGACGGGCTGAAAGCCACAGCAGCAGAGCAGACAGCATCTGCTATTGCAGCCATCAAGAATTTCTATCTTTACGTTCCCATTGCACTGTGGGCAGTGATGTTTATCATAGCAGCCTGTTATAAGCTTGACAAGATGTATGACAGCATGATGAGAGAGCTGATCTCAAGAGAAGGAAAGGAACACCCGGAGGAGATTCCGGTGCAGCCTTATTCAGGGAACCGGATCAACATTGCTGTGGGCCGCGTTTATGGAAGCAGCGGCAGGATCATAGCAGAACGGCTTGCAGAGAAGCTGGACTGCCGCGTCTATGACAGACAGATCATCTGCCTTCTGGCGGAAAAACTGGGGATGGAAAATGCAGACCTGGAAGAAGTACAGAAATATCTGGATAACTATAATTATGGAGGCCCTGAGCCGGCCTTTTCCCCCTATGCATACCCCAAGGCAGGAGTTGCAGGAGATTTAAGTCCCATTCAGACCTTTGAAACACAGTGCCGGATCATTCTGGGGCTTGCCCAAAATGCACCGGGAGTTTTCCTGGGAAGATGTGCAAATTTCGTCTTGAATGAGCAGAAACATACGTATTCTTTCTTCCTTTATGCAGATGACGCATACCGGGAAAAAGAAGGAAAAGAGTATTACGGACAGACGCTTTCCCAGCTAAACCAGAAGGATGCTCTCAGAAACGAATATTACCAGAGATTTACCGGAATGAGACGGGATGACCCTGCCAATTATGATATGGTCGTCAACGTATCGAAGACAGGAGTAGACGGAGCAGTGTCTATGATTTTAGATTATGTATATAAGAAAGAGGAGGAACAGCATGCTGAATAAAAATAAAGTAAGGCTGGGGATAGCACCTATTGCCTGGACAAACGATGATATGCCGGATTTGGGAAAAGAGAATACCTTTGAGCAATGTGTGAGTGAAATGGCACTTGCAGGTTTTACCGGCTCAGAAGTGGGCGGAAAATACCCCGCCGATACAGAGATTTTGAAAAAAGCATTGGATATGCGGGGGATTGAGATATGTAACCAGTGGTTTTCCTCTTTTCTGATTTCCCGTCCTTTTGAAGAAACAGAGCGTGAATTTGTGGCGGCTCTGGATTTTCTGAAAACAATGGGAGCCAAGGTGATAGGTGTCTCTGAACAGAGCTACAGTATTCAAGGAAAGATGGAGCAGCCTGTATGGGAAGGCAAGTATGTGATGGATGAGGATGAATGGAGGCTTCTTGCGGAGGGCCTTAACAAGCTGGGAAAGATCGCCAGAGAAAAGGGCATGACACTCACCTTCCATCACCATATGGGAACTGTTGTACAGACAGAGGAAGAGATAGATAAATTTATGGAAATGGTGGACCCGGATCTGGTATTCCTGCTTTTTGACAGCGGTCACCTCTCATTTGCAGGGATCGATCCGGAGAATGTACTGAAGAAATATGTGGATCGTGTGAAGCATGTACATCTCAAAGATATCCGTAAGGATATGGTGGAAAAATCAAAGAATGAGGGCTGGAGCTTCTTAAAGGGAGTGAGAGAAGGGGTATTCACCGTGCCAGGAGACGGGGATGTGGATTTTGCCCCTATATTCAGGATCCTTGAAGAAGCAGGATATGAAGGCTGGGTGGTAGTGGAAGCAGAACAGGATCCTGCAAGAGCTAATCCGCTGGAATATGCCATAAAAGCAAGAAAATATATTGCTGAAAAAACAGGCTTATAAATCAGCCGAAAAGGAGGAGTTGCCATGAAAATAGCATTTGATGTGGATGTTCTTGCAAAACAGATGGACATTAACCGTATGGTACATCAGGTGGCAGACTGGGGCTACAAATATATCGAACAGTCACCCCATCCAAGGATCAATCCCTTTTATAAACATCCGCTTTTTTCCAGGGAATGCCAGCAGGAATACAGACAGGCTCTGAGCGAAACAGGAGTAGAGATATCTTCTTTCATCGTGGTATACCGGTGGTCAGGGCCAACAGAGGAGCAGAGACGGTTCGCAGTTGCAAACTGGAAAAGAATGATAGAGATTGCAGTTGATATGGGCGTGCCGGTGATCAACACAGAGCTTTCCGGTGATCCTAATCAGCAGGAAATCTGCAATGGTATGTGGTACCGTTCCATGGAAGAGCTGCTTCCTATAATAGAAAGAGAAGGACTTCGCGTTGAAATCCAGTCCCATCCCTATGATTTCTGTGAGTTGAATAATGAAACCTGTGACATGGTGAAATCCTTCCGCTCCAGGAATCTGGGCTATGTGTATTCAGCCCCTCATGGATTCTTCTATGATGAAGGGAAAGGAGATGTGCGGTCTATGCTGAAATATGCAGGAGATGAGCTGACTCATGTACTCTTTGCAGATACCTTTAACCAGACACTGGACTGCAGATATATCGCCAATCCTCCTTGGCTGAATCAGAGAGGAAGATCAGACGTGACCATTCACCAGCATCTGGCTATGGGGGAAGGAGACGTGGACTTCGATGGAATCTTCCAGACTTTGCGGGAGATGGATTTTGCCCGCAAGCAGTTAAAACCTGACGCTCCAAAAACAGGAGGAGACAATATTGCCTGTGTATCCATGTTTGGATTTCCGGAAAAAATGGACAGACAGGCACCGGAAGCCAGAGAACGTATCCAGAGAGAATTAGTGGATGCAAGATAAGCAAAAACATGCTGCTTCTCACAGCCCTAAGGGCCCCGCATGGCAGCATAAACATGACATATCCCTTGTATGCAGACAGCCTGAGGTGTAAAAACCACAGGCTGTCTGTATTTATTAAGAAGGGACTCCATTTGTTACTTTTCACTGGTAATATCCCGCGAGGTGTTTTCATACAAAATGACTTGTAAAAATTTTGCAAGTTTTTGCGCTCTATGTTATTATGGAGTGCGGAGGAATGAAGAATACAATATTTTACAATTCTTCCGCAGATTACCTGTTTGTAATGTATAGGTAACAGGGCAGGCTTGCCTGGACTTTTACTGTATAGAAGATACAGAACGGAGGAAATAATGGAAGCATATGGTGATTTTGCCAAAGTTTATGATACATTTATGACTGATATTGACTACCGGGAATGGGCAGTATATATTAAAGAAAGATTGAAGGAACAGGGAATCCGGGACGGACTGGTGCTGGAGCTGGGATGCGGTACAGGGACAATGACCGAACTGCTTTCAGAGGCAGGTTACGATATGATCGGTGTGGACAATTCAGAGGAGATGCTGGCAGAGGCCATGGAGAAAAGAATAGAATCCGGCCATGATATCCTCTACCTTCTTCAGGATATGCAGGAATTTGAATTGTATGGAACAGTGCGCGCTGTAGTCAGTGTATGTGACAGCATGAATTATATTACAGAACAAGAAGAACTGCTGCAGGTATTTTCCCTGGTAAATAACTATCTTGACCCGGGAGGCATTTTTATCTTTGATATGAACACGGTATACAAGTACAGGGATATGATCGGAGATGCCACAATAGCGGAGAATCAGGAGGATGGAAGTTTCATCTGGGAGAACAGCTATGACGATGAGAACAACATTAATGTTTATGAGCTTACCCTATTTCTCAGACGGCAGGACGGGCTTTATGAAAAAAGTGAAGAAGTTCATTATCAGCGGGCTTACCATGAAGAGACAGTGAGGAAGCTTATAGAGGAAGCGGGGATGGAGTTCCTTGGCATTTATGATGCATATACCCTGAATCCTCCGGCACAGGACAGCGGACGTCTTACCTTTATAGCAAGGGAAAAAGGAAAGGCTGTAAATGACTGATATGTCTGTCCTGCGGCAGCGGATAACAGATAATCGAAAAACATGAGACAACATAAATAGCAGACAACAGAAATAGAAAAAACATAAATAGCAGACAACAGGAAAATAACAGACAGGAGACAGAAATGAGCGATTATATTGTAAGAGCAATGGCGGCAGACAGTCAGATCAGGGCTTTTGCCGCAGTGACAAAGGATGTGGTGGAGACTGCGAGAAAAGATCACAATACAAGTCCGGTGGCTACGGCAGCCCTGGGACGTCTTCTTACCGGGGGCGCTATGATGGGAGTCATGATGAAGGGGGATAAGGATATCCTGACTCTGCAGGTTAAGGCAGGGGGGCCCCTTCAGGGAATGACTGTCACAGCTGATTCCAAGGGAAATGTGAAAGGCTATGTGGGCAATCCTAACGTATGCATTCCGGCAAACAGTAAAGGGAAGCTGGATGTGGCCGGCGCTGTGGGTGTGGGATTTATGAATATCATCAAGGATCTGGGACTGAAGGAGCCTTATGTAGGACAGGTTGCCCTCCAGACCAGTGAGATTGCAGAGGACTTGACTTATTACTTTGCCACCAGCGAACAAGTGCCATCAGCCGTAGGTCTTGGCGTTCTCATGAATAAGGATAATACAGTTCGCCAGGCAGGAGGCTTTATTGTCCAGCTTATGCCTTTCGCAGAAGAAAAAGTAATTGCGAAACTTGAAGAAAATGTGCAGAAGATCAATTCTGTTACAAATCTTCTGGAAGAGGGACATACACCGGAAAGTCTTCTTGAGAAGGCTCTGGAAGGATTTGACGTGGAGATCAGCGACAGGGTGCCTACGCAGTTTTACTGTAACTGCAGCAAAAACCGGGTGGAGAAAGCGCTTATCAGTATCGGGCGAAAGGACTTAAATGAGCTGATACAGGAAGGTAAAGACATTGAGATGAATTGTCATTTTTGTAATACCAACTATACATTCAACGTGGAGGAATTAAAAGAAATCCTTCGCAGGTGTAAATAGAAAAGAGGTACGGTTATGAGACAGGGATTTATCAAAACGGCGGCAGCGACTCCTATGATCACTGTTGCGGACTGCAAGGCTAACGGCGAAGAGATCATCAGGCTTATCCGTGAGATGGAAAAGGAACATGCGAAGATAATGGCTTTTCCGGAATTATGCATCACAGGTTATACCTGTCATGATTTATTTCTCCAGAGAACCCTGCTTAAAAGCGCCTGGGATACACTCCTTGAGATCGGGGATAAAACCAGAGATGTAGATGCTCTGATTTTTGTGGGACTTCCTGTATCCTATAAAGGCAAGCTGTATAATGCGGCTGCAGTATTAAACTGGGGAAGAATCCTGGGAATCGTGCCGAAGACTCATCTGCCCAATTACAGTGAGTTTTACGAACAGCGTTATTTTGCTTCCGGTGCAGGATGCCTTGAGTTTATGGATCTGGAAGGGGAGAGGATACCCTTTGGCACGGAGCTTGTGTTTGCCTGTGATGATATTCCTGAGCTTACGGTGGCAGCAGAAATCTGTGAGGATCTGTGGGTTCCTCAGCCGCCCAGTGTCAGCCATGCACAGGCAGGAGCGCATATTATCGTAAACCTTTCGGCCAGTAATGAGATGGTGGGCAAGGATGCTTACCGCCGTAGTCTTGTGACAGGGCAGTCAGCTCGTCTGGTGTGCGGATATATTTATGCCAACGCTGGAGAAGGAGAGTCCACCCAGGATTTGGTTTTCGGCGGCCAGAATATGATCGCAGAGAACGGAGTGGTACTGGCAGAGGGACAGAGATTTAAAAACGGAATCATTTATGGGGAGATTGACGTGCAGAGGCTGGAGGACGAGAGAAGAAGACTTTCCACTTTCCCTGCTGCTGACACGGAGAGCCATTTGACTGTGCCTTTTGATCTTCAGATTGGGGAAACTCCCCTTACCAGAGTGTTCCCCCAGTATCCTTTTGTGCCGGCCACGAAAGAGGAGAGAGATCAGAGATGTGAGGAAATTCTTAATATTCAGGCCATGGGTCTGAAAAAGAGGATGGAGCACATTCAATGTGAGAAGGCCATGGTAGGTCTTTCCGGTGGCTTGGATTCCACGCTTGCCCTGCTTGTGATAGCCCGTACCTTTGATTTCATGGGCGTTCCAAGAGAGCAGATACACTGTGTCACCATGCCCTGCTTCGGAACTACAGACAGGACTTATCAGAATGCATGTAAACTAAGCCAGTGTCTCGGTTCAACACTCAGTGAAGTAAATATCAGAGAAGCGGTAAGTGTGCATTTTCAGGATATCGGCCACGATGCTGACGTACATGATGTGACTTATGAGAACAGCCAGGCCCGTGAACGTACACAGATCCTCATGGATATGTCAAACCAGGAGGGCTCCATACTGGTGGGGACAGGCGATTTGTCTGAGCTTGCCCTTGGATGGGCTACCTATAATGGAGACCATATGTCCATGTACGGAGTAAATGGATCTGTGCCTAAGACCCTGGTGCGCCATCTCGTAAGATATTATGCAGAAACCTGCGGAGAAGAGAATCTTAAGGACGTGCTTCTGGATATCCTTGACACTCCGGTGAGCCCGGAACTTCTGCCTCCTGAAAACGGCGTCATCGCCCAGAAAACAGAAGACCTGGTGGGCCCATATGAGCTTCATGACTTTTTCCTGTACTACATGCTCCGTGCAGGATTTGAGCCCAGAAAGATATACCGTATTGCCTGCCGCACGTTTGAGGGTATCTATTACAAAGAGACGATACTGAAATGGCTTAAGACCTTTTATCAGAGATTTTTCTCCCAGCAGTTCAAACGCTCCTGTCTGCCGGACGGTCCAAAGGTGGGGAGTGTGGCAGTATCTCCAAGGGGAGACCTGCGTATGCCAAGCGATGCAAGCGCAAGAATATGGCTGGAGCAGCTTGAAACTCTTTAAGACGGTTATAGACTGGCCATTGAGATTGAATGTTACCAAAGGCTTGACGTGATGATGGAACAGATGAAAATAAGAGAAGGTGTCACAGAACAACTTAAAGCCGAAAATCAGATGTTATGGGTAGGTAAGATGAACAATATCAAGGCTTGTGCGGAGGAAGTGATATTGGCAGAGCTGTTATATCAATAAGGGGAGGAACGGAGCGGGAAACTGCTCCGTTTGTTTTGCTTTTGGCTATCAAAAATTGATAGATTCTGATATAATAAAACTAATAAATTGAAGTTTGTGGACAGAAGAGGTATTAAAATGAAACTGGATGATTTCTTAAAAGAAAAGGCATTTTCAAAGTACAAAGATGGAATAGATAAAATAAAAGATGATTTTATTAGTTCTGGATATGAAAGATTTCTTTGGAGAAAAACTTTAGTAGAATGGGATGATGCATCCAAAACTGTTAAAAAAGAAATGAACGCAAAAAAGTATGTAGTTAATGAGAATGTTCAAAACTTTATAAATCAGTTTGCCTGCCTTCAAGATTCTGGTATCGCATTTATTTATCCTGAATCATATGCACCAAATTATTTTTTGATACAAGAGTTGTTAAAATATGCCAAAGCAGATTATATATTAGAAAATTTAATTCCTGAAGACGGAACAATTAATCACATTGTAATTTTTAATGACAATAAAGAAAACAAAGAGGTGATTCAGTTAATGAATCATTTAGTATATTCAGCCATATTGGGTGAAAATTTCGGTGGATATAAGTTGCTTGACGAGCATTTATGTTATTACTTAGAATTCTGTGGAGATAATTCTTTGATTTATACCATGAAAGTACCAAATAGCCTTATGCACTATCAGGGATATGTGACTAGGAGAGATACAAATCCTTTTGTTTTATATAATACGAGAAAAAATATTGAAGCATTGATAAAAAAAGGTTATTTTGAGACAGAATTTGACCTATATAGAAATTTGAAAAATACATTGATGCCTTTTTTGCAAGAAATGTATCTCAAAGCTGAAAAATATGAAAATGGGAATTATGATTGGAAAGCAGCCAAGAGTAAGTTGACAGGTGATTTGATTGAGAAGGGAGTTTTAAAATCAAAATGGAAAAACGAACAGTCTCTTTACTTGCTTGTAAAAAAGACTTTCCCTAATGCCATATTTCAATACAGACCAGATTGGCTTTCTCCTCAAAGTCTAGATATATATATACCAGAGATAAATGTTGGAATAGAGTACCAAGGAATACAACACTATATGGAGGTGGAGTTTTTTGGTGGAAAAAAGGCCTTTGAGCATAGAGTTGTATTGGATGAAAAAAAGCGTGAAATGTGTAGAAAAAAGAAGGTGAGATTGGTTGAATGGAATTATAATATAGATATTACAAATAAAAACCTGCAGGCACTTTTGAAGGAGCAGTGAGTTTATGAACAAAAGTTAGAAGGTGTTCATGAGGAGGTATTGCAATGTTTGAATTTTTACTTGTGTGTTCATTATTAGTTCCACTTTCTATGATTGTATTAGTCAAACAATGGGAGCAAAGCCACCTGCAGACAGATACGGACTGTTAGGATAACGAACGAATATGTCGAGATTAAATCAGGATATATGGAGCTATTCACATACATATTGGGGGAGAATTATTTTCTTCATAGGAATTGTTTGATGAGGGAACTTCATATCTTACAGAACCTTTATGTTAGAATGCCTTTGGTTAAGAATATGACATAGTGAAACAATTGAATGATGATAATGATTAGAGAAATTGTGAGACATAGATGATAAGAAAAGGTAGACCATTAAAAAAAGTATGTATAAAAAGCAAGAATAGAACAGAAAAGATGCCTAGATTTCAATTATATAGTCCTAGAGAAAAATTACAGAATTGTATTTGGGAATTCACAATTGGAGATGCAGATGATAAACCATCTGTACCACATGCGCATGCAAAGGAAAAAGGATACAGACTTGATGCTTGGACAGGAGATGTTTACCCACCTGGAAATGAAAGAATAAGAACCATTGGTAAATTGAAATCAAAGGAATTAAGTAAATTGCATAAAGACCCAGGGTTTATTGACTTTGCAAAAAAGCAGATTGAGTGGTATCGAGAAGAAAATCCACAAATTAGTTTTTTTGTTCCGGAGTGGTTTGAACTAAAAAATAGACAGGTACGATTAGGAATGATGAAACAACCGAAAACTGTAAACAAATTTGTGTTCATAGGACAAGTCAGTATTCATGTATAGAGAATAGGAAAGAAGATGTTTTTGGTGGATTGGAGAATGTATGAATGATAATCAAAAAATTGGTACAAATCTAAGAGTGCTTCGTAAGATACACCATGAAACGCAAGAAGGATTAGGAGAGCTCTTGGGCTTAAGTAAGTCTGCAATCTCGGCTTATGTGAAGGGTGAGAGAGCATTAGATACGCAGAAGTTGCAACTCTATGCTAATCATTATCATAAAACTGTGGATGAATTAGTGAGCGGGGATTTGACAGGTCTTAAATCCATGAGATATTTTCATGTAAGCAAAGAACAGATGAAAAAGATGTTCGATTATGGATTTCCAAGAGTTTATTCGGACGAAGAAAGTTATAACAAAAGTTTTCAAAATGCATACGAAAAGCATACAAAAATTTATGAAGCATTGTATGATATGGAAACAGCAAGTAAAGTATTAGTAAGTCGATGTTTGGAAGAGTATTCTACTGCATTAGAAGAGTCTGAACTTATTGAGGCTGCTATAAATATATTAGGACTTATTTTCATTTGTTGGACCTCCATAGTCGATGAAAAATACATGGAAATTGGTAATATGATTAAAACAAGCGGAAAGAAATCGCTTGAAATAAAGAAGCTCTTGTCAGATGGTGATATTGTAATTGACTCTGAAATAGAGAGATTACGAGAACAGTTTCTGGAAGATTATGATGATATGGTAATGGAGTTAATTGCCTATACAAAAGCATCTATGGAATGGGCGGAATGCGGAGATTTCTATTTGGCAATGAAATATATTGTAGGGATGCAGGATAATTATCTATCACGGGAGATGAACCAGCAAATAGATATTCAGATGATATGTTCCTTATGTGAATTGAACAATCCATATGCGCTTCGATATTTACTAGAACAAGACGAGATAATAGAATAAAGATTTTGTGAAAAGACTTTGAAGTTTTTCTTTATTACCTTTTTCCGCGTTTTGTGGAACTTTTTTGAGAAATTATCATGTATGATTAATTCAGAAGAAAAGTAAACAAAATTATTGGAGGATAAGCATATGACAAAAACAAGTGAAGCGAAAAAAGTTGGAACGGATGTTGTAACACAGGGAATGAGAAAATTTAGCAATGGTGCTATAACAAAAGATAATGTGATTATAGTTGCATCGATTATTACAATTGGCTCCTTAATTGCAATTCATGATTTAATCATGCATGGCTATGGAGTAGAAGGTGAGTATGAGTCAGAAACAAAGAAAGTATCAGCACAGTTTAGATCAAATGCGTATTACGCAAAAGCGGTGTAAAGCATTCTTTGAAAGAAACTTCTTTCATCTTTGGTTCATTTAGTTAGTTGAAAAATGCATCTGCCATTGGACTTAGGTGCATTTCAATTAATTTATCAATTGTACTCCGGCTTGGCTCTATTTTGGCTCTAATAATTTTGAATGAGAAAAGTGTGCTGAAAATATGGAGGATATGATGATGAAAAGACATAAATGTGTACTGAGAAATATATGGATTATTCTATCAGCACCAGAATTCGTATATAAATCAGTAGTGTGATAAAAAGCAGAGAGTGCAGTCCCTCTGCTTTTTATGTGAGGAAATACTTTGTATTTTGCAAAAAATTACTTGCTGCAAAGTATTTCTCAATAAAGGTGGTCACAATTTTTGCAATATTTTTGTCAAGTAAAAACAAAATTTACTTGACAAAAGAAACAGATAACCTATAATGAAAGAAAGGTGGTGATGTAATGTCAAGTTACGTAAGTGTATTGGAAAATGCAGTCAAAGAAATCCCAGCAAATCAGTTGATTATTGCATCTGAACTATACAGCAGATTATCTTCGGAGATTACAGAACAGGCTTTTTATAAAACAATGGAAAGATTTTCAAAAAGCGGAAAACTGGTGCATCTGACAAAGGGGGTTTACTACCGTCCTAAGAAAACACGTTTTGGAACTGTGCCTATCTCGGACGATGAGATTGCGGGCTATTACCTGAAAAATCAACAAGGCCTTATGGTAGGATACCGAATGTTTAATCAGAAAGGAATTACTACACAGATTGGCAAGCAGGTGGAGATATTATCAACAATACTGCCGGAAGAGCAAAAACATATCCGAAATGTATCTGTGCGTAAGATAACAGTTCCGCTGAATGAGGAAACAATACCGGTAATGGAAGCTATGGAAATATTGCAGGCATATCAGGAGATGGAAGATGTAAATACAAAAGTATTGGCTGCATATATGACCAACTTTGTACAGGTATATTCGGATTCCGCAATGGAACTTGTACTTGCCAACCGAAAGTATAAAAAATCAACAATAGCATTTATGACTGCTTTTTTGAACTATCATCAAGTAAAACATTCATTAAGCAGACACTTGTCGCCTATGTCAGATTATAAAATACCAAATGTGGAGGAACTGTATGTATTTGCATAAGGATATGGAAGCCTTTAATGAGTTGTCAGCCATTACAGCTGAACATATGGGGATTCCGATGCTGGCTGTAAAAAGAGACTATTATATTGTGACCATGCTGCAAATGCTGGCAAATAGCCCGTATGCAGAAAA
Source organism: Eubacteriales bacterium (assembly GCA_030524175.1). Classification (GTDB taxonomy): domain Bacteria; phylum Bacillota; class Clostridia; order Lachnospirales; family Lachnospiraceae; genus Blautia_A. The sequence continues at coordinate 61,517 of JAUNHC010000031.1, forward strand.
ATGTGTGTTTAAAGGGGGAACATCATTGAGTAAGGGGTATCCGGGGTCAATTTTAAGATTTTCCGAAGATATTGATCTGACATTTATTCCAGACGACGCTATCAGCAGAAAGCAATATGATAAAGAATTAAAAACTATTGAAAAGATTATGACAGTAGGAGCATTTAGTGAAAAGATTCCTGAAGAACGGAATGATCGGAATAAAAGTTCTTATGTTTGGTTTGAAGAGGATGGTAAAGATCGTGTGAAATTAGAAATTGGTTCAAGTATTCGTCCAGATCCATATTCCCGAAAAATGATAAAGTCATATATTCAAGAGTACTTAGAAACCCAAGGAATGTCAAGTGTGATTCAGGAATATGAATTAGCACCAGTATCTGTGAATGTTCTCTGTATTGAGCGTACATTTTTAGATAAACTTATGGCAGTAAAACGTCATGCAATTTGTGGTACATTGGAGAGAAAAGTAAGACATATTTATGATGTCACTATGCTTTTTGAACGAAGTGACATTAAAGCGTTTTTGTGTGATAAAATTGGATTAAAGGAATTGATTAGAAAAACCAAAGATACAGACAGTTTCTATCTGGAAAAACGTAACGCTTTGAAAAAATATAATCCTGTTGGTAGTTATGATTTTCCTTCATGGGAACGGTATTTTAATGATGCCATTCGTAACAGGTACGAAAAGTTGCATGAGGATTTGCTATACACAAATGAAAAACAAGATTTTGACAAGGCAATTTTTACGTTTCGTAAAGTTAGCCAATTATTTTCTGAGTTGGGAGAATAGGCCAGTCATTATGAAAGTTTCAAACACGCTCTAGGGAAAAAGGCGGGGAACTTAATTGTTCTCCGCCTTTTTGACAGCCGATTCAATGGCATTTAAGAGTACCATAGAAGTGTATTTCTGATCACTGGAATACTGAATATTTTCCAGTGACTGGGTAGAATAGATCTGACTGGCAAGAGATTCCAGGGCAGGTTCCATGAGCGGGAACATGGCAGCGGTACTCTCGCTTAGATTCACTAAGTTTATGGATTTGATCCTGTCAGCATCCACCGTGACTTCCACATCGAAAGTGTTGTCGTTGAGCACGATGGAGGAGTTATACACGCCGGCTTTGTACTTATTTACGGCATCGCTGGAAGCAGATGATGATGATTTTCCGGGCCCAAACATAAAAAACATCAGGACACCGAGAATAACAGCAAGTATCACAAATATGGCAGTGTACACCACTTCCTTCATATGTAGAACAATAATTTTCGTTTTAGAACTCATGGTACGCGCCTCCTGGTTTACTTTCTATATCCTATTACAAATAACTTTAAAATATGCGGACTTTTATGGCTTTAAGAGATTTTGCTTTCAAATCAAACAACCAGGCTTCCTTGTATTTTAAATGAAACTTCCCATAAGACAACTGATTAAAGACGATCGTTCCGCGATTATGCGCTTCCACAATCGCTACCCATATTCGCCATACGGGTTAGCCCGGAACGTATCCATAAGTCTCTACATGCAGGTATGGGCCATCTCACAGCTGCCGTTCGGGCCTTTCATAATAAAGGCTGCATGGCCAGAAGTTAAAGGTGATTTTGGGGAATCTTCAGGATGGTTTTCTGTTTACAGGAATAAAATACCTATAAAAAGTCCGTACCGCCAGAATTTATAGGTATTTCCCAGGCATCCTCAAGATATTTGCATCGTGAACAGGAAAAAATACCCATAAAAAATCTATACCTCCAGGATTTATAGGTATTTTCGGAACATCCTAAGGATATATGGGACATGAATAGGAAAAAAATACCTATAAAAAGTCTGCATAACCAGAATTTATAGGTATTTCCCGAGTATTCACAGGATATATGGACCGTGTAAAGGGAAAAAGTACCTATAAAAAGTCTGCATCGCCAAAATTTATAGGTATTTCTCGGATATTTTCTAGATATATGGACTGTGTAAAGGAAAAAAGTACCTATAAAAAGTCTGTATCACCAGAATTTATAGGTTATTCCCGGACATCCTCAGGATATTATCACCGTGAACAGGAAAAAAACACCCATAAGAAGTCCATTTCTCCAGAACTTATAGGTAATTCATATATATGGAACCCAAACTCCATTAACTGTGTACAAATCAAGCGAGCATAATTCTTGGCGTGGTTTTGGTTTTCAGTTTAATTGCAGCAAAAGGCCGGGATATGCTATAATGAAGCTTAACCATAAGGTCAAGCAGCTATCCGAAGGCCCATGAGCCGTAGAGCGAATGGTTAAGCGCTGCTGATTGCCCATAAGGTCAAGCAGCTATCCGAAGGCCCATGAGCCGTAGAGCGAATGGTTAAGCGCTGCTGATTGCCCATAAGGTCAAGCAGCTATCCGAAGGCCCATGAGCCGTAGAGCGAATGGTTAAG
>JAUNHC010000032.1 GCA_030524175.1 Eubacteriales bacterium
AATAGCCCCTTATAGGGGCAGTGCAAGCCACCGGCTAAGCCGGTGGTCTTGACTTTAGGGCAGTTGTAAGAGAACATGGAAAATATACGGGTAACTGACAAGTAATAGACTGTAAATGACAGTTTACATTGACATTAAGCGTACAAAGTGTTATCCTTCAATTAAGAGTACATCATGTAATCAAAGGAGGACGGGATCGTGCAGCAAATTTCTGATTATGAATTAGAGCTAATGAAGATTATTTGGGCAAATAATGGTACTGCTTTATATGCTGAAATCGCCAAAGCGCTGGAGGAGAAAGGAACGCCATGGACCAAGAATACAATTATCACTCTGGCCTCCCGGCTGATTGAAAAAGGCTTTTTAAAAGCCAATAAAATCGGGCGCAGGAATGAATACAAAGCTATTATTACCGTAGAGAAATATCAATCAGCACAAGCCCAGTCTTTCCTTGACAAAGTTTATGAAGGCAATGCCAAAGGGCTTGTGGCTGCACTTATGGAGAAAGAACTGCTTTCATCAGAGGATTTAGAACAACTAAAATCCTATTGGGAGGGTGGTGAACATAGTTCATGAACGAAGTATTAAAAATGGCTGTTTCATTGTCTTTTTCCGGTACTTTGTTGATGGCACTCCTTTTTCTTATCCGTATAGCAGTCAAGAAATGGACAAGCAAGGGATGGTGTTATTACATTTGGCTTATCATTATCGCACGTTTGCTGCTGCCTTTTTCTCCGGAAACAAGCATTGCAGGGAATGTGATTGAACAAACAGATTTCTATGCGGAACAAATCAAAATGCAGGTGCAGGAGGATAAGCCTCCGATGTTCATCATCCCAGAGCCGGTTCAAACAGAAGTTCAGACAGATAATGCGGCATCAGCAAAGATTTTTCGGTGGAAAAATATGCTAGAGGCCGTTACGCAAAATCTGGGGGCTATCTGGTTGATCATCGCCCTTATTATGTTGGTGAGAAAGATAACGGTTTATCAGAGCTTTGTTCATTATGTACGGGCAGGAAGCACACAGGTTGCAGATATCAAGCTTTTGGAGCTGCTTGGTAAAATTGTTGAGAAAGAAAAGATCAGAGTGTCGGTTGAATTATTTGTAAATCCGCTCATTTCATCCCCTATTCTCATTGGATTTTTTCATCCTTGTATTGTGTTTCCTTCCACGGAGATTTCAAGCACTGATTTATCAAGAATCATTCAGCATGAACTGAAACATTATAAACGTAAGGATATGTTTTATAAATGGATAGTGCAGATCACCATATGCCTGCATTGGTTTAATCCTTTTGTATATATTATGAGCCATATCATCAGCCGGGATTGTGAGCTGTCTTGTGACGAGGCAGTGATACGGACACTGGATGTCACAGAACGGCGTTCTTACGGAGATGCACTGCTAAATGCAGTGAGTACCGGCAGATATAGGGACAGTTCAGTTACGGCTGCATTGGGACAAAGCAGGGAGCTTCTGAAAGAAAGGTTGGATGCAATCATGCAATACCGGGAAAAACCAAAATATTTCATATTTTTGTCTCTGCTTTTGACAGGTTTGCTGCTTTTTGGATTTGTCTTTACAGGGGCTTATCAAGTGAATGCGTTGGCCAATGATACTAAGCAGAACGAAAGCGCAGAAATGGAGAATGCGATCATCAACGGTGAAAAATGGTACTTTATTGCCAATGAAACACAGCTTCGGGGAATCGGAAACACAGCAGACAGCTTAAGTAAAAAATATTTACTAAGCAATGATATTGAGCTTACATCTGATTGGGAGCCTATCGGGACTGCCAACGCACCGTTTACAGGTGTTTTCGATGGTAATGGCAGTACACTTCTGGGATTATCAATGAAAGATCCAAATGCAGAAATCGCAGGTCTGTTTGGATATGCAAAAAATGCAGTATTTCATAATATTGAGTTGGTTGATGTGGATATTTCATCTGCCGGAAGTAATGTGGAGAACAAAAAGGTGGATGCTGTTTGTGCAGTACCCATAGACTGCGACATGACGGATAACCGGGTTTATCAATTAGAAAACATCTCTGAACCTGTTGAAATGGACACCATGGATTTTAAAGGAAAGACATATTATCTTGTTTTTACAGAAGAACAGCTAAGAGCCATTTCCGCAGGACAATTCGGCATGGATAAGAATTTCATCCAACAAGGGGATATTGAAATGTCAGCCGATGAATGGATACCCATTGGTACATATGAGGACCCTTTTACAGGCATCTACAATGGCAATGGTTATGAGATAAAAGGTCTTACTATGGAGAATCCTTATGCTCAAATTGTCGGTCTGTTCGGATATGCCAAAGGTGCACAAATCTACAATATTACCATGCGAGATTATGATATACTATCAGCAGCAGCAAAGGCAGCCACCAAAGGCGTAGCACCAATTGTCGTTTATCCTATGGGAAATACAGAGGTTTATGACAATGTGGTATACCCGAAAGAAAACGGGGACTGAACGGTAATTTGTCTATCTGTAAATAAAAAGTATTGTAGCGATGGCAGGACAGTCTAAACAAAATAGAATTCTTCAAGCAGTGGTTTGTAAATTAAAATTTCAATTCCGTTGCCTGGAGAATTTTATTTTGTTTAGTGTAAGAAAGTGAATTATTAAAACAATCGTTTCCCGTTTAAAATATTTATGCCAAGCTCTTTTGCCATACCGGTTTGCTTAAATGGGTTTATTTTTTCTGTTATGCCATTGCGCTTAAAGAAAGTACCGGTATTTTTAAACCAGAAGGTTACGTTTGCTTTTACACATTGTTCACGGATATTTAGTACCCAGTTATAATCACATTCCCGGGCTTCCCGTCCTGTTTCACCGCCAACTGTAACATGTTCTGCCCCATGAAGATAGGGTGTCAGATCTATTGGTCCTAATAAGGGGGCACAAGCTATAAAGCGCCTTTTTATGGGATAGGATAAAAACAATGGGAGTCTTTCATCAGCTAATTTTTGATTTTCAACAGTACATCCAATATTCACATTGTCATATCCTGCCCCCCAATCTGATGGGAGAGAGACAAGGAAACGGTCTATCCGTTTAGTTAAAATCAAAAATTCTATATCTGTTCTTTCCTTGATCATGGCCCAGACTTCCTTGCGCCATTCATCTGCTTCAGGAAGAAAAAAGTCAGTTGCAAAACAGGTGGCAAGAATTTTGTTTCCTTTGATATTATATTCGCCCTTTGCATTCTTTCTTATAGGCCAGTCAAATTTATCTGTTTTTTGGATGGTATTTTGGCCATAGCGTTTCGCATGTGGCCCGTAAAAATAGCAATTTGTACAGCCGTCACTGATCTTGTAACAGCCTGTCCATGGTTCCCAGTTCATAGTCACATTCCTCCTTTTATTAAATGCTGTAGGGATCAAAAGGTATTTTCCCCCCTGATGCCTACGGATTTCTTCCCACTTCGTGCTCCAGAAATCCTAAAAACATTCAGAATCTGCCCTGATCGGGCTGATTTTTCATGTTTTACGGGTCCAAAACTCATCTAATTGCATGCGGGCATGCATTGTATGACCTTTTGACCCTGTCATCATTAAATTGTACTATAGATAGTAATTCCCGCATAGTAAAAATTCGACATCATTGGGAGAACAAGTGAAACGGAATTACTGTTCGCTGGTAATATCACGCGAGGGCATTACCGGGCGGAATGAACAGCAATGAAACGTAAAATGTATATAATTGTTAGATAGGATATTATGTGTTAGAATTCTGTAATGGAACAATTGCATTGCAGATTGGCTTGCCCTTCATTCTGTATTGTGTGAGGGTTTTGAATACAACAGTGGAAGGAAGCGTGGTATAGTGGATTTAAGTGTAGAACAAATCAGAAATTTCCGGCTGTATTCCCATCATTTGGATAAGGAGTACCAGAAATCAGATGTGGTCAGTCTTGTGGGCGCCTGCGGGATGCAGAATTCACCACCCGGGGCGTGGGAGACAGCCCTTTACAACCGCATTCCCCAATGCGGCTTGAGTGAGATGGAAGACATGTTGCACAAAGACAAGCTTCTTTTACAGGCATGGAGCTTCCGGGGAGCCCCGGTTGTGTTTCCGGTTTGTGAAAGCGATGCATTTTTATCCTCTCTTATTCCAGAAGGAAATGAGCCGTGGATTTACACAAAGGGAATTGGGCTGGGGCTTGAGGTTTTGCAAATGACCCTGGATGAATTGCTTTGCACCTTAAAGCAGGTAATGCCACGGTTGGACGATACTGTTATTGTGAGCAAAACCACGTTGGATCAGACATTAGCTCAATGGATGCTGCCATTGCTGCCTGGAGAAAAGCAGGAATTGTGGAATCAGCCGTCAATGTATGGAAACCCGGATAAGCAGACAGTGGGCGGTGCCGTAGTTTCCTTTTTGCTGCGGCCTTGTGCTTTCAATGGTCTGGTTGTATTTGGGGAAAGGGAAGGGATCAGCCCTTCTTTCACGTCCTATAAAGGCTGGACAGGTAATACCTTGAGTTTAGAAGAGGAATCAGGGAAGAAGATTGTACGTAAATTTCTGCACTGCTATGGACCGGCGACTGTGGATTCATTTGTAAGCTGGCTTGGGTGCTCCGGACAGCAGGGAAGGCGCATGTGGAAAAGCATTTCAGAAGAAACAGAGCCAGTGACGGTATTTGGGAAAAAGGCATTTATTCTTTCCGAGGACAGAGAACGATTGTTTTCCCCGGAATCCTGCAGGAGAGACTTAGTCCTTCTGGGAGGACATGACCCCTATCTCGACCAGCGTGACCGATGCATACTGCAGCCGGACAAATCCTTGCACAAACAGATCTGGAGACTGGTAACAAATCCGGGAGCTGTTGTGTACCGGGGAGAGGTTATTGGAATTTGGACAAGTAAGAAAAAAGGGCGGGGAATGGAAATTAGTATGACCTTATGGAAGGATATCTATGAAGAAAAAAAGTTATTGAATCTTGCTGAGAGGTATGCGGATTTCCGCCAGGAGAGGATAATAAGTGTAGAGATTAAATGATTCTGTCAAATAAAGTGTCCGGCAAGTATCCAGAAAGAAGGCCAGAACCGCCGGCGCATATTGGCGCCGCCGGTTCTGTGATCTCCGGGTAAGGATGATTTAGCTTTTGAACTCTTCTGGTGGGATTTCCTTAATTTCTGAAATACTACCGGAATCATCACGGATGACTTTTAACCGAAGGGTACTGTCGTCTAAATATTTTTCAGTTCCATAGTTATAGCCGCTATCCTGGATAAATGTGACAACATTTCCTTTGTAATATATCGCATTACTGTCGGGATCCAATGAAAATCCATTGTCTATATATTCCTTTGGTAATTTAGTCCTTGCAAGAATATATGGAAAGTCAGAGTCACTGGATATACATATTATGCGGTTCAGTTCCGGCATCTCAAGGTAAAAAAGTACGCTTGTGGATTTCGGATGCTTATCGCGGCTTTCGCTTCTGGCATTATATTCCTCCTGAGTTGCCAGGCGCAGGCCAGTGAGCTTATCACCATCGTATACTGTGCGGATATCTACATTGTCTTCCGGCATTTCCTCCTTATTTGAAATTGCTATATACACACCTATATTTTCGTCATACAATTCTCTCACAGGCTTGCCTTCATATTGCAGGTATTTGTTGTCTTTATCCAAGGTTAACCCTAAGGGCTCATAATACAGAAGCTGGTCCAGCATTACATTTTCCAGGTTAAGGGAAACAGCGCATTCCTTAAACACGGATGCCTGATCGTCCATATCGGTACCTGATGCGAATACTGTCAGGGAACCAAATATAAGAACAACCGCTGTGATTATACTAAAAATATTTGATTTTTTATATTTCATAATAGTAACGATCCTTTCTTGAGCTATATTTTTTCCGAAGCTGCTGAAAAGGATGGAAAGTCCGGATTTTTTCTCGGCACAGCGCAATAATGTCATGGCATAGGGTTCTTTTGCTTTGTCTCCAAGTCTGGCGATCACTTCTTCGTCGCAGGATATCTCTAAATCCTGTTGAATAAGATAGCACATCAGCCATACAAAAGGATTGAACCAATGGAGACAAAGAGCAGCGGCAGCTGCAAGCTTCCAGATCTGGTCCCTCCGGCGGAGATGACAAAGCTCATGCTCTATTATGTAGGTGACAGACTGGATGTCGCTCATGTCCATAAATTTGGGGAACACTATTTGAGGACGCCATATACCGCAGGCTACGGGAGTGTTGATCTGGTCAGAAACTAAAAGCCGGACCTTATGCCAGTCTGTAAGCCTTGTACCAAGATACAGATTACAGATGTCTGGGTTAAGGGGAAGTGCTTCTTTTATTCTTCTATTGCTGCGTAAATAAGAGGCAGTTAGGATGAAAAACATGATAGCAGCACCTGCAGCCCATAAGCCTGTTAACAACATTCTGGAATAAGAATAGAGTGGAACGCCATAACTTCCGGATACTTCTGTTGAAGACTTTCTGTCTGTTCCGGCACTGAGTCCATCCATGTCATCTGAAGAATGTGTACTGTAAGATGCATCGATATGGGCGGAAGAAATATTTTCCGCATCCGTTACATCTTGTTTTCCGGTGTACAGCTTATTATGCTGTTCTGAAAGATAACTGGTGATTTCTCGGGTAAATTCAAGCCCTGAAGATACTGGGGGGTTAAAGGTCAGGGAAAACGGCAGTATAAGACGTAGAAGGACAATACCCCAAAGGATAACAAATATTTTCCTGTGCATATACCTTTTCGTTATAATACGTATCACCGAGATTGTGGCAATGAGAAGCGCAGCCATTATACTACGTTCTAAAAATCCTGCTGCATTCATGTATGCCTCCTTACTTCAACTGTTCTATGAGTTGTTTCAAACGGGCTATTTCATTACTGGAGAGATTTTTTCCGTCCAAAAAAGCAGCGAAAAATTTCTCAGTGGAACCATCAAACATTTTGCTGATCAGTTCCTGGGTTTCGTACTGTTGTACTGCTTCTCTGGATATCAGTGCATGACACATAAAGTTAGGGTCAGTACGCCGGACAGCACCCTTATCAACACATTTCTTTATAACTGTATAAGTAGTATTTCTGTTCCAGCCAATCTCATCTTTCAACAGTCTGGCAATCTGGCCGGCAGGTAAATCACCTTCTTTCCATAAAACCTCCATTATCTTTAATTCTGAATCAAAAAGTTTGATATCCATGGTTAACTCCTTTGACTATTGCAATAGTTATCTAGATATTATTATACTATCACAATAGTCATATTCTGTCAATGACTATTGTGATAGTTAAGAGTTTGAAATATAACATAGAATGATACCGAGTTTAAAAGGCTGAATTATACATGTCCAAATACAGTTGGATGACTCTGGGACCCACAGGTATCATAGCCATATAAAAATAACCGGAAAATCTTTAAATATAAAGAAATTCCGGTTCATTTTATTAAGCTTTTTAAGAATATACTTATAGCTCAGAAAGTATCATAATTTGTAACTGCCTGCGCATGTCTCAACTGCTGCCATGATTTTACGAAAACAGCTCCTCTATAATTTTTTCCAATTCTGCAATATCTTTCTCGTCAGGCCGTCCGATTCCCTGGCGGTAATTAAGGAGCATAGAAGCCGCTCTGGCATCATCAGGATTGTCCTGTGTCATTTTCTCATAGCGTTTGCCGATAGAGTCGGGCATCTGCCCCTGACACATATATGTACCAAGCAACGTATTGGAGGAAGGAAGCTGACCGAGTACATTACTTAATATGGTATGGAAATAATCCTCGCTGCCGCCGAAACCAGCAGTTCCGAACAAAAATACCTTTTTACCCTGAAGCTGCTGCATGTAAGCAGCCATATTCTCATCACAAGTTCCCTTATCAGTCCAGAACCCAAGAAGAAACAATTCAGCATCAGGAAGTTTCTCTGTTGACGCCGCACCGTAATATACGCATTCTTCTCCGGGAAGAAATTCTCTTAATGCAGCGGCAAGTCTCTCCGTATTTCCAGTAACACTACTATACACAATTGCATACTTCATAGTCACTACCTCCTTGTAAGCAATCAAGCCCATAACCGCCGGGCCAACAAATAGATACCTAAGTATAAATCCGATTGTCCTCTCTGTCAAATGCAGAAAGAATAATTCCCCTCTTCCTATGCAGAAAGAATAATTCCCCTCTTCCCTAAAACGGTCAATGGGGTATAATGGTTATTAACCGATATGGTCAATGGAGGTGATCCATAAAATGAATGAGAAATTTTTCAATCTTTCCCAAGAGAAGCAGCAGCGGATTATTAATGCAGGATACCGTGTATTCAGCCAGAATAATTACAAAAAAAGTCCGGTAGGAGAAGTTGCCGCGGAGGCAGGAATCAGTAAATCTTTACTGTTTCATTATTTTCGCAATAAAAAAGAACTTTATCTGTTCCTGTGGGATGAAGCAGGCCGTCTGACTCTTGAAGCTTTGGAAGAAGAAGGCTGCTATGAACACACAGATTTGTTTGAGATGATGAACTTGGGTTTCAGGGCAAAAATGAAATTGATGAGAGGATATCCTGATCTCACTGGGTTTGTTATGAAGGCTTTTTATGAAAAGGAACCTGAGATTGCCTCTGCCATTCAGGAACGCTATGCAATGGTTTCGAAGGATAGTGTGGAACCGGCATTTAAGAACCTGAGGTATGAAAACTTCAGGCCGGATTTGGATTTTAACATGATCATAAGAGAGATGTTCTTGGCAACAGAAGGTTATTTATGGGAAGAACTGCAAAAAGGAGAATTGGATTTGGATAAAATGGAAAGAGATTTTAAGGAGCTTTTGGTTTTCTGGAAAAAAGTGTATACCGTACAGGTGGAGGCAGAAGAATGACAGAGATGATTACCACGTCAAACTTGACGAAATATTATGGGAAAAGCAGAGGAATTATTGATTTAAACCTTAGTGTGGAGGAAGGCGAGGTTTTTGGCTTCATCGGGCCCAACGGTGCGGGAAAAAGTACAACCATGCGTGTGCTGCTGGGATTGGTTTCACCTACCTCTGGAAGCGCCCGTATTTTCGGAAAAGAGGTGGGGAAGGAGCAGAAGGAAATTTTATCGAAAATAGGATATCTGCCTTCCGAGGCTATGTTTTACAGCGGAATGAAAGTTTCTGAAATATTAACTCTTTCTTCAAAACTGTATAAGAAGGATTGTGTACAGGAGAGGAAGAGATTGTGTGACAGGTTTTCTCTTGACCAAAACCGTAAGGTAGAGGAGCTTTCCCTTGGAAACAGAAAAAAGGTTGCTATCGTATGTGCATTTCAGCATAAGCCTGAGCTTCTTATGCTGGATGAACCCACAAGCGGACTGGATCCCTTGATGCAAAAGGAATTTTTCGGGCTTTTACAGGAACGTAACAAAGAGGGAGCAGGCATCCTTCTCTCGTCCCATGTACTGTCAGAGGTACAGCAATATTGCAAGCGTGCGGCCATTTTACGGGAGGGGCGTCTTGTGGCCTGTGACAGTGTGGAGCGTCTTGCAGGAAAGAACTGCCGTAAAATAGAAATAAAAGGCATCAACAAGGCTCCAAAGCTTGACGGGGTGCGTAAGGCAGTGTCAGGTGACGGTCAGGTGAGTTTTTTATATCATGGTCAGATGCAGGAGTTGATTGCAGAGCTTTCGAAATTACCTGTGGAGGATTTGAGGATTACGGAACCGGAACTGGAGGAAATCTTTCTCCATTATTATACGGAAGGCGGTGAAAGGGCATGACAGTTTTTGCACATGAAATACGAAGAGGCAGAGTTGCTTTTTGGATTTGGACAGGTGTTATTGTATTTATGATGGTTATGTGTATGTTTCTTTATCCGGAAATGAAAACACAGATGCAGAGCGTGAATGACCTTTTTGCCGGGATGGGAAGTTTTACGGCGGCCTTTGGAATGGATAAGGTGAGTTTTGGGGAAGTTATGGGATTCTATGCCATTGAAGGCGGAAATATGCTGGGAATCGGCGGCGGCTTTTTTGCAGCATTTCTTGGTATCGGAATGCTGGCAAAAGAAGAGAAGGAGAGGACCGCAGAGTTTCTGCTCAGTCATCCGGTGACCCGTACTTCTGTAGTGTTTCAGAAGCTCCTTGCCGTTGCAGTGCAGATTATTGTAATGAATCTTATTGTGATCATAGGCTCTGTTGTGTCTTTTAAGATGATCAAAGAAGAATTGCCGGTGACGGAATTCGCTCTGCTCCATATAGCATTTTTAGTCATGCAGCTTGAGATTGCCTGTATCTGTTTCGCTGTTTCCGCATTTTTACGAAGAGGCAGCATGGGGATAGGGCTAGGTTTGGCTGCGGTCATGTATTTCCTCAATATAATCTGTAACCTGAGCGATAAGGCTGAGGCGCTGAAATATATCACACCTTTTGCATATGCGGAAGCTTCTGACATTGTGGCAGACGCTGCCATAGACGGGACACTTATGGGCCTTGGAATTGCCTATGGAGTCATTGGGGCAGCTGTGGCCTGGTGGTGGTACAGAAGAAAGGATATTGTGGCATAAAAGTGCTGCGGTTTTATTGTGGTTGACAACTTCATGGATTCTTGTTATTGTGCTATTAAGAACTATTGTTAATAGCACAAATAAAAATGACAGGAGGTAAGAAGATGAAAGAGTATGAGAAGCTGACCAATGAAGTCGGTGCGCCGGTGGCGGATAACGAGAACGCCATTACAGCGGGGGTCCGCGGGCCTGTGGTTATGCAGGATGTATGGCTGATGGAAAAGATGGCCCATTTCAATCGGGAAGTGATCCCGGAGCGCCGGATGCATGCCAAGGGCTGGGGCGCTTACGGGACCTTTACCGTGACCCATGACATCTCACAGTACACCAAGGCAAAAGTCCTTCAGAAGGGCGAGGTTACGGAGACCTTCACCCGTTTCTCCACAGTGGCTGGAGAGCGGGGCGCCGCTGACTGTGAGCGCGACATCCGCGGCGTGGCCACGAAGTTCTATACGTCCGAAGGCAATTGGGATCTTGTGGGTAACAACACCCCAACCTTCTTTATCCGGGACGTACATAATTTTTCGGATCTGAACCGTGCGGTGAAGCGTGATCCGAGAACCGGCAGACGAAGTGCGCAGAACAACTGGGACTTCTGGACCCTGCTGCCCGAGTGCTTCCATCAGATTACCGTTGTGATGAGTGACCGCGGCATTCCCGCGTCCTTCAGGAATATGCACTTCTTCGGTGAGCATACGTTTTCCTTCTATAATGAGAAGAACGAGCGCGTATGGTGCAAATTCCATCTCAAGACCCAGCAGGGAATCAGGAACCTGTCCAATGAAGAGGCCGCCAGGATCAATGGTATGGATCGTGAATACCACGGCAAGGATCTCTATGAAGCCATTGAGCGGGGAGATTTTCCAAAGTGGACAATGTATGTGCAGATCATGACCGAAGAGCAGGCGAAGAATCATTACGAGAATCCCTTTGATATCACAAAAATATGGCGTCATGGGGAATACCCCCTGATTGAGGTAGGTGTTTTGGAGCTGAACCGCAACCCGGAAAACTATTTCGCGGAAGTGGAGCAGGCGGCTTTTAGCCCGGCCCATGTGGTTCCCGGCATCGGATTCAGCCCGGACCGCTTCCTGCAGGGCAGGCTCTTCGCCTACGGCGACGCACAGCGCTACCGCCTGGGAGTGAATCACAATCTCATTCCCGTGAACCGGGCGAAATGCCAGGTCAATGATTATCATCGTGACGGCGCTATGCGGGTGGACGGCAACTACGGAGGAGCGCCGGCCTATACGCCCAACAGTGCCGGTGTCTGGACAGCGCAGCCGGAGGTTATGGAGCCGCCGCTGGATCTGAGCGGTGCTATGTACCGTTATGATCCGAAAGACGATCCCACGGACGATTGCTTCCGCGCAGGGGGAGATCTGTGGCGTGTCCTGGCCGAGGACAAGAAGCAGATACTCATTGAAAACACAGCCGGAGATATTGCGCCTTGTACCGAGAATATCAAGTATCGCCATGCTGCCCACTGTTATCTGGCCGATCCGGAATACGGCGAGCGTTTTGCCGAAGCAGCCGGACTCAGTCTGGATAAGGTGAAGGAGCTTGCCGGTCTGGACCATGCCGGATTACTTAAGGCGACACTTCCCGATACGGTGTAGAACGGAGAATGACTAAGGAGTAGGTCCAAAGATGAAACGGCATTACGATCTGATCTGTATAAGAAAAGGGCTGCTCTGAAAATGTAATTAAAGGATAACCCATAAACATACATTCTGAATAAGTCCGCCTTTTGGCGGGCTTATTCACTTGATATAAAACCTGAATCGAAAATAAATTTCACAGAACTCTATCATTTATATTGTGACTTAACTGATTCTGCGGTATGATAAATAAACATCTTTTGTAAAAAATCACATGCGCCGTATCAGCCCATATCAATCAGGTTTCCACATACTATAATGGGGATGCTTGTGCGGCAACGGAGCAAAGAAGAAAAATATTTCAAAATGAAAATTCTAGAATCGAATTATTTAAAAAAACAACTGATATGAGTGTAAAATAGTTAAAGGCGTTTAAAGTAAGAAAAGAAGAGAAGATTTTGATGGAAAAATCATCCGAAAGGATTTGACAGAGAAAATTATGGTGAATGTACACTTAAATATAAAATAACAAAGGTATAATTATAGACAAAAGAAAGGGGAATTTTCGATGGAAAATGCATCAGAAAATAAACCAAATAAGCATAGAAAACATGTTAGCATCGGTTTGTTGGCCCACGTGGATGCAGGGAAAACCACTTTGTCCGAAGGTCTTTTGTATCTGTGCGGGAAAATACGGAAATTAGGAAGGGTGGACCACGGGGACGCTTATTTAGATACTTTTGAATTGGAACGGGAACGGGGGATCACGATTTTCTCAAAGCAGGCTGTGCTTGAATTTGAGGATATGGAGATCACTCTTCTTGACACCCCGGGACATGTGGACTTTTCAGCAGAGATGGAAAGAACTTTGCAGGTCCTGGATTATGCTATTTTAGTGATCAACGGGGCAGACGGAGTACAGGGACATACCTTGACTTTATGGCGGCTGCTTGCAAGGTACGAGATACCTGTGTTTCTGTTCGTAAATAAAATGGACCAGGAGGGTACAGACCACGATGCCCTTATGGGAGATTTAAAGAAAAGATTAGATGATAATTGTCTGGATTTTGCCATAGGACAGAAACAGGATACTTTTATGGAAAATCTGGCGATGTGTGA
This sequence comes from Eubacteriales bacterium, assembly GCA_030524175.1. Taxonomy (GTDB): domain Bacteria; phylum Bacillota; class Clostridia; order Lachnospirales; family Lachnospiraceae; genus Blautia_A. The sequence goes on from JAUNHC010000032.1 coordinate 13,254, forward strand.
GGAACAGCTTTTAGAGCAGTACCTTGAAACGGGAGAAGTGGACGAGAAAGATATTGTCCGGCTTATTGCCCGGAGGAAGGTTTATCCCTGCTATTTTGGATCCGCCCTGAAAATGACAGGAGTGGAAGAGTTCCTGGAAGGAATCCGGAAATATGCCGTACCGCCTGTTTATCCCCGGCAATTTGGTGCCAAGGTATATAAAATTGCCAGAGATGACCAGGGAAACCGCCTTACTTATATGAAAATCACAGGCGGGAGCTTAAAAGTAAAATCTATGGTCACCAATGGGAAAGCCCCGGGAGAACCCCTTGCACATCAGTCTTCCGTGGAGGAAATCTGGGAGGAAAAGGCGGACCAGATCAGGATTTATTCCGGTGCAAAATTTGAGACTCAAAAGGAGGCTGAGGCAGGTACTGTCTGTGCTGTTACAGGGCTTACTCATACTTATCCCGGACAGGGACTTGGCATAGAAAGAGAATCTGAAATGCCTGTGCTGGAACCTGTGCTGAACTACCAGATCCAGCTTCCGCAGGACTGTGATGTCCATCAGATGCTCAAGAAGCTGAAAGAACTGGAGGAAGAGGATCCGCAGCTTCATATTGTATGGGATGAGCAGCTTAATGAAATACACGCCATGCTTATGGGGGAAGTTCAGATAGAAATTCTGAAACGCCTTATATGGGAGCGTTTCCACGTGGCAGTAGAATTCGGCGCGGGGAATATTGTGTATAAAGAGACAATTTCAGAGCCGGTGGAGGGTGTGGGACATTTTGAACCCTTACGCCATTACGCTGAGGTCCATCTTCTGCTGGAACCAGGAGAACCGGGAAGCGGGCTTGTTTTTTATACGGGCTGCAGTGAAGATATACTGGACAGAAATTGGCAGAGGCTGATACTTACCCATCTGGAAGAAAAGGAACACAAAGGAGTGCTTACAGGTTCCCCTGTCACAGATATGCAGATCACTCTGGTAACCGGAAGGGCCCATATAAAGCATACGGAGGGCGGAGATTTCCGTCAGGCAACCTATCGGGCAGTCCGTCAGGGACTGAAAAAAGCAAAAAGCGTACTTCTGGAACCCTACTATGAATTCACCCTGGAAGTTCCTGGCGAAATGATCGGCCGGGCTATGGCAGATATCCAGAAAATGCAGGGAACCTTTCTTCCCCCTGAGATGGAAGGGGAGATGAGCATACTCAAAGGAAGCGCTCCAGTTTCTTCTATGCGGGACTATCAGAAACAGGTAGTTTCCTACACAAGCGGCCGGGGCCGTCTGTTCTGTGCACTGAAAGGCTACGCTCCATGCCGGAACCAGGATGAGATAGTGGCGGCCATAGGCTATGACTCAGAAAGAGATTTAGAAAATCCTACCGGATCTGTGTTCTGCGCACACGGTGCAGGTTTCGTAGTACCTTGGGACCAGGTGGAAGACTACATGCATGTGGAAAGCGGAATAGAATGGGAAGATCAGCAGGAAGAAGAGCAGGACCATACTTACCGTCCGCCTGCTTCTGCCTATATGGGAAGCTACGAGGATGACAAAGAACTCCAGGCCATTTTCGAGCGCACCTTCGGCCCTGTAAAACGGGAGAAAGCGCCTGTCCATAAACGTGTCATCCACGCATCCCCCGACACGGCAAGATACTGCGTAAAAAAGAAAAGCCAGGAAGAATATCTTCTGGTAGACGGGTATAACATCATTTTTGCCTGGGAAGACCTGCGCGAGCTGGCAGAGGCCAATATCCATGCAGCCAGAGACAAGCTTATGGACATCCTGAGCAATTATCAAGGCTATAAAAAGAACACCATAATACTCGTGTTCGATGCCTATAAACTTGAAGGCCATGCAGAAGAAATCTTCGATTACCATAACATACACGTAGTTTATACAAAAGAAGCCGAAACCGCAGACCAGTATATTGAAAAAACAGTACACAAAATCGGACGCCAGTACCAGGTGACCGTAGCCACCTCCGACCGCCTGGAACAAGTGATCATACTGGGCCAGGGCGCCTCCCGGATCTCCGCCCAGGGCCTCAAAGAAGAAATTGCCGAAGCAAATAAACAACTTCGCCAGGAATGGAAAGAACACCGCCAATCAAGCCGCAATTACCTTTTTGACCAAGTACCTCAGGAACTCTCTGATTATATGGAACAAATACGGCTGGGGAATAAGGAGTAAGATCGCAAAGGGTCCGGGCGCCGGACCCTCTGCACTCCCTTCGCGCTTGTAGAAGTAGTTCTTGGTGCTACAGTGAGGGAGGGGTGGACTTGAGATAGCTAGCTGGTTTGTATCAGGCGGTGACGGGTGGCTGCTTCGCAGGGGTAATTGTGTAGGTATGCTCAAAATACAGAGGAATGTCAGGTTGGCTCGGTTTTGCACTTACTATATTGTCGGGGGCCGGATATTTAGTCAGGCTGTTGGCAATTTTTACTGAATATGTCTATGGAGTGGCTGGTAATACCTATCAAATCTTCGCGTTCGCAGGTAGCAAAGTGATATTTTAAGTATAAATCAAATGTGTCGTCATCCATAGCGTCCACGGCCTCGCGTATCAATAAAGCGCATCCATCCGCTGCCACATAATGCAGTCTGGTGACATGAAATACAGACATGAGATTGTCTATGTTTTCTTTGCGGACAAGTTCAAACAAATCTTTTGGCTCAGACTTTGCTGCAAATGTTCCGGCGTCGATCAAACCATTTTGAATGTATTCAGAGACACTGATATTACCGCGATGGAAGCCTTCATCAAGGAGACAGCCATCAGATATAACATATGCGGCAAAAATTATACCCCCTGGCTTTGTTACACGGATTGCTTCTTTTAGAGCCTGCCGTTTATCTTCTATGGTATAAAGATGGTACAAGGGTCCTAGGAGTAATGTTAAATTATACCGGTTATCTGGAATAGAGGATAAATCCATGGCATTTCCCTGCGCGATAGTCACATTTTCCTCTGGATGTGTATTCATACGGAAAATGTCTATATTATGGCCTATCAGCTCCACAGCATCAACCGTATATCCCTGACGTGCCAGCGCATGGGAATACCGGCCGGTGCCAGCGCCAATTTCAAGTACACGATCCCCGTGTTGTATGTATTTACCAATGTAACGCATGGTAGTTAAGAACTCTACTAATCCGTGCTTTGATGACAGACGGCTGTCCTCATCATAATTACTGTAAAAATCGATTAAGTATTGGTTTGGTTTCATAATTTCCTCCTTTTGTAATCCGCCCGTATACATTAAACACAGTTATCCCAATCCGGTTTTACCTGTCTTACAAAAGCCGACAAAGTATTTATCACCATTCTTTTAGCACTCTCCCTGTCCAGTGCTAATTTCCCAGTGGCTGTTAAAACCGCAATACCATGACTATATAAGAATAAATCCAAAAAAATTGTCTTACCGTATTCTAAATCTATTCCTATAGTCTTCGAAAAAACCGCCGCCCTCTTTTCATTACCACTCTCTAAATAAAAATCCTTCGCCTCTGCCATATTCAAATCCATATCGCTTATAAATAACAGCTTAAACAACTGTGGCTCTTCCCGGGCAAATTCTATATATGAAAGAGGAAGGATTAAATAAGGACTGACACCTGCCGATTGGCCGTAATTAGTAACATACTGCTCATAGTATTCATAAGCAAACGCAAGAAAATTACACTTTAGCTCATCCATATTCTCATAACAAGTAAAAATCGGCCGTGTGGAACACTGCAATTTATCCGCAATCCTCCTTGCATTTACAGCTTCGAACCCTGTTTCCCTCGTAATCCCCAACACAGTATCCAAAATCATTTCTCTTGATATTTTCGCTTTAGGCGGCATACACACTCACTCCCTTACTTATACAACAATAAAATTACACACGTTACACAACAATTGTTACACATAATATAAACTATGTCAATAAAAAATACAGTCTTTTTATCTCCCTCTACACAGCAGACATTACAGCAATAAAAGAAAGCCATAAACCATCATCCAAGCCAATACACAGCAGATACAGGGAAATCCCCCAATCCCTTTTTCCCCCGGCGGTCCCCGCCGCCACCCCCTACCTCCCACCACAACCCAAGGCACAGCCCCCCCCTGTCAACACCTCCCCCCTTAAACAAATCCCGGCGGCTCCCCAAAAGCGCGAAGGGAGTGCAGAGGGTCCGGCGCCCGGACCCTTTGCGGTTTCCCATTTTTTGTCAAAAAATCCCCACCCTATTGACAATCCTCCAATTATGTAATATGATAGTGATATCAAAATGATATCAAAACAAATCTCTTGGAAGGGGGATATAAGGATGGAAAAAGGTAAATTTACAGAAGAAAAAGTTTTAAAAACAAAATCAGGTATGTTCATGCTGCTTGCAAGTATTGTGATGATACTGCTGAGTGTTCCTGTGATTATTGCAGGAGGCATGTACTTTCAGCCTGGCAGAAGCGGTGCGGGGGTGGTTCTGGCCCTGGCGATCATAGGAGGCATTCTTCTTATCTGTGTGGGCACAGTGCTGCTCTGCGGATTGAAGATCATACATCCTAATGAAGCTTTGGTCCTTACTTTATTTGGTAATTACTACGGGACCTTGTATGAAGCAGGATTTCACTGGGTGAATCCTTTCTGCACAGCCATTAATCCTACCGCAGGACAGAAGGAGACTCCCCAGAAGGAGGCAAACAGCAAGGAAGTTTCTATCAATTTGAATCTGAATACCAGCAGCATGTCCAAAAAGGTCTCCCTCAAGACAATGACTTTGGATAATGCCAAGCAGAAGGTTAATGACGAGCTTGGTAACCCTATTGAGATTGGGACTATTGTTATCTGGAAGGTGAAAAATGCAACCAAGGCTGTGCTCAATGTGGAGAATTTCAAGGAATATCTTTCCATCCAGTGTGATGCCATTACAAGAAATGCAGCCCGTAATTATCCTTATGATGCCAACGATGGTTCTGATGAGAAGACACTTAGAGGCAGCAGCCAGGAGATAGCTGATATAATGCAGGAAGAATTACAGAAGAAGGTAGTGGACGCAGGGATTGATATTATTGATGTGCGTATCACCCATCTGGCTTATGCACCGGAAATTGCCTCAGCAATGCTGCAGCGTCAGCAGGCAACTGCCATTATTGATGCAAGACAGAAGATTGTAGAGGGCGCAGTAAGCATGGTAGAGATGGCTCTTCAGCAGCTCAGCGAGAACCAGATAGTAGAACTTGACGAAGAGCGTAAAGCTGCTATGGTGAGCAATCTTCTCGTAGTTCTTTGCGGAAATAAGGATGCCCAGCCTATTGTAAACAGCGGGTCTATTTATTAGAGTTGGTTTGAAGGTTCATTCCGGCAATCTTCAGACACGTTCCAGGAACAGGAAATTTAAGGTATAAAGTAGAAAGGAGGGCGGCAGATGGCTGATCCAAAGACAAAGGATAAGACAAAGAAACAAATACCCTTGAGGGTTTCTGCCTCCCTTTACGATGAACTGGCCCAGTGGGCAGAGGATGACTTCCGTTCCATCAACGGTCAGATAGAATTTCTTCTTACAGAATGTGTAAAAAAACGGAAAAAATCTTATAAGGATGAAAAGGATTAAGAAAAATGAGGTTACATGATATCAGTAAAGAGCTGTTTTCAAGCCCTGTTTATCCAGGAGATCCGGTGCCTGAAAAGGCACCGTTTCTTTCTATAGAAAAGGGAGATGTATGTAATTTGACGATGCTGTCCATGGGCAGTCATAATGGCACCCACCTTGATGCTCCAAGACATTTCATAGCTGATGGCCGAGATGTGTCAGACATTCTGCTGGAGAAAACAATAGGGCTGTGTAAAGTAGTGGAAGCTCACGGAAGGCTCACATCTGGTCAGATTGAAGAATGGATGAGTGGAAGAACGAAAAAGCTTCTCATAAAAGGTCAGATCATAGTCACTCCCCAGGCAGCAAAAACTATGGTGCAATGGGGATTGGAATTGTTAGGAGTGGAAGGCCAGACTGTAGGGGAAGAGGGAACTCAGGAAACAGTTCATAGGATTTTGTTAGGGGCAGAAGTAGTCATCTTGGAAGGCCTTGTGCTTGAGGAACCTGAACCGGGTAGTTACTTTCTTGCAGCCCAGCCCCTTAAGATGGCCGGATTGGACGGCTCGCCCATCAGACCTGTTTTGATTTCTACGGGAGAAGCTATGGGAAAAATGCATAATGTATAGTTGCTATAATTTTGTGGAATTTCACGAATTTTCAAAACAGTCAGAGAAATTATTTGCTTTTGCAGCTGAAATGTGATAGAATACAATCAGGTGGATTAGGCTCTGGATTTTCCGGAGCCAGCCCCTGGAAATAGGAAACCTAAAACTCCTTGGACCAGTGTATCTGGCAAGGAGTTTTTATCTCATCTCAGAGGGATGACAGAGACTCGTAGATGGAAGTTTTGAAAGGATGTGTAAACTGAATGTTTGAAAAAGGTGATTATATCGTATACGGACACACAGGAATCTGTCAGGTGTTGGATGTTACAACTATGGATATGGATGGGATACCGAAAGACAGGCTGTACTATGTACTTCGGCCGGAAGGGGAAACAGAAGGCAAGATATTTACCCCGGTGGACAATGTTAAACTGGTAATCCGAAAGATCATGTCTCAGGAGGAAGCAGAGGAATTGCTTGACTCTATTCCGGAGATAGAAGCCATTGATGTGCCGGAAGATAAACTCCGTGAAGAGAAGTACAAAGCATGTATTAAAAGCTGTGACTGCAGAGAATTAGTCCGCATTATCAAGACGATCTACGTACGAAAAAAAGACAGAGTGTCTCTTGGCAAGAAAGTGACTGCCACAGATGAGCGCTATCTGAAATTAGCAGAAGAGAATCTTTATACAGAATTGTCAAAGCTGTTAGGCGTGCCCAAGAATAAGATGGAGGCCTATATCACCACAAGAGTGGAGAAGCTTCAGACAGCCTGAATCATATAAATCATAGAATTGTAATCGTAGAATTGCTGCAAAAGGAAAACTTTTCAGGCCGGTATTTTTCACACCGGAAGAAATGCTCCTTTTGCAGCATTTTTTATATGTATCTCTTTGCACGAATAAATGTTATAAAAAAATATTACATAATTGTTTCGTACTTAAAAATCGTGTATACTAATCTTAATAATTATCTTCCATTCCGTAAACAGCAATGCTTGACCGGTACAGATAAAATATACTGCATAAAGCAGCGGATCAATGAAAGGCTGTTGTCAAAAAGAAGTTTCACCGTTATTGTCCACCGGTAATATGAATAAAGGGAAGATGATAGAATTATGAAAGAAAACGAAGAAGAAAGAATATGGAGGTATATACGTGAAAGAGAAAATACTAATTGCAGATGACGATTATCTTCTCCGGGATTTGCTGGCTGATATACTGGAAAAAGAGGATTATCAGGTTATCCAGGCAGAAGACGGTATCCAGGCGCTGGAGAGATTCAAAAGTAATCACGATTTAGATTTGATCATACTGGATGTCATGATGCCCGGAAAGGACGGTATGGAGGTTCTGGAAAAAATAAGAGAAACCTCTCAGGTGCCGGTGCTGATGCTTACGGCTCTGGGGGACTGTAAGAGTGAAGTGGAAGGATTCCGCAAAGGTGCCTGTGATTATGTGACCAAGCCATTTCACGGGGAGGTGTTGCTTGCCAGGATACGGGCTGCGCTTGAGTATAAGAGTGACAGGAAGGATAATCAGGACCGCAGGCATTTCGGAAACCTGGTGGTTGATATGAAGGGATGCCGTGTAATGGTAAGGGGCAGGGACGCTGTGCTTACAAATAAAGAATACCAGCTCCTCCTGTATCTTATGGAGAATAAGAATATTGTGCTCACCAGGGATCAAATGCTGGAACGTATTTGGGGTTTTGACTATGAAGGGGATATCAGGACGATTGACACTCATATTAAAATGCTTCGTACAGACTTAGGAGAGTGCGGAAACTATATCCGAACAGTGAGAGGTATCGGGTATTCTTTTGAACCGGAGGAGGGATGAAGATGGGTTCTCTGCGCAAAAAATATATCTTTGCGGGATGCAGCATCATTATGGTTTTTCTTGCAGTGCTTCTTTTGTTGTCAGGAGTGTTGAAAGAGAGTCTGGTGGAGGACTGGAACCGCCGGAAAATGGACACATTAGCCGGACAGGTCATCAGTCATCTGGAGGAGAAAAAAGGAGGTTTTTCTCAGGAGGATATTGAAAACCTGGGGTTTGAAAACAATATCTTTATTACTGTTACAGATGAAAATTTTAACATTCTGGCAACCACCAGCGGCAGGGAGGCATCACAGCAGAGACTTAGCGGTAAAAGCTCCAAAATTGTACAGGAACAGATGGAGACACTTGCAAAGACAGGAAAGAGCTTTTCCAGTAATTTTGATGATAATAATAAGGCGTTGTTTGTACAGATCAACCAAGTGCCGGGCTGGGGATATGTTATTTTAAAGAAATCCCTCACAGGTCTGAACAGCAGTATGCGGGTGATGGAAACCTGCTATGCTCTGGCTGCTTTGCTCACATTAATTTTAGGCATACCGGCCATTATTTATCTTTCAGGAAAAATGGTGCAGCCAATCAGGGACATAAATAAGGTGACTAAGCAGATCAGCCAGCTTAACTTTCAGGATACTGTCCGGGTGAACAGCAAGGACGAGCTTGGAACCTTGGCAGAGTCAGTGAATCTTATGTCTGACAAGCTGGAGGAGGCCTTGGGAAATCTAAAGAAGGATGTGGAACTGCGCAACGATCTGGTGCGGAATATGGCTCATGAACTGAAGACACCCACTGCTGTGATCATGGGATATGCGGAGAACATGCCTTATATTTCCAGGAGACACCCGGAAAAGCTTGAGAAATACTGCTCCGTCATATCAGAAGAATGTGAACGCATGGACTCTATTATACAGCAGATGCTGGAAGTTTCCGCTTATGAATGCGGAGAGAGCGTATTAAACAAAGAGCATTTCAGCGCCCAGGCATTGCTGGAGGGAGTCAGCAGGTTTCTCAGAAGTGATCACCCGGACTGGAACGGCACGTATGAGGAAGTGAATGAAGTAAAGAGTGAGATTTTCGGCGATTATGAAGCTCTGCGCAGGGCTTTGTATAACTATGTGAAAAATGCGGTGCGTTACGGCAGAAAGGACGGGCTGATAAGGATTCACGCCTGGGAGGACGAGGAATGGATCCGTTTTTCTGTTTTTAACCAGGGAGAGCCTATCCCGGAGAAAGAGCAGGAAAACATCTGGAATGTTTTCTATAAAATCAACCCGGCACGTACCAGGGAACAGAAAAGCTTCGGCATCGGGCTTTCAATTGTGAAGCAGGCTGCCAAAGCCCACGGAGGCGATGTGAGAGTGCAGAATGTGGAGGGAGGAGTGGAATTCAGCCTTTTCATAGGGAAAATCTAGTATTTTTAAAATATTAAGCAAATATTTCACAAAGATTACACCTTGACACAGTATAACAATTTAGGAATGTTATTTCTTAAATGAAAAGACAAAAATTGAGTTAAGGAGGAAGTTTTGTGAGGTATTGCGAAAAATGCGGGCTGCCTGAAAGTTATCCGGGTATTATTTTAAACAACAGCGGCAGTTGTAATTATTGTGAGTTTTATCAGGAACACAGAGAAAAATTAGAAGATGCAGAATACAGGCATAAGATTTTCCGTGAACAAGTAGAGGAAGCAAAGAAAAAAGCGGCAGAGTCCAAGGCTCCTTATGATTGCGTCATCGGTTTCAGCGGAGGGAAAGACAGCAGTTATATTGTGTGGCAGATGAAAAAGGTATATGGCATGCGCGTGCTGGCAGTAACATTTCAGAACGGATTTCACACAGAATACGGCAGAGACAATATAGAGAATATTCTTCAGAAGCTGGATGTGGATCATATAACAGTGCGTTTGAATGAACAGACGCTGCGCAGTTATTACAGTAAATGTATGTCCCTTATGAAAAATTTTTGTTCCGTATGTTTTCACTTTGGAAATTATTATTGTCATATGATGGCGGGAAAATACAAAATTCCTCTTATAATCAATGGCAGGACAAAAGGACAGATTCTCCAGAATGCTTTGGATACTAAAGGGATAGAACCTTTTGATATTTCCCGTAATCTAAAAGATTTTGAGTATCAGATGTTTGGAAAGCTGGTGGAAAAATCTGCAGAACGTAAATGTATGGATTATCTGGAGGATGTGGAAGTTACCTCCCTTTCCTATTTTGCCTATCACGATATCACTGAGGAAGAGACTATGGCGTTCCTGGAAAAGGAAATAGGTTGGAAGCGTCCGGATACAGGGCTTCCTCATGCTGACTGCTGGGCCCACGCCATGGCAGAAAATTTAAGCATTGAAAAGCGGGGATATCCTGTTCGTACAGGGGAACTGGCTGTTTTGGTAAGACGCGGGGAATTGACTAAGGAAGAAGCATCTGCCGTGCTGGAAGAGGACAGAAAGCGCTATTCAGAAATCGATCCAAAACTAAGGGCACATTTCAATAAAAGAATCAGTCCATTGAAAATAAAAAGAGCATGAGGAGGGATTTCTGATGGTATATAATGTATTAGATTATCTGGAGAGAGCCGGAGAAAGGCATCCGGATAAGATACTGTTTGCAGATCCTTCCCGGGAAGTCAGTTATGGTGAATGTATACATACTGCCAAGAGTATCGGTACAAAAATTGCAGGGACAGGAGTCACGTGCAAGCCGGTTGCTGTGCTCATTGACAGAGATACAGAAAGCCTTGAAATATTCATGGGCAGTATTTACAGTGACAATTTTTATGTACCGGTGGGTAAGGCATTGCCTCCGGGAAGGATTTCAAAGATCCTGGAGACAGTGGAGCCACTTTGCCTTATCTGCCGTGAGAGGGACAGGGAATTTGCGGAATCACTGGATTTCCAAGGAGAAATATGGATTTATGAGGATATTAGGGAGACGGAAATTAAAGAAGACGTACTTAAAGATATCCGAAAACGCCATATAGATACAAATCCGTTATATGCAATTTATACTTCCGGTTCTACCGGGATACCAAAGGGAGTTCTTGTATGCCACCGTTCTGTCATTGATCTGGTGGAACGGTTCGCAGACTGCTTTCACTTCAGTGAAAATGAAGTATTTGGAAACCAGGCCCCCTTTGACTTTGATGTGTCTGTGAAGGATATTTATTCCACCTTGAGAAATGGGGCAACTATGTGTATCGTGCCGCCTAAAATGATATCTTTCCCCAAGCTTTTGATTCCATATCTCAATGAAAAAAGGGTTACAACGGTTATCTGGTCGGTATCTGCTTTGGCCATAGTCTCTTCTTTTAAGGGGATGGAGAGGGAGGTACCCAGGTATCTGGAAAAGATTATGTTTTCCGGTGAGGTGATGCCTGTTAAGGTACTGAATTACTGGCGGGACAAGCTGCCGGATGCCATGTACGTGAATCTTTACGGACCGACAGAAATCACCTGCAACTGTACTTATTATATTGTTGACCGGGAATTTTCTGTGGGTGAAACTCTGCCTGTGGGAAGGCATTCCCTAATACGGAGATATTATTGTTAAATGATAAGAATGAATTATGTCAGGAAGAAGAGATGGGGGAGATTTGTGTAAGAGGTACCTCACTGGCCCTTGGCTATTTTAGAAATGAAGAAGCTACAAGGAAGGCATTTTGCCAGAACCCGTTAAACAGGGATTATCCTGATCTTATCTACCGGACCGGAGATTTAGGCAGGTATCATGGGGGAGAGCTTTTTTACGTTACCAGGAAGGATTTCCAGATCAAGCATATGGGGCACCGTATTGAACTTGGAGAGATTGAAGCTGTACTGGACAGCCTGGAATATATATCCAGAAGCTGCTGCATATATGACAATGTACGGGAAAAGATATATATGTTTTATGAGGCAGTCGAGGCTTGTGAGAAAAAGATAGTGGAAGATTTGCATCTGCATCTTCCTAAATATATGTGTCCTAATAAATATATATATTTAACTCAGCTTCCCTTGAATAAAAACGGTAAGATAGACAGAATTTCTTTAAAAGAGAGGTATATTGTAAATGGATAGAGTTCGATCATCCGCACAGTTTGCATCCCTGGTGAAGGAATATAAGAGAGAGCATGGCCGTGTCCAGTCCAATTGCTTTTTTCTTCCCTCTGAGGTTGAGGAGATGTGCCGCAAGGAAAAGTTGTTTGTTCAGGAAACAAAAGAGGGACTTTATTTTTTTGTGGTTGAAGAAGAGTGCAGCAGGATGTATTATTATATAGAAAAGTCTCAGGCACCTTCCATTGAACTGAACAAATATGATATACTAAAAATGCCAGTAATATTAGACTATGTCTTTAAGGAAGAGGAAGGGGAGGCATTGAAAAAAGCCGGAAGCAGCAAATGGCTTGAAAAAGGTTTCCGTCCTTATAAGAGATACCGTCGTATGGAATGTACCAGGGAACAATTTAATGCGCCTGATGACTACATAAAATCCCGGGAAAAGTTCCGCATCGTCAAGATGAAGCCAAAAGATTACAAGGCAGTGGCTATGCTTTGGAGAAGCGGTCTGGATGTGTACAGCACTTTTCTTCAGGAGAGAGAAGAATATGAGGAATCCTGTGAAAAGGGAGAAATCATAGGTGTGAGTATGGAAGACGGAACACCCGGAGCAGTGAATATGGCAATTAAAAAAGGCAGGACAGCATTTTTGCAGCATCTTGCCGTAAGTCCCGGTCTTCGGGGAATTGGAATGGGCAAAGCATTATTTTGCGCCACCATGGATTTTGTTCTGAATCAATACGGAGCTGACAAGGCTAATTTCTGGGTAGATGAGGAGAATTTCCGTGCTGTTGGTATGTACAGGAAGGTTGGGTTTATAAACGACGGTATGGTTTCCAGGCAATTTATACTGGATTAAAAACTAAGAAAAGAAAGGAAAAGAACAATGAGAGAAGAGTTAATGGAGATTCTTGGAGAATTAAGACCGGAGGTTGATTTTGCATCGGAGGTACGTTTGATTGATGACGGGATTCTTGATTCCTTTGATTTAGTATCCCTGATCGGAGAGATCAATGATTCCTTTGATGTGGAAGTTTCCTTCGATGATATTGAGCCGGAGAATTTTAATTCTGTGGATGCTATGCTTAAGCTGATCCAGAAGCTGCAAGAGGAAGATTAAAATGACAGTCAATCAGATTGCATTTTTCGGTCTGTTTTTCCTGTCCGTGATTCTTTACTACTGTGTGCCTAAGAAGTGTCAGTGGATGACACTTCTTGGCATTAGTTTGTTGTTTTACCACCTGATGGGGGTGGACAATTTCCTTTATATTCTGGTGACTACAGGTACCCTGACTTACGGGACCAGGAAAATGTACCAGATTGACCGGAAACTGGAGGAATCACTGAAAAATGCACCTGTGAAACCAACACGGGAAGAGAAAAAAGAGAAGAAGGCTCAGGCGAAGGCCATAAAAAAGAGATGGCTTTTGGGAATCATTGTGATCAACCTGGGCATTCTTCTTGTTTTAAAGTATGGAAACTTTTTTATCAACAATATCAATGGTGTGCTGAAGCTTGTGGGTATGGACGGCATGAATAAACTGGGGCTGATAGCTCCGCTGGGGCTTTCTTATTATACACTGCAGGCGATCGGGTATGCACTTGATGTTTTTAAGGGGAAATGTGAGCCGGAAAGCAATCCTTTTAAGGTTCTGCTTTTTGTAACCTATTTCCCCCAAATGACCCAGGGACCCATTGGCAGATACCCGGAGCTGGCGGCTCAGTTTTTCCGGGGAAACCAGTTTTCTTATCAAAATTTATCCTATGGCTGCCAGCGTATTGTGTGGGGGCTGTTTAAAAAGGCAGTGATCGCTGACCACCTTCGGCCGCTGGTTAATGGAATCTTTAACAATCATACTTCTGTCAGCGGTTTCACCCTGTTTATGGGCTGTGTATATATGAGCCTTCAGATATATGCAGATTTTTCCGGATATTCGGACATTGTGTGCGGAGTTTCTGAAATCTATGGAATCCGTCTCATGGAGAACTTTCGGAGGCCGTTTTTCTCTAAATCCCTTGGGGAATACTGGAGAAGGTGGCATATTTCCCTTAGCTCCTGGTTCCGGGATTATATTTTTTATCCGGCATCTATTTCCAGGACTGCAGTGAAATTCGGGAAGTTGGGACAGAAATTCTTTTCACCCAGGATCCGTAAGCTGTTTCCGGCAGTGTTCGCCCTGTGCCTTGTGTGGTTCTGCACCGGATTCTGGCACGATGCCAGCTGGCGTTATATTTTCTGGGGTGTGGGTAATGGCGTTGTGATCATATCAGCCATTATTCTGGAACCTCAGTTTACGGCTGCAAAGGAAAAGCTTCATATCAATGAGAATGCAAAGTGGTGGCAGGCGTTCTCTGTGCTTCGTACCTTTATCATCATCTGTCTTCTGAAGGTCTTTCCGGCAGGAAACAGTACCATGCACAGCTTATCCATTGCAAAGAGGATATTGCTGGATTTCAGGCCGGAACTTACATATGAAGCGTTTTTCAGAAATACACAGTGGTATAATCTCATTTACATAGCGATCGGCCTTGTTCTGTTTCTCTGCGTCAGCATAATCCAGACAAGGGAGCCTGCCCGTCAGTGGCTTGGGTCTAAGCCGGTTGTGGTGCGGTGGGTAGTTTTTCTGGCACTCATTGCCATGATCCTGTGCTTCGGCTCATTTGATTCTACGGTGAGAGGAGGCTTCGAGTATGCGCAGTTTTAGGAAAATTGTCATAAGCCTGGTCATACTGCTGGCGTTTGTATTTGGTTTAAACAGTGTGAGCCGGTATATGTACGAGTCAGTGAGAAATAATATTGTCTTCGCCCGTGAGGAACTGGAGGAAAATAAGGGGACAATAGATACTCTTCTGCTGGGCACCTCTTTAGTCCACTGGGGGCTGGACCCGGAAGTGATAGATGAGGAATTAGGGGTAAAAAGTTTTAATCTGGCGACTTCGGCACAGCCTCTTTCAGGAAGCTATTATCTGCTGAAGGATCAGGTAAAAAGCAATCCCATAAAAACAGTGTTTCTGGGAGTATCCGTGCCGGGTATGGTCAACGATTACGATAAGGATACACCGGTAAAGCTTGGAGTTTTTGACCGGATTTCTTCACCTGCAGTAAAGGCTGAGTATATGGCTGCTGTGGCAGAGTTTAAGGAATATGAACAGTTTCTCTTTTTTCCCACCAGGGTGGTGAATGTGCTTGACACGAAAGCAGTAAAGAGAAATGTAGCCTACAAGAAAAGTGAAGAATTTAAGGAAAAGATCTCTCCTGACTATGCACCTTACATATATTACGGTATGGGCTTTGAGAGTAAGGAAGAAGTGTATGACGGTTCTTTTAATGACGAAAAACTTGGGAATGATGCAATCTGGAACAGGGACAGGATAGTGGATGTGAATGTAGAGTATATTAAGAAAACAGCACAGTTCTGTAATGACAATGGTATTGAGCTGAATCTTGTTATCTTCCCCCACAGCTATGAATTTGCCAGGCTGCAGGGGGATTTGTCGGACATGGACAAGTATATGGAGGAGCTGAGCGCTGAAATAGGCGCTGAACTTTATAATTACAACTTTACTGTACGCCAGGACATTTATGATATCATGACCAATGACTGTTACCAGGATAAGAAGCACTTTAACAAAAAGGGTGCGGGAAGATTCGCGGAGCTGTTGTGCAGTGATTATAAGGAGACATCGTTGAAATGAGAGAAAAGCTTACCAAAAAAGATGTGGAGAAAATTGAGCAGGAAATTGAATACCGCAAGCTGGTCGTTCGAAAGGAAGCCATAGAAGCAGTGAAGGAAGCAAGAGCACAGGGAGATTTAAGTGAAAATTTTGAATATTATGCGGCAAAAAAGCATAAGAATCAGAATGAAAGCCGTATCCGCTACCTGGAGCGGATGGTGAGGACTGCGTCAATTGTTTCTGATGAATCAAAAGAGGATGAGGTTGGATTGGATGACATCGTTGAGGTGCTCTTTGAGGAGGACGGCGAGACAGAGAGGTATAAGCTGGTTACGTCTATCCGCGGCAATTCCCTGGAGAACCGTGTGAGCATAGAATCTCCCATCGGTAAGGCTCTGAAGGGCCATAAGGCAGGCGACCGTGTGGAAGTAAGGGTAAATGACAGCGTCAGCTACTTCCTGATCATAAGATCCATCGACAAAACCGGCTCTGAAGATGAAGAAATCCGTGGTTTTTGACAAAACTGCGGCGAATACGAAAGGAAACTGCTTGACCTAATGGTCAATCAGCAGCGGAACACCCAATCTTTATAGCTTGGGAATACTAAGGAAACTGCTTGACCTTGTGGTCAATCAGCGGCGAAACTCCTAATCTTTACAGCTTAGGAGTTTCTTCTATTTTACAGAAATTTAACATTGTGCTGGGGAGGATTTTACATAAGTATTTTAAAATGAGGTCATATTAAGGATAGGAAAAGGAGAGAAATTATGGACTTTTTTAGCATATTGACCTTGTTTGGCGGGCTGGCCATGTTCCTGTACGGAATGCAGGTCATGGGAGATGGTCTGGCGAAGGTATCCGGCGGAAAGTTGGAGCAAATACTTGAAAATCTTACTTCAAACCCTGCAAAGGCTGTGCTTTTGGGAGCAGGGGTGACTGCGGTCATTCAGTCTTCTTCAGCGACCACAGTAATGGTGGTTGGTTTTGTAAACTCGGGAATTATGAAGCTGTCCCAGGCAGTTGGAGTTATTATGGGGGCCAATATAGGTACCACAGCTACTTCATGGATTTTAAGCCTTGCAGGGATTCAGAGTGAAAATTTTTTCATACGGCTGCTTAAGCCCACTTCATTTGCCCCGGTGCTGGCTATGATCGGAATTGTGTTCCTTATGTTTTTAAAAAGTCCGAAAAAGAAAGATATCGGTGCTATTCTTATCGGATTTGCAGTGTTGATGTTTGGTATGGAGACTATGAGCGGGGCGGTAAAGCCGTTGGCAGATGTTCCGGAGTTCACCGGAATCATCACCGCATTTTCTAATCCGATCCTGGGTGTTGTGGCAGGTACGGTTCTCACTGCGGTGATCCAGTCATCTTCAGCTTCGGTAGGTATTCTTCAGGCTCTTTGTATGACAGGGGCGGTTCATTACAGCGTTGCCCTGCCTATTATCATGGGTCAGAACATAGGTACTTGTGTCACAGCTCTTCTCTCCGCGATCGGAGCAAATAAAAACGCAAAACGTGCGGCAATGGTCCATCTGTATTTTAACTTGATCGGTACTGGGATTTTTATGGGAGGTTTCTATTTGCTTCATGCTGTGACAAATTTTGCCTTTATGGAGGAGGCTGCCACACCTGCCGGGATCGCTGTGCTGCACAGTGCATTTAACATTACGGCAACCCTGGTTCTTCTGCCTTTTTCCAGAATGCTGGAGCGTCTGGCATGTCTTACCATACGCGACAGGGAGGAAACAGCGGTATCTGCAGAGGATAAGGAGTTTATGATCCTGGAATCACGTTTTCTTGAGAAACCGGCTTTCGCTATGGAGCAGAGCAGGAATGCAGCCAGACATATGGCAGTACAGTCCCACGATGCACTGTACACTGCTCTTAAGCTTGTGGAACATTATAAGGACGAGGGGGTACAGCGTGTCCAGGAGATGGAGGCAAAGGTTGACCGTTATGAGGATGAACTCGGTACTTATCTTGTGAAATTAAGCCATAAGGACTTGACGGAAAAGGACAGCCACAGTCTTTCCATGATGCTCCACTGCATCGGAGATTTTGAGCGTATTTCTGACCATGCGGTGAATATTATGGAGTCTGCCCAGGAAATGCATGAAAAAGGTGTGCGTTTTTCTGAAAAGGCCATGCTGGAACTTAATGTACTGGAACAGGCAGTGGAAGATATAGTGGAGAAAGCTTACCTGGTATTTACCCAGCAGGATGTGAAGCTGGCAGAATCCATTGAGCCTCTTGAGGAAGTGATCGATGAGCTGAGCCAGGAATTGAAGCGCAGGCATGTACAGAGGCTGCGTGCAGGCTCCTGTACCATCGAGATGGGATTTATCCTTTCCGACATTACAACAAGCCTGGAACGTATTGCAGATCATTGTTCAAATATTGGTGTATGTGTAACTCAGGTGCTGGAAGATTCTTATGATACCCACAGTCATCTGGATATCATGAAGAATGCGCCGGACGAATCCTTCTATCATGATCTGGAGGAGGTACGTCTTAAATATGTGCTGCCGTAGAGCTGGTGTAAAGAAGGCTTACTGTTTACCACACTGCGGCGCATGCTTCACACCCTGATTTCCGAACTGTGACATATAAGGAGACTTGTGAAAATTGGAAAAAACAAGTATACTGAAAAAAACGTGGCAGTACGCTGAAGGAGAGAATGAGATGATCTACTGTGTGGAGGACGAACGGAATATCAGAGAGCTGCTTGTGTACACCCTGGAGACAACGGGATTCACAGCCAGGGGATTTGAGGACGGCAGAGCATTATGGGCTGCGCTGAAGCAGGAAACTCCTGAACTCATACTTTTGGATATTATGCTCCCGGGTGAGGACGGCTATGGTATCCTTCAGAAACTGAAAACGTCCAACTCTACCAGTGACATTCCAGTGATCATGGTAACTGCCAAGGAGGCGGAATTTGATAAAGTGCGGGGCCTGGAGGGCGGTGCAGATGATTATATCACAAAGCCCTTCGGAATGATGGAATTTGTAGCCAGAGTGAAAGCAGTCCTTCGCCGGAGCAGCCGCCAGAATGAAAATAAGGAATTGCGGTGCGGTGATTTAAGTATTCACGTGGCCCGTCATGAAGTCCGTGCAGAGGGCAGAAAGATAGAGCTTACCCGAAAGGAATTTGAAATGCTTCAGTACCTTATGGAGAATAAAGGTCTTGTGCTCACAAGAGACCAGATTCTCTGCCATGTGTGGGGGTATGATTTTGACGGTGAGACCAGGACTGTAGATGTACATATCCGTACACTTCGTCAGAAGCTGGGCAATACAGGCAATATGGTGGAGACGGTGCGCGGAGTAGGATACCGGATAGGAGAATGAGATGAAGCAGAGGATTTTGAATCATGTGAGCTTTCTTGTGATACTGTCCGTACTTCTCACCTTTGTTGCTGCAAGTACAGTCATGTACAGTAAATTCAGCACTTACATGAAAGAAGGGGTGCGTGATGAAGCCCAGTATATCCGTGTAGGTATGGAGGAGGTGGGGGAGGAGTTTCTGTCCGATAAAGTAGGGCGGCTTACCGGGAGCCGTGTTACCTTGACTGACAGGGATGGAAACGTACTTTACGACAGTGAAGCAGATCCCAAGGAGCTTTCCAATCACAGTGACCGTCCGGAGTTTATCCAGGCCATGGAGGAAGGAGAAGGGGAGAAAGTAAGATTTTCAGAGACACTTTCCGAGCAGACCTTCTATTATGCTGTACGCCTTGAAAATGGTGAGATTCTCCGTGTGGCGCGGACGACAGAAAGTGTTTTCCTTACACTGATGTCCAGCTTTACACTGCTGGGTGTGCTGATGGTGGCAATTCTTCTTCTGGAATTTTTCCTGGTACAGAAGCAGACCAGGGATTTGATCGCGCCTATTAATGAATTAGATTTGGAACATCCCCTGAAAAATGTGTGCTATGAGGAACTCAGGCCTCTTCTGGTGAGAGTGGATCAGCAGAATCAGCAGATCGCGGCCCAGGTGGAGGAGCTGAAAAGTGCTGAAACCATGCGCCGGGAATTCTCTGCCAATGTATCCCATGAGCTTAAGACTCCTCTGATGTCAATTTCGGGCTATGCTGAGCTGATGATGAACGGAATGGTGAGACCGGAAAATGTTCCGGATTTTTCAGGGCGTATTTACCATGAAGCCAGCCGTTTGAGCAGCCTGGTGGCCGACATCATCCAGTTGTCCCGCCTGGATGAAAAAAGCAGCGACATGCCTTTTGAGGCAGTAGATTTGTTTGAGCTTGCGGAGGATATCACAGGGCATCTTTCCCAGGCAGCAGAAAAAAAGGGGATAAGCCTGAAGCTGGAAGGAAACTCCGTGTCCGTCCGGGGTGTCCGCCAGGTGCTCTATGAAATGTTTTATAATGTGGCTGACAATGCGGTGAAATATACACAGGAAGACGGCAGTGTGAAGATTTTTGTGGGGAAAAGTGAGGGACATGCTGTTTATTGTGTGGAAGACAATGGGATAGGCATTCCCAAGGAAGAACAGGGAAGGATTTTTGAACGGTTTTACAGAGTGGATAAGAGCCATTCCCGCCAGACAGGGGGAACGGGCCTGGGGCTCTCTATTGTCAAGCACGGAGCAGCTCTTCATCATGCTCAGATCAGCCTCAACAGTGAACCGGGAAAAGGTACGAGGATAGAGCTGAAGTTTTGATAAATTTATAAGTATCATATGGGAGAATAGTATCCGCCCCTGGATTTGCCGAATAAAGAAAGCGCAAACGGTTTCCTAGATAAATACAAGGAGCAGACAGGAGGCAACCTGCTGCTTTACATTTACGGTACTTTAAATATATGCACTTTTGTTACTACCTGTTTCCTGCTCTTGCAATTCTGCCAACATCATTTTTTCAATTCTGATTACGTCCGGCTGCGTTGGAGTAAAACGTACCCCTGTATGTAACAGGTTGATGATCTTTCGGGCGTTTTTCTCTAATTCCTGTATCAGCTTTGGGTCTGCAATCCGTACAGGCTGCCCACCCTTAATATACTGTCCGTCTATGTACGCTTTAATCACGGGAAACATATCTTGAAATAGTAATACAGTTTTGCGGTCAAAGACCTTTACAATCTTGATTGTGTCCGTAGGCTTATGCTGCTCCTGTTTTTTCTGTATCAGCCGTTCAAACTTTTCAATCTTGGAGCTGCAAGGGACTAACCAATACAGCCCTGTACTCTCGTCCAGAAAAGCGAAATAGTGAGGCCGCTTTGTATTTTCATAATTGATTTTCAGATAAGGGTCTTGTACTTTTACGAAAAAGTCATCAGAAATAAAATATAGGCTTCCCGTTAGAATATCCATAATCGTATATCTCCTTATATAAGATAAGCCTCTTGCGTTTCGAGGCAAGAGGCTTACACACTTTTCCACGGCCTATTTATAATTCGCATGGCCGGAAGCGAACTACTTTTCCACGGTCTATTTATAATTCGCATGACCGGGAGCGAACTACTTTTCAAGGTAGTTGCCTACCTGTTACTATTATTATACGTAAGCTCTGCGAATATGTCAACCTCATCAAATAATTTTCAAAGCACAAAAGCCTCTCGCATATTTGCGTAGATTTCCTATTTGGCAGATGTGTAGGGCGGGTCGGCAGGATAGCCGCCGGCGGCTTTTTGCATTGCCCGTTGCAGGGCATCTTTGGATGTTTTCCAGTCAGCATCTTTATAGCGGTAGTCGAATTTGTCGCAGAACCAGTCCAGATCGTCGTAGAGTCTTTTCATGTTATCTTTCATGAGGGGCAGGAATTCCTGGAAAAATTCTTTTTTTTCTTTATCGGAGAGGACACGGTCCCCTTCCTCCGCCAAATCTCCGAAGTGTGGGATGCAGAAGCCTTTGCTGCTGCGGAATAATTCTTTAAAGGAGGCATCTTTCCGGTACATTTCAAAGAAAGTATCCAGGTAACGCTGATAAGTGTTTTTATAAAAGTTACATATATAACAGCTTTCTTCCTTGGTTTTTGTCCAGGCGCCAAGGGAGGTGCGGGAGGAAGTGTCTTTGGTTTTCTGTTTTTTAAGCTTATCCATAATAGAAGCACGGGAGGGGGCGAACATTTTGATCTGTTCATCCAGCTCTTTGTTAAGCTTCTGGAAGTGTGTTTTCATGATCAGACCGGAGCCAAGACGGTTGCCGTATTCATACATTTTCTTGTAATGTGTACGGCAAAAGCCATAGGAATCAGTTTCGGCCCGTACATCGTCCTCCATATAAGAGGCGCCGGGCCCAAGGACGAAATCAAGAGTGTGTTCTTCCAGTTTTCTTTCTACAAAACAGAAGGGACATTCATCTTCTGCCCGGAAAGCATCCATCAGAGGTATGGTATATAATTGTTCTTTCATCTGTATTCTCCCTGTTCAATATGTTGTTTGCCGTCCAATATTTAATAACGCCGGTATGAGGGCGGCGAATTTATGTATATCTCAAAAATATCGTTACGATTTTCGGCCATAAGGCTGCATATAATAACAGAATATCACATTAATGTTAAAAAAGATAGTGCTAAGGGAAATGGAGCGTGGTATAATTGTTACTGTCCACTTCGTGGCCAGTAACACGCTTCGCGATGTACAGAAATTATGCATACTGCATAATTTCGCACGTTGTATGTCTCGGGATTTTCATGCATATATGCATGAAAACACCTCGCGGGATATTACCAGTGAAAAGTAACGTATAATTGCTTTAGTAATTTACAAAAGAGAAGAAACAGAGGAGAAGTACCATGATTGGGGAGATTTTGACAGGTATTCTGGGTGTTGGTTTTCTGACCGGCGCTGTGATGCAGTTCCGCTGTAAAGGGCCTATCTGGTCCACGGAATATATTGCATCCACACCCAAGGAGAGGAAGAAGTTACGGACAAGGCAGGAATATTACTGGACGGCGATCGCCTGTCTGTGGATAGGTCTGCTGTTTTTGCTGACACTCATTTACACGCTGACGGAAATCAAAGGGTTTCTGTACGCAGTGTTTGTATTGTCTGCATTTTTATTTCTTCACATTCTGTACGGGATATACAGGGCTGCGAAGAAAAGTACAATGAGAGAGCCAAAGGATAAGGAGTGATTCACTATGGGAATTTCGCAGGTAAAAGAATTTTTTAAAGATCATGGAATAGAGGGACGGATTCTGGAATTTGAAGAGTCCTCTGCAACTGTAGAGCTTGCAGCTCAGGCTGTGGGATGCGAGCCTGCCAGGATTGCAAAATCTTTGTCTTTCAAGGTGGATGATAAGCCTGTGATCGTTGTGACGGCAGGAGATGCCAAGGTAGATAACGTGAAATATAAAAATTTTTTCCACACAAAAGCTAAGATGCTATCCATGGAAGAGGTGCAGAATTTGATCGGACATGGTGTGGGCGGAGTGTGCCCTTTTGCTGTTAAGGATGGAGTCCAGGTTTATCTGGATGAATCCATGAAACGGTTTGACACTGTGTTTCCGGCTGCGGGAAGCAGCAACAGTGCCGTTGAACTGACTCTTGATGAACTGGAGAAATATTCAGGAAGCCTGGGCTGGGTGGATGTGTGCAAAAACTGGAATTGAACAGCCGGTAGAATAAAAGAAAAAGGCGGTGCAGACAATGGCGGGATGTCATGTCTGCACCGCTTTTTAGCGGCAGTTCAGGCTGGCCTGAACGGTTACACATTTGTCAGTTTTCTTCAAATTCTTTTTTTAAGGCGTTGTACATCACATCATAAGGCGCCTCTGTGTCTGTCCAGAGTGTGAAGTTCAGGGCGGCCTGATTCACCAGCATTCCCAGTCCGTTGATGGTCTTGGCCCCTCTTTTTGCCGCTTCCTTCAGGAAAGGAGTATCCGGCGGGTTAAACACCACATCGCTTGCAGCCATATCCGGCGTGATACTGTCGAAGTCAAGGTCAGGAATTCCCTTCACATCCGGTGCCAGGCCGATATTGGTAGCCTGGATCAGGATGTCTGTGTCCTTGGGAATGGAAAAGCTGCCTGTCCAGGGGAGAAAATCGGCAGATGCAGGAGTTTTTTCAAGGATTAAAGCAGCAAGCTCCCTGCCCTTTTCCGGGGTTCTGTTTACCACATGGATATGTTTTGCTCCTGCAAGTGCACATTCCACAGCGATGGCTCTGGCAGCGCCGCCGGCTCCGAGAATGGTTATCACCTTGTCCTGCGGGGATGCCTGGTTATCCATGAGCGCTTTGAGGAAACCTTTCCCGTCAGTGTTTTCACCATATAGCCTGCCGTCCTTTTGGATGACCGTGTTTACAGCGCCTATAATGGACGCTGCCTTGGAAAGCTCATCCAGAAGGGGAAGAACTTTTACCTTGTGAGGCATAGTCAGGTTGATCCCTTTCATATGTAAGGCCCGTACCGCAGCCATGGCCGATTCCAGCTCTCCGTCAGTGATACGGATGGTGAGATAACGGTAATTCAGCCCTGCAGCCTGGAAACCTGCCTCCTCCACTACACCTGTGGGGTTGTCGTCCACCGGGTCACCGAAGACACCGGTAAGTTCCGCGCGATAATTTTTGCTCATATGTAGTCCTCCTTATATAGAAAAAGGCACAGAACTCTATGCATCTGTGCCTTTTTAAACAGGGCCGGCAATAGGATCTGTGGCAGATCCCCATTATATGCAGCCCGGTTCTATTTATAAATCAGTTTTTGATAAAGCAGCTTCGTCTGCCACGATAATAGCATTTGAGTGGAACTGCAGGATAGAAGCAGGAACCTGAGGAGTTACAGGACCGTTGATCACCTGGTTGAGGATTTCTGCTTTATCCTCACCGCTTACGATCACAAGTACGGTTTTTGCGCGCATGATCGTGCCTACACCCATGGTGTACGCCTGACGGGGAACATCTGCCTCACTGGCAAAGAAACGCTTGTTTGCCTGAATAGTAACTTCGGTCAGGTCAACACAGTGTGTTTCGTCTGCGAAATGGTCAGCCGGTTCATTGAAGCCGATATGACCGTCATGTCCCAGACCCAGAAGCTGCAGATCAGCGGGACCTGCCTTGTGAAGTGTTTCGTTGTAAGCAGCACAGGCTTCGTCACTGTCTGCCACAGTGCCGTCGGGAACATAAGTATGTTCCATAGGGATATTGATCCTGCTGAACAGATGCTTGTTCATAAAGTAACGGTAGCTCTGGTCATTGGAAGCATCCAGGCCCTTGTATTCATCCAGATTAACGGTAGTTACCTGAGAGAAATCCAGGTCGCCGCTCTCATACATGGCAGTCAGATTGTCATAAGTGCCGATAGGGGAAGAGCCTGTGGCAAGTCCGAGAACACAGTCAGGTTTCATGATCACCTGGGCTGCGATAATGTTGGCTGCTTTACGGCTAAGCTCCTCATAATTTTTAACTTTGTAGATTTTCATAATTCTTTCCTCTCCTTTATATAAATAAAATATTTGAATCACCAGTGTAAGGATCAACTCTCACGCTCAGAAAGCGCTTTAATTGAAGATGCGTACTCCGAGGGTGTCATGCCGGAAATCTTTTTGAACTGTCTTGAAAAATAGTGTATGGAGGAATAACCAAGAAAATCCGAAATTTGTGTAAAATTCATTTGATTTTCCCGGATAAGCTGTTTGGCAAACTCTATTTTCATCTGTGAGAAAAAGTCTATTACTCCGCAGTGATGATGGTCACGGAACATTTTCTGAAGCTGGGAACGGCCGATGAGATTGTCATGGCAGATGTCCTCAATGGATACATATTCCCTGATATGCTCTTCCAGATAGAATAAAATCTTATTATATGTAGCGGAATTGTTTTTGAAGTTTGCAAACTTGCCAAGGGGCATTGACAGCTGCGGAACTGTATTGCGGCGTATCATATAAATTAAAATCTGCTCCAGATAAAGCCGGATAAGCTGCTGTGAGCCGAATAGGGAATCCTGGCGTTTTTCCATTTTTTCCATATAGGGGTCATCCAGCGGAGATGCGATACACCGCCGCGCTTCTGCGATCAGCAGGCCCATCAGATTACGCTCTGTATCTGAAATATTTAAGATACGGTTTTCAAAAAATTTCATACAGGGGGAATTACAGCCAAAGGAAACCACTACTATATTTGGGGCGCTTTTTCCTATTGCGGACAAGGTGTGGAACTCATTGGGTTTGTGGAAAATAACCTGTCCTCGGTTCAGTACGTGGGAACCGCTGTCTGTCTGCACCTCCGCATTTCCTTTATCAACACATTGGAATTCCCAGAAATTGTGACGCTCTCCTTCAAAATGAAAATCACTGCGGTACTCAAAATAATGTACTGTGTAGATGTTCTCTACGTGGATCTCATTCTCCAGGTAAATACTTTCGTACGCCATTTCCTGCATCCTCCTTTCGTCTATTTGACCGGGGGCCGTGATGCTATCCTATGGATTTCTGCATTCAAGGGTACCCTATTAGTATAACGTAATCAAAGAAAAAAAACTAGGTATTTAGAGTAAAATATCTAAAAATATAAAGTCCATACCAATATCTGTTGTGTAAATGGATAAAAAAAAACTACGATTGTGTAATGTCTTGTACGGCACAAATAGAGTATACTGTAGTCAATGGAGAGAAAACCAGATAAAAAAAGTTATTATTGAGAGAGATTGCAGAGGAGGAATAGCAATGGCAAAGACCAAAGGACGAGTTACCCTTCCAAGTGAATCCAATTTCCTGAATGAGACAAAGGAGATGCTGGACAGATGGGGAGCAGATGCCCTCAGAGACAGTGACGGTACAAAATTAGACGACGATATCAAAGCATTGGATGCGAAAATTTATACTACATATTTTGTGGCAAGAGGACATAATGAATTTGCGGAAAAGCATATGGAGGAATGCCAGCAGCTCTATTTAATGTCAAAGCATAACACTGCTGTTGACAGTGAACTGTCCATTTCTTTTATGGATGGATATTACCAGGAGCAGGTGGTTCCTGATTACCTTCATGACCCGAAGAAATGGTGGGAGGTGATGGACAGGACTGCCGGGGAGATTGTTCCGGCTGACGCCTGGGAGCTTGACACCGAGAAACATCAGGTGGTGGTAAAGAATGCCAGCCCGTTCCACGACTATACAGTTTCTTTCCTTGTGTACGCTGTGTGGGACCCTACACAGATGTACAATCATATCACAAACAACTGGGGAGATAAGCCTCATGAAATCCCCTTCGATGTGCGCCAGGCAGCTTCAGGGGAATTTGCCAGAGAATACCTGATCCAGTGGCTGAAGGATAACCCCTCCACGGATATTGTACGTTTTACCACATTTTTCTATCATTTCACCCTGGTGTTCAACAGCAAGGCAAAGGAGAAATTTGTAGACTGGTTCGGATACGGCGCAACGGTATCTGTCAAAGCATTGGAAGAGTTTGAGAAAGAATACGGCTATGCCCTCCGTCCTGAAGATATTGTGGACAACGGCTACTATAATTCCACCTTCCGCGTTCCTACTAAGGCATATCTGGACTATATGGATTTCATCCAGAGATTTGTTGCCAAAAAAGCAAAAGAGCTGGTGGAGATTGTCCATGATGCAGGCCGTGAAGCTATGATGTTTCTTGGGGACAACTGGATCGGGACAGAGCCTTACGGCAAATATTTCGGAGAGATCGGTCTTGACGCTGTGGTGGGAAGTGTAGGCGGAGGAGTGAGTCTGCGCCTTATTTCAGAGATTCCTCATGTGAAATATACAGAGGGACGTTTCCTGCCTTATTTCTTCCCGGATACTTTCTATGAGGGAAACGACCCGGTTCCTGAAGCTATGAAGAACTGGGTGACAGCCAGAAGAGCCATTATGCGTAAGCCTGTTGACCGTATCGGCTATGGGGGATATTTAAGCCTGGCTTATAAATTCCCCAAATTTGTAGATTACATTGAGAGTGTGACAGACGAGTTCCGTCTTATTTATGATAATATTAAAGGAATCAAGCCATACAACGGGCTGAAGGTTGCGGTACTTAATTCCTGGGGATCCTTACGTTCCTGGCAGGCATATATGGTAGCCCATGAGCTGTGGTACAAGCAGTGTTATTCTTATATGGGAGTTATGGAAGCTTTAAGCGGAGCTGCCATTGATGTAAGCTTCTTAAGCTTCCGTGAAGTAAAAGAAAAGGGCATTCCGGAGGATGTGGATGTGATCATCAATGCAGGAGATGCCATGACTGCTTTCTCAGGCGGGGAAGAGTGGGCTGATCCTTCCGTGGTTTCCAAAATCCGCAGCTGGATATACAATGGGGGAGGTTTCCTGGGCGTGGGCGAGCCAAGTGCTTATCACACAGGCGGACGTTTCTTCCAGCTTGCAGATGTTCTGGGAGTTGACAAGGAATTAGGCTTTACCTTGTCCACAGACAAATATTTCACACAGGTGAAAGAAGGACATTTTATTGCAGAGGACCGTACAACTCCATATGATTTCGGCGAGGGCATGAAGAACGTTTATGCACTTGGAGAGGATACGGAGATTGTGGAATTCTCAAACGGAGAGGTGCATATTGCTTCTCACAGCTATGGAAAAGGATGCGGTGTGTATATTGCAGGTCTTCCGTACAGCTTTGAGAATACAAGACTGCTTCTGCGGGCTCTTTACTATGCAGCGGGCAAGAAGGAAAATCTGAAGAGATGGTTTGCCCAGAACATAAACTGTGAGGTCCATGCTTATCCTGAAGCAGGCAAATACGCTATTCTCAACAATACCTCAGAACCTCAGAAGACAGTAGTATATGACGGAGAGGGCAGGACCCAGGAATATGAAATGAATCCGGGAGAAATTATCTGGAAGGAAATATAAAATAAATGAAAAAGGAATTACAGCTTTTGCTGAAGCCGGTGTCTTCGGAATGCAACATGGACTGTGCATACTGCTTTTATCGTGATGAGGCCATGCACCGGGAAGTTCCTTCTTATGGAAAAATGACACAGGAAATCATGGAGACTGTAGTGTTTCAGGCACTGCAGTCTGCAGATTCCTGTGTTTTTGGATTTCAGGGAGGGGAACCAACCCTTGCAGGCCTTGATTTTTACAAAGCTTTTGCTGAGGAGGTAAAACGGCGGAAGAAGCCCGGGCAGCAGGTGTCCTGGACATTACAGACAAACGGACTTATTTTAGATGAAGAATGGGGCAGGTTTTTAAAGGAGCATGATTTCCTGGTGGGAATCTCCCTGGACGGCAGCCGCGAACTCCATGATTTTAACAGAAAAGATATGGCCGGCAAGGGAACCTACGGGAGAGTGCTGAAGAATGCCCGGATGCTTCTTAGGATGGGGGTTCCGGTAAATATTCTGTGCGTGCTTACGAAGCAGAGCGCCAGGAGGATCCGTTCAGTGTACCAGGGATTGAAAAAGCAGGGATTTTTTTACCAGCAGTATATTCCTTGTCTGGAGTCTTTGGACGGAGATGAGAAGGGGGCTGCTTGTACATTGGATGCCCCTCACTATGCAGAGGCATTAAAAACTTTATTTGACCTTTGGTTTGAGGACAGGATAAAGGGGGAGCCGGTATTTATAAGAGAGATAGATAATTGGTTCCATGTACTTAAGGGCAATACACCGGAAGCTTGTGCCATGTATGGAAAATGTACCATGCAGAATGTGGTGGAGGCCAATGGGGACGTATATCCCTGTGATTTTTATGTGCTTGACGGTTATTGTATGGGAAATGTTAAAGACTATGGCTTTTGGGAGTTTAAAGGCATGTCAGAGACGGGGGAAAGCACCTGGGGAGAGAAAGGAGAAAATTGGAAACAGTTTTTCAGAGACTCCCAGGTCAGGGATGATCGATGTCCAAATTGCAGGTGGTATCCTCTATGCCGGGGCGGGTGCCGCAAAGACTGCACGATTACAGGGGAAACTACAGAAAACCGCTATTGCGGAGCTTACCGGGAGTTTTTCGCCTATGCCATAGAGAGAATGGAATGGCTTGCTGCAAGAGAATAGGAGGGGGATACCCCTCCTATACTTTACCCATTATCGCATAAATAACAGTTCCCACGATCCCGGAACCAAAGATAATGGGAATGGGCCCTAGCTTAAATTTCCGCAGAAGGAACAGGCTTACACAGAAGAGGATCCCTTCCACTACACGGAAATCAGTAAGTTTCAGATCAAACAGAGAGGCATTGAACAAGGCCAGAAGCAGCAGGGAAAGCCCTGCAGATGCGATCATGGCAACAATGGCCGGTCTGAGTCCTGTAAGGATTCCCTGCATGGTGCGCAGGCTTCTGTACTTCATGTAAAGAAAGGACAGTATCAGGACGATGATAAAAGACGGCATGATACATCCAAGGGTACATATGATTGCCCCCGGAAGACCTGCGATATGCTGGCCCACAAAGGTTGCGCTGTTTACGGCAATGGGCCCAGGGGTCATTTCTGCTATGGTGATGAGATCAGCAAACTGGCTCATTTCCAGCCAGTGGTGTGCTTCCACGATCTGGCTCTGGATGAGCGGCACTGCCGCATATCCCCCGCCGAAGCTGAACAGGCCTACTTGAAAAAATGCAATAAATAACCGGAGATAAATCATGCTTTTCCCTCCTTTTTTCCTGAAAGGATCACATTCAGCAGCCCGATGGTACCGCATACCAGGATAATGATAACAGCACTTACCTTGAAAAAGCAGGTGGCGATGAAAGCGGCAAACATAAGGATGATCCACAGAACACTTTTTGTTTTAAAAATATTCTTCGCCAGGCCGATCACCACGTCAAATATGACGGCGGCAACCCCGGCCCGCATTACCTGCAGGGCAACGGCGATATAGCTGTTGTCTTTAAACTGATTATAAAACACGGATATGATGGAAATGATCACAAGGGGAGGAATCACCGCTCCCAGGGTGGAGATCACAGCGCCCCAGAATTTCTTGATCCTGTACCCCACTACAATTGCAATATTCACTCCCAGAGCTCCGGGGGAGGACTGGGCAATGGCAGTCATGTCCAGCATTTCTTCCTCAGCCAGCCAATGAAGCTTTTCTACGAATTTCTGCTTCATCATGCCGATGATCACGAAGCCACCGCCGAAGGTACATGCGCTTAAGGTGAGTGTGATGGTGAACAGCTTCCAGTAAATCTGTGAAGCGGTGAGTTGGGATAAGCTGCCGCCGGATTTATTTTTTTCCATTTCCATTATATGTCCTCCCTGGGTGCTTCCATATAAGCAGGATAAGGCTGGCCTTCCACAAGACTGCCCCCGGAGGTGAAGCCTTCCGGCCTTCCTGTGAGCTCTTCCACCAGAATGGAACGGAGAGAGGAAATACGCTCCTGGCAGCTGTCGTCTTCAATCCTGTCATGCAGCTCATGGGGGTCTTCTGACAGGAGAAAATATTGCTCTTGTCCGGTCTGGGAATGCCAGATATATTTGTCTCTTTCTGTGACGATCCAGTGATTGGAAAATTCGCCGTAGGAGTGTTCCCCGTGCAGCCATGGACGGATACGCTCAGTGGGATCCATAACCATAGGTATCATGCTCAGCCCGTCCACTGTCTCCGGAATGGACATATCTGCAAAGTCAAGTAAGGTGGGCATCACATCGCGGAGTTCCACCACAGAGTGGCAGATTCGGTTCCGGCGGATACCCGGAAGGATTTTATCATTGGCCGAGATTATCATAGGGATCCGGCAGCTCCCCTGGTACGGCCTGGATTTACGGAAGAAATGGTGGTCACATAGTTCCTCCCCGTGATCCGAGGTAAAAAGAATAAGAGAATTTTCGTATTCTTCGTTTTCTACCAGAGCCTGGATCAGCTTTCCGATCTGATGGTCCAGGTGGGTGATGCAGGCATAATAACCGATCTGTGCCTGCCGGATAAGGTCGGGGTCTGAAGGACCGCATTTGGAATCAAAGACCCGGCCGTTTTCCTGGAAATAAGCGGTGTCCTCCCAGTCACCCATAGCGGGAGGCGCCAGTTCCTTATCTTTATACATGTCGAAGTAAACCGAGGGTGCGTCAAAAGGCGGGTGAGGACGCAGGTAGGAAGCCATAAGGAAAAAGGGCTTTCCCGGATCTTTTCTCCGCAGAAAATCAATGCACCTGTCTGTGACCCAGTTGGTGGGATGGTATTTTTCTTCATATATCCAGGGACGTGCTGCCCAGCTGTTGCATTCCAGTCCGGTATCTGTCACATCAGCCCCTGCTCCAAGCTCCTGTTTCAGCCAGTAAAAATAGTCATCTGCCACATACTGGGATTCGCGGTAAGGAATATTGCCGCAGCGTGCAGCGTGGAGATAGCCGTCGTGAAGCTCCACGTTGTGAAAACCCAGATAATTCCGCAGAGGGTGCACATGCATCTTTCCCACACATTGAGTATAATATCCTCCGGCAGAAAGCTCTCCTGCCAGAGTGTGAGCATAGTTCCATGGGATATTATCTTCATAGCCAACTCTTTGGTGATGGTCCTGACTCATGCCGGTGTGCAGGGCTGCCCGGGCTGCGATGCAGCTTGGACACGAGCTGTAAGCATGGTCAAAAGAAACTCCGCGGCTGGCCAAAGTGTCAAGATAAGGGGTTTTCACATCAGGGTGCCCTGCAAAACCCAGGCAGTCGCCCCGAAGCTGGTCTGTCATAATTAAAATGATATTTGGTTTTTTCATTTGCAGTGTTTCCTCCTTATTATTTGAATATACTACTGATGACGCCAATATGACAAGCCGTAATCCGAAAATACAAAAGAGAGACACAGAAGGATAAATGGGTACTAAAAGATGGTCGAAAATGCAAAAAAGGAGATTGAAAATGAAAACATGGCAATTTTGGGGTATGTTATAATGATTTCAGTGAGACAAAAAGAAAACTTGTAGTAACTGCACAAAAAAACAGGTGAAAAAATATAAATAGTGACGAAAACATGAAGAATAAAAAAGATATTGAATTTCGCTATTATGAAATACCACAAAAGGCACCGCTGATTGCACTTTTGGGTGAACGGTGGATATTGAACTATGGGAAGGAATCCTTGCATTTTCACAATTATCTGGAAATCGGTTATTGCTACTTCGGTGAGGGCCAGATGATCATAGAAGATGACGTGAGGGAATACAGAGAAGGGACTTATACTGTGATTCCAAGGAATTTCCCCCACTGTACCAGAAGCAAGGATGACATGGTCAACCGGTGGGAATATCTGTTTATCGATGTGGATGGATTCCTGAAGGAAATATATAAGGATAAACCCACGATGGCAGTCCGTCTCATTGAAAGGATACACAAGGCGCCCCATTTCATGCAGAAGGAGGACAGCCCCAGGATGGCGGAGATCATCTGTAGTATACTTGATGAGATGCGGAATAAGAAGGAAATGTATCAGGAGGATGTAAGAGGTCTTCTTCTGGCACTTCTTGTAGAGGTGGCCAGGCTCAACCCTGTGGATTCTCTGCGGCAGCAGAGCAGCGAACAGAACATGGAGCGTATAATGCGGACTCTGGAGTATGTGGGAGAGCATTATATGGAACAGCTCCGCATTGAAGATCTGGCTGATATCTGCCATGTAAGCGAAACCCATTTCCGGCGCCTGTTTGAAAAAGTAGTCAACACCACACCTATGGAATACATCAATCTTGTGAGGATTCAGAAAGCCTGCGAGCTTTTGGATAAAACAGAAAAAACAGTGGAAGAGATCAGAAGTAAGGTTGGATTTCCCACTGCATCCACATTCAACCGGAACTTCAAACGGCTGGTGGGGATGGCTCCCGGTCAGTGGAGAGAACAGAACGGCGGCCGTATGGTTGATTACCGTATCTCCATATACAAGGGATGGTAAAGACAGATATAAAAGACACTATATAGAAGGAGGAAAGACGTATGAGCAAAGGGTATATTACCTTGCCTGTAGAACAGGGCATGGATGATCTACTGAAGGATATCGCCGGGAAATGGGGGGCAGATGCTGTAAGAAACAGCGATGGTACAGAGCTTCCGGCAAGCATCGGTGAGCTGGGGCTTAAAGTCTATTCCACACTGAGCCTTACCAGGGCAGATCAGGACTGGGCCAGAGAGCACGAGGATCAGCTCACACAGAAATTTTTACAATCCGACCCGGTTACAGCAATGGATGAGACAGTGAAGATCAATATCATGAAAGGCTGGTTCGACCAGCAGTTCAGGCCGGATCACAGAGAGGGAAGCCGTAAATGGTTTGAGGTTTACGACCGTACTACCGGTGAAAAGGTGGCAGAGGAAAATTGGACCTATGAGCCGGAGACCACCACGGTAACCATTCATAATGCAGATAAATATCATGTGTACACAGTGAATTTCCTGGCTTATCAGATCTGGGACACTACGTCCATGTATAATTACATAACTAACAACTGGACAGGCGAGCATATCCGTCCCATGGACCCTAATCAGCCTGAGACAAGAGAACATTTAAAAGAATTTCTCAACGACTGGCTGGATAAAAATCCTCAGACAGATGTAGTACGTTTTACCTCCCTGGCCTATCATTTTACAAATAACTTCCAGGATGTAAACGGAGAGATACGCAGCCGTTACCGTGACTGGCTGGGTTACCACGACTGTACAAGCGCATTGGCCCTTGAGAATTTCGAGAAGGAATACGGCTATGCTCTCACCCCTGAGGACATTATCCGTGAGGGCTGCTTCAGTGATGTAAACAGTATTCCTACTAAGAAATACAGAGACTGGATGGATTTTATCCAGAGGACGGTAGCCGGGATCGCCAAGGAATGGGTTGATATCGTTCACGCAAAAGGCAGAGAGACAATGATGTTCTACTGCGACCATCACATAGGCTCAGAACCTTACGGCAAATATTTCGCCGGGATCGGCCTTGACGCCATTGTGAATCCGTGTATGAGCGGTGTGGAACTTCGGCGTGTGGCAGATGTGCCCGCGGATATGGTAAAGGAAGTACGCTTGTATCCTTACTTTTTCCCTGTGAATCTGGAAGGCAAGCCGAATTTCCCTGATGGAGACCCGGTGGGTGACTGCCAGAAATACTGGAAAAATATCAGAAGGGCCATGGTCCAGAATCCGGCAGACAGGATTGGATTCGGCGGCTATTTGAGCCTGGCTGTCACAAGACCTGATTTTATTGATTATGTGGGTGTATTGGCAGAAGAGTTCCGGACGATCCGTGACACTGCCCGTACCTATGGGAAATACAGAGCACCATTTAAAGTGGGAATCCTGAACTGCTGGGGCAAAATCCGTTCCTGGATCGATGATGATATCAATGACTGGACGAAGCCTTACCGCGGAGGAGTCCTGGAATGTCTTTCCGGTATGAATGTGGATGTGGAATTCCTTTCCTTTGAGGATGTATTGGAAGGGGATGCACTGGATAACATTCAGGTTCTCATCAATATGGGAGACGCCGGCACCGCCTGGAGCGGCGGCGGATACTGGCAGAATGAACAGCTTGCTGTCAAGGTCCGCCGGTGGGTGAATGAGAAGGGCGGCGGATTCATTGGAATCGGTGATCCTACTGCTGTTCAGACACACGGTCATTTCTTCCAGCTCTTTGATGTGCTGGGTGTTGATAAAGAACTGGGCTTTTCCAAAAGCGCTGCCAAGCTTCCGTTTACTGTACAGGAGGGACATTTCCTCACAGAAGACGGAGTATGTGCAGATGAGCTTAAAAATGTGAAGAACGGTGTGTATATCACAAGTCTGGACACCGATGTACTCTGTGCGGATGATGACAACGTTCTCCTGGCAGCCAATTCCTATGGCAAAGGCCGCGGACTGTATCTTACCTCGCTGAAATATTCAGAGGAAAATGTACGGCTTCTCCATCGTGCACTGTTCTGGGCAGCGGGAAAAGAGACGGAAATGAAGAAATGGTATTCTGACAATATTCATGTGGAATGCACCTGTTTCCCGGAGGCTGGGAAGTTTATCCTTCTGAACAACAGCCAGGAGGAGCAGACAACTATGGTTTACGACGGACAGGGAAGGACAGCAGAAATTACCATTGCCCCGTTTATGAGCAAATGGTATGATGTGGACGGCTGTTTTGGGTTATAACAGTGGTTGGGAAATTTTGGTAAAAATGCCGAAAAAACCACGGAAAAACCTTCAAAATGCCGAAGAATAGTCTGAAAAAGTGCACAAAAGAATTGAATAAAATAATTAAAATAAAGTGAAAAACACTTTTGTGCAAACATCTAAAAGAATTGTGCAAATACAAATTTGGATAAAAAGACTAAAATATAGTCATAAAATGGCGTGCGATTATGCAAATACGCTAAAAAATAAAGGAGGTACATTTTATGAAGAAGAAACAAATTATGAGCGTACTGTTATGCGGAGCAATGGCAGTAACAACATTTGCAGCTACCGGCATTTCTGCCCAGGCAGCTGACAAGAAAGAACTCACCTACTGGTCCATGTGGAACTCTACTGAGAACCAGGCAAAGGTTATCCAGGAAGCAGCTGACGCTTACGAAGAAGCCACCGGTGTTCATGTAAACATTGAGTGGAAGGGCCGTGACGTTAAGACTATGATCGGTGCTGCACTTGATGCAGGAGAGAACGTTGACTTATTCGATGATGACTTCCAGCGTGTAGTTGAGCAGGACGGCAAATATCTGGTTGACCTTACAGAGATGGCAGCAGCTGTTGATTATGAGAGTCACATCATGCCTATCATCTTAGACCAGGCGAAAGCATGGGGAGACGGCAAACTTCTGGTTATGCCTTACCAGCCATATACAACAGGTGTTTGGTATAACAAAGACCTTTGGGAGCAGGCAGGCCTGACAGATGAAGACGTTCCGGAGACATGGGACGCTCTGCTTGCAGCCTGCAAGAAAGTTAAAGAAGGCGATTCCGGTTTGAACGCTATGACCTGTGATTCCAACTTTGTAAACCTGCTGTATGGTTTCCAGCTTGCAAGATATGTAGGCCAGGATAAAGTTATGGATATTATCAACAATGCTGACTGGGTAAATGTTCCGGAAGCTAAACAGGCAGCAGAAGACATTCAGACACTGTTCTCAGAAGGTTACATGAGCGAATATGCTCCGGCTAACGGAACTGACGGACAGAGCGAAGTTGGATACGGCGAGTCTATCATGGTTCTCCAGGCATCCTGGGTACCAAATGAAATTATCCAGACTACAGGAACAGAAGTAAACTGGGGATTCTTCCCATGGCCCACAGTTGAGGGCGGCGTAGACGGAACTGAAGGCTCCATGGTTGGTGCACAGGGCTTTGGTATCGTGGCTAAATCTGAGATGCAGCAGGAAGCTTTTGACTTTGCTCATTCCATCTGCACAGGCGAATATGACCTTAAGATGGCTGAATCCGTTAACTCTATCCCGGCAGATACAGACAACACCGAATGGCCGGCTGCAATCCAGGGCGCAGAACCATTCTTCAAGAATGTATCTAAAGCTTATATGTGGGCAGTTGGATTCCAGACAAATACAGACTACATGGAAATCATCCAGGAACATCTGATCAAACTTGCAAAAGTAGAAGAGACTCCGGATGAATTCGTAGAAGCATTGTCAGCAGCTAAGAAATAACCCATACTGACAGCGATATGATATGACGGCATAAGGGGCGGCGGTTTTTGCTGACGCCCCTTTAGCTTTATCCTTGAATGGAAAAGAAAAGGAGGGGGTATCCTTGAAAAAAAATAAAACGATGATAATTTGTTTTACCCTGCCGGCTATAATTGTTTTTCTTGTTATGTTCCTGTACCCGGTAATCCGTACTACTATGATGAGCTTTTTCTCCATGACAAGTGTCAGTGACCCGATGAGCACCTGGGAATTTGTGGGGTTTGGGAATTATTCTGAACTTATGAAAACCTCTATCTTTATGACATCCATGAAGAATATGCTGAAAATCTGGTTTATCGGCGGTATCGGAGTTATCTTCTTCGCTCTTCTGTTTTCAGTTATCCTGACAAACGGAGTAAGGGCAAAATCCTTCTGGAGAGCATTGATCTATCTTCCAAATATTATCAGTGCAGTGGCATTTGCAAACATGTGGATCTACTATATCTTCCAGAAAAGATTTGGTATGCTCCATAATATTTTCGCTGCACTTGGACTGGATAAGCTGGCGCGTACTGACTATATGAACGGCGATATGAAGTTCTGGTCACTGCTCATTGCCTTCTGCTTTGGTTCAGTAGGATATTTCATGCTGATCTTCTTAAGCGGTATTGAACGTCTGCCTCAGGATTATTACGAGGCGGCTACCATTGACGGGGCCAATAAGGTGCAGCAGTTCTTCAGGATCACACTGCCGCTTCTGAAAGGTGTATTTAAGACAGTTCTCACTTTCTGGACTGTAAGTGTGGTAGGATTCTTTGTATGGTCGCAGATGTGGTCTCCAAACAATTCCGAGAGCCAGACGATCACACCGGTGGTGTACATGTATAACATTGTATTCGGAAACACGGGTATGTCAGAGCGTATGCCTGGTAAAGGCGCTGCTGTAGGCATCCTCATGGCACTTGTTGTACTGATTATCTTCTTCCTGGTAAACAGGCTGTTCAGAGAAGACGACCTGGAATTCTAGAAAGGAGGAATGAGAGATGGCTAAAAAAGAGAAAGAAAAGAAAGTACGGGACCCCTTTAATCCCAAAAGAGAGGCGAAGCTTATACCCGGTTATGTCCTGCTGATCATCTGGGTGGGATTTACAATTCTGGCACTGCTGTGGATTCTGGCCGCCAGCTTCTCCACCTCACCGGAGATCATGAAGGGCGAGACCATGAAGTTTGCAACCGGGCTTCATCCGGAAAACTATGCTGCGGCATGGACATCCAACAACATAAAAGTATTCTTTATGAACTCAGCCATATATGCAGTTCTGGGAACCGTTTTTACAATCCTTATTTCTGCTCCCTGTGCATATGTGCTGGCCAGATTTACTTTCCTCGGGAACAAGGTGATAAGCTCAGGCTTTATTGTTGCAATGAGTATACCGCAGATCATGATCGTTCTTCCGCTGTTCGGACTGGCTACCAAAGCCCATATGACCGGGACTAAGCTCATATTGATCTTGCTGTACATAGGTATGCAGGTACCGTTTACCACAACCTTCCTGATGACCTTCTTTGCAAACCTGTCCAGGACCTACGAGGAGGCGGCAGCTATTGACGGCTGTTCACCCATGAAGACTTTCTGGAAGATCATGCTTCCTCTTGCACAGCCAGGTATTGTCACGGTTGGTATTTTCAACTTTATGAATATCTGGAATGAATACTTTATTTCATTGATTTTCGGTGCGACAGAGAAGAACATGTCTGTAGGACCAGGCCTTAAGAGCGTATTGACATCTATGCAGTACACTGGTAACTGGGGCGGTCTGTTTGCGGCAGTTATCATTGTATTCCTGCCTACATTCATTATTTATATTGTACTTTCAGAAAAAATTATTGCCGGAGTTACCGGAGGCGGTATCAAAGGTTAAGGAAAAATAAAAGAAGGCGCTGCTCATTCATTTGACAGTGCCTTCTTTTATTTTTGTCAGATAAACGCAGGACAACTACATGTGTATCCGGTGAGGAGACAAGCAAAATAATGTTATAAAATTATCAATAAATTCCCCTGTTTATTTGTGCGTTTTATCTTTTTGTACAAAAGAAATGAATGATTGTGTAAATACTAATTGTGCAAAAATGCTAAAATTATATGTATAAGGGTGCAGAAATGATGAATAATTGCTAAAGTACGCACCGCAGAACTATTCAAAAATCTAAGGAGGTAAGTATTATGGGATTGAAAAAGAAAATTCTTAGCGCGGCATTATGTGCAGCAATGGTAGGGACAATGGTGGCTCCGGCAGCTACAGTTCATGCTGCTGATGACACACTTGTTTACTGGTCAATGTGGGAGTCCACAGAGCCTCAGGGCCAGGCTATCCAGGAGGCTGTTGACGCTTATATGGCAGACACAGGCGTTAAGGTTGATCTTCAGTTTAAGGGCCGTACCGGTAACCGTGAGGCACTGCAGCCTGCATTGGACGGCGGCACACAAATTGACATTTTCGATGAGGATATTGACCGTGTAAACGGCATGTACGGCAAATATCTCCTTGATCTGGAAGACCTTGTAAAAGAAGCAAATTATGAAGAGACAGCAATTCCTGCAATGATGTCAGCATGCAGAGAGGCTGGCGGCGGAACACTTAAGACAATTCCGTATCAGCCGAATGTATTTGCATTCTTCTATAATAAAGATCTGTTTGAGCAGGCAGGGATCGAGAGCGAGCCTACAACATGGGCAGAGTTCCTGGATGTATGCCAGAAGTTAAAAGATGCAGGCATCACACCGATGACCATGGACGATGCATATGCTACAAGTGTGATCGGATATCATCTGGGAAGACTTGTTGGTGAAGAAAAGGTAGTTGAGATCGTTACAGACGGCAAATGGGATGACCCTGCAGTTCTTCAGATGGCAAAAGACATTGAAGACCTTGCTTCAAAGGGATATTATTCTGAGATGGTTGGCTCTAATGTATGGCCGGCAGGACAGAATACTGAGCTGGCTCTGGGAACAGCTGCTATGTACTTAAACGGCTCCTGGCTTCCGAACGAAGTAAAAGATATGGCCGGCCCGGACTTCAAATGGGGCTGCTTCGCATATCCGGCACTTGAGAACGGCGCAAACGGAGTTGAGACAAATAACTTCGGAGCACAGGTATTCGGTATCAACAAAGACACAAAAATGGCTAAAGAAGCACTTGATCTGATTACATATATCACCAAGGGCGAATATGACAAGAAGTTATCTGAGGCATCCGTAGGTATTCCGGCGGACACCACAAATTCTGAGTGGCCGGAGATGGTTGCTTGTGCAAAACCTGTTATGGATAACAGCACAACCCGTTTCACCTGGGCTGTAGGCGTTGAGACAAACGTAGACATGACTCCTATCATTAAAGAAAACTTCATCAAATTAATGGCTGGCACTATGACAGCAGATGAGTTTGTAGAAGCTATGCAGAACGCTGCATGATCATATAGCCCGCAGTAAGCTGCGGGGATAAAGTAAGTAAGAGATGGTGGCATCGTTTATACGCTGCCGCCATCTTTTGCTTAGCAGAAATATATAGGAAAGGGAGGGAGCCCATTTGAAAAAAAATAAAACAATGATAGTTGTTTTCCTTACGCCGGCGGTTGTTCTGTTCCTGGGTATTTTTCTTTACCCTATTGTGCGTACAGTCATTATGAGCCTTTTCAAAATTGAAGGGGTTACAGACCCTATGAGTCTCTGGAGCTTCGTAGGTCTTGATAATTATGTAAAGCTGGTTAATACCAGTCTGTTCCGCACTGCATCATTTAACCTCTTCCGTATCTGGCTGATCGGCGGTCTTATTGTAATGACATTGTCTTTGTTGTTTGCGGTAATACTCACCAGCGGTATCCGGTTTAAAAAGCTTTTCCGTGCTATTATCTACATGCCGAACATTGTAAGTGCTGTTGCACTGGCAACTATGTGGCTTCAGTATGTATACAGCCCGCGTTTCGGACTTATCAAGAGTATTTTGGAAACACTGCATCTGGATAATCTGGCAAAAGTCCAGCTTCTGGATAATGAGCATAAATTCATGGCATTGCTCCTTGCATACTGTTTCGGTATGGTTGGTTACCACATGCTGATCTGGCTCAGCGGTATTGAGCGTATCAGTCCGGAATACTATGAGGCAGCAACTATTGACGGTGCCAATAAAGTGAATCAGTTCCGCTATATGACATTACCTCTTCTCAAGGGAGTATTTAAGACAAATATTACTATGTGGTCTGTAAGCTGTGTAGGCTTCTTTGTATGGTCGCAGCTTTTCTCCAATGTTACTGCGGACACCCAGACCATTACCCCTTACGTATATATGTACGCCCAGATCTTCGGCGGCGGCAATACAGTCACAGAGCGTAATTCCGGTCTTGGCGCGGCCATCGGTGTACTGCTCAGTATCTGTGTGGTAATTGTGTTTACTGTCTGCAACAAGGTGATCAAAGATGATGACCTTGAATTCTAAAGGAGGGATGAGCTATGGCAAAAGAAAAAGAACCACGTAGACCGTTTAACTTAAAAAAAGAGCTGAAGCTTGCCCCTGGCTACATAATCATATTGCTTTGGGTCATATTTACCATTGTACTTTTAGGCTGGGTATTCGGCGCCAGCTTCTCTACTACCGCGGAAATCTTCCAGGGCAAGGCTCTGAAATTTGAGACAGGACTCCATTTCGAAAACTATGCAAAAGCATGGAACGGATCAGGTGTGGCAGTCTTCTTCGGAAACTCTCTGCTGTACTCTGTTATCTCCTGTACAGTGCTGATCCTCGTATGTGCCCCGGCAGCTTATGTGCTGTCACGTTTTGAATTTATTGCCAACAAATTTATCCAGACAGGATTTGTTTCTGCCATGGGTGTTCCTGCGATCATGGTCGTACTGCCACTGTTCAGCCTGATTTCCGGTTTGGGAATTTTAAATAATGTTCCTTTGGCAAAGACCACGCTGATCATCCTGTATGTGGGTATCAACGTGCCCTATACCACTATTTTCCTGCTGACCTTTTTCAGTAATATTTCCAAGACCTACGAGGAGGCGGCTGCGATTGACGGATGCCCTCCAATGCGTACCTTCTGGAAGATCATGTTTCCCATGGCACAGTCAGGAATCGTCACAGTGACTATATTTAACTTTATTAATATCTGGAATGAATATTTCCTGTCCCTGATCTTCGCAAGTTCAGATAAACTGAAACCAGTTGCCCCCGGGTTATACGGAATGATCAACTCCATGAAGTATACCGGTGACTGGGCAGGTATGTTTGCAGCAGTTATCATCGTATTCCTGCCTACATTTATTCTCTATATATTCCTTTCTGAGAAAATTATCGGCGGAGTTACCGGCGGCATTAAGGGATAAAGCCAGCGAGAGGTACCTGCGTAAGGTACCTCTTTTTTTCATATCAGGGGGAAAGCCCGATTTGTTCTGCGAATCAAAAGAATAAAAAAAAAGAACAATCGACAAAAGATTCAAAATGGCGTAAGCTATATAATGGTTAAGAATAAAAGAAGGGAATGAACATTATGAAAAAACCAGTATTAGTTGTTATGGCAGCAGGAATGGGAAGCCGTTACGGCGGCCTGAAGCAGATCGATCCTATTGACAGCGAGGGACACATTATCATAGACTTTTCTATTTATGATGCAGTCAAAGCAGGGTTTGAAAAAGTTGTGTTCATCATTAAAAAAGAAAATGAGGCTGACTTTAAAGAGGCGATCGGAGACCGCCTGAGCAGGCAGATTGAAGTAGAATACGTATATCAGGATCTTAATAATCTTCCGGAAGGATATGAAGTGCCGGAAGGAAGAGTGAAACCGTGGGGTACAGGACACGCTGTTCTGAGCTGTATGGGAACTGTGGACGGACCATTTGCAGTGATCAATGCAGATGATTACTACGGCAGCCATGCATTTAAGATGGCTTATGATTTCCTGGCAGAGAATGAAGATACAGACGGGCTTTATCAATATATGATGGTGGGATATAAACTGGAAAATACGCTGACAGACAATGGACATGTGGCCAGAGGTGTGTGCGTGACAGATGAGGAAGGCCATCTGGTAAAGATCAATGAGCGTACCCATATCGAGAAGAGAGAGGGCGGCGCCGCTTACACAGAAGACGACGGGGCTTCCTGGACGGAAATCCCGGAGGGCAGCACTGTATCCATGAATATGTGGGGATTTTCTGCAAGTATTCTCGGGGAGCTGAAGGACAGATTTGCTAAATTCCTGGATGAAAACCTGGAGAAAAATCCGTTGAAATGCGAATATTTCCTGCCTTTTGTTGTTGATGAGCTGCTGAATGAGAAGAAGGCAAGTGTAAAAGTCCTGAAATCAATGGATAAATGGTACGGAGTGACATATAAAGAGGATAAACCTGTGGTAGTGGCTGCAATCCAGAAATTAAAGGATGAGGGATTGTATCCTCAGAAATTATGGGAGGAAGTATAAGTGGAGATAAATGACAACATAAAAGAGGCCATAGAGGCATTTGCCTTTGACGGACTGCTGGAGGAGTGCATCCCCTTCGGCAGCGGCCATATTAATGATACGTACCGCCTTACTTTCCGAACGCCTAATGGGGTGGAGCGTTTTATTCTTCAAAGAATGAACAAGAGTATTTTCACCAGGCCGGTGGAGCTGATGGAGAATATCAGCGGCGTTACTTCCTGGCTGAAAAAGAAAATTCAGGAAAACGGCGGGGATACCCAGCGGGAGACCTTAAATCTTGTGCATACCCATGAAGGAATGCCTTATTACGTGGATTCTCAGGGTGAATATTGGCGTGTATATCTCTTTATAGAG
This sequence comes from Eubacteriales bacterium, assembly GCA_030524175.1. GTDB lineage: Bacteria > Bacillota > Clostridia > Lachnospirales > Lachnospiraceae > Blautia_A. Next base: position 57,295 of record JAUNHC010000032.1, read on the forward strand.
AATGCCACAAGCTTCGATCAGGTGGAGAATGATAATGATTTTTACCAGAGTGCAGTTGCCTTCGGCCATTTCCAGAGACTCCTTGCGGATTATCCTGCAGAGACACTTCATGAGACAATTGTGAATTTTCACAATACTGTGGATCGTTTCGATAAATTCAGGACTGCTCTTAAGGCAGACGTTCTGGGCCGTGCCGCCGGGGTAAAAGAAGAAATACAGTTTGTGCTGGACAGAGAGTCACTTGCCCACACTCTGTGTGATTTACAGGCACAGGGACAGCTTCCCCTGCGGGTTACTCACAATGATACGAAGCTGAACAACATAATGATCGATGATTTCACAGGAAAAGCTATCTGTGTCATTGACCTGGACACGGTTATGCCTGGTCTTTCTGTAAATGATTTCGGAGATTCCATCCGGTTCGGTGCCAGCACTGCCGCAGAGGATGAGAAGGATCTGTCCAAGGTTTCCTGCGACCTGCACCTGTATGAGGTATATGTGAAAGGGTACGTGGAGGGCTGTGCCGGGGCCTTGACGGACTTGGAGACGGAGATGCTGCCTATGGGGGCGATCCTGATGACTTTCGAGTGCGGAATGAGGTTCCTCACAGATTACCTGGAGGGAGATACCTATTTCAAAATACACAGAGAAGGGCACAATCTTGACCGCTGCCGCACACAGTTCAAGCTGGTGAGGGATATGGAAGAGAAGCTGTCACAGATGAAAGCTATTGTAGAAAAATATAAATAGTGATAAAATAACAAGGTAATTGTCAACAAGACAGCGTCTGTGCGGCAATTTTGGCGGTGATATTCCGGAAGCAGAAATGGAGCCGCCCGGGGTCTGCAAGGATGCTACGCATTAGTTTAGGAGGACGAGATTATGGCAATTTTAGTTACAGGCGGAGCAGGATATATCGGGAGCCACACTGTGGTAGAGCTGCAGGGAGCAGGCTACGAAGTGGTGGTTTTGGATAACTTGAGCAATTCCAGCGAGAAGTCTCTGGAAAGAGTAGAAAAAATCACAGGCAAGCCAGTGAAGTTTTATAAGGCCGATATTTTGGACCGGGACGCACTGAATGAGATTTTTGACAAAGAAAATATTGATTCCTGTATCCATTTTGCCGGATTAAAGGCAGTAGGCGAATCCGTTGCAAAGCCATGGGAATATTACGAAAATAATATTGCAGGAACCCTCACACTTGTGGATGTGATGAGACAACACGGCGTTAAAAATATTATTTTCTCTTCCTCAGCAACCGTTTACGGCGACCCCGCGATCATACCTATCACTGAGGAATGCCCGAAAGGACAGTGTACCAACCCTTACGGCTGGACCAAGTCTATGCTGGAGCAGATCCTTTCCGACATACAGAAAGCTGACCCGGAATGGAATGTAGTGCTTCTGCGCTATTTCAATCCCATCGGCGCACATAAGAGCGGAACTATCGGTGAGAACCCCAACGGTATCCCCAATAACCTGATGCCGTACATAACACAGGTAGCTGTGGGCAAACTGAAAGAACTGGGCGTGTTCGGAGATGACTATGACACACCGGACGGAACAGGCGTGAGAGATTACATTCATGTGGTTGACCTTGCCAAGGGACATGTGAAAGCATTGAAGAAGATTGAGGACAAGTCAGGACTGAGTATCTATAATCTGGGAACAGGTAAGGGATACAGTGTTCTGGATATCGTGAAGAACTTTGAAGCTGCCACAGGTGTAAATATTCCATATACCATCAAACCCCGCCGCCCAGGCGATATCGCAACCTGCTATTCCGATGCTGCAAAGGCTGAAAGAGAACTTGGATGGAAAGCAGAATTCGGCATTAAAGAAATGTGCGAGGACTCCTGGAGATGGCAGTCCAATAATCCAAATGGATATGATGATTGATTAAATTCAAGGACAATGTCACTGTGCCTGCCTGTATGACAGGCACTGACATTGTCCTTGTTTATATACTAGGAAAGTACTCCATTTTGTTCTGACCAGAAGGTTATGACTTTCCTAGTATATAAAAACCCTCCGGGGGATGCACACAATGTGCAGAGGAAGGCTGCTTCGCAGCTGCACATTGGCGCACAAAGTGTACAAGTCCCTCATGAGTGAGGGATTCAGGGAGTTGAAGTGGACTTGTCCACTTTGTTCTATTTACAGGTAATCTGCTCTTATGTTCTGTAAGCTTCGAATTTACAGTTCTTCCATATTGCAGATGGTGATTCCGGAGTTCTCCAGTGCCTTTCTGACTTTATGTGCATAATTCAATGCCATGGCTGTATCACTGTGGATACATACGGATTCTGCCTGAATTTTAATCTCCTTGCCGGTTACACTGGTCACGACACCCTCTTTTATCATACGGATCACCCGTTCAATTGCAGCATCCTCGTCTGTTAAAAGCGCTTCCGGATAAGACCTGGACAGCAGGTATCCATCGTCCTGATATGCCCGGTCAGCAAAAACTTCACTCACTGTACGTAGTCCCATATCCCTGGCCATATGAAGAGTCATGGTGTTTGTGGGAGCCACCAGAATGAGATCAGGGTCAAAGTCAAGAAGTGCTTCGCAGATTTCCCTGGAATACTGCTCACTATAGGGCATCATATTATTAAGGGCACCATGAGGTTTCACATGCTGCAGCCTGGTTCCGTTCTTCCTTGCAAATGCGCTTAAAGCCCCAAGCTGGTATATAATGTAGTTCTTTAATTCGCCCTTATTCATATGCATCTGTCTTCTTCCGAAACCCTGGAGATCAGGAAAACCGGGATGTGCGCCCACAGCAGTTCCCCATTTTGTACACAGCTTTACAGTCCGGTCCATAACCATAGGATCTCCTGCATGAACGCCACATGCAATATTCACAGAGGACACAGTCTTTATAATATCCCTATCAAACCCGATTTCATAATGTCCGAAACTTTCCCCTAAATCACTGTTTAAATCTACTTTGTACATAATTTCCTCCTTTTCATTTCCAAACGCTGCTATGATAATGTCTTGTAAAACTACAGTAAGTATAAAAGTTTTCCCGAGAGAAGAATATAAATGAATTACCAGAATATATAAAAATATTATCAAGTATCCGGTTGCAGGAAATCCATAAAAGCGACATAATATGATATATGCCTGAAAGTACGCCGCGCTGTCAGGCTGAACAGAAATGTGTCACCACACCAATGCACTGACCGGTTCCGGCAGCTTTCCGGTACTTAGATTATGAGATTAAAAAAGAAATTTTTGCAGTACACAAGAATAAGGAGCAGCTATGAGTGACGGAATTACAGTTGATAAAAACAAAAAAGCAGACTTTTCCATGCCCTACGATTTTCCCATCCGGGTATACGAAACAGACTTAAAGAAAAAATCATACGGCCTTAACAGCTGGCATTGGCATGACGAGTTTCAGTTCTGTGTTGTCACTTCAGGATGCGTACACATGACGGTCCTGGATCAGGAGTATTGTCTTAAGCAAGGAGAAGGGATTTTTATTAACACCGGCTGTGTCCATATGTCAAGGTCACAGCAGAATTGTCCGGCACAATACTTATGTGTGAATATCCACCCCAAAATGCTGACCTTTTTCCGCGGAAGTGTGATGGAGCAGAAATATTTTCAGCCCTTTATCCAGAATAAAAAAGTACAGGCAGTGGTACTGAGACCGTGTTTATGCTGGCAGAAACAGATTATTGACCTCCAGTTTGAAATATCCGGCCTGATGAAAGAAAAATCCAGGGGATATGAATTGGAAATATATATACGGATGATGGAACTCTGGAAGCTTTTGATTCTCAATACAGATATCACGGATACGACAGCAGCCCCATTCCTGCGATATGGGGAAGTGAAGAAAATTATTACTTATATTCATGAAAATTACGGCAGACATATTTCTCTGGAAGAAATGGCACAGCAAATACATATGAGCAAAGGGGGATGCTGCCGTATTTTCAAAAAAATGTTGAATTGCACCATTTCAGATTATCTTGCAGAATACAGGATACAAAAGAGCATAGAGCTGTTGGAAAATACAGATCTGACTGTGACCCAGATAGCATATGAGACAGGATTCTCCAGCGTCAGCTATTTTATTAAAAAATTCCGTGAAATTGTACACAGGACGCCTGGTGAATACCGGGGCGCTGATAAATAAATGGATGAAATCCTCTTCTCCCACGGCGTTGAAAATATTTGGAAAATAAGCTATAATTATACTTATTATGGGCTTCAGGATAAATTGCAGCGAAATCACACACACTTCTTCCATCTCCCACAGGGGGAATTGGATTAAGGGGAAATCAAAACAAGTAAGCCCGGACAAGCATAGGAGAATATAATGGATATTGAACTAAGATTTGCCATACTGATAGATGCGGATAATATTTCCGATAAGTACATGAAGGTTATTTTGGATGAGACTGCCAATAATGGAGTGGCTACCTACAAGAGGATTTACGGAGACTGGACCAGTCCCAGGCTGGCATCCTGGAAAAATGTACTGCTGGATAATTCTATTATTCCAATGCAGCAGTACAGCTATACCTTTGGAAAAAGTTCCACAGATTCAGCCATGATCATTGATGCTATGGATATCCTGTATTCCGGAAATGTGGATGGTTTCTGCATTGTATCTTCAGACAGCGATTTTACCAGACTTGCCGCACGGCTTCGTGAGTCAGGAATGCAGGTGATCGGAATGGGCGAGGAGAAAACTCCCAAGCCCTTTATATCTGCATGCAACCAGTTTAAATATCTGGACCTTTTATATTCCAACCAGCAGAAACAGGAAAAAGAAGAGGTTCTTGTTGAGAAACAACTGGAGATCAAAAATCCTGAGACCACATCCGTAAAACAGCAGAAAGCGACTCCAAAAGAGAAGGAACTGCGGCGTATCCGTAAGACCATCAATGCGATCATAGACAAGTTTTCTGATGAGGACGGCTGGCTTTCCTCCGGAAAACTGGGAGACCAGCTGTCAAAACGTCTCCCTGATTTTGATGTGAGGAATTACGGATTTTCCAAACTTACCCCATTTATAAAATCCCTTGGTGATTACGAAATCGGAAAGATTTCTATTGGAGGCGGACAGAAACAGATACACTTCCGGCTGAAAGGGAACTGATTGAAACAGAAACGATACAAACACCGAAACAAGGAGCAGCAGTAACATGGAACATAGGTTAGAAATAACACACAATGACAGAGAACAGGAGAAGGAGGAACGAAAGCGGCGGATACAGGAACAAAACGAGCCGCCAAAGCTCTCACTTGCGGAAGAAGTGGGAAATGCAGTCACCCACGGAGCAGGGGCACTCCTGGCTTTAGCCGGTATGATCCTGCTTTTGATGAAATCAGATACCCCCCTGAAAGTGACGGCTGCCTGCTTTTACGGACTCAGCCTGTTTCTTATGATGCTTATGAGCTGCCTGTACCACAGCTTTGCCAGCGGGTCAAAGGTGAAACGGGTGTGGCGCAGGTTCGATTACAGCTCTATTTATCTCCTGATCGGAGGAACCTTCGCCCCTCTTTATCTGGTGAACTGGGGAAACACACTTGGAATCACCCTTTTCTGTGTGCAATGGGCGATCATCGTTTTCGGCATTATTATGATAGCCGTTTTTGGCCCGGCGAAGTGGAAACCACTTCATTTTTCGCTGTATTTTATAATCGGGTGGAGCGGTATCATGTTCCTGCCGGGCTGGTATCATTACAACCGCCCGCTGCTGTGGATGATCCTGCTTGGCGGAGTAAGCTATACATTGGGAATGATACCTTTTGCACTAAGCAAAAAATACAGTCACTTTGTGTGGCACCTTCTTGTGATGCTGGGGGCGGTGTTGCATTGGATCGGGATATATTTCTTTATCTATTGACGGTGCCCATCGTACACGCTCCAGGAAGATGAGGTGAGATCGAGCGGCTGGGGCTCCTGATCATCAATAAAGACAGATTTAATAAAAGATAATTAAAAGGCAGGCTGTAATACATAAGTCCGGGTTTTACAGGAATATGTATTGCGGCCTTTTTTGATGGGAATTTTGCCTTATAGTTGTAGGAGGATTTGAGAGGCAACGAGTAATGGAGGGGCTGGATAGGCAAATATGTGGATATGTGGAATAGAAGAATAGCAGGATGAAAATGAAATGATAAGATGTAAAAAAATGCCGCTTATTATTTCCATAAGCGAC
>JAUNHC010000090.1 GCA_030524175.1 Eubacteriales bacterium
GTCTCTGGTTTGAAAAGTGATGTCTCTGGACTGAATAACGATGTTTCCGGTTTAAAAAACAATGTTTCTCAATTGATAACAGATGTAAGAAAACTGGATCATAAAGTGGAGGACAATTACAATAAGCTGGAAGAATTTTATGTTTACCAGAAGGAATCCAATACAAAGGTCAATGATTTTATAGAACATCAAAAATGGACAAATGTATTCATGCACAGCTGCATTATAACTAATACCCTTGCTATTATAGACTTGAAAATAAGAGGTTGTTAAACACCCAATTTACATAAGAAAATGTACGTATTTTTATACGTTTTATCATACAAATGAAAAAATAACACTGAAATATTCCTTATGTTCACTTTTCCCCATTAAAAATCCCTGCAGATACGATTTCGGATCGTTATGTGCAGGGATTTTGTTTTTTTAATTATTTATAATTTACGATAGCACCGAAATCTGCTTTCAGGGAGGCTCCACCTACCAGACCGCCGTCGATATCATTCTGTGCGAATAATTCAGGTGCAGTAGCCGGGTTTACAGAACCGCCGTACTGAATACGGATTGCTTCTGCAGTTGCCTCATCATAAACTTCTGCGATGCATGCACGGATTCCTGCACAAACTTCCTGAGCCTGTTCGGTTGTGGCTGTCTTACCTGTTCCAATAGCCCAGATCGGCTCGTAAGCAATGACTGCTGTCTTAGCCTGGTCTGCTGTAACACCCTGGAAACCAATCTTAACCTGCTGACGGATAAAGTCCATAGTCACGCCCTGTTCTCTCTGAGTAAGGGTTTCACCACAGCACATGATCGGAGTAATTCCATGCTCGAAAGCTTTCAGAACTTTTTTGTTTACAGTTTCATCTGTCTCTGCAAAGTATTCTCTTCTCTCAGAGTGACCGATAACTACATATTTAACTCCAACATCTGTCAGCATGCTTGGAGAAATTTCTCCGGTATATGCACCTTTTTCCTCGTAGTACATATTTTCTGCACCAACCTGGATGTTGGTACCTTTTACTGCTTCTAAAACAGGGATGATATCAATAGCAGGTACGCAGAATACTACGTCTACATCATCACTTACTACTAATGGTTTTAAGGTTTCTACTAATTTTACTGCTTCGCTTGGTGTCATGTTCATTTTCCAGTTACCAGCGACAATTTTTCTTCTTGCCATTCTTATATTCTCCTCTTTGTTTGTTCTTAAGTGCTCAATGCCTACTTGTCGTTTGCTGCTGCTACGCCTGGGAGTTCTTTACCTTCCAGGAATTCCAGGGATGCGCCGCCGCCGGTGGAGATATGGGTCATCTTATCACCGTAGCCAAGGATATTAACTGCTGCTGCGGAATCGCCGCCGCCGATAATTGTGGTGGCATCTGTTTCAGCAAGGGCTTTTGCAAGGGCTTCTGTACCATGTGCGAAGTTTGGCATTTCGAAGCAGCCCATCGGTCCGTTCCATACTACTGTCTTTGCATCTTTTACAGCATCACAGAAGATTTCTTCGGTTTTTGGTCCAATATCAAGGCCTTCCCAGCCGTCCGGGATTTCACCCCGTGATACAACCTGCATATTGCAGTCGTTGGAGAAATCATCACCAATCTTGTTATCTACAGGAAGAAGAAGTTTTACACCTTTTTCTTCTGCTTTTTTCATCATATCCAGAGTATACTGCAGATAGTCATCCTCACACAGGGAGTTTCCGATATGTCCGCCCATAGCTTTGGAGAAGGTATAAGACATACCGCCGCCAATGATCAGGACATCAACTTTGTCAAGGAGATTGTTGATCACGGAAATCTTGCTGGAAACTTTAGCGCCGCCAAGAATCGCAACAAATGGTCTCTCCGGATTATCAACTGCATTTCCTAAGAAATCAATTTCTTTCTGCATCAGATATCCAACCACTGCTGTATCAACAAACTGTGTTACACCTACATTGGAGCAATGTGCTCTGTGTGCAGTACCAAAAGCATCGTTTACAAAAACATCACACAGGGAAGCCAGTTCCTTGCTGAAGGCTTCTCCGTTCTTTGTCTCTTCTGCACGGTAACGGGTGTTTTCCAACAGGATAACATCACCGTCATTCATAGCTTCTACAGCAGCTTTTGCGTTTGGTCCCACTACTTCCGGGTCAGCAGCAAATTTAACTTCCTGTCCAAGCAGTTCGCTCAGGCGTTTGGCAACAGGTGCCAGAGATAATTCCGGTTTCGGCTCTCCTTTAGGTTTTCCTAAATGTGAGCAGAGGATCACTTTTCCTCCGTCAGCAATTAATTTCTTAATAGTAGGGAGCGCTGCAACCAGACGGTTTTCGTCAGTAATCTTGCCTTCCTGAAGAGGTACGTTAAAATCACATCTTACAAGAACTTTTTTGCCTTTTACATTGATGTCATCAACAGATTTCTTATTGAGCATGTCATATGCCTCCTTTTAATTAAATTCTGATAGATAAAATGATGTTGGGGCACAATGTATTCTGTCCCTGGCATCGCAAAATATAAATATTCCCATTTTTATCCATCATTATACTCTGAAAAGATCACACAGATCTGTTTCTATAGTTCCGAAGCCGGAACGAAGGGGATAAGTCCGCTTTAGCTCACCGAATCTCTCTTATGAGAGTTTTGTACACTATGCAGGCCGGCAGCCTGCCTCTATATACAAAAAAGGTCCGGCCCTTATCAGACCGGACCCTTGCTGAGTCTATGCTTCTATCCTGCTTTGGATTATGCGTTCAGCAGTTTGCCAAAGTGTTTGATAGTACGAACCATCTGGCTTGTATAGGAGTTCTCGTTGTCATACCAGGAGATAACCTGTACCTGTGTTGTGCCGTTGTCTAATGGAAGAACCATTGTCTGTGTAGCATCAAACAGAGAACCGTAGAACATTCCTACGATATCGCTGGATACGATTTCATCTTCGTTGTATCCGAAGGACTCGTTGGAAGCTGCTTTCATAGCTGCGTTGATCTGCTCTACTGTAACGCTTCCTTCAACAACTGCTGTTAAGATAGTTGTAGAACCTGTAGGTGTAGGAATACGCTGAGCAGCGCCGATTAATTTTCCGTTCAGTTCCGGAATAACAAGACCGATTGCTTTTGCAGCACCGGTGCTGTTAGGAACGATATTAACTGCTGCTGCACGGGATCTTCTTAAATCACCTTTTCTCTGCGGTCCGTCAAGTGTCATCTGATCGCCTGTATAAGCGTGGATGGTGCACATGATACCGGATTTGATCGGTGCTAAGTCGTTCAGTGCTTTAGCCATTGGAGCTAAGCAGTTTGTTGTACAGGAAGCAGCGGAGATGATGTGGTCATCGCTTGTCAGCTGCTCATGGTTAACATTGTAAACGATTGTAGGCAGGTCGTTTCCAGCCGGAGCAGAGATAACAACATGTTTTGCGCCTGCATCGATATGAGCCTGAGCTTTTTCTTTAGAGGTGTAGAATCCTGTACATTCCAGAACTACATCTACGCCCAGCTCTCCCCAAGGAAGGTCAGCAGCCTTAGCTTCTGCATAAATTTTGATTTCTTTTCCGTCTACAGTGATAGAGTCTTCGCCAGCTGTAACTTTGTCACATAAAGCGTATCTTCCCTGTGTAGAGTCATATTTTAATAAGTGAGCCAGCATTTTCGGGGATGTTAAATCGTTGATTGCTACGATTTCAAATCCTTCTGCTCCGAACATCTGACGGAATGCAAGACGACCAATACGTCCAAAACCATTGATTGCAACTTTTACTGCCATGATAAATTCCTCCTATGAATTAAATGGTAAATTAGGCGTCTCCTCTGTTTGTTAAAGAAACGTCAACCTAAGTTGTATTGTACCGAATTTTAAACAAAAATTCAAGACTATTTTATAAAAAACATCACAAAAAAGGATTTTATGCTATAATGAGAACATGATTTTCCATGAATCACAGGATACCGCGCAGCTTCCTGTGCATAATATTAATGAAAGAATTTTGCCGGAACGGGATGCAGTACAAAAGATGTCCTCCATGGATACACTTGCAGAAACACCTTAGGCTCCGGCATCATGAAAGGAACACCAATACATGAATAACAGAATATTATGGGACTGCCATATGCATTCGTCTTTTTCCGCTGATTCGGATGCTCCTATGGAGACAATGATACAAAAGGCCATGGAAACCGGCTTGGAGGGAATCTGTTTTACGGAACATCTTGACCCGGATTATCCTGAAACGCCCGACAATCTTGATTTTTCTCTTGATATGGAGGCTTACCGCAGTGGGTTATACGAATTAAAAACAAAATATGCAGGAAAAATCAATCTACGTTTCGGGATCGAATTAGGACTGCAGCCCCATCTTGCCTATTATTTCAGCCAGCTTTTGGACCATATTCCCTTTGATTTTGTCATAGGTTCCTCTCATATTGTCCATGGATTTGACCCCTACTATCCGGAATTTTTCCGGGGACGGCAGGAATCTGACTGTTACAGGGAATATTTCCAGTCTATCCTTGAGAATGCGGCTGCCTTCAGCGGTATGGATGTTTACGGCCATATCGATTATGTGGTGAGATATGGTCCTAACCAGAACCGTGAATATTGTTATAAAAAATATCAGGATATTCTGGATGAAATCCTGAAGACGCTGATCACAAAGGGGATAGGTATTGAGCTGAACACAGGGGGATATCATTATGGCCTTGGCCAGCCTAATCCCTGTACAGATGTGCTAAAACGTTACCGTGAGCTTGGAGGCGAGATCCTCACCATCGGTGCCGATGCACATGGGCCGGACAAGATTGCCTTTGCTTTCCCAAGAGCTGCTGAGGTCATGAGAACCTGCGGCTTTAAGTATTACACTGTTTTCCACCACAGAAAGCCTGAATTTTATCCTTTATAAAATCAGGGAGCTGAAGGGTGTGCTGATACCCTTTTTGCTCCCTCATTTCATTGTAAATATGGACGGCTATTGATTCCTTAAACTAGAATCATACATGCCTGATACGGCATAAGAATTCCATTTTCGATTTCAGTGCCCTGGTAATTATCTGCCAGAACCTCACGGGCATGAATCCCGGCTGACACTTTCTCTTCCGTCATGTTTACCCATATCTGAATTTCTTTCCCGTCCGGCGCAGTACGGCAAAAGGCAATTACTCCTTCATTTTCCACCGGTATTTCTTCAATTTTTCCATAAACCAATACATCCAGATATGCAGGATCCTTTCGCAGCGCAATAAGCTTTTGGTAAAAGTGATACAGTGACTGCATGTCCTCACTCTGCTGCCTGGCATTTATAAGAGTATGATCCGGATTTACCTTAAGCCAAGGAACGCCCTGTGTAAACCCGGCATTCTTCTCTCCACTCCAGGGAAAGGGTGTACGGCTGTTGTCACGGCTCCTGTCATTTACATATTTCAATGCTTTTTCAGGTTCAATATCTGCCTGAAGAGCACGCTGGTACTGATCCTTCGTGTTCAGATCATCAAATTCATCTACAGAGGAAAAGGGACAGTTTACCATCCCAAGTTCTTCTCCCTGATAAAGAAATACAGTTCCCCGAAGTCCCATGAGAAGGACCGCCAAAGCCGAAGCCTGAAGAAAATGTTTTTCCTTTTCCTCAGCCGCTGCTGCTTTTTCACGGAAATATTTATTTAAAGAGCGGGACTGGTCGTGGTTCTCCAGATAGACAGCGCCCCATCCCTGCTTTTGTACACTGCACTGGCTTTTAAATATAAGTTCTTTCAGTTCCTTAAATGTCCACGGTGCCTGATTGTACCAATTGCCTCCCGGCAATAAGTCAATGTCCGCATAGCTGAAATCAAACACCATAGAAAAATACCCGTCTTCTCCAATAAATTCTCCCAGCTCCTCATAGGGTACTCCAGGTGCCTCTGCCACAGTCATTGCATCTGTGCCATCGAGACAGACCTGTCGCATTTCTTTGAGAAATTCACCGATACCAGGCTGATTCTGGCCGAGGCTGCCTACATCGTGCAGACCGTCCGGACCATCCGGCTCAGCCATTGCCAGGGAAGCTCCCTTTTTAATATAGGTGATCGCATCCAGACGGAAACCGCTCACACCTTTTTCCAGCCAGAATTTTAAGATTTTATGTATTTCTGCTCTTAGCAGGGGACACTCCCAGTTTAAATCAGGCTGCTCCTTTGCAAATGTGTGATAGTACCACACGCCTTCTTCTGCCTCTTCCCACACAGAACCGCCGAAACAGCTTCTGGCATTGGAGGGGCGCTCCTTGCTGTCACGGAAAATATAGTATTGCCGGTATTTGCTGTCAGGATTTTTTAAGGCCTCCTGGAACCAAGGGTGCTGATCAGATGTGTGGTTCAGCACCATATCAATGATCACGCGGATTTCTGCCTCTTTTGCCTTTGACAAAAGTTCCTCCATATCCTTCATTGTGCCGTACCGGGGATCTATACCGTAATAATCAGCTACATCATAACCATTGTCACGCATTGGGGACGGATAGAACGGGCAAATCCAAAGAAGACTGATCCCCAGCTCTTTCAAATATGGCAGTTTCTCTATGATCCCTCTCAAATCTCCTATACCGTCTTCGTTTGTGTCCTTAAAACTTTTGAGATATAATTCGTAGCCGATGGCTTCTTTCCACCATTTTCTCTCCATTCTTACCTCCTGATGTCATTGAAAACTTCTTACCAGGTGCTGACAGCGGGAAGTCTGTTGTCATTTTCTGCTGTCAGCACTTTTACAGATTTTACTCATCCTTTTACTGCCCCGGCTGCAATTCCCTCAATAATGCTTCTCTGAAGGAAAATAAATACAACCAGGATTGGTACTACGCAGATCAATACTGCGGGGAAAATCAATTCCCATGGATTTCCGTATTGACCGGAAAGGCTCTTGGCATAATAAAGGCTTAAGGTCAAAGTTTTACTGTCATTATTTCCGATGATCAAAAACGGAAGCAGGTAGTCATTCCAGATCCACATGGCATTTGTGATCACTACGGTTGCGGTAATGGGCTTCACCAGCGGAAATACAATATGGAAGAACAACTGAAAAATATTAGCTCCGTCGATCACTGCCGCCTCTTCCAGAGATAAAGGTACACTTTTAAAGAATCCATGGTAAAGAAAAACCGTCATACTCAATCCGAATCCACCGTACATTAAAATCAATCCGCCTGTGTTTTTAAGCCCAAGATTCTCCATCAGGCTGACCAGAGGATACATCACTGACTGGAAAGGTACCAGCATTGCAGCTGTAAAGCAAAGGAAAAGGAGGCTGCTGCCCTTTGTCTTATTTCTCACCATCATCCATGCAGTGAGGGAGGAAACCAGGACGATCAACGCCACCGCCAGCACCGTTATCACAAGCGTATTGAAAACAGATTCCCCAAGCTTAATCTGTTCTGCCGCACTTTTCAGATAGGTAAGGTCAAAGCTTGCCGGAAGGGAAATAGGGGAAGCCACGATTTCCTTTTGGCTTTTAAAGGAGTTTACAAATAAAAAGTAAATGGGAAACAAGGTATAAAGGGCGACTAAGGTCATAACTGCGTACATAATGCCCTGTTTTATTTTCTTATTGGTACTCATAGAATCTCTCATTATGCCTCAATCTCCTTTCTCTTGGTGATAATTACCTGTGCGATAGATACCACAGCTATGAGGATAAAGAATATGACAGCCTGCGCCTGTGCCATACCATAGTTAGGCGGTGTGTTTTCCCTTGTGGTAAGCAGGATCTGGAGTGAAAGCATCCTGGTTCCGAAATCGCCGTTTGTCAATGCCAGGTTCTCATCAAGCATCTTAAAGCTGCTTGACAGTGTGAGGAAGAACACGATGGTGAATGCAGGCATCAGCATGGGCACTGTGATATGGCGGAACTGCTGGACCGCCGTGGCACCGTCAATGGAAGCTGCCTCGTATAAATCCTCCGGGATATTGTTAAGTCCGTTTAAATAGATCAGCATAAGGTAACCGGCAGTCTGCCAGGTTGCCATGATAGCCATGGCAAAAACCGCCTTGTTTGGGTCCTGGAGCATATTGGTCAGGAACGGTATATGTATGGGAGAATTTTCCCCAAACAGCATCAGTGAAAAAACATTCTGGAAAATAAAGCTCCAGATAAAGCCCATGGCTAATCCGCCCAAAAGATTGGGAAAGAAGAACAGGGTACGGAACAGGCCTTTTCCTTTGCCGATGCGGCGTACCATCAGTGCCAGTGCCAGGCTGACAACATTTTTTACGATCACGGCTACCACTGTGAATTTAACAGTATACAGAAAAGCACTGATGAATTTCTGTGAATTAAATACTTTTACATAGTTTTTCAGCCCCACAAGAGCGCCGTACCAATGCTCTGAACCTTTGAAATAAGATCCTCTCCAGGCTGTAAAGGAATAGGCTACACCCATTACAAAGGGTATGAGGATCACAACTACAAACAGGATGATTGCCGGAAGGCTGAGCACCTTGAACCACTTTTTATAATATTTTTCCATGAGAATTTCCCCCTCTCCTTACCACTCTTCCATGCCGGATTTCCAGTAATCCACACATTCATCTGCAATGCGCTCTAAGTCTTCCTCCTGCCACTGGTCAGGATTTATAAACAATTCTTCCATGATATATTTTCCGTAGCACTCTGTCCCCCAGGATGACGGCGCCGCGTCGAAAGGATTGGCAAGAAGGTCATCTGCCACCTTATAGGTAATCAGGGCATTGGATAAAGGATTTTCCAGGGTAGTGCCCTGGTCTGCATTAAAGGGCACAAAAGCAAATTTATTCACTATATAATCCTGCCCTGTGGAAGATGTGTTAAGCCAGAGCAGGAAATCTTCTGCTGCCTTTTTCTCTTCCTCGGTGGCTTTTGCATTGATAATGTAATACTGTGAGACAAATTCAGGTATGGATCTGTTCATTTTTTCCACATCCAGCCCTTCCACACTGATATCTTCATCGCTGAAATTTACCTTCATAGGCAGCATGGTGAGACGGTCTGCCACAGCTTCATCCACTTTTGCAACATTGGCATAGATCCAGTTGCCGTTCTTGATGAAAACCGCCTTTCCTTCTGCAAAGGTCTGCACAGCCTGGTCGTAACCGGTCACTGTGGAATTGATAAACTGCGGCCCCCGCTGTACCGGTCCCTCAGGTCCGGCAGCATAATTTGTAAGAAAGTCCAGCTCCTGAAGAGATTTTATAATGGGAGTCTTAAGGCCGTCAGCTTTATCCGGCTCTGATTCACGTACATCATAAACATTGGAATAAACTGTACTGATGGGATAATTTCCAAAATGATTTCCATAAGTCCACTTTTCTGCCCCGGCTACGGCAAAAACACCGTTGAGATTCTCTGTGATTTCCGTTTTGCCTTCTGCTGTGCGGTATGTGTTTCCGTTTAGTTTAAACTCTTCAGAACTTCCGTCTTTAATAAAAGTATCCAAAGCTGTGATCATAGACTGAAACTCTTCATAATCTGCGGCCTTGTAATCCTCTGTAAAGGCTTCCAGCTCCTCTGTGTCCAGGATATCCTTCAGCATCTGCTGGTCTGCGATCAGTCCGTATCCCTCCATATTGTAGGGAATGCCATAGTTTCCTTCTCCTTCGAACTGAAGCTTCAGTGCATCCGGAACGCTCTCGTACAATGTCTTAAGCTCTTCGTTGGAAATATCAGCCGCTCCGGCTGCATAACCTGCTGATTTCCACTCTTCAAAAGCAATTGCATTTGAAGAAAACAGAGTGGGATATTCCTTTGACTTTAATTCAGAACGCATGGTTTCTGAGCCTTCGGTGGTTCCCACAGTAAAAACCTTCACTTTCTTCCCTGTTTCCTCCTCATACTTATCAGCCAGATCATTGAGACTTTCTGCAATCTCTGATTTCTGGTTGAAAAAGTACACATCATAATCCTTTTCTGCCTTTGAACACCCTGTCATCATCAGGATGGAAGTACCTGCCAGAAATGCTATGAAAGTACCTTTTATGGTGTTCCTCATCTCTTCTCCTCCTTTTAACGCCGCTGCTTTATACTGCCTGTCTGCTTTGCTCGTTGAAACATGTTTCATATTTGGTATGAAAGAAGGCCAATATATTTGGCCTGCCTGTCTTATGTTTTTGTGCCGCTGATTTGAAACATGTTTCATGCTTGTAATTTCATTATAGCACAGAATCGGTTGTTGTCAATCCTTTTTTATTGTTGTGCCGCCTTTTTTTATTTTTACAGGAATACGGATATAGGTCTCCTCCAGCTTCTCCCCTTGCAAAAGCTTCATCATCACCGATACGGAGACACGTCCTATTTCCTGCAGTGACTGATGAATGGTAGTCAGTTCGATCAGATTAGTATTGGCAACAAAGGTTCCGTCATATGACACAATACACAAATCCTCCGGAATCCGTTTCCCCAGCTGGAAAGCTGCTTTCATAAAAGCTGCCGCCGGCATATCTGCAGCCATGATGCCGTCTATTTCCGGGTGCTTTTCCAGAATCAGCTTTGCCAGTTCCAAATATCCCTGGAAATCAAAGGTATTCCACTTAATATCAAGCTCTCTGGACGGAATACCGCTGGCCTCCAATGTTTCTTGTAGGACTTTGTGGCTTTCATAAGATATGACCCGCTCAGTCTCTGCCTCATTTCCGATGTGCAGTACATAGCTACAGCCGCTTGCAATAAATTCTTCTGCTGCCAGCCTCCCTCCTGTGGCATGGTCCGATACTACCAGAGGGATATCCTTGTTCACAAAATAATCAAGCATGACGAGAGGTTTTTCAAACTGCTCATAATCCTCCGGCTTCTGATTGTTCACTCCCATGATCACACCGTCTACAATATTGGATTTCAGGATTTTCAGGTAATCCTTCTCCCGCTCCACATCGTCTCCGGTACTGCACAGCATAAGCTTATAACCATTTTTATATAATTCATCTTCAATGAAAGTGGCAAGGGAGGAAAAATAAGGATGGCGGATATTAGGCACCAGCATAGCCACAATTCCTGCCTTCTGCCGGAACATACCTCTTGCCAGCTCATTGGGAATATAATTCAGTTCTTTCATTGCCTGCTCTATGCGCATACGGGTCTCCGGGGAAACATTGGCGGTTCCGTTTAAAACTCTGGAAACTGTACACGCAGCCACATTTGCCATTTTTGCCACATCACGGATACTTGACATTTTCTTCACTCCCTTGTAAGATTAATGTGAATAGGATATGAAACATTTTTCATACTGCTAACAGCATACTAAAAAAGGCAGGAAAAATCAATGGTTTCCTGTAATTTGCTGTGATATCCGGAACAAAAGGAGGAAAAACCATGGCTAAGAAGAGACTCCAGAAGAAACGTTCAGCTGCCAAGGCTGTACTGGAAAACACGGAAACTGTGAAAGCTGAAACGAAAACAGCGGAATCTGTCAATGGCGAGACGAAAAAGGTGGAACCTGTGAACGTCGAAACGAAAAATACTGAATCTGCTAAGGTGGAAACAAAGAAGGTGGAACCTGCCAAGGCCGAGACAGAAAAGGTGGAACCTATCAAGGTTGAAACGAAAAAGACA